>DASZLS010000126.1:0-45871 GCA_035552255.1 Acidimicrobiales bacterium | reverse complement strand
GCACGACCGCCGTGGCATTCGTGACTGGCGACACGATCATCGGCATCGGGTCGGCACTGGCCGAAGGCTCCGCGCCACCCGCCGCTCGCGCGATTGACCGAAGCGACCGCTTCAACTGGACCCAGATCTTCGGGCCGGTGGCGGTGCAAGTCTCGGGCACCGAGCAAGTGGTCCAGAAGTACGGCCTCATCGGCACCGAGTTCGACCACCAGGTCGCCAACCGCATCAAGGAAATGGCGATCACGTTCGAACAGGCGCTCCTGAACGGCATCCCCAACGCGGGATCCGCGACGGTTGGGCGCACCATGGGCGGGCTGTCGTACTGGATCTCGAGCAACGTCGACTCGACGACCACCACGCTGAGCGACTCGGCGATCGTGAACATCATGCAGAACTGCTACGACGCGGGCGGCTCGCCCAACCGCTTCGTGGTGGGTTCGAAGCAGAAGCGCACGGTCTCGGCGATCGACAGCACGGTGATTCGTTACTTCCAGGAGACCGACAAGCGTGGGCAGGTCGTTCGCGCCTACGACACGGACTTCGGGGAGCTGACGATCTGCCTCGACCGCTGGGCGCTCAAGAACCAGGGCTTCGTGTTCTCACGTGAGCAGGCCGAGATCACCACGCTTCGCCCCATGCAGTTTGAGATGTTGGCGAAGACGGGTGACAACACCCTCGGTCAGGTGCTTGCTGAGAAGACGTTGAAGTTCCGTACGCAAGCGCACGCGGGCCAGTTCAACGCCCTGACGTAACCAGTTGCTTGAGATGGGCTGGTCTAGTGTCATTGCTAGGCCAGCCCATTCGGGCGTAGCGATCGGAGCCCCATGGGCAAGGGATTAAACCACGTACAGACCCTCACCGGGGTCACCGGGCAGATCGTTCTCTTCCCGGGCCAGACGGTCCAACAGCCCTCCTTCCAGTGCACGCTGCACGGCTGGGCGCTCTACAATTCGGACTCTTCGACGCACAACGTGAAGTTCTACGTGCCGACACCGTCCAAGAACCAGAAGCCCGCGATACCAGACGCCACGGGCATACTGGTCATCCAGATCAACGTTCCTGCGGGACTCTCCAAGGAGTTCACTGACCACGAGGGCTGGTCCTTCAAGGACGGCCTCTTCGTCGTCGCCGACAATGCCAACGTTGTCGGCTCAATCTTCGTCTCGTAGTGACCGTCGAGAGAGTCGCGCTCTGTTGGACCGAACCGGGCGAGGTGCACGGTCGGTTCATGGACTCGGTTCTCCAACTCATCTACGCCGACAAGAACGCGGTCGTCACCGGCGAGCGTGCCCACGAATGCGTCATCGGCCACACCTTCACTGAATCTGGACCGCGCATCGGTCACGCCCGCAACTCCCTGGTGCGCTCATTCCTCACCAAAGAGTCCTGGTCAGAAGTCGAGTGGCTGTTGATGATCGACGCCGACATGATCTTTACCCCCGACGCGCTGGAGCACATCTTTGACGGGGTGCGCAGCGAGGAGGGAAAGATCGTTCGCCCTCTCGTGGGAGGACTCTGCTTCGGCGGCGGAAGTGGCACCATCATTCCGACCATGTACCGCTTCGTCGACCCCGACACCAACGACGGCTCCGCGGTCATGGTGGTGAACGCCTGGGCTGAGGATGAGATCGTCGAGGTGGACGCCACGGGAGCGGCGTTCCTGCTCATGCACCGAGGCGTGCTCGAAAGCATGAAGTCGTCCTATCCCGAGCCGTGTCCCTGGTTCGCCGAGAGCGTCTACAAGACCCAGGAGTTCGGCGAGGACTGGACGTTCTGCATGCGTGCACGTCAGTTGGGCTTTCCCATCTACGTCGACACGCGCGTGAAGATCGGACACATGAAGCCGGTCAATCTCAACGAGGAGATGTACCGCACCGGCAGCGCTGGCCTCAAGTCAATCTCAGCCTTTGCCGACACGCAGCGCCCTCGTGTGGGGCGCGAGATCACCAGGGCCTCTGAGGTCCCGCCCGTCATACTTCGCGCAGCGGTGCTGAATCGTCAAGCTCGTCGTGCGCACCTCCAGAAGTCAGGGAAGCGGTCATGAGTTTCTCGCTCACGCTCGACCAGATGACCGACGACATCCTTCGCCAGTTGCGTGGCACCACCAGGGACGCGATCAACCTGCTGGGTGGCTCTATTGATGCGCCTGCAGCGGGCACGGTCGAGACCCTGTCGTTCGTCAACGACCTCGACGGCATTGACCAGGGTGCGCTCATCTCGATCGGCGACGAGACGATGTACGTGCTCACCACCAACCCGTCTGCGGGCACGGCCTCCGTGCTGCGGGGCTATGACGACACGACGCCCGCCGTGGCGTCAGCCGGCGCGCAGGTGCTGGTCGACCCGCCATGGCCGCGTGCTCTCATCCAAGATCGGCTGCGCGACGAGATTCGCAAGTGGGGGCCGCAGGTCTACGGGATCGCCAGCGTGCAAATCCCCATCGTGCTCTGGCAGCGTGGCTACGACCTCGGCGCCATTGTGAACTCGATCGACGACGGCGGGCTCGGGCTCATCATCAATCGCATCTTGTTGGTCACCGCTCCCCAGCCGCCCTACATCGGGGCGCCGGGCTTCTGGTTCGTGCCGGGGACGATCGACGTCGAGCAGACCAACCCTTCGTTTCCCTTTCGCTACGTGCCCAAGGCCAACCCCGCAGAGTTCCCCTCGGGCGTGGCGCTGGTGCTCACCGGCACATCGCTCCCGACGTTCACCGGCAACCTCAATGTCGTGTTCGCTACGCCCTTCGACGTCGACACCTCGTGGACCGGGACAACGGATCTCGTGGGCGACGTGGGCCTCGATGAGCGCGACCTCGACATTCCCCCGCTCGGGGTGACGGCGCGACTGCTGCGCATGGTGGCCGTGCGCCGCGCGATGCTCAACGTGCAGGGCCAGAGTCGCGACGACCAGGACGTCTCGATGCAGGCGATCTTGGAAGACGCCTCGCAGTTCGAACAGGAGCGTGACAAGCGCCTCGGTGACGCGCAGCAACGACTGTTGAGCGACTGGCCCTGGCGCTCGTCGAACTACTAGGACATCGTGGCTGGCTTCAAGACCTTCCACAATCCGATTCACAGCCCGTGGTGGTTCGGCAGTAACGCGCCTCCCGGTGACCTGGTCCCCTGGTTCCTACCCATCGCCATCAACGACCACCCATACCAGATTGACTTTCTCAAGTCGCGCATCACCACCATGCAGGTGCGGCGTGTCTCTTCGGATGACTCCGTCGAGCCTGGCGAACAGACGCTCAGCGCTGCCGGCATCTGGCCTCGCGCGCAGGACAACTACTTCCTCGGCATTGGTCAGGAGTTTCTCGACAACCGTTTCGCCTTCGAGTCGGTCTACGTGCACTCCGGCGAGTACCCGAGCGTGCGCACGAGGGGCTGGAAGAGCCAGGGTGTGAACCTCTGGACGCAGGGCAAGATGACGTTGCTGCCCGAGTACGCCCAGATTCGAGAGAACTCCGCATCGTTTGGGCCGCTGCTCATCGTGGCCTGCGGGAATTACCTCTACCAGACAGACGGCGTTCATCTGTGGTGGACCCTTAATCCTGTCGGGGTGCCGATACCGACGTGGACGGAGGTGTCCACGCCAAACACGGACAGCATCGTCTCGATGACGAGTGACGGATCGAGAGTGTGGATCGCGTGCGGTGCCGACGGCGTCTACGTCACGACCGCAGGAGACACCACGTCATCTGCTGCGGGCACACCCGCCGCGCTCAATGGCATCGGCGGCGCGATCGCGGCGGTCGCTGCCGCGGGAACGGTCAACGCGACGAACTTGCCCAACGGCACGGTCCATTGGTACATCAGCGAAGTGGACACGTTCGGGAATGAGACCAACTCGGTCGAGGTCACTCAGACCGTCGCGAGCACGCCCATCAATCTCACCTGGAATCCCGACACCAACGCCAGCAACTTCAACGTGCGTCGCAACATCGGCGGCTCGGACCTGCTCATCTACACCGGGGACATTCCGAGCTTCGTCGACGACGGCACGGTCGCGGGCACCGTCAGCCCGCACCCGACGAGCAACGGCACGGGCTCGACACCCTACGCTGCCACCTTCGTGCTCTACGCCAAGGGGCACCTCATCGCCTCGACGGGTCCGGACCTGGTGGAGATCCTCGCGAGCGGCAACATCACCTTCATCTATCAGAGCGAGAACCCCGGGTTCGTCTTCAACTGCGGTACCGAACTGCCCTCGGCGATCATCGTGGCGGGCAACGCGGGAGGTCCCGACAGCGGTCTCGCCTTCGTGGGTGCGCTGCAACCCGATACCACCAACAACGGCGCGACGCTCGCTCCTCCCACCTGGGCAACCGCCCTGCCTGCAGGCGAGACGATCAACGCCATCGCCTACAACGCTGGCTCGATCCTGCTGGGCACGTCTCTTGGCGTGCGCACTGGCACCGACGCCAATTCCAATGGCGTGTTTGACATCAACCCGGTCATCGAGGACCCGGGGCCGGTCTACTGCACCGCGGCCTGGGCGCAGTTCCAATATTTCGGATGGTCAAACTACGACCCGGCCGAGCCGTGGGCAACGGAGCGGCCCATGGTCTCCGGTCTCGGGCGCGCGGACCTTTCCCAGTACACGACACCCGGTGTCCCGGCCTACGCAAGCGACGTGATGTCGCCCGTGTCGGGGACCGTCACCCAGGTTGTCGTCATGGCGGGCGTTCCTTACTTCGTGGTGCTCAACGAGGGGAACTACCTTCTCTACGGTCCTGACGGGTTGGTGGTCGAGTCGGCGTGGTTCGAGCCGGGCTGGGTGCGCTACGGGACGCTCGAGAACAAGATCGTCGTCGAGGTCGACTTCCAGCACGAGCCGCTGCCTGCGGGAGCGACGGTGGGCTATCAGATCATCTCGGAGGACGTGACGACCGTCACCGAGGTGGGCACCAACGACGTCGAAGGGTCGACCACTGTCGACACCCCGCTCTCGGCGGGCCTTATCACGGGCGATCGCTTCATGCCGCTCATCACCCTCACCGCGGCGACGGGACAGGCGAGCGGGCCGGTCTTTCTCAGCCACATCACCAAGGCCATGGTCACGACCAAGCGCCAGGACGAGATGCTGCTCGCGATCATGTGGGCCGACCGCGTCTACTCGCTCGGCAAGTCCCAGAAGCGCTGGGTGCAGGACTGCCTGGCGGAATACCTCTACATCAAGAGCCTGGAAGGGACCGGCGTCGTGGTCGACGTCACGCTGCTGGGCCTCACCTACAGCGCGTACATCGACCAAGTGATGCTGGCGCCCGAGGACGTGAACGATTTGCGCACCTGGTTTACCGGAATTTGCACGGTCAAGTTGGTTACGCTGAGTCAGGGAGGTTGAGATGGCCGGACGTCAACAGGGTTTCAGTGGAGCGGCGGTGGAGACGACGCTCACTGCTCCGATCGACGATGCGGAACTTACCTTCCAGGTTCAGTCGGTCACTGGATGGCCTGCCTCGGGACTCCCCTTCACCGTCACGCTCGACCAGGGCAGCGACACTATCCAAGAGACCGTGCTGGTTGATTCCTACTCTGGCCTCACCGTCACGGTCGACACGCTGGTCGGTCGTGGCTACGACGGTACGACCCCCCAGTCACACGCCGAAGGTGCAGCGGTCGTCCACACGCTCGACGCCGCGTTCTGTGCTGACCTCTCGGCGCGTGCGTTTGCGACCACGACCAAGGGCGACATCCCGATCGTCAGCACCACGACGGGCGTGGTCATGGGTCGCCTGCCCATCTCGGGGACGCAGTTCCAGACGGTAGGCGCCGGTGCCGCGGGCTTGCCGGCCTACCAGGACTCTGCCAAGTCGAAGCTCTCTACGCTCGGCGACCTGCTCTACGCCTCAGGGGCGAACGCCCTCGCACGCCTTGGCATCGGCAGCACCGGCAAGGTGCTCACGGTTGTCGGGGGGCTGCCTGCGTGGGCTGCGATCCCAGCGGTGACCCCGGTGACGTCCAACTACGTCGAGTCCTACATCACAGCGGATAGTTCGGCACTCAGCGCAGAAACGAACATCACCTCGGTTGCTCTTGGGGCCGGGACGTGGCTTATAACGGCGCGAGCACTGTTTACGCAATCGTCAGCAAGCGTGAATACGGCTGACCTGTGGATAGGCCCTACCAGTGTCAGCGCCACAGGCGCTTACGCAGCGGGAAGTTGCGCAGTCGGCAACCTCGCGGGCGCCGCGCAAGACGCGTATGTCACCATAACCAAGGTGGTAGTCCTTGCGTCCCCCACCACCGTGTATATGGAAGCGTCGGGGAACTCGTCCATGTTCGTACTGCACTTGTCGAAGGATCTCTCCATCGGAAACGTGAGCGGTATCACGGCGGTGCAGATCGCGTGACCGCTCGCACCGAAGCCGCCGCGCTCATCGTCTCGACGGCGAGGGTGCTGCTCGAGCGTCACACGCCGTACTCCATGCAGTCTCCGGTCGGCTCTGATGGCGACGGACACGACTGGATGCCGACCGACCCCTGGCCGAATCACGTCGACTGCTCGGGCGAGGTGATCGTGTGCCTGCGCCGCGCGGGGTTCTTCTCCATCTCCAACGGCACCGCGAACGACCAATGGCTGCAGCACTTGGGCGGCATCGTGCACCCGAGCCAGAAACTCGAAGCGGGCGATGTCGGATGCTTCCTCGGCTCGGAGAACCGACCGGGCTACGCGGGCCACACGGGCATCGTGGCTGAGTACAACCACGAGACACGCAGCGGTCTCCTCCTCAACGCCTACGACACCGAGCGTGGCAACTGCGAGATTCCTTTCAACCGTGACCAAGTGCACAACCTGAGTAATGGACTGGGCGTTGTAGGTTTCTACCGACCGGCGAATCGAGTCGCGGCGTGACCATTCCCGTCGACGAGATCGGGTGGACACCGAACACGCTGTACCTCTACACCGAGCGTCGATTCACCGAAATGGACCGACGCTTCGCCGAAGCCATGGCTGCGCAGAAAGAGGCCCTTGAAAAGTTCGAGGATGAGGTGTCTCAGCGCTTCGACGGGACCGACAAGAACTTCGAAGGGCTGAGGAATCTCATCACTACGCTTGGCACCACGATCAGCCAGCGCTCGGGTGCGCTGAACCTGCTCGCGCGCGTGATCCCCAACCTCATCGCGCTGGCCAGCATCGCAGCTTTGATCTACGTATCGGGACACTGAGGAGGAATCTATGAGGACCCTGTTATTCATTCTGGCTGGCGTGTTGTTCGTGCTGCTCTTCTTCATCGCGCTCGTGGGCGGCACGTGGGACACACTTCGTCACCTGTTCATGCTGCTCGGCCTCGGCTTGGCGCTCCTCGCCTTCGCGCACGTGGTCCACGACTAGGTGCACTGGCTCAACTCGCTCTGGTGGTGGGTCGAAGTGCACACGGGCACTGTCAATGAGGGCGGTCCCTACTACGGATTCTGGTCGGGATTCGGCAGCGACATCAGCGAATTGGGTTCAGTGCTCGGGCTCTTCGTGCTCTACTATCGTCATAACAACTGCCATACACCAGGTTGCAGATTCATCGGCCACCACGGCTTCGCTGACGCGAACGGTGTGACTTACAAGCTCTGCCACCGCTGCATAAAAAAGATTCCCAAACGAGAGGACATCCAATGACCGACCAGATCGACAACCTCGAGCCCGCCGACCGCACCCACGGACTGCGCGGTGTCATTCGCCACGCGCCCAAGGACGAGGCGGTCGCGGCTGCCTACCCGCCCGCTGACCCTGACCTGCCCGACACCTACGACGCCACGCACGGCGAGAAGGTCTACGGCATGCAGGGCAACGACAAGTGGCCGAACTGCTTCTGGGCCGCGGTCGCGCACGCCACTACGGTGCAGGCGCTCACGGGTCTCGACGACAAGGGACACCCGACCTTCGTCGAAGGCGCGGTTATCCCCCACCCCGACGAGGCGGTCGAGTGGTACAAGGTCTACTGCGAGGCGAACGGCCAGCCCCCGACGCCGCTCAGCGATGGCACCAGCCCCTACGCCGGCGCGAAGTCCATCCTGGCGCAAGGATTGGCCGAGTACGTGGGTGTGCTCGGACCTGAGGACCGCGACGCCGAGGGGAACTCGGTCTTTGATGCGTCGATCATCGAGCAGGCCATCTATGACACGCAAGGCGGGGTCATCATCTGCCTGGCGCTCGACCCCGACGCGGAGAAGGAGTTCGACGACCACGTGCCGTGGGGCACTCAGTCCTCCAGCCCTGACGCCGAAGATGGCCACGCGGTCACGGGCGTCGCCTACGACCCGACGAACAAGGAGTGCATCACCTGGGCACAGCTCCAGTTGATGACCAACGAGTTCGACATCAACTGCATCGACGGACTGGTGCTGGTGCTCACCAAGCACTTCCAGGGCGACGACGCCGCGGTAGCCGCCAAATGGGGCTTGACCAGTGCCGCCACACTGGCAGCATCAGCGCCAGATCAGGCACCTCCCGTCACGACGCCCACGAACGACACTCCCGTAGCCCCGAAAGGGCCTGAGGACCTCCTAGCGCGTGCTCGTGGCATCGAGGCGGACCTGCGCCACCTCGTCGAGATGGCCGTGAAGCGCCTCCCCGAAGAGGACATCATCAAGGCCATGGAGCAGATGATCGAGTTCTACGTCAAGATTCCGTGACGATCCAAGCCGGCGACATCGGGTTCGCCCACACCAAGGGGTTGATGGGCCGACTCATCCGACTCGGCGAAGCGCTCAAAGGCAAACTAGGGAGCGAGTGGAACCATCAGTTTGTCGTTGACAGGATCGTTGACGGTGTCCCTTACATCATCCAGGCGACCTTCGAGGGCGTTACGGACACGGCACCTCTATCAATGGTTGCTCCCGGTGGGCGATACATCACGATGCCGCCGCCGCCCGAGGTGGACCGCGGGAAGTTGCTCGAGTTCTGTCGCTCCGAGGTAGGAACCAAGTATTCGCTCCTCAGCGACGTTGCAATCGGTATCGACATCTTGAGCTGGAACTGGGTGCCCGCGCTGATGAACTCGTACCGACGCACGTGGCAGTGTGCGGGACTTATCAATGAAGGGATGCGCTTCGGAGGGTGGTTGCATCAGTGGGTGAACTGCAATACGGTCACTCCGCAGATGGGGTTCCTCGCGCTACAGTAAGTGCGCCTCTCCTCTCCCGGGAGGCTCAACGTTGACGATGCGCTCGACTTTTTAGGCCGAGCGCATCGTTGCATCAGGGCAGTGGCGGGTGTACTCTGATGCTCTTAACGTGGCAGAATACGAGCAGAAAAGGCACGAGGTGTGATGGCAAGAACTGACGTGATGGGATTCGTCCAGAAGTTTCGGCCCGACCTGATCAAGCGCGCAGTGAACATGCGCATCAACCTGGAATCGTTCGACGCCATCGGGCAGGTCTTGAGCGAGGGTATGGGCATGCACATCGGGCGCGAAGCAGTGCGCCGATGGTTCGTTCGCGAGGGTGTGCGTCTCGTCAACGAGGAACTAGCAAAGGCCAGCAATGGCAACGCCGCTTCCTGAATTTGACGCAGAGATACTCGCCGACGTCGACACGCTGGCTCGCGAAGAGTGGCTGGAGTTGCGTCGCACGGGCCTGGGAGGATCCGACGCTGCCGCCACGCTCAGTCTCTCTCCCTACACCAGCCAGGTCGCGCTCTATCTCGACAAGGTTGACCCGCTGCCCGACGAGGACAAGGAAATCTTTCAGGCGGGTCGTCGCGCCGAGCCGATGATCGCTCAGTGGTTTGCCGACGACACCACCTTTGAGGTGGCGCGCTCAGCCGTCATGCTGCGCTCGCATCGCCGCCCCTTCATGCTCGGAAACGTCGACCGCTTCGTGTACGACGAGGCTGCGGACGAGTGGGCCGTGCTCGAAATCAAGAACGTCGATCGCTCGAAGGCGCACGAGTGGGCAGACGGTCCACCGATTCACGCGCGTCTCCAGGGACTGCACTACCTCGAGGTGTGTGGCGAGAACTTCAAGCGTCTCTACGTCGCGGCACTGGTCGGCGGCAACAGGTTCATCCACTACGTCGTCGAGCGTGACGAGGAACTGATGGCCAGACTGGTCGCTGCGGAGGAGAAGTTCTGGACGCTGGTGCATCTCCAGCGCATGCCTGACATTGATGACTCGGAGTCCACGCGAAAAGCGTTGCTCGCGCACGCGGGCACCGAGGCCAAGGAGATTGAGGTTCCTGCCCGGTTCGTCGAACTCCTGGAGAGTCGCGCCACGATGAAGGCCATGCTCAAGGTGCAGGAGGCTCAACTCAGGGCAGTCGAGAACGAGATGTCTGCGCTGATGAAGGACGGTGACGTCGCGACGTGTCACGGGGTCGTGGTAGCCAAGTGGCTGCGCATCACGGTGCCAACGCACGAGGTAAAAGAGTTTACAAAAAGGCAATGGAACATACCAAAAAAGGAGAAGCAGCAATGAAAGTAATTCGATTGACAGCAGAAAACGTCAAGCGACTTCGCGCGGTGGAGATAACGCCGGACGGAAACGTGGTGGTCATCGCTGGACGCAACGCGCAGGGAAAGACCAGCGTGCTCGATTCGATCTGGCTTGCGCTCGGTGGTGGGGCAGCGTCCAAGGACACTGCCAAGCCCATCCGTGACGGTGAGGATAACGCGAGCGTGTTCCTTGACCTCGGCGACTTCACGGTGAAGCGCACGTGGGCTGGCGACAAGACTGCGCTCACGGTGATGAGCAAGGAGGGAGCGAAGTACCCGAGCCCGCAGAAGTTCCTTGACGAGAAACTCGGCGCGCTCTCGTTCGACCCGCTGGCGTTCGCTCAGCAGGACAACAGGTCGCAACTTGCCACGTTGCTCGCGCTGGTGGAGCTGCCGTTCAACCCCGACGAGTTGGCCGCAGCGCGACGTGCCACCTACGACGAACGCACGACGTGGGGACGGGATCTCGCCAACGCCAAGGCACAACTCGCGAGCATCCCACAAGTGCCCGACGATACACCTGACCAGGAGGTCTCAAGCGGTGAAATTCTGGCTGAACAGGCTGAGCACCAGCGCCGGGTTCACGCAGCGGAGGCCAGCCAACGAGACCTGATCGTGGCAGAAGAGAACGCGAAGAAGAGCGGCGAGGAGGTGCGCCAGGCTGAGGTCGAGTTGAGGCGTCTGCGTGAGCACCTGGTCAGCGACGGGGACGCGTTGGAGAACGCGAAGAACGCAGTAGTGGCGGCTCCCGAGGCCATCGACTTCACCGAGCGTCTCACCAGTGTCGAGCAGACCAACAGGAACGTGCGTACCATGCAGGACCGCCTGGTCCTCACAGGTGCGGTTGAGAAGTTCAACGAGGGCGTGGAGAAGCTGACTGCTGACATCGTGGCGATCGATAAGAGCAAAGCCAAAGCCCTGGCCGAAGCGAAGATGCCCGTCGAAGGACTCGCGTTCGACGACGACGGAGTCACTTACAATGGCGTTCCCTTCAAGCAGTGTTCTAGTTCCGAGCAACTGCGCATCTCTCTCGCCATGGCGATGAGTCTCAACCCAGAGATTCGAGTGGTGCGCATCAGCGACGGGTCGCTCCTCGACTCCGAGAACATGGCGGTCATCGCCGAGATGGCGGACGCACACGACTTCCAGTGCTGGATTGAACGCGTCGACGAGTCGGGAGAAATCGGCTTCGTGATTGAAGACGGCGCGGTGGCCAATGACTAGGGAAAACGAATTTTCCAAAAACGGCCCGAAAAAAATCTCCACTTTTTTAGGATCAGTGACCTACGAGGAATGGCTAAAACGCCAGAACAGACGCTGGAAAGGCAAGCGGTATCGCAAGCACCTCAGCGTGGCTGACATTGATCGACGCACCGCTAAGGCCATAGAATTTCTGGACGCTCATGGCCGCTGACCAAGGAGCTGACCGCGCACGCGCGCAGGTAGACGCCGCCAGCAAGGGCGAGATAGCAACGACGAGCACCAAGTCCCTGCGCGAACTGGTGGAGTCTCAGGAGTCGGCCATCGCGCGCGCGCTCCCAGGAGCAATGGATCCCGCTCGTTACGTGCGCATCGTCCAGAACGAACTCTCGAAGAATCCGAAGTTAAAGGAATGCACGCCGAGGTCCTTCATGGGTGCGGTGCTGACGGGAGCGCAGTTGGGTCTGGAGCCGGGACCGATGCAGCAGTGGTACCCGGTGCCCTATCGCAATCACGGGGTTGCCGAGGTCCAGTTCATTGTCGGCTATCGCGGCTGGGCCGCTCTCTCGCACCGCACTGGGCAGATACAAGGCATCAACCCGCGCACCGTGTTCAAGGGCGATGAGTTCGACTACGCCTATGGGCTCGACGAGTACCTCATCCATAAGCCGTGTGAGGACGACAAGCGTGGCGCACCGCTCTACTACTACGTGGTCACGCGACTCACCAATGGTGGACGTAACTTCGTCGTGATGAGCCGACCCGAAGTCGAACGTCACCGTGATCGCTACGCCAAGAAAAACGGAACAATCGTGGGTCCTTGGGCCGACAAGGACCAGTTCGAGGCGATGGCCTGGAAGACGTGCTTCTTGAAGCAGAAGGCGTGGCTCCCGAGCAGCATCGACGTCATGCAAGCCGACGCCACTGATGGGCACGTGGTCAATCGCATGGACCCCGAGGAAGAACCCGAGGTCGTGCCATTTGACGATGACGAGATTGTGGACGCAGAGATCGTTGGCGACGCCGAGACTGGCGAAAGCGCCTGGGAGCGCGAAGAGCGTGAAAATGCGGAGCGTGGCGAGTAAGCACGGCTCCTTTGGCCGCTACCTAGACGGCTGTCTCTGTGACGAGTGTTTTGGCGCAGCTCGTCGCGTGCACGCTGCTCGCAAACTGCCCATCGAAGGTGCCCTCGCGACACTGGGCTTCGAGCGACGCACGCGGCGCGTGTGGCGATTCGAGGATCGACGCATCACGCACGGCACGCGCTCGGGCTACGTGCAAGGGTGCCGACGCGAGTGTTGCGCCATTCCACAGCGCGAGTATCAGCGCGACTACTACGAGAAAAAAAAGAAAATGGTACTGGCGTCAATGCTCTAAACGTGGCATCATTGGAGCAGCCTGTACGAGGCGAAAGGAATGATCGAATGACGCGGATGAGGATTGAACTCGAAGCTGATCAATTGGCAGTAATAGTCGCAACCATGGTTCTTGGGTACACCAAGTCTGAGAACGATGGGTCGCACGAACTGGCCACGCAGCAACGCGACGCCACGAACGCCTTCGTCTCTGGCTCGGCGCTGGTGCTGCCGTTTGGCGATCCGCTTCCCAGCAACCGCCTGCGGAAGCCGAACTGGGGAACGATTGCCCCAGAGCAACTGATTAGTCGTCTTGAAGCCATGGCGGCGGTAAACGGAGCCGCGATGTTCTACCAGGAAAATGCCATTTACGATTCGGTAGCGCTGAACAATGGCTACCAGCTCGGGATTGACGCAGCGTTGGACGCGGTGTACGGCGTGCGGGTGTGTCAGTGATTAGCGCCATCCTCACGCCGGCGCAGGGCCTCGACGCGGGCTGGGCCATTCTCGCCTGCTGCGCGGTCGTGACACTGATACTCGCGCTTCCAGAGTTGCGTCGCAAGCGCAACGCGAAGAGACGGCAGTTGCCGACTCCTATATCGGTAACCAACGGCGATCATCGGTTTTTAGTGGTGGGCATGACACTTCTCGTGGACGATGAGCGCATGCGAATCGTCGAGATTCGCGAGGATGGTCAAATCTTCGTGGAGCGACTGTGATTGAACCGTTGAAGATAACCCCTACCCGGAAGGCTCATTTAGAAGCGGTTGAAATGACGGCACGGAACGCGGAGGAACTCGCGGAGTGGTGCGACGGGTACCTCAGCTCAACAGTCAAGGGCGAACCGATGCTGGTTGTCTACGGAGAAGTGGGGTCATACTTTGCAAACCCGGGAGATTTTGTCATCAAGTACGTCGGCGGAAACTTCGGTGTTATAACCAGTGAGCATTTCCGCGACACCTACACAATCGAGGACGAGTGACCAACGTCCAGTCCTCAATCTTCGAGACCTTCGACGATCCCGAGGCGCTGGAGACCGCGCTGCGACGTCCGCTCACCGACCTGGAAAAGTTCTGCTTCTTCCACGCCCGCAATCCTCACATCTTCGCTGAGTTGGAGCGCATGGCCAGAGAACTGGCGGCTCGTGGACGCAAGCGCATCGGCGTGAAACTCCTGGTTGAGCGGCTCCGCTACGACCACTACATGACGAGCGACGACCCAAATAGTCAGTTCAAACTCAACAATTCCTACACGAGCTTCTACGCTCGCCTGCTGATCGACACGCATCCCGAACTACGGGAACTGATCGAAACGAGAGAGAGGCATCACAATGACACCTGAAATTGACACCGACCTTGGCGAGACCGTTGAGGGCTACCGGGTCAACACCACATCGGTAAAGATCCTGGCACTGGGCGACGGGCTTTCCAGTTCCGTCAAGGTCGCTCCGATCATGGTCCACGCCGGCGACGTCGTCTACTTCGCGGTCAAGGCCAAGAAGATTCGCGACCAGTACGATTTCAAGTTCGACGACGAGGGCGAAGTCGAGAGCGTCGATTTGGTCCAGGTGTTCAGTGCCAAGACCGCGATCTTCGTCGACTTCGAGGCGGTCGCTCAGGCCATCGCCATGATGGAAGCCAAGATCGAGAAGGCGAAGAAAGCACCGGGCCAGGGAGAGATTCTGCGCACCTGTGGAGCCTGTGGCTGGCAGGAGGGCCAGGAGCCCGAGGGGTGCCTGAACGGCAACCCGCTGCACGACTTCCCGATCAGCTCGACCTGGACCGAAGAGGACGACCTTGACGACGAGGGGCGCCCGCTGACCGGCGACGAACTCGCTGCGAAGGGACTCGACAAGAAATGATCTGCCCACGCTGCGGCCTCGCCTTGGAACTTCACTGGACTATTGCGCTCACGCCCGACGAACTCGACCAGTGGTCGAAGGACGAGAGCAACGGGGTGCTCTGCACGCTCACACGCGCGGAGGTGGTGAACCTGATCGAGGCCGAAGCGACGCCGAAGGTAGAAGAGACCCAAGCGCGCCGCTCGATCTGCTCACTGTGCGGGTCCAGCAAGGTGGCCACCCCCGAGAGTCGGTACTTCCACGCGCAGCCTGACGAGCCGTTCGACCTTGACTGGGATGGATGCGTGAAGGGAATGGGGACGTGACGATCGAGTTCGAAATAACGCCAATCAAGCGCTGGCCGGACGGATGGGATCGGCATCGTCCACCGACCAAATGGTCGCCGTTCACGGGGTCGTGGAACTCGACGCGTGAGCTCTTGGACCGCGAACTGAGCCACCTGCGAGCCAAAGAGGTGAAGTTGCAACTCGACGTCACCGATTATCAGGTGAGACGCGACGGGATGCTGCGCAGCGACACGAAGGTCACCTATCCCGGCGTCATCCTCGGCTTCAACACGCCGGAATGGGGAGGGCTGTCGTACCCGTGCAACGCGTTTGCGAGCAACTACAAGCAGCCAGCATGGCAGGCCAACGTGCGCGCGATTGCTCTGGGCCTCGAGGCGCTGCGTCGCGTCGAGCGGTACGGGATAGCCAACCGTGGTCAGCAGTACGCCGGCTTCGCTGAGCTCGGCAGTGGCATCGCCATGGGTCCGATGTCTTCTGCCCAGGCGCTCGAACTTTTGCTCAAGGCGGTCGAAGCCGAAGAGGATGATGACGGATCATCGTGGGGGGACGGTGAACTCTTTAGGCGCGCAGCGATGAAGCATCATCCCGATGTCGGTGGAGATCCTGATTACTTCAAGCTGCTGGTTGAGGCGCGTGACGTGCTGGAGGCATCGTGAGCGACAACACCGAGTGGGAGAGCGTGCTCGACCTGAGCGGCGCGTCACGTGACCTGTTGCTCGGCGTCGAGGTGGGCATGCTCTACGTCAGCGTGCGCGTCATGGCTGAGGGATCAATTCCGCTCGCAGACGGCACGGAGGTAGGAGCACCGCGAATCGACGCAGTTGAGATGACGGTGCACGGCGAGAACGCCGAAATGTTCATACGCCTGGCCGAAAGGTTCGGGGTACGCATCCGCAGCGAGGAGCTGGACGAAACTTGGATGAAGGTTTTCTACTGGAAAGACCGAGATGAGGAGGATCGTGATATTTGACCCACACCGCAGTGGCCGCATTCCTCGATCATCGGAGTTCCGTGAAAGTTCTCACCTCAGTTCTAGTTTCTTTAGTTTTGTCAGCCAGCGTCGCGACGAGCGCGGCAGCGTCTTCAACGGGCCGCTCAGTGAGTTCGCGACTCGATCGCTCGCTCCACGTCACGCGCGCCATGATGGTCCAGGGGAGGTGGGTGGACCACTGCGAAGAGGGTGGCCAGCCGGACCCCTGGCACACCGATGGGCCGACGTATTTCGGCGGCTTGGGCTGGATATCAGCAACGTGGACGACGTTCAGAGCGTCTTGGATGCCCTCCTCCATGAACTTGGCGACACCGCTCGAGCAGACGTGGGCGCTCTACCAGTTCGCGAAGAGGTACTACATGCCGGACCTGAACGGGCAGTGCCGGGGGTACTGACGTGGCAGCGCATCCACGACGCCTATCAGCCAGGAAGCGCAAGCCCGTACACCGCTGACGAGTGGCGCCGATTCGACGAGGACTGCTTCGCGTTCGCGGAGAGAATCGATCGGAGGGGCTGGTGAAAGCGTGCCCCTACGTCGGCTGGAACGCAGTCGTGACGCGTGACGCGATCGACCACTCGCGCATCGGCAATCGTGGCGTGGTGATTTCTGGACGCTACGGCACAGCCGGGTGGTCCCTACCCGTCGAGTTCGAGGGCGAGCGTCAGATCCACTATCCGTTCAACCATCTGGAATTGAGCCCGTCGTGAGCGACTCCGACCGAATCAAGAACGTCCAGGGGCTCGTTGACGACCTCGTGCGAGGACAGACCGACGAGTTCGTCAATGAGGTGAGCGAAGATGTCGAAGACGCGCCAACGTCGCTCGTACTCGGTGACTGGATTCTCGTCACCCACTGGCTCAATCCAGAGAACAACACCCACTGGTACCACGAACTGCGCTCACAGGGCCTTTCGCCACACGCACAACTTGGGCTGCTTCATCAAACCTTGGAGCAGCGGTGAGCGCGCGCGAGGAGATGATTCGTGAGTCAGCGCTCACGCCCTTTGAGTGCGTGGTGCGAGGCGTCCCGATCCCGCAGGGTTCCAAGTCAGCGTTCGTGCGAGGAGATCGCGCGGTCATCGTTGACGGCACCAGCGCCACAGGACGGGCCAAGCACAAGAGCTGGCGCCAGGAGGTAACCCAGACCATCATGGACGCCAAGATGGGTCGACGCTTCGAGGGACCCGTGAGCATCCGGCTCATCTTCTGGATGCCGCCCGTGAAGTCCGATCAGTACCGCACGCGCCACGCGACCAAGCCAGATTTGGACAAACTCGTTCGTTCGATTTTTGACTCGCTCACCTCGAGCGGACTCATTCGAGATGACAGCCAGGTGTGGGAACTCGAGGCGACCAAGTTCTACGCGCGAAACGGGCACTGGACCGGCGTCAAGATCGAGGTCGGCGACCATGAGTGGCACGAAGTAGAAGATCGCGCTGAATTGAAGGGCGCGGCGAAGGCTGCTCGGCGAGGGGGGAAATGAGATCTGACATTCTCGTCGGTGACGCTCGCGACGTGCTCTTGAAGTTGCCCGACGAGTCGTTCTCGTGCTGTGTCACATCCCCTCCGTACTTCGGACTGCGGGACTACGGCAATGATGGACAGATCGGTTTAGAAGCGTCACCGGCCGGCTACGTCGAAGAGTTGACAGCCGTGTTCCGCGAGGTAAGGCGCGTGCTGACTGATGACGGGACGCTGTGGCTCAATCTCGGCGATTCCTACTCGCACGGCGGCAATGGCTCGAGAGACGCGGAACGGTGGCCGAAGCAACCCACCAACGACCATCGCATCGAGCATCAGAATCGCAACACCGGCGTGGCGCCCAAGAATTTGCTCGGCATCCCCTGGCGTGTGGCCTTCGCGCTTCAAGACGACGGCTGGTACCTGCGCTCCGACATCATCTGGGCCAAGCCCAATCCCATGCCCGAGAGCGTGAAGGACCGCCCCACCAAGTCACACGAGTACCTCTTCCTGCTCTCGAAGTCGCCGCGCTACTACTACGACGCGGACGGGATCAGCGAGTCGGTCGCGGTGTCGTCCGTCAATCGGCTCAATCAGGATCTCGAGGCGCAGGCGGGATCATCGCGAGCGCACGACGGGACGAAGGTAATGAAGGCGGTCGCCCCGGCCTCGTGGAACGGTAGTCGCTTCGACACGGGCAAGACGGCGGACCACCAGTTACAGACCATGCAACGACGCACGCCCCCCCGGTTTGGAGGCACAAAATATGGCGAGGACGACGCTTTCGCGACCTACTCGGGCAATGAGTACGAGGAAACCGGCCGGCGCAACAAGCGCGACGTGTGGACCGTGAGCTCTGAGCCATTCGCCGGCGCGCACTTCGCGGTCATGCCGACTGAACTGGTGAGGCCCTGCGTGCTGGCGGGCAGTCCCGAAGGGGGCAACGTCTTAGATCCGTTCGCCGGCAGCGGGACCGTGGGCGTGGTAGCCCTTCGAGCGCAGCGCAACTTCACCGGCATTGAACTGAACCCAATCTACGCACAGATGGCGGCAGACCGGATACGCGACGACGGACCAATGTTGAACGACGTGCACCTGACCCCAGTAGAGACAAAGGAGACGAAATGAGTTTGAGAAAATTGCGAAAGATGGTGCACGAGAGCACGCGCGTAGGTCCGCACCAGTGGACGCGCAAGAGCCTCTTCAACGGTCACCAGTGTCAGGCGTGCCTACGGCCAAAGAGCCAGCACCCAACGACGGGCTGGGAACTCGCGAGGCCCTTGTGAGCCAAGAACAAATTGATGCACTCGACCATCCCCAAGAGCCAGCCGATCGCAAACCGCAAGTATGGCGTCGAATGTTCGAAGAGGAACACGCGACCGCCCTTGTGCTGACCGCCGAGTTAGCCACTACTCGGCAAGAACGAGATGCGCGGTGGAAATTGGAGCAGATTCTAGGAATGCTTGACTACGTGACTTCTCACCAGATGTTCGACCAATTTAACGGTCATGACACAGTGCGAGAACTTGGCAACCTGTTCCGCGCCCACAATCCTGATGGAACGCTGGCCGAGATTGAGCGAATGAAGGGGGACGGATGAGCGACCAAGCAGCATGGAATCCAGAGATAGTGGAACTGGCGCGGGAGTTCCACGAGATCTACGAACGCGAAGCCAAGCGACTCGGGTGGTCATCGCAAACACCGGTTCCGTTCGATGAGCTGCCCTTAGCCAATCTGCAAACGATGCTCTGCACCATCGCGCCATTCTGGGCGACGCTCTCATCCGCAGAACGGGACCGTGACACCGCCCGCGCAGCTTTAGAAGAGGCGCGGAAATTAAACAGTGACAACGCCGACTGGCTCCGTAGAATCTGCGCCGACCTTCGTTTGAGTGGCGATGTTCTGCTGGCGTTTCACGACCCTGCGAACCCCGACGCCGAACCTGATTGGCGCGACTCAGGACTGTCACTGGCCGACGAACTGTGGCTCGTGGCGAACGCCCTTGATGGCAGCGTGGACGCCTCGCGGCAAGGCATACGAGCGCGATTCGTTGAACTCGAAACGGAAATCGAATCTCTCAAAGCCTCTCCGGTCACCCAATGGACGAGAGAGAAGATCGACGCGGTGATCGACGGACTCGAACACGTTCACACTGTCGGAACGCAACGATGGGGGATGTTGGACGAACTGCGTGACGCACTTCTTCTAGCCCAGGAAGGTGAGAAAAAATGAACAGATCAGAAGAGGAATATCTCAAGATGCGGGTGGAACAACTCACCTCGGCACGTAATCGAATTCGCCACTGGTCACAACTGGGTCGCCTTGACATCGACGTGGCCCGCGATCTTCTGGAGTGCCTAGAACCCAAGCAGAACCCCAACAATCGGGGGTACTACGAATGATTTGTGGGGAGACGCCGTGACGCGCAGCTTCCCTGACTACGACACGCCGGTCAAGATCGACATGGAGTTCGAACTCGCGCTCGCGTTGCTGCTGGACGTTCGCAGTGCAACATCCGAAGTAGGGATTCCACCGCCACTGTTGCAGTCCGAGGACATCTGGCGCCTGATCGACAACTGCGACGGCGATCCAGAGCGGCTCTACGCCGAGTGGGACCACCTGACCCAGTAAAAGGCCAGGGTTTCGCTGTTCAGGCTGATCGTCCCGTCCGCGTTCACCACGTGCGTGTACTCCCAGATCAGCTGCGTCCAGGTGATGTGGGTCACGGTGCCCGTGTCAACCTGAGTGACCTCGCGCGCGTTGGCGTGGACAATCGCGAACATATGCTGCATCGTTGGACCCATCACCGTGACCTCGAGACCACCGGCATTGGCTGCTGACACCATCTGAGCGCGCGTCGTGACCTCGGTGATCGACTGGGCGCGATGACCAGCGAATCCTTGGTCGAGGAGGAAGTTCTGTCCAGCCCACAGCCCGGTGAGCGTCCACGTCGACCCGCCATCGCTCGTGACGGACTGACCCTCGAACGCGCCCCCAAACTTGTCATAAGCCGACTCAACCTCAGCGGTCGTGATGTGCGCAGCGGGCCAACGCGACAGGACCAGGTTGGCCGCAGTCTCGTACTGGCAATCGTCAGCGCCCGACAGGTCGCCAAACGCACGGTAGGGCGTGGTGGCGTGGAGACTGGACGCGCCGGCAGGCATGGCCAAAAAGGCGCTCGCGGCGATGCCTATCGCGCACAGTCGCCCAGTTGTGTTGAACTTCGCTCGCCTATCGCGCACGGTCACTCCTTCGTGATCTGAGGCTAGGTGCTCGCCAAGCCTGCGCTGTGCCCGGGACAAGTCGGGCACAGCGCGCGCCTAGCGCGCTCAAGCTCCTAGGAGGCCGCCTCCATCGGTTCTAGGTCCAGTGGGGTAAGAATCCAGATTTCGATTTGCAGTCGTCGCACCTCGGCGCGCAACGTCTCGAGTTCGCGGCCAGCCTCCTGCAGTGCCATCATGGCCGCGTCAAGTGGCTTTTTCACGCTGAGATCTCAAAGGTGAGCACGTCGCCAACAGGGATAACGACCTTGATGCTCAGCATCTTGACCGAGCGACCTTGAATCTTGCGGGTCTCGGGCCGCAGCACGTAGACGTGCGTCCCGGAGGGTGAGAGGAACATCTGACCCTTCACCGTCTCAGTCTTGAGGAGCGCTTCTGCGCGCCCTACGACGTCGGACTCACGCAGTGGCGCAAGAGCCTTGAGCATTGCGCCAATGGTGGCGCGTCGCGTGAGAACGGCTTTCACAGCCTCTTCACGCGTATCGGGAAGTCGCAGATACATCGAAATGCGAGTGTCTAGCATCGTCATTTTGGTAGGTTCCTTTGCTAACTGGTCTGGAGTCTCCAGCCCTCAGAATGTCCACTGGTGGGCACCCTGAGCGCCGGAGCGCTCTGACTCAGTAACTTGGCGTAACGTCGTAGCACCCAGCGAGGCCCTGTGCCCAATCCGAGATGTTCGGGGCGTAAATGTCGCGCTTTGCCTCGCCGCTCCAATTCGCCTGGATGGTCACGCCCCCGTCAAAATCAATGAACATGCGGACGTTCGGACCACCAAAACCTAGAAGCAGTTCGACCTGGGAGACCTCCATCGTTTCATTAGGGATCGACAGCGAGCGCCGATAGTGCATGATGATTTCGAGGCACTCGCCGTAGTAAGCCTCAGCGATGCACACTCCGTCGTTTAGCGACGAAATGTCGATGTCATCAAGGATGGACTCGGCGTACTGGTTGCGCTTCGGGCCGTACTCGGCGTCCCTTGAGAGCATCCGTAGAGAGGCGCGAAGGCTTCTCGATGTTGCCTTTATGTCGCGCTTTTGCAACTCATCAAGAGCGACCTGGAGCATTTCGACGGCGCGAGCGCTTGCGGCGTAGTCCTCGGCGACCTGTTCAGTTTGTGAGAGGGTTTCCGTGTTCATGTCTTGTCCTTTGTTCGTATGCTGGGACGTATTCCCAACGCTCTTATTATGGCACGATTGGAGCAATTGAGTCAAGTCATCCGGCTAATAAACCTGTGGATTACCCTGTTGATTTCGTGACGCTCGACCAGTTGCCCACAGCTCGTGAACAGCGAGCGATACACTGAGAACGCCACTCCTCAGCCTTTGGAGCGTATCGCCGTGGTCTCTCCGGTGGGCACCAGAGAACGCCAGCCAGCCGTTTCCTTACGCGATGGTTGGCGCCTGGTCACGAACAGTTCAGCAGATCGCTCATGGACAGGTTTGGCACGCGCCAGCACATCCCACACGCCAGCGACCACTGGTCAACTGACCCCGCTGACGTCACCTGGTCGGTGTGTGGCCGTGGTGCTGCGGGCCTGTCTTGCCTCGTTCCCCGCCGAAAGTGTATTGGTGTGCGACGTGAGTCGCATGCGACACCCAGACGAGCGGAGCGACGAAGTCTTCGCAGAAGACGATCACGAGTCCCTGTAAGGGGCGATGTGTCGTCGCGACGCGAGTCTTGTGCGTTATGCCCCACCAGGGAATTTTGCAGGTCGAATCAGCAGCAGCCACGACTCCCTGAGAACACGTTCAGGACAGTCTGGGAGACCCTCAGGATCTGGCGAATCAGCAATCAAAAGGTTTCACGTGAAACATCACAGCATCCATCAGCATCTCATCTGCTTGGCGCAGGGTGCATCTGAACCCAACAGGCCGGGTGCAAAAGAAGGTAGCAAGCTCGAAGAGCGCGGTAGTCCAAGGAGCGAAGCGACGCGGAAGGCAGTTGCCCGAAGGATTCTTGATAGTTGCCCTTGGGAGGAAAGGACCCGGAGGCGAAAGACCCCCGAGGAGGGCGGCGAGACGCGGAGTGCGAGACGTTGAGTCTGACACCCCCTGTCAAGCATTGTCAAGGATTCGCTGTATTCACTGGCGAATGCTCCAATCATGCCACGCAGCCCCTCGCATCGTCCCTGATCGTGGCTTTGACGCGATGTCAGAAATGCTCGTTAAATGGCATGTTAAGAGCAGGTTGCAAGATTATGGAGACAAAGTTGTTGAGATTCTTATAAAACTCTGTGACAGAAGCCTGCGAATCTGCGTCGACGAATTACGCTTTTCGCGTGGCTGAGACCCCGACGCACGTGCTGCGCTATCAGCGTTTTGCGCTGCGCCACTGGCGTGAGAAGCGCTCGACGGTTTCCATCGCCCAGTGGCACGCCATCGAATCGCGCATCGTCGCCCTGACTCTGGAGATCGATCGACGCGAGCGCCGAGTAGAGAACAGCGCACAATCCGAAGACATCAGTCGTTGACACAAACGCATTCGGCTCTTAACATGGCAGAATGGGAGCAACGCAGACCATAGAGAAGATCGGGTACCCCGAGTTGTGCGGTCGCTGTGATCGCACAGTGGCCAAGGTCAAGACGCGCAAGGGCAAGACCATGGTCATGGACTTCTACCCCGCTTCGGGTGGCTGGTTCACCATCGTGGCGCACTCGAGCGACGGATCCCCCATCGTGGGCCGCATCCCTCGAGGCAAGCCACTCGACCCCGACCTCCCACGATTCTCGTGCCACTTCGACACCTGCCCCAAGCGCGCTCGTCGCCCCAAGGGAAAAACGTCGTGGGGGCACGGATTAACGGGAAGCGGTGCCGCGGGCGCATACGACGCCTAGAAGTTTCGAAGTCTCCGCTGTCCTGACCTGGTAGGTTCCAGGCGGCGGATTAGCCAGTGAGTCGTCTAGTTGGCAGAGGACGCCACCGTCCCGCGCAAGCGGGCTCCGGTGGAAAGTGTGGGTTCGAATCCCCGCCACTGGCACGAGGTGCGCTGTCTCACGTACTCGGTAATACAGATGGGCGACGGGCAGCTCGTGCACGATCTCGAGCGTGCGCTGAGCCTCACCTTTCGCGAAGTACGATGAGGCGCGTGCCGACCGGCGACAATCACCCCATCGCAGGAACCATCGGCCTCGGCACCGTCGACCGCAACGGCAGGCGAGCCTCGTCAGACCGCGCCGAGAAGGCCAAAGCTCAAGCCCTGATGCTCATTCGCAAGGGCTACGACTACAAAGAGGCCATGCGCGAGGTCGGTCGCCAGCCGAACACCTGGTTCCAGTGGATGAACGCCTCGCCCAAGTTCCGCGACCAGGCCATCGCCGCCAAGGCCGCGTGGGATCGCCAGCAGAGCAAGGCCAGTCTCACGTGGCGCCAGCGCCAGGACGAGTTCGAGCCGATCATGCTCGCTAACTACAAGAACCGCGTCGAATACTGGGTCGCCTTTCGCAAGGCGTACTTCGGCTTTGACACCTTCGACCACCAGTGGCAGATCTTGGAAGCCTGGGACGCAGTCCCACCAGGGGGAATCTCCATGGTGCTGGTCCCACCGGAGGCCGGCAAGTCCACCCTCCTGTGCGACACCGTCACGGCGGATCTCTGCGATGACGCCAACCGACGTCGAGCCATCGTCTCGGAGGGAAAGGACCTCGCTTCCAAGATGATGGGGCGTGTAGCGCGTCGCCTGGAGGAAAGCGGCGGACCACCGAGCGTGCTCCAGGAGCACTTCGGCCCGTTCCAACCGGGACCCGGGGACTCGCGCAAGTGGAACGCCACCGAGTTCACGCTGCTCGCGAGCGACCACGACGAGGCGGACCCCTCATTCCTGTGCGTCGGGGCCGGGTCCAACATCCGAGGCTCGCGCTGGGACGACGTCGACCTCGACGACATCCAGTCCATCAAGTCCAAGAACAAAACCGGCACGCTGCTCGAGATCTTTCGCGGCGACATCATCCCGCGCGTGAAGCGTGGCCGCATCCGCATCACCGGCTCGCGCGTCTGCAAGGGCGACTTCTACGACGAGGGTGAGCGCCTGGAGCTCTTCGACGAGATCATCGTCATCCCGGCCCTGGACGTGAGGAAGGACCTCGGCTTCCAGTCGTACTTCCCGCTCCAGTTCCGCACCGAAGTCATTGACGAGCGCGAGATCGAAGTGCCCATCTTGGATGAGCACGGTGAGCAGCTCGGCTTCTCGGACGCGGAACTCCTCCAGCGCGCCGGCAAGTTGGGCGACGACCTGTGGAGTCGCATCTACATGATGAAGCCCCAGAGCGACCACGAGTCCCTGGTCACCGACGAGGACATCCTCGCCGCCACCGACCATGGTCAGCCCGGGCATCCGAAGCGCTACATCGGCAACCACCCTGCGGGCTCGGTGGGCACGATCGCCAGCATGGACCCCTCGCTCCACAAGCACGCGGCCTTGGGCGTCGACGGCTACGACGCGGAGTTCATGTACGTCATCACCACGGTCGACCTCTTCAAGGCGACGACCAACCAGCGCATCTTCGCCGAGATGCGCGCGCTCACCAAGAAGTTCCTGCCGACCTGGTGGGTGATCGAGAACAACACCCTCCAGTCGGGCTACCTCACCGACGACCCGTTCCTGGACCTCATCGCGGAGTTTGGGTTCAGCGCGGTTGGCCACCACACCGGCGACAAGAAGACCAACGAGTTCTTGGGCGTGCCCGCCATGATGGCGGCGATCTGTCGCGGCGAGATTCGCTTCCCCATGATTCAAGACCCCGACTCGAAGGAGGGTCGCGACCTCGCCAAGATGTTCCAGCAGCTGAAAGACTGGCGCCAGGACATCCCGACCAAGCGTCTCGAGCAGGACCAGGTGATGCGTCTCTGGTTCGCGTACCTCTTGTGGAAGAAGCTGCGCGAGCAGGTTGAGGTCGATACTTCGCAGTGGAAACGCGATGGTTTGACCCAAGTGTCGGGCTATCCTTACGCTAAGACGAACGTCATGCCATCCAAAGCTGGCACCGCCGTCAAGGAACACAAGACCTACGACCAAGCCTGGGCCGAGTTGACGGAAAGAGTCTGATGAGGAGCATTGACGACGTAGTCTCCATAATGCGGCAACGTCGAACCGCTGACGCGGTGCTCATCCAGGCGATGATCGAAAACCGCGACCGCTACAACGGCGATGTTGTCGTCCCGCTCCCCGATGTTTCCTCGCTCCCCGCGACCAATCGCCCTGGCCCGAATTTCTTTCAGGAGTCGATCGACGGGATTGTGCGTATAGCCAATGGCAGCATGCCCCGCGTCTCGTGCCCGGTGGAAAGGCCCGACGAGGACGCCTCCATCGCCATGGCCATTCGGCGCCGCGGCGCGCTGCTCGGTGCGTGGCACGAGACCCAACTCGATCTAAAACTCGGGCGCGCCTATCGCCACGTCGCGGCCTACGGAACCTGCGCGATGATCGTGCTGCCTGACGACGTGCTCGGACGAGCCGACATCCAGATCCGCGACCCCATCACCGCCTACCCCGAACTGCGCGCCCAGGACGACATTCGCCCTCCGCGCGACTGCGGGTTTCTCTTCGCGCGCTCGGCGCTCTGGATCAAAGAGCATTACCCCCAAGTAACCAGCGAATATCTCATCCAGTCGCCCGCGGACGGCTGGGACACGCTCTGGGACATGGTCGAGTGGGTCGACGAAGACCAGATCATCATTGGCATCATGGGTCCGCGCTTTCCGGCCTACGGCTATTACGACAGCCGACCCTACGGGTACAACGCGACGTGCATTGGTCGCTGGCCCAATAAGGCGGGCATGGTGCCGGTCGTCGCACCACGCCGCGTGACGCTTGACCGCATCATGGGCCAGATGACCTCGATGATCAACTACTCCGACCTCTTCGGTCGCATGCTCGCCCTGCAGCTGGTCGGCACCGAAAAGGCGATCTTCCCCGACATGGCCATCCTCTCGAGGACCGGCATGCCACCGCAGCTCGTGGGCGGCGTCTGGAAGGACGGACGCACCGGCGACGTCAACGTCATCATCGATGGCACCGCGGAAGTGATCGGCAAAGAGACCGGCCCGGGCACGATGCCCATGCTGCAGCTGATCGACCAGCACATCCGCGGGACGGGCGGCGCGTCACCGCTCTTTGGCGGGAACGCGGGCCAGATGCGCACCGGCGCGGGCGTCGAGGCGCTCGGCAACTACTCGTCCAACCCACTCGCGGGCGAGGCGCAAAAGGTCGTCCAGCACATGCTCGC
The DNA here is from genome assembly GCA_035552255.1 of Acidimicrobiales bacterium. Classification (GTDB taxonomy): domain Bacteria; phylum Actinomycetota; class Acidimicrobiia; order Acidimicrobiales; family RAAP-2; genus RAAP-2. The sequence goes on along the minus strand of DASZLS010000126.1, from coordinate 18,785 downwards.
AGCCGTGAACCGCTCCTGGTTTCACGTCATGGAGGGCTACTACGGCGACAAGAAGTTCATCTGCAGCCTGGGCCTGCCGGGGTCGGACCAGATGGTTGAGTACACCCCGGCGAAGGACTTCAAGCGCAAGGACAACGTCGTCTCCTACATCAGCCCCGGTACCGACGTCAACGAGATAGCGGTCGCCGCCACGCAACTCGTCGCCTCAGAGATGATGAGCCGCGAGACCGGTCGCGAGATTCACCCCCTCATCAGCGACCCCCAGCAGGAAGAACTGCGCGTGTCCGTCGAGAAGATGACCGACGCGACGATTGCGGGCTTCACGAACGAGATCGCCCAAGGTCAACAGAGTTCCGCCGTCGCCGCTCGAGCGACCGAACTGACCGCAGGCGGCATGCCCGCGTATCGAGCCATTGGCCAGGCCATCGCCGAAGCCGCGCAAGGTCCTGGCGCTACGACCGCCGACGACGGCAGCGCCCCGACCGGCCCTGACGGTCAGCCGATGTCTCCTGGGCTGGCCGCACTCATGGCCTCCCAGGGCGGCGGACTCACGCCGAAGGGCCAGGTCACCGCGACCGCTCCCCCCGGTGCCGCAGTGCCCGCGCCGAACCCCAACCTCACTGACTTTCGCCACGTCCTCCAGGGCATCAATGCCAATACATCGCCGGCGGCTGTCTAATGTGGACCACCCGCGTCGAGTCCCACCAGATTGTGTTCGAGAACCGAACGGCCCGTGACGGCTTAACAGCGTCAGGGTTCACGCTACCGTGCCGTCATCAGGTAATTAAGAGATACAGAACCAAGAGAATTGCGTATCGGATCGCCCGTTCGCAGGGCATTCCGGTCTAATGTCCCCGCGCAAGGCACAGGCACCGAGGGGCGCTGGCGTTCGCTCTGACGGCGAAGTCACCAAGGGCAACATCAAGAACCCGAACACTGGCCAGCCAAACGGCAACGCGCCGAGAGGCGCCGTGACGCGCTCCCTCGCTCGAGCGGGCGCCGGCGCGCCGGAGATGCGCGGCGAAGCGACTGCTCTCGAGACCGCTGCCGCCAACACTCCTCCTGCTCCTGAGGGCGTCTCGCCCCAGGCGCACGCGGCCCACCTCGCCATGGCGAACTACAAGCCCAACGTCCAGCCACTCTTCGGCCCGACCCAAAAGCCGTGGGAGCCCGTGACTGCGGGCGCCCCATTGGACTCCAGCCCCACCAACCCGATGGCCATGCCCCAGGCGGGCTCGTCGGGCATCCCCATCGCCACGATGCTCGATCAGGTGGCTGACGCCTCGGGCAGTCCCTCCATTCGTGCCCTCGCAGATCGCGCCCAAGCGGTCGCGGGCGCCAACGCTCCCAATCCGTTCGCGGGTGGCGCTCCCGCTGCTCCGTGAGCGACCTCATGGGCGGTGCGTCGCCCGAGGAGATGGCGGCAGGCGCTCCCCTCAACCCACCGAAAACTCCCACGGCGCCAACGACCACGACCACCGCGCCCCCCACGGCGCCCCCCACCGCCACGCAGCAACAGCCGACTCAGCCGCCTGACCCCGACAAGATCAGCGCGGCTACCAACGCTGCGCCAAAACTCGAACCTGACGCCGTCGTAGGCGTCGCCGCGACCTCATCCTCAGCCCAAGAAGCCGCCGTCAAGGCCCAAGCGATCAACGTCTACAACCAGAGCGTCAAAATGGCCGACCTCTTGAAGAAGCAGAGCGTCGACTGGCAGCACTCCTACTGGGAGAAAGCGTCCAACACCACCCAGTCTCTCCTCGCCGCCGCGGGTTACGAACCGCCCAACCCCGCCGACGTCACCACGCAGAACCCAGGATTCTGGCACGGCATCGTCCATATCGCTGATGACGTGCGCCACGGCGCGGCCGCAACCAGCAACGCGGCGGTTGCGCCTCTCGGCCAGGTGTTCAACACGGCCATGTCGCCCATCAGCCAACTGGAGCGGTCTGCGTTCCTGAGTGCGGGTCAACAGCACGTCAAACTCGGCGAAGAGGGAAAGACCAACTCCCTCTCGGCAGACTGGAACACCCTGACGGGCGTGCTGCGCGACTACAACTCGGTGTCCAACGGCGCCACCTCATTCCAGCCCGACGTCGTCATCTACGTGAAGAAGATCATGGGCATCAACGGGCAGACGCTCAAGCTCGCGAAGTTGATGGCGGGCGGGGACAATCTCCAAGAAGTGCTCGCCTCCATGCCACCCGATGTGCGCGCGAACGCCTTCTCGTTGATTCAGACCAACCCGAAGTTCATGGACGCCGTGAAGATGCTCTCAGACGGACACCTCTCGCTCGGTCAGGTGCTCTTTGGTGGTCTCTCCGCACCGCAGGCGCACCAGGTATTCCCGAAGGTCTCTGAGGGTGACATCCAGAAGCTGACTACCGGTGGCCAAGTGGTTGGTGCCGCGGGCGTGGCTGCGGGCATCGCGGCGGGTGGCGAAGAGGGACTGCCGAGCCAGATCGGAGACCTCTTGAGCGGAGGGGGCGCGTCGCTGCGTGGGACCATCGCGCTCGGCACACTAGGCGGCAGCGTGAGCGCGAGCGTCTTGGCCGCGTCCAAGGGCGAGAGCGTCGACACGGAAACGGCGATACAGCCCTTCGGTCTCACGGTGCACCCGCTGTCGGGGCTCGCTGATGGGCTCGTCGGCTGGTACGGCAACCCGTTGTTCGGACTCCTCCAGGGGCGCAGCGCCTACAACGACGCGGTGCACTCGCTCGCCACCATGGACGCCATGAAGGACGCCAACGTCGTGCGCTTCTATACCACGCGCGGATCCGGCATTCGCTTCGCGCGCGTCTTCGCCAAGGCCGCGACATCGCCGTGGATCGACAAGGCGACGGGGGAGGCGGGGAAGACCGCCAACTTCCAGGCCATCGTCAACGCCGGCATCAAGGTCGACGGCATGGAAGACGTGATAAACGGGAGCTACGACGCCATCAAAGCGGCCCAGGAGGCTGGGCACCCCGAGCAGGCGGTCGGCGAGATGATGGCCAAGCCTCAGGCCATGATGAACATCTTTCGAGGTCGAGCGGGCATGTTCTATCGCGACGCCACTCAGTACCCCCACATCACCATCACCGAGCAGATGGCCGAGGACTTGAAGGGCATCGGCAAAAGGGCACTCGGTGGCCGGCGCTTCAATCCCGGTGCAGTGTCCCCACGCGATCTCATCACCGACGCCTTTGGCAGCACGGTGGCCGACGACGGCATCGCTGCAGCTCAGGCCGAGGAGAAAGAGCAGGCGCTCGGGCCCGCCGCACGATTCACTCGACGCACCACCAACCTGGTGCCGACGAATGGCTACGTGAAGTTCTCTGACCGCGACATCGGCACGCAGATCGAGCGCCTCGCCGCCTTCTCTTTGCCTGACGACATGATCGCCAGCGCGCGCAACGGGTTCTCTGCAATCCCCAAGGGCGCGATCGGCGAGCAGCGCAAGTTCATCACGGGAGTCGTCGGCGACATGATGCAGTGGATGGGCATTGATCGCACCGCTGACGGCAAAGCGTTTATGGACGGCTGGCTTGACAAGCAGCGCTACTCCTACCAAGGAAACGCTGACTGGGTGAACTCTGCGGATCCCGATGGCCCGAAGACGGCCATGGCGCTATGGGACACGCAGTTGGCGGACGCCATTGGACTGCCGGACTTCCGTGAGCTGTACAAGTACGCGAAGAAGTCGTGGTTCATGTCGCTGCTGCAGAGCGGACTCAACAACGACCTCTTCGACAAGTTCATGTCCTCATTCTGGAAGCGTGCGTTGCTCCTACGCCCAGGTTTTGCTCTGCGCTTCGCCGGGGAAGAGGCGCTCAACTACATGCTGCGCAACGGCCCGCGCGCTTACCTCGAGGGTCGCGTGGCGTCCTCGCTCTACAACACGGCCAACGTCTCGGCAGAGCGCAGAGCGGTGGCTGACGCGGCAGCGGCAGCGGCAGCGCGCGGGGACGTGGGCGCGGTGAACGACGCGGATGCGGGTGCGCTGCACCACGCGCTCACCTCTGGGCTTCCTCCAGAAGTCGTGGCGAACATCAAGACACCCAACGAGTTGCGAGCATCGCTCTCGGCGTTCAACGCAATGGACTGGCTACGCGGAGGTGGCATCGCCTTCACGCCGAACGACATTCTCGACGGGGCGATGAACCTCGCCAAGCGCGGCGTGCTCGACTCGCCCTACGAGGACGCCATCAGCGTCGTGTCGGCCCACGGCGATGTCTATACCGGCGACACCAAACTTGACGAGCAGTCACTCTGGAAGAACGAAAATGGCGACGACGTGTCGATCTCGCGCACCGGCATCTACCGAGCGGTAAAGCCAGGCTCCAACGAGGAGATCCCCGGCTGGAGCATGAAGCTCAGCCAGATCGCACGCTCCCAGGTGGGAAAGATCGCCGCTCGAGCGTGGCAACACGGCGGCGTCGACGCCCAGATCCAAGAAGTCGAGGACTGGATCAACGGCACCGCGATCAAGACTCGCGTCGCCGACCGAGAAGCGGACCTCGAAGATGCCCGACTGGAGGGCAGCGACAGCGACATAAAGCGAGCGCAGCAGTCCCTCGACGGAGTGAAGAAAGAGTTCGAGTATCACGAACAGCAGTTGCAGCGCTTCGGGGTCTACGGCCAGTCGAAAGACGGCTCGACCGTCGCCTCCGGCGCCATCACCCAAGAGCAGGCCAACCATGACTGGGCAGAGGCCATGGTGAACGACCTCAACCACTACACCATGACCACCGAACCGCAAGACTTCACCGAGGTGGACGGCGAGATGGTGCCCAACCCGACCGATGGTCCCCAGCCCATTCGCTTGCCCGTCTCCCTTACTCCGAAGACGCCCTGGAAGATCGGGACGCGCGACGAGGACCGCAACATCAGCATCGCTGATCCGAAAGGTCCCTACACCGGCGTACCCGCAGGACACGTGCGACTCTTCCACGCAGAGAACACCAAGACCGCCCAAGAGGGACTGCCGCGCATCACCAACCCGGGTCGCGCCTGGTTCCCCGACTTCCAAAAGGCCATGAATCGCGCAGGCAGCGATGGTGAGGTCTACCAGATCGACGTGCCCGCTGACGTGGCGAAAGAGCACTACGACTATCACGGCACGGGCGACGTCGACGAGCACTTGACCAACATCCAAGAAGCGCAGGGCGCGGGCAAACGCGGCGGTGGGAAAGAACCGAACATCCCTGGCCACTTTGAGAGTGGCGACGTGGTGCACTCACGCGAGGGTGAGAACACGCCACGCCTGCTGATCGACGAGATTGGGCGAGGTGAGGTGCCGGGAAACGACACGCTCAAGCGCATTGATCGCATCCATATCCCCGACGACATCGCGGCCCCCGACATGGTCCTCAAGGTCGACAAGGAAAACCTCTACGAGCGTTTTATGAACAAGGGCATGCAGCAGGTCGTCGGTCGCCCCGCCGACTGGCTCTCGCGCCAGCCGATCTTTACGCGCAACTACTCGATTGCGCTGAAAGAGGCGCGCACCTTCGTCTCGGCGCGCCAGATCGAAGACGAGAGTGGGGACCTCGCCCACGACATCGCTATGGAACGTGCCACCAACGAGACGCTGCCCTACATCCACAACCCCGCCGTGAAGTCTCAGATGAGCGTCATCGTGCGCAACATGGCACCCTTCTGGTTCGCCCAGGAGCAGTTCTACAAGCGCTGGGCGCGCCTCTTTGGCACCTACCCCGAGGCGTGGTACAAGCTCCAACTCACCATGAACGGCATGCGCTCGGTGGGCTTCGTCCAGAACGACCAGTACGGCCAGGCATCCTTCGTCTACCCCGGCTCCCAGGCGGTCCTCAAGTTCCTCACGCAGCTGCCGTTCTTCGGCTCCATCCCGGTCGGCGTGGCACTCACCGGCGAAGTGAGCCAACTGAACCCGACGCTCGCCAACTCGCTCGCGCCATGGCCGTCGTTCGGGCCGATCGTGACAGTCCCCATGTCACTGGTGGGCGTGATGTTCCAGCACTGGGGTATCACGCAACCAATGGACGTCGCCCAAGCCACGCTCGGTCCCGAAGCGCCACAGATCGAGCAAGACGACAACTGGATTCAAGACATCGTCGGTCAGCTCATGCCCTCGTTCGTGAACCGAACCTTCCAGTGGACGCTCGCTGACATCGACGGCAATCCCGGCAACGTCTCCGCGCCGATCTACATGAGCGCCATGATCACCGCCGCGCAGCAAATGGAGGCGCAGGGACACGGCCTCACTGGTGAAGAGCAGCGCAATCCGCGCCTCGTCCAGCAGTATCTCGATCGACTGGCCAACTGGACGAAGAACATCATCTTGCTGCGCGCATTCTTCGGGCTGATGGCACCCGCCACACCGACCTTCAAGTTCAACGACCAAGGACTCGGTGCCAAACTGGACGCCCTCATCAACACGATGCCTTACGACCAGGCCGTGAGCGAGTTCTTGAAGGTGTACCCGAACGCCACCCCCGACACGATCTTTGGATCCTCGACGTCGAACTCCTCATCGCTGTCCGGCGCCTACGTTCCTGCGACCACGCTGGCGGCGAACTTCATCAACAAGAACGTCGACTTCTTCGAGAACTACCCCCAGATCGCTCCATGGGCGCTCCCGAATGAGTCGTCGCGCGCTCTCTTCAACGCCAACGCCTACGCCGAGGAAGAGACGCTCGACCTTCGCGTGAAGAGCAACCTCACCCAGTGGTACGACGCGACCAAGTACGCCGAGGGTGCCAACATCTACTACCCGCTCGAGCAGACCGTCGAAGCGGCGAAGAGCGGCACCACCGCGACCGCCCTTAGCGCACAGCAGGCGCTCGGCATCACCCAGGCCCAGGCCCAACAGCGTCTCGGCGTCGAGGGTCAGTCCGAGCAGCAGATCAGCGCCACGTGGGACGCGTGGAAGACGAAGTTCCTCTACACGCACCCGATCTTCAATAACCAGCTGTCCGTCGAGGGAACCATGGGCGACGCGCGTCGCAACAACGTCGTCCAGGATCTCCAGAGCGCCATCAAAGCCGACGCGCTGCCCGAGACCAACTGGTCATCCAAGGTCCAAATCCTGATGGCGGCATACGACAAAGTCGCTGACGCCTATCCCTCGTTGGAAGGTACGACGCAAGCCACACAGAACAAGGATGCGTTCATCGTCTGGGCCAACGCCTACGCCGCGGCGTACCCCGTGGTCGCCCCCTTCGTCAATGGCGTCCTCATCAAGCAGGTTCCTGGGTGAACCGTCTCGTAGTCTTGCGTGAGGAGGTGGGCGCGTGAGCGGCAACACTGCAACGAAAAAGAAGCCCACACTCACTAAGGCTCAGAAGACTCTCGACAACTTCGGCAACGCGGAGAGCGGACTCGGCGCCACACTCGGTGGAACGGCGGGGACGACCAAAGTCCCGGGAGTCACCACTGCGGACGCGTCGGACATTGTCCCCTTCACGCTGCCGAACCAGAAAGCCGATTTCACCCCGACCGGCAACATCACCACGAAGACCGCGGGCGGCGGCACACAGATGACGTTCTCCAACTGGGTCGACGCCATTCACCAGCTCCAGGGCGACAAGGCCGCGCTCACGCAGATTCAAACGCAGATGAAGGCGGCGGGCTACTACACCTCGAAGTCGTGGTCCAGCTACGGGACGCTCGACAGCGCCACGGTGAACGCCTGGAAGCAGCTGGGTCTGGACGCCGTGGGCAGCAACATCACGGCGACCTCGCTCCTCGCCGCGGGTGAAAACGCGCCGAACCTCGTCACCGACATGAACGCGGTCCAAGAGAAGATCAACGCAGCGACCGAGGCGGCAGATTCAGCCACGTCCTCGAGCGTGAGCCTCACCGACCCCAACAAGATCATTCAGACGCTCGAGACCGCTGCCGACTCCATGGGCATCAACCTCACCCAGGACCAGTTGAACCAGTTCGCGAACGCCTTCATCAATGGGCCACAGGGCGAAGTCGCCGCTGAGACCAACGAGATCAACCAGGAGAAGGCCAACGACAGCGCCGGCGCGAAGCAGCTGACGACGGCTCTCGGTGACTTGAAGAGCGGCAACGTCGCCCAAGCGAATGCGGCAGAGAACGCGACGGGTCCGACCTCGGTTGCGACGAAGGCGGCGCCTGACCTCGACGCCGAAGCGATCGCCACCGCGAAGAGCATCAATCCCGCGATGTACGACGCCACCCAGTCGTCCGATCTCTATGGCCTTATCCAGCGCGCGCTTGGCGGCTCGCTGCAACAGCCGACTTCGCCCTCCTCGCCGACGAGCCAGGCCGCATCTGGCCTCATCGCCACCACCCCGATCGCCGGAGCGCCGTAATGGCTGAGACTGCCGAGCAGTGGGCTGCGGGATTCCTCCGGTATCTCGGCGTGCCCGCAGTCGACCCGACTGACCCTCGTCTCATGTTCCTCGTCGCGTGGGATAACCACGAGGGCGACGTGCAGACCAACCCGACCAATGCTCTCGCCATCGAAGGCGCCGAAGGCCAGAAGACGACCAACTTCAACACGAACGGTGTAAAGACGTTCCAGTCGGTCCAAGACGGCTACGTGGCGCTCCACAAGTACCTGATTCAGAATGGCGTGACCGGCATCTTGCAGGGACTCACGAACAAGGCGTCGACGGTTCAGTCGCTCGGCCAGGCGCTCGCGGATGCAGGCTGGGAAGGCTCGGCCACTCCCGCCGCCAAGGCCGCGTCGCAGTCCTACGCCAGCGCCGTGACTCAAGCAGCGGGCGGCGAGGCGATGGCACCGCTCAACGAAGGGGGCAATGTCGGCGCTGCCACGGGCGCAGCCGGTGAGACAGCCCAGCAGAAAGACACCACCAACGCGAACGGACTCACGCCCGCCGAGAGGAAAGAGATCGACACGCCCTACACGGGTCCCGGCGCGTACAAGGGATTCGACCTGCAGGGCATCACGGGAGGGCAGAAGGCCAACGTCGAACAGGCGATCACCGAACTGCTCGCCCAGCCTGGTGGCGTCGCGGGAATCCTGAATGGGATCTACAAGAACTACGGCAGCGAGGCGTGGATGGCCAACGTCCCCGAGGTGCGCACGCTGCTCGTCGCGGGCACCGCGCTCGGCTGGGACCAGGACCCGGCCCTCTTCAACTCCGAACTGCAGAACACCAACTGGTACAAGACGACCGCACCGGGCGTGCGCAACTGGCAAGAGCTGAGCGCCGACGACCCGGCGTCCGCGCAGAACGCCATCAAAGAGGCGGCAGCGCGCGTCACCAGCGACGCCAACACGCTCGGCGTTCCGCTCACCCAAGCCCAGGTCCAGACGCTCGCAAAGACGGTTGCCTCCCAGTCGATCGGCTCGGAGACGGGACTCAACACCTACGACTCGACGATGGTGAGCGACCAGCAGATTCTCGGCTACATCACCGCCATGGCGAACACCACTGATCTCACCTCGGTGCTATCGGGCGCAGCGACGACGAATGTTCCCGCGACGTCGACCAGTGCCGCGACGACCGCGATCACTGGCCAGGGCGACGCGGCGTCGCTCTACAACCAGTACACGGCGATCGTGCGTAACTACATGCTGCCAATGACGCCCTCGCAGATCGCGGCCAAGGTCCAGCAAGACTTGTCCGGCGACACTGGGCAGGGGAACTTCCTCACTGGCGCCATCTCGAGTTTCACGACCTACGCACAGAACCAGGCGAAGATGCTCTACCCCGCGTTCGCGGGCGCCATCGGGACCGACGCCACGACTGGCAATGACCAGGACTTGTACCAGGCAACGGCCAACATTCGTGCGCTCGTCGCCCAGTACACCGGCAACGCCGACCCCGACACCGTCAACCTGAATACTCCCCAGTATTCGTGGATTCTCTCAGGCTCGGCGCCTCCTTCGTCCTCCGCGCAAGTGAGCGGCGCCGGCGCGACCATCGGAACGTCGGGGTCTGGCTCGAGCGCGAGCGCAGTGGCGCCTCCGACGACCGACCAACTCACGAGCTACCTCATGCAGCAGCCCCAGTTTCAAACGACGAACGGGGCGAAGGAAATGGGATGGCAAATTGGCTCGGCGATCACCAAGGCGTTTGGCTACTAAATGACCATGCTCGACTCCACGCAGGCAGAAGCCGCCGCTGGCGACGCGATCGCTGACCCGAACGCTCCACCAGCGACCACGTACCCCGCACCGACCACGACGCCTACAACGACCACCAGCACGACCGACCCGACCGTGACCGCAGCTGATGGCTCGACGCTCGACTACAACACCGCCAGTCAGATCATCGACGCTGCGTTGCAACTGGTCGGCATGGACCCGAACTCTGCGGCCTCCTCAGGTATCAATGTGGGCCAGACCCTCACCCAGTATTTCTGGGGACAGATCGCGAGCGAGGGCATCACCGACCCGACGACCATCGGCGACATGGTGCAGACGCTCCTTCCCGCAACTGGTCAGTTTCAGGTGGCCTTCCCCGGCTACGCCCAGGCCCTCGCCAATGGGTACGTGCGCACCGTCGCCGCCTACACCACCGCCGAAGAGGGGATCACTGCCGCCATGCTCCAGGGCGGCGTCCCGCAATCGCTCATCACGCCAACGACCGTGGGCAACCTGATCGCTGACGGCAACTCGACCAACGAGGTTGCCGAGCGCGTGACCAACGGCCTCGATGCCGCCATGAACGCGCCCGCCGAGGTGCAGAACTACTTCGAGCAGGAGTTCGGTGCGGGCAACGGCGTGAACGCGCTCGCGCAGACATTCCTCAACCCCGACATCGACCCGGTCACGCTCCAGAAGATGCTGGCCGGTGCGGAGATCCAGGGTGCCGCCGCGGCGAGCAACCTCCCCATCAGCCAGGGACTTAGCCAGCGACTCGCCGACATGGGCCAGACCTACGCCAGTGCCCAGCAGACTTTCAAGACCCTGACCGCCCAGGCCGGTCTCTTCCAGCAGACGGTGGGCGAGCAGAACAGCCAAGCGCCGGTGCCGGGAACGCAGAACCAGAACCAGCCGCTCACCGAAGCCAACCAGGGCGTCGAAGCGGCGTTCGGTCTCTCGGCCAACGCAGATCAGCAAGTCCACCAATCCGCGCTCGCCAGGGTGAACGACTTTCGCGGAGGCGGCGGGGCATCCACGACCCAGGCTGAGGGATTCTCAGGATTGGCTTCTGCCAAAGCCTTTTAGCAGTATCCTTTTTACGTGGCTCTTGACGAGGAAGAACGTAAACGTCGGGCCCGAGAAAAAGCGAAAGAGCGATACGACGCGGATCCAGAGAGATGGCGTGCCTACGCCCGGGAACAGCGGAACAAGAATATCGAGCACGTTAGAGCGAAGGACCGAGCACGCCAGCCAAAACGAAAAGAAGCACAGAAGATCTACATGGCAGAGTGGCGTGAGCGCAACCGCAGCAAAATGGAGGACTACTTTCGCGAGTATCGGGTGTCGGGCAGAGCCGCTCGGGCGGAACTCACGCGCAGAATAAAATCGTTCGGCATCACTATCGACGAGTACATCGAGATGCTTCGGGAGCAGGAAGAGGTGTGCGCTATCTGCAAGCAACCAGAGGAAATCGGAGTTCCCGGACAAAAGATGCGCGTTCTCTCATTGGACCACGATCACGACACTGGAAAACTTCGCGGGCTTTTGTGCGGAACGTGCAACAAGGCACTCGGAGGTTTCCGCGACGATCCAGCCATTCTGGAGTCCGCGATGAAGTACCTGGCTCGTCACGGCAAGTTCTAGTGAAGCAGCGTCGCCCCAGTCGTCCGAGCGCCACCAAAAAGCCGAGCAAGGCGCGTCGCACCGCCGACCCGATGGACACACCAATGGAGCGGTCCTACGCCCAGAAACAGAGGACCGATCGCGCCGCGCTGTCGTTCGGCTCAAAGGTCAATCGCGCGAGCTTTTGGGCACAGCAAGCCAAGCAACTGGCCGATCAGAACGAGCAGCAACTCGAAGACGACACTGCCGCCATCAGCCAGGGAACCCTGCAGTCAGAGACTCAGTTCGCGAGTGCCAACATCGAAGAGGCCACGCTGCAATCCGCGCCCCCGCCCAACCAACCCTCGATCGACTCGACCGCCAGCATCGCGGGAATAGATTCGGGCACGGGAGTGGCGCCACCGCCTCCTCCGCGTTAGTAGAGTCGCAACTAGACGAAGGGAGTGCCATGGCACGAGGATTCAACGTTTCGCTCAGGGTCGCCGATTCCGAAGGACTGAGCGAAGACGCACTCGCCGACGAAGTCGCCGCATCTGGTCGACTCACCGAACTCGAAAAGGACACCTACCTGCCAGGTGCCATCGCCGCCGCGAAGGCGCTGTGCGACACGGTGGGCGAGGGTCCATTCCTGGTCGAGTTCAGCGGCAGCGACCGCACGCAGGAGTCGGGCGAAGAGAGCGCCATCAGCGTCACCGTGACGTCGCGCTACACCGCGAACCAGGTATCAGTGGGCGAAGTGAAGCCCGAAACGCCGAGTGCTTTCGCACCGCGTCCCGAAGGCTCTGACGCGCTCTAGTGGCCAAGCTCACTGCTCGTCAGCGTCGTGCGATGCCCAAGAGCTCTTTCGCAATCCCGAGCAAAGCGCCGGGTCCTGGCTCCTACCCGATTGGGGATAAGGCTCACGCCAAGAACGCGCTGGCCCGTTCGTCAGGCAAGCCCGCAGCAGCGACCGTCAAGAGCGCAGTAGCGCGAAAGTTCCCGAGCATCAAGCAGTCGGGGGCGAAGTCAAAGTCCTCAGCGAAACGTAAATAAATGTCCAAGCGCCACTACGTCGAGGTCGACCCGATCTCGCACACGCACAGTGCTGGTGAGATTGTCGGGTTCGACGGTAGGGACCTTGTCGGGCCTCCAGGGTTCGATGGGGTTGAGGGCACACCGGGCGTCGACGGGCGCAATGGCGCTGACAGCACGGTTCCTGGTCCGGCTGGACCTCCCGGCAAAGACGGAGCCGATGGGACCAACGGCAGAGACGGCGTCGACGGCACCCCAGGAAGAGACGCCATCGTCCCCTCGAACGTCGTCACCATGGAGAAGCCGAACGGAGTGCTCTTTGGCGTCTTCGAAGAGGGCGATGTGTACCGCCTGGTATCGGGCGTCGCCTTCGTGGCGTTCACGGGCGGTCATGGCGAGTTCGTGCTGCCTGAGGGCACCAAGGGAGTTGCTTCGTTCCACGGCACGCTCCTCGGTTCGCAGGCATCCGTTGGTCTCGCCCCCGTGGTCAGTGCCTCATCGCTGACACTGCTGGCGAACGTGAACGAACTCTTGAGCGTGTCCTACCTTGCATTGATCTGGTAGCGAATGCCCAGCAACGATCCCGACGTCATTAACGACCCGCAGAGTGCGGATTACCCGCCCGGTCCCGCGACCGACCCAGGCCACAAGCACAGCGGCGGTTCGTCCGCGACGATCACCTCGCCCGGTGGGTTCTTAGGCACCCCCGGCAACACCATCGCAGTCGCACTGGTCAACGGCGTCTGGCAGCTGAACGTCCAGCGCCGCGACGAGTTCTACGCTTCCGATGACGGCATCAAGGGCGACTTCGCCACCGACAACGCGGCGAACCTCTACACCTACCTGAACAGTCTCGTCGTGGCCAATGGCGCCGTCGACGCAGTCCTGTCGCGCGGCACCATGAAGGGGTCGGTCCCCTTCGTCATTCCGACCATGACCCAACTGCGCGGGATGGGCAAATACTTCTCTGGCACAGGATTCGAACTGCTCGCGGGCGCCAACTGCGACGTGATGCAGATGTTCAAGTCGCCCAACGGCGTCATCTCCAACGCGTTCTTCTGTGCGTTGCGCGATATGTTTCTCGACGGCAACAAGGCCAACCAGTCGATCACTGACTGGCACTCGGCGTTCAACTGCACCACGAATCCCTATAACACCGGGGCGAGCGGTGACATCAACTTCGACATCCACCATCACCTCGAGAACCTCTTCTTGGAGAACTCCTCGGGCGAAGGTATGTACTTTCGCTCACGTGGCGAGGTGGTCATCGACGACGTGTGGTCGGCCTACCACAATGGTGCTGCGTTCATCCTTCCGTTCGACTCGCACGTCGCGAACTGCAAGGCCAACAACGTGGGACTCGGTGGGGTGTACCTGCCGTCCGGCGACACGCACATCACCAACATGCACTCCTACAACAACGGAGCGACGCCACGCTTCGTCAGCACCTTCGCGCAGGAGACCTCGAGCACCGTCTGGGTGATCTCCAACCAAGCGCACGCGGGAACGGGAACGTTCACCATCACGCTCGCGGGCGTCGGCACCACGGCGGCGATCGCCTGGAACGCGAGTGCGGCGACCATCGCCACTGCGGTCTCGGCGATCTCTGGATTCAGCGGCACCTGCACCGGCAGCGGTGGGCCGCTTGGCCAGCCGGGGTCCAAGGTCACACTGACGTTCAGCGTGGGCCAGACCGGCATCACGATTGCCCAGTCGCAGAACTGGGCTTCGGGCGCACAGTGCGTGTACCTCGAAGCGGTCTACATCGCGAACTCGGCACTCACGGCCTACACCGGCAACCCGATGACCGACACGACGAACTGGACTGCGCCCACACGTCCCTTCTGGTCAGCCTTTGGCGTGGCGACGGCAGTGACAAGTCCGCTCACCACGACGCCCTCGATCTCGACGACCAACTGCAATCACGGCAACGTGCTCGCAACGATCAATGGCACGCCGGTCATCATCCCCGTGCAATCCACGGCAGCGGCGGTAGAGACGCTCATCAACGCCGCGCTCGGCGCGGGAACGGTCACTGGCGCAACGGGTGGTCCCCTCGGTACCGCCAATATCGTGCTCACCTTCGCGGTCGCCCCCACGTCATTCACGATGTCCACGCGAGGCGCGATCAACTCGTGTCCCGAGTGGGGATACGGCTACTACCTCGAAGGCGGCGGCGGCTCGTCGATCGTCGGAAGCTCCGCAATCTCTAACGCAGCGGGTGGCGTCCACCTAAAGAACACGGACAACAACCATGTCCAGATCAACACGAATGGGAACTGTGTCAACCCAGGACCCGGCACCGTTAATCCAACCAACCCTCTCAACTTCGCCGAAATAACGATTAACAACTCCAACAACAACATCATCGAGGTGTCGATGGTGGGCATGGGCTCGGCGGCACTGCGCTACCTGAGCGGCACGGGCAACATCATCCTCATCACCTATGACGCCACCAGCACAGGCGTGATGCTGACGGCGGACTCTGCGGCGCTCGCGGGCTCGGGGAACACCGTCATCGTGAATGGCGTCATCCAATCCGCGACTGCGCTCACGCAGCTGGCCGGCACCAACAACACCACTCTGGCCACCACGGCGTTCGTCGAGGCTGCTGCGGGCGGCTCGGCGCAGGTGTCCAACAAGCCACAGGACTTCGGATACCTCGGCTGGAGCATCGACCCCGCCGAAGGCTCAGGAGGTTCCACTAACCCCACGGCTGGCTTTGTCTACCTCATCAGATTTCGTTGCACCTCGACCGGCACGCTCGGTCACGTTTTCTTTGATGTCTCCTCGGGCGGGACTCTCGCGACCGCCAATGAGAACTTCATCGGTCTCTACGACACCGGCCAGGCCAGCGCCGGCGTCGCGACCCTGCTTGGCACCTCAGCCGACCAGTCGTCCAACTTCGACACCGGGGCGCTCTATGACGTGGCGCTCACCCCCCAGGCGGCGGGAAGTCTCAACCTGGTCGCCGGCCAGGACTACTTCTTCGCCATCCTGTGCAACAACACTGGCGGGTCGCCATCTTTCCAGGGTGCCAGTTACAACCGCTCTCTCACCAACGCTGGCCTAACGCAGCTGAACTTGCGTCAGGCGTACTTCTCAACTGGGGGCAAGACCGCGCTGCCCACCACTATCGCCCAGGCCAACATCGCTCTCGCGACTGCCAATACGCTGTTCGCAATGATGGCGACCACCTAAAAGGAGGCTCTTATGGCTTCACCCACACCTGCACAACTCGAGGCAAAGAACCTCGTCGCCGTCACTGAAATGAACGGCGAGCCCATTCGATCTTACGATTCGGTGCACAAGGATTTCCCACCGACGACGGTGTACGTAACGCCGGTTGCTGCGCCCGTGACCAAGTACACAGTGACGTTCCACAACTCCGGTGGAGCGACGATCAACACCACGAGCGAGGCCGCTGGTGCCACGTTCCCGCTGCCGCCCGCACCCGCGATGCCCGCAGGGCAGACATTCGAGAGTTGGGCGGACGGTCAGCACACCTACGCCCCAGGTTCGACGTACACGATGCCCGCCGCGGACGTGACCTTTGTTGTCGAGTACACCGTCACGCCGGTCGTTGTCGTGCCACCTCCGGTCGTCACGCCTCCTCCTGCTCCAGGCGCAGGACCAAGCGGGCTGGCTATCCCGGGCGTGCTGGCCGGATTTACTCGGGTGGTCATGGATGACTTCACCGCCAAGGGCCTGGGACCGGACTGGTGCCCGCCGTACAACGGCACGCCGGGTGGCACCAAAGGCAAGTTCAACGCCAGTCACACGCTCGTGCTGGGTGACTCGCTGCTGCGCTTGCAGATGTACCAAGACGGGATCTCCGACCCGGGTGACAACAACTGGGCGGGAGCGGGCGTCAACACCAACGTGGCCAAGCACCCCGGCTTTCCGATCGGCTCACGCGTCGAGGCGGCGATGAAGTGGGACGCGCACCCGAGCGTGGCGGGCATGGGCATGTTCTTCGCGGCGATTGGCTGGCCCCCCGAGATAGACTGGGTAGAAGCCATCGCGGTAGCGGGCGGCAGTCGCTTCGCCGCCACTGCGCATTACGGCAAGCAGAACTCCAATCCGCAAGTCACCTCACCCGTGGTGGACCTCACCAAGTGGAACCGCTGGGGTTGCTTGTGGACGGCACAAACCATCTACTACTTGATGAACGGCGCAGTGTGGGGATCGCTGGGGAATCCCGACACCAACGCGAGCGACCCGACCTCTTTGGTGCAGGACCAGTTCGTCGCCTTTCAGATCCAAGACGGCGACCCGTCCTACCCCGCGCCCGACGCGTCAGTGACGAGCCAGAACCCTGTTGAACTGCTCATCGACTGGGTAGTCATTGATGTCCCCTCGTCGTAAGAGCGACATTCGCCGAAATAGATCAGGTGAAGTGTGGTTCCGATGCTCCACATGCAAAGCGGAATCGCTCCCTCACTTCTGCCACTACAGCGCGCTGGTTGATCGCGACAATCACGTGTGTCCCTCAAAACCGACGCTATAGTTTGCGCTGAGGAGCTGACTGGCTTAGCGGCTTGATTGGCCTCACCGAACGCAGGGGTCGCCGTCCTGTCCTTCGTATCAGGCCAGAGGGAATCGCTTTTGGTAGAGCGAATCGCCCTGTTATCCACCACCCAATCCTGGACGTGACCTCCGCGCGTCCAGCGTAGATAGGAGAGATCCCGTGGCACCAGATACGAATGACCTTTCGAGCATTGACGACAATGCGCCCGACGCTCCTCGACAACTCCGCGATTTTGCAGAGCGCGAGGCGAAGAAGGCGGCAGACGTCCCGCGGTTGCTCCGCGAGAACGCCATGTTGAAAGCCGGTGTGGACATCACGACCCGCAAGGGTGCAGCGTTCGCAGCGACCTACGACGGCGACCTCGAGGACTCAGCAGCCATCGTGGCCGACGCCACCGAGTTCGACCCGACGATTTTGCGGGCCGCGCCCGACGCACCGTCGAACGAGACGAATACCCAAGGAGACGGAACACCAGTGAATCAAGAGCCCCAAGGCACAGGCAGTCAAGAGCGCAACGCGCTCGTCGACGGCGCCCAGCCCTCAGGCGCGGCCATCGAGAACGTCGAGCAATCGAGCATCAAGAAGGCCGAAGCTGCCATCAAGTCGGGAGCCACCGTGGCTGACGGCATTGGCAGCATGATCGCTGAGCGCGCCCGCGCCGCCCAGGAGGGGAAGATTTCCACCCTCAACCGCGACGGCACCAAGACGACCCCCGTAGCGTGATGAACGACGTAGAGCGCCCCGAGCACGACGACGAAGTGTGTCCGACGCTCAGCGTGCCCTGCTTCTCGTGTCACATTCACGGCGGGATCACCATTGGTCTCCCGAAGGATTTTCGCTCTCGCACCAGGAGTAAGACACCACCTCGCCGTAACCAGAGTTCGTACAACGCTGGTATCCCGGTCTCGCACCGGCCAGACGGCAGCGCAATGCCTTACCTCAGGGCTGACGGTGAAGTCATGCACCAGAGAGAGTTCGATCAAAAGAGCCACCGGATCAAGGACAACTTGGCGAAGTTGCAAGTCGCGACTTCCTCTACCTAGACCAAAGGACTCAGAAACATGGCAATTCCAGGTACCTTCCAGACGTATGACCTCGCGACGGGCGTCAAGCTCGACGTGGAGGACGCGATCTGGCTCATCAGCCCCTTCGATGTTCCTCTCCAGGGCGGCATGGGTGCGGACGGCTTAAGTGCCCTCGCAGCCGGCACGTGCTTTGAGAAGAAGGTCGAGTGGCTCGACGAGACACTCCTCACCCCGAAGACGACGGTGGCTGCTTCCTACGCCACCACGGCAACGGCGATCGCAATGGCCCAGGGCACTGGAATCTATTTCCAGACCGGCGACGTGCTGCAGATCGACGGTGAGCAGCTGCTCGTCACGGCCTACGGCACGACCGCCGACTTCCTGATCGTCACACGAGCGTTCAACAGCACGACCGCCGTGGCATTCGTGACTGGCGACACGATCATCGGCATCGGGTCGGCACTGGCCGAAGGCTCCGCGCCACCCGCCGCTCGCGCGATTGACCGAAGCGACCGCTTCAACTGGACCCAGATCTTCGGGCCGGTGG
>DASZLS010000125.1:0-129325 GCA_035552255.1 Acidimicrobiales bacterium | reverse complement strand
GTATCGGCACCAGCGAAGTCGAGCACGTGCTCGCCACCCAGACATTGCCCCAGCAGAAGGCGAAGACCATGGCGGTCGTCGTTGAGGGCACTCCACCGCCGGGTGTCACCGCGAAGGACATCGTGCTCGCCATTGTCGGACGACTCGGCACCGGGGGCGGAGCGGGTTACGTGATTGAGTACCGCGGCGACGCTATTGCCAACCTCTCGATGGAAGGTCGCATGACGGTCTGCAACATGAGCATCGAAGCCGGCGCCCGTGCTGGTCTCGTCGCCGTTGACGAATCGACGATTGACTACTTGCGCGGCAAGCCCGGGGTGCCTTCGGGCCTCGAGTTCGAGGAATCGGCTGCGCGTTGGCGCACCTTCGTCTCTGACGACGACGCGCAGTTCGACGAGACGCTCATCATTGACGCCACGACGCTCGCGCCCTTCGTTACCTGGGGCACGAATCCGGCCCAGGTCGTCGCGTTGGACGGAGTCGTTCCCTCGCTGGACACTGCTGCCGACGACGACGAACGCGATTCGTTGCAGCGCGCGCTCGACTACATGGACCTCGTGCCCGGAACACCGCTGCGCTCCATTGACGTCGACGTGGTTTTCATTGGATCGTGCACCAACTCTCGCATCGAGGACCTTCGCGCGGCGGCGGCCGTGGCGAAGGGTGGCACGGTCAACGACCACGTCCGCGCCCTCGTCGTGCCGGGTTCACGCCGCGTGAAGGAGCAAGCCGAGCTCGAAGGCTTGGACGAGATCTTCAAGGCGGCAGGATTCGAATGGCGCGAACCCGGGTGCTCGATGTGCCTCGGCATGAATCCCGACATCTTGAGCCCGGGTCAACGCTGCGCGTCCACCTCGAATCGCAACTTCGAAGGTCGTCAGGGCCGCGGAGGCCGCACGCACCTCGTCTCCCCCGCCGTCGCGGCTGCCACCGCCCTCGCCGGGCACTTCGATTCGCCAGAGGTCTCCGCGTGAAGCCCGTTCGAGTCATCGAAGGTCGGGGTGTCCCCCTCGAACGCTCCGACGTCGACACTGACCAGATCATTCCCTCAGAGTGGTTAAAGCGCGTCGAGCGCACCGGTTTCGGACGCGGACTCTTCAGCGAGTGGCGCGACGACACGACCTTCGTGCTGAATCAGCCGCAGTATGCCGGCGCGTCGATCCTCGTAGGTGGCGCGCGCTTTGGCACGGGATCATCGCGCGAGCACGCCGTGTGGGCGCTCATGGACTACGGCTTCGAAGCAATCGTCGCGTCGTCCTACGGCGACATCTTTCGCAACAACTCAGCCAAGCAAGGTCTCGTCACGGTGCAGCTCGATCACGATGACGTCGAAGAGCTCAGCCAACTCGTGAAGGAAGATCCGTCGCGACTGCTCGTCGTCGACGTCGAGCGACTCACCATCGAAGTGCCCGAGGTCGGTTGGCAGCGAACCTTTGTGCTCGACTCGATGACCCAGGAGCGACTGTTGCAGGGGTGGGACGATATCGGACTCAGCCTGCGACGCGATGAGGACATCACCCGCTACGAGCTCACGAGCACGGCGCCGAGTCTGGCGAGCGTCTTCGACCACGAGGGTCGCGCGCGCTAGGCCTGAGCGAGTTGGGCGTTTCCGACCTCGATCGTCTCGTGCACCTGGTGGTGGCGCCACGTGGCGAGCAACGCAATCGAACCACTCGCGAGCGTGGCGACGCCTGTCGACACGGCCGCCGCCCACTGGCGCAGTCCCGCGTAGTAGACCACCCAGCACACGAGACAGATCGCTCCGACCGACCAGGACGCCACGGAAACTCCTGATCCTGTCCGTGATCGCACCAGCTCAATGATCTGCGGTCCGCGGTTGATGATCATCAAGAGTCCGGTGCCCAGCAGTCCGCCGGACCATCCCCACAGATAGGTGGTGAGCGCGCACAGCAAGAAGGCGTAGGCGAACGAGCGCGCGACGATGGCGGCCGCCCGGCGCGGATGGAGTCGATGCACGATCGAAACCTGAAACGGCATCAAGATGACGCTGCTGAGCACGACGACGAACGAGTGCACCGCGACGCCGTAGCAGACCCAAAAGCAGCTCATCAGAAAGAACAACGTCCAGGTGGCGATCGAGACGCCCTCGATTCCGAGGCGACGAACGCGATCAAACTGCGCGACGGTGCTCCCGAAACCGAGAAGGAGTGCGACCCAGCCGATCGCGTCGGCCACTTCGCCAAAGCTCATGGCCAAAGTTTAATCTGGCGCGTTTCTAGCGACGGCGATTTGCGGCCGAGACGACTGCTTCGAGTGAGGCATCGAGTATGGATGAGCTCATGCCGACGCCCCACCACGTCACACCGTCGTCACTCTCGGCTTCCACGTACGCCACCGCCGAAGCTTCCGAACCGGCGGTCAGCGCGTGCTCGTGGTAGTCGCGGACCTTGAAGGTGACGTCCATCTCGCTCGAGAGCGCTGACATCAACGCGTCGATCGGGCCGTTGCCCTCCCCCTTCACCGTCACGTGCTGGCCCTTCACGATGAGCTGGGCGTAGATGCGCGTCAGGTGCTGATCAGCCGAAACCTCGCTCGAAAGCAGCTGAATCGGGGGATTCTCGGGCTGGTACGTCGTCGTGAACACCTCCCAGATCTCTGAGGGTGTCACTTCGCCACCCTTCGATTCGGTGAGCTCTTGGACCTGCTTGGAGAACTCCACCTGCATGGCGCGCGGCAGGTCGAGACCGTGCTCAGCATTCAGCAGGTAGGCAACACCACCCTTGCCGGACTGGGAGTTGACCCGAATGATCGCCTCGTAGGTACGTCCGGTGTGCTTCGGATCAATCGGGAGATACGGCACTTCCCAGTAGTCGTACTCATCGCCAATCGCGGTCATTCCCTTTTTGATCGCGTCCTGGTGTGAGCCAGAGAACGCGGTGTAGACGAGCTCGCCCACGTAGGGGTGACGCATGTGAATCGGCAGACGGTTCGCGTACTCTGCGACATGACGAGCCTTGTCGATGTCGCGGATGTCCAGCTCGGGATCGACTCCCTGGGAGAAGAGGTTGAGGGCCAAGTTGACCACGTCCACGTTGCCGGTTCGCTCCCCGTTACCAAAGAGCGTGCCCTCGACCCGATCGGCGCCGGCGAGGACGCCGAGTTCGGCCGCCGCGACGGCGGTGCCTCGGTCGTTGTGAGGGTGCAGCGACAAGACCACGGCATCACGGCGATCGACGTGGCGAAGGAAGTACTCGATCGCATCCGCGTAGAGGTTCTGCGTGTACATCTCGACCGTCGCTGGCAGATTCAAGATCAGCGGCCGCTCGGGCGTGGGATCGATGACGGCGATCACGGCATTGCAGACCTCGAGCGCGTAGTCGAGCTCGGTCCCGGTGAAACTCTCCGGCGAATACTCATACAGGAAGTCGGTCTCGGGCGAGGTTGACTCCAAGGCGCGACAGAGTGCTGCCGCGTCCGTAGCGATCTTGGTGATACCCGCCTGATCGAGACCGAAAACCACGCGGCGCTGGAGGGTCGAGGTCGAGTTGTAAAAGTGGACGATCGCCCGCTTCACTCCGTGCAGCGATTCGTAGGTTCGTCGGATCAAGTCCTCGCGACATTGGGTCAGCACCTGGATCGTCACGTCGTCGGGAATGAGGTCTTTTTCGATGATCTCGCGGACGAAGTCGAAATCGGGCTGGGACGCCGAGGGAAAGCCCACCTCGATCTCCTTGAAACCCATCTCCACAAGGTGCTGGAACATCACGTTCTTACGCTCGGAGTCCATCGGATCGATGAGGGCCTGGTTGCCGTCACGCAGGTCAACGCTGCACCACCGCGGCGCCTTCGACAGTCGACGGTCGGGCCAGGTGCGATCGGGCAGCTCGACGGGCACCGTCGCGCGGTATTTGGAGAAAGCCATGGGACTTGGCTCTTGGGGACTCACCCTCATATCCATCCTTTCGTTGCGGTCAGCGAGAAACAAAAATGCCCCCGCGCAAGCGGGGGCAGGGCGAGCAGGGCTCGCCCCCTACAGCAGGAGTTCGCTCTGGCCACTAGTCACTTTTTCATTGTACCCCGACTCCGCGAAAAGTCCAGAGGGCGCGCGACTACCATGACATTCGTGGGCTTCGTTAAAACACTCTTCAAGTTGCTGTTGCTCGTTATGGTCGGCGCGGTCATCGCCGGTGTCATCTTCGCCGTGAGGAAAGAAGGCGACACCGGACCGCTCTCGTTCGAAGAGTGGCCGAAAGTCCCACGCAATCCTGCGGCGTAACACCACCCCCGCACCAATCAAGGAGCTGTCATGGCAGAAATGGAATATCGACGTCTGGGCCGCTCAGGACTGCAGGTAAGTGTCCTGTCGTTTGGCAGCTGGGTGACCTTCGCCAACAAGAACCAGCTGGAAACCGCCAAGCAAGCGGCCGAGTGCTTGGCCGCTGCTCGTGACGCGGGCGTCAATTTCTTCGACAACGCCGAAGGGTACGGGGCGGGTGAGTCCGAGCGGGTTATGGGCGCCGCGATTCGCGAACTCGGCTGGAAGCGACACGAGTACGTCGTCTCGACGAAGTTCTTTTGGGGTCTCAACGACGGCCCCAACATGCGCAACACACTCAATCGCAAGTACCTGCGCCAGGCGATCGATGGCTCACTCGAGCGCTTCGGGCTCGACTTCGTCGACCTCGTCTTCTGTCACCGCCCCGACGCCAACACGCCGATCGAAGAGACCGTCTGGGCCATGCACGACATGGTCGAGCGCGGCCAGGCCCTCTATTGGGGAACGTCCGAGTGGAGCGCCGATGAGATTCGCGCGGCCTGGGATATCGCGGATCGCCACAACCTCCACAAGCCGGTCATGGAGCAGCCGCAGTACAACATCTTGACTCGCGACCGCGTCGAAAAAGAGTACAAGCGGCTCTATGAGGACATCGGACTCGGCACCACGATCTGGTCGCCCCTCGCCTCGGGGCTCCTCACCGGCAAGTATTTGAACGGCGTGCCCGAGGGCTCGCGCGCCACGCTGCCCGGATACGAGTGGCTGCGCAAGATGCTCACCGACGAGAGTGCCAACAAGAAGGTCGCCGAGATAAAGAAGATCGCCGACGAGTTGGACGTGTCGCTCGCTCAGTTCTCACTCGCCTGGTGCACGATGAATCCAAACGTCTCGACCGTCATCACCGGCGCGTCGACGGCCGATCAGGTTCGTGAGAACATGACGGCACTTGATGTCATACCGTTGCTGACCCCAGAAATCATGGAGCGAGTCGACCTCATCAGCTTGATGTAGATCGGTGCGGCAGGTGACCGCCGTCCCTCACGGGCGCTCGACGTCGAGCGCGGCGAGCACCGTGTCAAGCACGGTTGCGAGGCCTGACGCCACGATCGTTCGATCAGGCGACAGCTGCCACTCGTCACCCGCGAGCAGGTGATCGCTCACCGCGAAGAGGGCGGCGATCTCGACGCCGCGCAACTCAGCAATGGTGAACAACGCCGAGGACTCCATATCAACGGTGACTATGCCTTCGTCGCGGTACGCCATCGCCTCTTCCACCGTTTCTCGGTAGATGGCGTCGATGGTCCACGTGGGGCCTTCGACGAAGCTCGTGCCTCGTCGATCGAGCGTCTGGCGTAGGAGCTCGGTCGCGGCCGGTGATGGATAGGCGTATCGCGCCGCTGGAGCGTAGTGATGCGAGACGCCTTCGTCCCGCACCGCCGCGGTGCACAGGACAACTGCTCCGAAATCCACCTCGCTCGGTAGCGCGCCCGCCATCCCGAGACTGACGAACCGTCGAGCGCCGAGCGCCACGAGTTCTTCAAGCACAATGGCGGCCGCGGGAGCCCCGTAGCCAAAACCCTCCACCACGCCCACGCGATCGACATGTGGTCCTTCGCGCAACCACAGCGCTCGCCAGGAGGTTCGATAGTTCGCGACCCGCGTGAAGCCTCGCTCGGCCAGCAACGCCGGAAGCTGCCCGCTGTAACCCATGATGATCGACCGCGGCACGACCACGTCATCACGATTGAGCAGTCCCCGTAAGAACGCCTCAGGACGAACGAGGGGCGATCCCGCGTGTTTGTCCGGATAGTTGGGAAACGAGGGCAACTCGATCGACATGACTCAAGTATCGCTCGCAACCGAGGCAAGGCGGCGAGCGTTACATCGCGGTCGTGGTACGGAAGCGACGCAGAGCCAATGGCACACAGATCGCCATGATCAAGATGCACCATCCGATCATGGCGATGACGGGATGTTCGAGTGGCCATGAGCCAGTGACGTTCGTGCCCTGGGAGACGTGTCGAACGGCCGCGACTATGGCCGACAGTGGGTCCCAATCGCCGATGACCCGCAAGACGAGCTTCATGCCCCCGATCGGGACGAACACGCCTGCGAGAAATGAGAGCGGCAACATTATGGCAAAACCGATGCCCTGCATGGCGTCGGTGCTGCGCAGAATCATGCCCATCAACACGCCGAACCAGGTGAATGCGAAGAGCCCTAAAAGAACCAGTCCGATCAGCTCAAAGAAGGTGCCGACGTTCAGGTGCGGCCGCCACCCGAGGCCGAGTCCAATGCCCGTCACGATCAAGAGACCGAGAATCTGCTCGAGAATCTGACCAATGACTTGGGCCGAAATGACCGAGAGCCGCGTGACCGGCAAGGAACGAAAGCGGTCAATCACGCCACTCGCGAAGTCCGTCGAAGTCGCGACACCTGCGCCAATCACCCCGAAGGCGAGGCTCTGGCCGAGCAGTCCGGGAAGGAGATAGTTCTGATAGGTCATCCCCTTGATGTGGATGGCCGAGCCGAAGACGTAGAGAAACAGCAGCGTGAACATAACGGGCTGAATTGTGACGTCACTCAGACGCGTGGGGACTCGCGGTATCGTACGCAGTCCGCGCGACACCAGCAGTGCGGTCTCTCGGAAGAATCTCGTCACGCTGGAGGGTCGCGCGGGCAGCGGCTCGTAGCTGGCGGGCGCGCGTTCGGCGGTAATCACGCTCATGAGTGGGACTCCTCAAGGTTGGGGGTCCAGAGACCCGTCGATGCTTCGTTCTTGTCGTCATCACGGGGCTGTCCCGTCAGTGCGAGGAAGGCGTCGTCCAAGGTCGGACGACGTAACGCGATTTCATCGATCTCCACCGCGAGACTTTTCAGCGCCTCGGTAACGAGGGCGAGGTCTGCAAGCTCGTTGGGGGCTGGGACCGACACCGTGCGCCGCTCGCGCGATGAGGTGATCTCGAATCGTGGAGAGAGCGCCGCCACGAGCTCGTCGAACGCCCGAGCGTCCGCCGCGACGACGTCGACACGTTGATCGCCGATAAGCGACTTCAGCTCGTTCGCCGTCCCGGATGCCGTAACGCGGCCATGATCCAACAGCACGATGTAGTCGGCGAGCGCGTCCGCCTCTTCGAGGTACTGGGTCGTTAAGAACAGCGTGACGCCGGTGCCCACGAGTTCGCGAATGGTGTTCCACACCACTTGGCGACTCCGAGGGTCGAGACCGGTCGTCGGCTCGTCCAAGATGAGGACCTTCGGTTGCACGACTAGGCTGGCGGCCAGGTCCACGCGCCGGCGCTGCCCACCAGAGACCGCCTTCACCAGCTTGTCGCGGAATTCGCCGATGTCAAATCGCTCGATCAAGTTGTTGGTCACGCGTTCCGCCGCGCCGCGACCGTAACCGCGAAGCCGCGCCATCAGCATGAGATTTTCTTTTGCCGTCAAGTTGTCTTCGAGCGCGGCGAACTGACCGGTTAGCGACAGAAGACTGCGAACGGCGTCGGCTTCCTTCACTACGTCGTGACCGCAGACCGACGCGACGCCGGTCGTGGGCTTGATCAAGGTGGCCAACATGCGTACGATCGTGGTCTTGCCCGCGCCGTTGGGACCAAGCAGCGACACGATCGTGCCTTCTGAGACCTCGAGATCGAAGCTGTCGACCGCGACAAACTGGCCGAAGTGCTTTGACAGGCCACTCGTGACCACCACCAACTCGTTAGATGACATAGGACTCCCTTCGCGCAGAACACTACAGTAACTGAAAAGATTTAGCAACTAGAAATTTCGGCATTTTCACGGTACACTGGATGAGTGGCAAAGACCCGAGACGACGAGCGCAGAGTAAGCATCAACGATTTTCACCGAGTCTTGCATGAGCATCTTGACGACTCCGAGGCACTCCACCAGGGCCTTCGCGAGCGCAAGAAAGCACTGATGCGCCAACTTATTTCGGATACCGCAACGATGATGTTTCTCGAGCGAGGCTTCGACCAGGTCCGCGTGAGCGAGGTCGCCGAAGCCTGCGATGTCTCGGAAAAGACGATATACAACTACTTCGCCACGAAGGAGTCCTTGCTCCTTGATCGAGAAGAGGGTTCCATCAATGCAATCCGCAAGGCGCTCGGTCCTGATGCCGCGACGATGTCGCCGGTGGAAGCGATGGTCGGGATCCTGAAGGACGAGCTCGACGAGTTCGTCGTCCACCTCGGCACCTCCCCGAGCATCATGTTTCCTCAGATCATGAACTTCAATGAACTGATCGAGAGCACCCCCTCACTCAAGGCTGCGCGTGCCGACATGATTGACCGCTTCGCGCAATTGGCGGCCGAGCTGATGGCCGCTCGAGCCGGCGTCGACCCCAGCGACCCTGAGCCCCAGATCGCGGCCGACGCGCTCGTGGGGCTGTGGCGAATCTTCTATCGATCCCTCGTGAAGTACTCGGATATGGACATATCCCCCACCGAACTACGCGATCGTGTGCTCAGCGATGTCCGTCGCGCCGCGCGACTCCTGGACACGGGACTGTGGTCGTTCGCCACCGTCGTGCAAGGCGCTAATGGACGCGACCAGATCAAGGCCGCCGCCGAAGCCTCGAACGAGGCTCGAAAGCAAGTTCTCTCCGCCATGAAGCAGGCCCGATCCGCATGGCGGACGCTCAAATCCGAAGTCGACGTGCACGCTCACGACGGCGTAGCCACCGCACGCCAAGTGCGTGACGACGCACGAGCCACTCGCGCCCGCGCCCATCACGTCTCGCGCGAAGAGGCAATCGAGATTCGCCGCCAAGCGCACCTCATGGCCCAAGAGATCAGGGAGACGGCGCGACGTGCGCGCCGATCAGGCCGCTCCGGGATCAACTAGCTCTTCGCCGTCAAATCAGCGTAACCGGATCGCCAACGTGCACCGCTCCTGAACGCACCACCTCGGCGCGGACGCCGACGATGTTCTCGTGATGACGCGCGACGTGTCGCAAGATGTCAAGCTCGCGATCGAGCGCACCGGGCTGGGCACGCGTCGTCATCACGCAGCGCTTGCAGCCCTTGTGCACGAAGACTTCGCACTCTCCAAGCGTGACGCGAGATCCAATCGCCAGGGGCGAAGGGTTCGCCACGGCAGGCTCCAGGACAACATTCGGTCGAAACCGGCGAACATCCCATTGAAGTTCGGGACGCTCGTTCGCGAGCGCAGCGAGATCGAGTGACGTCAGCAGGTGCAGTGGGCTGTCATCGACAAACGAGCCGGGAGGTCCATCCCAGGTCTCTGACTCGGAGTCGTCCCGCTCGAAATCGCTCTGGGACTCGAAGGTTGCGCCGCCGAACGTCGACGCCTCGACCAACCGCACCGGTCGACCTAGCCAGTGAGTCAACGCTTCGTCGAGCGGCGCGCCGGGTTCGTAGGATCGCCCGTCGGGCAACGTGACCGACAGCTCCTCGTCGGACAAGATGGCAACGGCATCGAACAGTCGGCCCTCGCGCTTCGCTGACAGCACCGTGCGCGACGTCTCGTCGAACACTCCGTACTGCCGGTCCCCTGCGACGCCGTCAACGTCGAAAAAAAGCTCGTCGCGCTCCTCGCCTTGCATTGACTTGACGGGATAACACCACAGTGACGACACGCGCCACGACGCCAGCGCATTCTCGTCCATCAGCGCATCCTACGAAGAGCTATCGCAGCGTGATGAGGTGGATGTCCTGGATGCCGTCGGTGCCGCGGAGCTGCTCGAGCACCTCGCTCGGCGTCGGGGCCTCGGTCGAGAGGACCATGAGCGCGGTCTTGGTTTCGGGGTCCGGTCCCACGGCCATAGAGGAGATCGAGATGTCCGCTTGGCCGAGCGCAGTGCCCACACGCCCGATCATGCCGGGACGGTCGTCGTTGTGCACGACGAGCATCGACGACGCGGGAGCGATCTCCACGGCGTGCTCATCGACGTTAACGAGGCGCGTTTCCACGCGCGTGCCAATTGTCATGAGCGTGCCCGACACGCTGTGCCCGCCTGAGCGAACCGTTATCAGCGAGATGTATTCCGAGCCAGCAACCGAAGACACCTCTTTGTAGGTGAGATTGTGCTCTTCAGCCAGTTGTGGCGCGTTCACAAACGAGACACCGTCATGACCGGTCGAACTCAGCAAACCTTTCAGCGCGCAGAGCGTCAGAATCTTGGTACCTGCACCGGCGAGCTCGCCCTGGTAGATGACCTCGAGGTCAGCCGGTTCGCCGTCAAGCAGTCCGCCAATGAATCGGCCCAGCACTTCAGCGAGACCCATAAATGGGCTCACCGAGTTGGAGACCTCTCCCGCCGAGACGTTGACCGCGTAGGGCACGAAGTCGCCCGCGAGCGCCAGCTCGACCTGCTCCGCGATCGTAACGCCTGCCTTGTCCTGGGCTTCGAAGGTCGAGGCACCGAGGTGCGGGACGACGACGACCGAAGGCAGCTCGAAGAGCGGCGATTCCGTGGTGGGCTCCTTCTCGAACACGTCGAGCGCCGCACCCTGGACCTTGCCGTCTCGAACGGCGGCCGCGAGATCGGCTTCGTTCACGATGCCGCCGCGCGCCACGTTGATGATGCGCACGCTGGGCTTGGTCTTCGTAAAGGACTCCGAGTTCAACAGATTGGTGGTCTCTTTGTTCTTGGGGAGGTGGATCGTGATGAAGTCGCTCTGCTCCAGCAGCGAATCAAGCGTGACGAGCTCGACGCCCATGTGGCGGGCGCGCTCGTCGGAGATGAAGGGGTCATACGCGATGAGTCGCATCCCAAAAGCCATGGCGCGCTGCGCGACGAGGGCCCCGATCTTGCCGAGCCCCACGATGCCGAGCGTCTTTCCGTGCAGCTCGACGCCCTCCCACTTACTGCGCTCCCACTTGCCGTTCTTCAGGGCGGAGTGGGCCTGGGGGATGTTGCGCGCTTGTGCGAGCAAGAGTGCCATGGTCTGCTCGGCGGCGGAAAGGATGTTCGACACCGGAGCGTTGACGACCATCACCCCGAGCTCGGTTGCCTTAGCAACATCGACGTTGTCGAGACCGATGCCAGCACGACCCACGACGACGAGGTCACCCGCCGCCTCGAGGGTCGCATCGTCGACCTTGGTCGCCGAGCGAATGATGAGCGCGTGCGCACCCGGCACCGCTTCAAGCAGCTGTTCGGGGGTGAGACCTAATTGAATGTCGACCTCGTGGCCGGCGTTGCGAAGCTTTTGGAGACCGGAATCGGCGATCTCTTCGGTAACTAGAACTCGGGCCACGGACTACCTTTCATTTATTGGTGCCACACTAAAGGGAAGGCGAGTCCGTTCAGTTCGCAGCGACAAATGACCGCAGGCGCTCGAGACCCTCGACCAGATCATCGTCCGCCAGGGCGTAACTCAGACGGAAAAACCCCGGCGCGCCAAAGGCCTCGCCGGGAACGACGGCGATCTTGATCGTCTCGAGCAGCAGTTCGGCGAGCTCCGTAGAGGTATTCGCCACCTTTCCGTCGAGCGAGCGGCCGAGCAGTCCCGTGACGTTTGGGAAGCAGTAGAACGCACCTTCGGGCACCGCGCACGAGATGCCGTCGATGTCGTTCAACATCGCGACCATCGTTTGACGACGCTGATCGAACACCTCGCGCATTTGTGCAACGGCCATCAGGTCACCAGTGAGGGCTGTGATCGCCGCACGTTGAGAGATGTTCGAGATGTTCGAGGTCGTTTGGCTCTGGTAGTTGAAGGCAGCGTCCATGACATCAGGAGCGCTGATCATCCAGCCGACGCGCCAACCGGTCATCGCGTAGGACTTGGCGACACCGTTCACGACGATCCATCGATCCCCGAGCTCGGGGGTGACGACGGGCAGAGAGACCCAACGCGCGTCGCCGTAGACGAGATGCTCATAGATCTCGTCACAGAGCACCCAGACGTCGTGCTCGGCCGCCCACAGGCCGATGGCGCGCACCTCTTCTGGTCCCAGTACGGCACCAGAAGGGTTAGAGGGTGAGCAGAAGACGAGCATCTTGGTCTTCTCGGTGCGAACGCGCTCGAGATCTTCCGGGGTGACCCGAAAACCATTGGCCTCGCTCGTCATGACCGGCACCGGCGTGGCGCCCGTCAAGTAGACCGCCTCGGGATAGGTCGTCCAGTAGGGCGCAGGGATGATGACTTCGTCGCCAGGATTGAGCGTGCTCATGAAGGCACTGATGACGGCGTGCTTGCCGCCGTTCGTCACCAGTACCTGGCTCGCCTTAACGTCAAGACCGCTGTCGCGCATGGATTTCGACGCAATTGCCTCACGTAGCTCGGGAAGTCCGGCGGCCGGCGTGTACTTGTAGTTGGCCGGGTCGTAGCAAGCCTTCGCGGCCGCTTCGATGATATGCACGGGTGTGGGGAAGTCTGGCTCGCCCACGCCGTACCCGATCACGGGCTCGCCTGCTGCCTTCAGTGCCTTCGCCTTCGCGTCTACCGCCAACGTCGCACTCGGGGCAAGGCCCCCTAAAAGGTCGCTCACTCTGGCGCTCATGGATTGGCTCCGTTCGTTTTCCGTAAGAATAAGTCTATGAGTTCCCCCGACACCCTCAAGATCCCCACTGACCTTCTTCCGCGCGACGGACGATTTGGATCAGGCCCCTCGAAGATTCGAGCAGAACAAGTTGCTGCTTTGGCGGCCGACGCACCGACCTACCTCGGCACGTCGCACCGTCAAGCGACGGTGCGCTCGAAGGTAGGTGAAGTTCGCGACGGCCTGCGAGCGCTGTTCAATCTGCCTGACGGCTACGAAGTGCTGCTCGGCAATGGCGGCACTACCTGTTTCTGGGACGCCGCCACGTTCCACCTCATCATGAACCACTCCCAGCATCTGAGCTTCGGAGAGTTCTCCTCCAAGTTCGCGAGTGCCGCAAAGGAGGCGCCGCAGCTCGGTGAGCCGACGATCATTCAAAGCGAGGTCGGCACTCATCCCAAAGCCGTCGTCGACGAGTCAGTCGATCTCTATGCCTTCACGCACAACGAGACCTCGACGGGTGTCATGATGCCCATCGAGCGACCGATCGGCGCCAGCGGTCTCGTCGCCGTCGACGCGACGTCGGGAGCCGGCGGTCTTCCCGTCGATCCCAGTCAGTTCGACTGCTACTACTTCGCGCCCCAGAAGTCCTTCGCCTCCGATGGCGGACTCTGGCTCGCGATCTGCTCACCCGCAGCGATCGAGCGCATCGAGACACTCGCCTCGTCCGGCCGCTGGACGCCCGCGTTCTTCGACCTCAAAATCGCCCTCGACAACTCACGACTCAATCAGACCTACAACACGCCAGCCCTCGCCACCATCCATCTGCTCGCCTCGCAGATCAAGTGGATGAACGACAACGGCGGTCTGGCGTTTACGACGGGTCGTACGTCGAAGTCAGCCGAGATTCTCTACACGTGGGCCGAAGCGTCGGATTTTGCGACGCCGTTTGTGACGAACCCTGCCGAGCGCAGCACGGTCGTTGGCACCATCGACTTCCGTGACGACATCGACGCTACGATGATTGCAAAGGTCCTTCGCGCCAACGGCGTCGTGGACACCGATCCGTACCGCAAGCTCGGACGTAATCAGCTGCGCGTCGCGATGTTCCCGAGCGTCGACTCCGAAGATGTCGCGTCGCTGTGCGCCAGCATCAACTGGATCGTCGGCAACCTCTAGACATTGTGGCCGTCCTATCCAGCGCATTCGCGAGGGTTAGGACGGCCAGATCTCTTTCAGCGCGCGCATGATATTGCCACCCAACACGGCTGCAATATCCTCATCAGAAAATCCCTGGTGGACGAGCCATTCGGCGATATTCGTGAAGTTCTCCGTGGGGTTCTCTAACCCGTCCACGTAGGCCACTTTCTCAAAGCTCGGGCCACTCGCAGTGGCACCACTCAAGAGGTGACTGAACACGGTGTGCAGTCCGACGTGATCGCCGTACAACGTGTCAGGTCCAAAGGCTACGTGCTCGATACCAACGAGGTCGGCGATGTAGAGGAAGTGATCCATCACCGAGTCGATGGTGTGCAGTGGGTGGGCCGCAGAGAGTGTGGTGTAGGGTGCAGCGGACATGCCGATGACACCACCGCTGTCGGCAACGGCACGCAGCACGTCGTCGCCCTTCATACGCGCGATGTTCCAGACTTCTCGCGATCCCGCGTGCGTCATGAACACCGGTTGGGTGCTCTCCCGACAGGCGTCAATGCCGGTTTGATCCGACGAGTGCGAAATATCGATCGCGAGACCGAGCTGATTCATCCGCTTGACGGCCTTTCGGCCAAAGATAGTGAGACCGCCGTCAACTCGCTCGCTCAGACCACTGCCGAGAGCGTTCGAGTCCGAGTACGCGATGCCGATCTGGCGCAACCCGAGTCCGAAGAGGACGTCGAGGCGCTCGATCTCGTTCTCGATGGGGGTCGCTGCTTCGAGGCCGAAGACGAGACCGACCTTGCCGGACCCTTTCACGCCATATATATCGTCAATCGTGCGAATAACTTCGACGTGGCTCTGGTGAGCGAGATCGGCTTGGCGCATACCAAGGTCGGTGATGATGTCAAGCCAGCGCCACGGTGCATTGCCGGTGACGCACGCGGTGCCGTCCATCATGTTGTCAAAGACCACGGTCATCCGCGACGATTCCAGCCCGGCGAAGGCCGTGTGCTGGCGTCCCGTGCGGTTGTAGGCCGGAGTGTCGCGCATGTCGTCGGGAAAGCGGACGGGGTGATCGTGCAGGCTGATCACGATGTGCTCGTCCAGAAGACGATCAGCACGGAGACGTTCCTCCGCGCTGATCGGTCCCTGGTACGGCGGTACTCGCCCGAACTCGGAGGCGAGTTCGAACGTCGGAAGGTCTACCCCTCGTTCGAGATAGCCGTAGGACTCATAGGAAGCGTCGCTCATCGCTTATCGACGCTGCAGGCGAACGTCGAAGGCGTCGCGCAACGCGTCACCCACGAAGTTGAAGGCCATTACGGTCAAGACGATTAGCAAACCTACTGGGTAGATCAGCCACCACTCACCAGCGTAAAGATACGTCACACCCTGAGAGAGCATGGCGCCCCAGTTGGCCGCGGGTGGCGGAAGCCCGAACCCGAGGTAGCCGAGCGCCGCCAGGGCGAGGATCGCATCGGCGACCTGGAACGTGATGTTGACGACGATGGTGCCGATGGCGTTGGGTATCAAGTGAAGAAAGATACTTCGACTCGCTCCCCCGCCCATGCCCTTCACCGCTTGGATGTACTCGCGTGTTCGCAGCGTCAGGGTCTCGCCGCGTATCAATCGAGCGGGCACGAGCCACGCAAAAAACGCAACGGCGAGCGTCAGATTGAGCTGATTGATCTTGATGATCGCTGCCATCAAGAGCAGCACGAAGAGGACCGGGATTGACAACAGCGCGTCGACGATGCGCATCATCAGTGTGTCGATGATCCCGCCGAAGTAACCCGCGACAGCACCATAGAGCACGCCGAAGAGACCCGCGAGCAACGCCGCGGCGAAGCCGATCTCGAGAGAGGTCTGTCCGCCGATCATCAGTCGTCCGAGCTCGTCGTACCCCACGTTGTCCGTGCCGAGCGGATGACCCTTGACGGGCGCATCGTTAGCGATGCTCAGATTCGAGGCGACCTGGTTCGAGTGGTAGACGATCGGGCCCACGAAGCAGAACAACAGGATCAAGACAATCATGACCACGCCCGCGAGCGCAAGCTTGTTCTCTGCGAACACCGAGACGAGTGCCGCGCCGCGGCGACGCTTCACGCGAACGAGCTGAGAGATCTCTGTCGAAGCGTCCACTGCGTCAGCGGGCGTCGCTGCAGTTTCGAGTTCTGGCGGGATCGTCACGACACACGCACCCTTCGGTCGATTATCCCATAGCCAATGTCGGCCAGAAGGTTGCCGACCACTGTGAAGATGGCGACGACCAACGTCAGCGCCAGCAGTGTCGGATAGTCACGTGTCTCCGCGGCCGTCCAGAACAACAGTCCGACGCCGGGATAGTTAAAGACAGATTCGGTGATGAGATTTCCCGAAAGCAGCGCGGGGACACTCAAACCAATAAGGGTCACCACCGGCAAGATCGCATTGCGCAGCATGTGACCAAACAGCAGTCCGCGCCGAGTGACGCCCTTCGCGCGAGCGGTGCGGATGTAGTCCTGCGCCAAGCTCTCAATCGCCGACGATCTCATGTAGCGACTGAAGAATGCGATACCGACAATCGTCAGCGTCATGACCGGCAAGATCATCGCCTTGGGATCAGAAAACGCGCCGCTGACCGTCGCCGATTGGGGCGCTGAGGGCGGCAGCCATTTAAGAAAGATGGAGAAGAAGGCGATGAGGAGAAGCCCCAGCCAGAAGGTCGGCATGGAGTACCCAATGAACGACATTCCCGTCACGAAGTAGTCGTCGGGCTTGTTACGACGCACCGCTTGGTAGATGCCGAGCGGGATGGCGATGATCAGTGTAAAGAACAGCGCGAGCCCACTCAGGTAGAAACTCTTGGGTAGGTCCTGTGAGAGCAACGTCGACACTGGCTCATTCAGCTTGTACGAATAACCGAGGTTGCCGTGGAAGAGATGATCGAGGTACGTGAAGTACTGCGGCACCAGCGGCAGGTTGTAGCCGTTCGCCTTGTTAAAGGCACGTATAGATGCAGGGCTGGCGCGAAAGCCCAGCTCCGCTCGCGCGGCGCCTCCTGGCAAAAGATGCAGGAGAAGAAACGTCATTACGGAAACGATAAAGACGACGACAATCGCCTGTCCGATCCGTCTTAGTAAAAACCGGGTCATTTACCACTTACCTGTCACGGCTCGTTGCGGGAACGAGCCAAATGCTGATGAGAACACTATCTGACGCCGAGTCCCAGCAAGAGACCGTCCGCGGCGACTGCAGGACTGGTCGTAAGAAAGATTGGCGTGCCCGCTTCAGGGGCGATGATCTCTTCAAAGGTCAAATCGTCGAGCGAGCGAACAGTGCCGATCACGGCGTTCGCTTCGACGAACTCTCCAACCCGAACTCGAGAGCTCCACCATCCTCCGGTCGTGCTGCGAAGCCAGACCCAGTGGTCGATCTCGATGGGAGGCGTCGGCGCAGAAAACTCTGCGGGCAACACACCGATCTCGGCGAGCGCACGGCGAAGACCCTCGAGGTGACGAGCCACCGACACGTCGTCGACGAGTCCTCGTCCCCCGGCTTCGGCCGTGATGGCGGCAATGCCCGCTTCTGCTGCCGCTGCGCTGGAGGTGCCCGCAATGGGACTCTCTGATCGCTCCGTACGAATCACGAAGTCGAGCCCATACGCGTACGCCAATCGACTCGAGTCTTCTTCAACCGCCGATGCGTCGTAGATCGCAAACGGCGCGAGGTCTTCGACTTGATCACCCGCGTGCATGTCAATGTGAAATTGCGCGGGACTGATCGCCTCTTGAAAGAGCGCGTGGGCAAGTCGTTCAGTGAAGCTGCCATCGGCGTTGCCCGGAAAGCAACGATTTAGGTTGAGCCCGTCGTGGGGCACCACGAAGGCGCTGCGCGCGTGGAACGATGCCAAATTGGCCATTGGCACGACGCGCAGCGACCCGCGCAGTTGCGACTCATCAAGCTCGTCCAGAAATGTCCGGAGAGCCAACATTGGTACGTACTCACAACCATGGACGCCGGCCATCACCGAAACGGTGGGGCCAAGGTCTGGGTTGCCGTACACGTTGAAGGGGATCTCCGAGCCGACGAGGCCATCGGCCCCGTCGACTCGGATCACTGACTGCTGCACGTTCTTACCTCACCTCGCTGTGATTGAACGTTGCCGAACTAGTTCGACAAGGTCCAGTTCTCGGGCGTGTAGTTCAGAAGCGAACTCTGCGTCACGCCTTTGAGGCCGTTCTTGATCTCCGAGATCTGGTAGTCGGGGTCCGGCTGCCAGACGACGGGGAGCTGCTTGGCGAGGTAGTTCTCGTAGGTAGCGAGCACTGCGGTGCCAGAGACGGTGTGCGTCTTGTTGATGTTGGCATCGTTCACCGGGTTTGAGTAGTTGCCCTCGTTGATGCCCGATCCCGTTTCGAAGATCGACTCACCTGTTGGGTAGTAGTCAGGACCGTATGACCAACCCTGACCCCAGTTCTCCATTTCCCATGTGCACGACGCGCTGACCTTGCACGGCGCCGCATTCGCGATGACCGTGTTGAAGTTCGACGTCGTGAGGTTGAGCTGGATGCCATCAGAAGCTTCGAGGTTGCTCTTCAACTGCTCCATGAACTGCGTCACGTAGGTGAAGCCGTTGTTGTACTGGAGGTTGAACACCATCTTCTGGCCCGCCTTGACGCCGGTGCCACAATCGCCCTTTGCCGTGCCGGGCTTCGCGCACGTTGTCACACCGCCGGGGACGACTTTCCAACCGTTGGCCTTCAACAGTGCAGCCGAGTTCTTCGGACTGTACGGATACGGGTCCTGCTCTTCAACCTTCGTTGCGAGGTCGTTCTTCGGCTCGACGGGCACGGGACCGTAGGTCGGGTAACCGTAGCCGTAAAGCGCCTTCTTGATGTCGGTCGGCTGGTTCACCATCTCTTGGAATGCCTGGCGGAAGTACAGCTGACGGAAGATCGGTCCGACGGTCGGGTTGTTCATGTTCATCGGGAAGTAGTTGATGCTCCAACCGATCCACGGGTTGCTCGTGTAGCCATCGGCCTTGAGCAACGGAATCTGACTCGAGTCTTCCGGTGGTACATAGCCGTAGTCAATGGTGCCCGCGCGCAGCGCATTGAACTCCGCCGCGTCAGTCGTGAAGGGCTCCAACGTCAGCTCGCCGAACTTCGCCTTGGTCGGACCCGAGTATTTCGCGTTCGGCACAAAGACGGTGAGGCCGGTCGTTGAGAACGACTTCAGCTTGAACGGACCGTCGACAATTTGCCAGAGCGGGTTGCTCGCGTATGTCGTTGGCGTCATGGCTTGAGCGGTCAGATACTTCCAGACGGCAGTCGCACCAGCGGTCGTCGTCGTGTAGTTACCGATCTTGCCGGTCGCCGACTCCTTGTCCCACGCGTGCGAGGGAAGCGGAGTGATCTGGCTCAGCTCGTTGTACAAGAACCAGTTGGACGAAGACGCCCCGCTGAGCGTAAAGACAACGGTCGAGGCATTCGGAGCCGACATCGCGGTCACGTTGTCCGGGAACTCACCAGGCACGTACACGGGCCAGATGCTCTTCTCGGCCTTCAGCATTTGCATGAAGAACAAGACGTCCTCGGAGGTGACGGGCTTACCGTCGGACCAGTTGTACTTCTTCAGCTTGATGGTCACGGTCTTGCCACCGTTTGAATACACCGGCGGGTCGGCGAGTGACAACGACTCGTTGAACGACGGTGCTGTTCCTTGGCCGAACCAGTACAGCGGACGGAACATCTCCGACTGGAACTGGTACAGGTTCACGTTGCTGTAGTACGCCGAGCCCATGACCGGAAAAATGTAGTTGGGCGTAACAGCGGGCGGCAGCGCATACGTAATGTCAGTGCTCGATGCCGCGGACGCACTCGAGGTGAGTGATCCTGATACGGCGACGAGTGTTCCGACGCAAGTTATGAATGACGCAAAGATCACGCCGATCCGTTTGGTTAATAGCCTTCTCACACTCAACTCCCCTAAGTAGTAATGCATTACAGATTCAGATTCTTCAACATAGCCGGTCGCCACACCCTCCACCAGCCGTTTCGGCAAGGAAGAACGCTTGACGCGGTTACTTTCATCTTGCCGAAACAGACGACTCCAATCTGGTCGCCCGGCTACATCCCCCTCGATCAGGTGTTGCTCTCGCCCGAGGACGACGAACCAATCGAGACGGCGACCGGCTGCAACGGAAAGTGGCACGCTGCTTGGTGACCGGGCCCGAACGACGTGAGCTGTGGTTCTTGCTCCGCGCAGAGATCCGTTGCCCGCTCACAGCGGGTGCGGAACCGACATCCCGATGGCGGGTTGATCGCGCTCGGCAGCTCACCTCGTACGACCGTGCCGTTCTTGGAACGTTCGAGGTCGGGCGACGGCAGCGGAATCGCTTCAATCAGTCGAGCCGTATACGGGTGCGCGGGCTGCTCGTAGATGACATCACTCGGCCCGATCTCAACCAGCTTGCCGAGGTACATCACGCCGATCGTGTCTGCGAGATATTTCACAACCGCCAGGTCGTGAGAGATGACGATGTAGGTCAGGTCGTGCTCGCTCTGTAGGCGCTTCATGAGATTCAGCACTTGCGAGCGAATTGACACGTCGAGCGCGCTCACCGGTTCGTCGGCGACGACCAGCTTTGGATTGAGCGCGAGTGCTCGCGCGAGACCAATGCGCTGACGCTGACCACCGGAAAACTCGTGCGCGTAGCGATCCGTCGCGGCCGGCGGCAGTCCGACGTCGGCGAGCAGCTCTTGTATCCGCTCTTGGTGCTCTGACTTGGTACCAATGCGTTGAATCGCCAGTGGTTCGCGCAGAATGCGCCCGACGCGCATTCTCGGGTCCAGGGACGCGTACGGGTCCTGAAACATCAACTGGAAGTCGCGGCGTCGAGCGCGCAGCTCTTTGCGCGAGAGCTTCGTGATGTCGACGCCTTCGATTTCAATCGAACCCGAATTGCTTTGCTCGAGCGCGGTGATGAGACGGCCCACGGTCGTCTTGCCGCAGCCTGACTCGCCCACGAGGCCGAAGGTCTCGCCTTTTTTCACGCTGAAGGACACGTCCGATACGGCGTGCACCTTTGCGCCCCGCTTTCGCGAGAAGAGGCTCCCGCCCACGGGGAACTCCTTGACGAGGTTCGTGACGTTCAACAGCACCGGTGACTCTTGCACGGCCTCGGCCTCTTGGCGAGTTCTGCGCGAAGCGGAAAGATCGAGCGGGCCATCAATCGGGTGCCAGCACGCGAAGACGTGTTGCCCGCTGGCGCCATCGAGCGGTGGCTCTTCGTTATGGCACTGGTCTGTCGCACGCGCGCAGCGCGGCGCGAACCGACATCCAACGGGCGGATTCGTGAGGTCTGGCGGCAGTCCGGGGATGCTGTAGAGACGCTGGCGATTGTCCTGTTCCAGCCGCGGGATCGACGCGAGCAGCGCCTGGGAGTACGGGTGGCGCATCTCGTCAAAGAGCAGTTTCGTCGAGGTGGCTTCGACCACTTTGCCCGCGTACATCACCATGACCCGGTCGGTACGTCCCGCGATCACACCCATGTCGTGGGTGATGAGGATGACGGACATGCCGAGCTTTTGCTGTAAATCACTGAGGAGTTCGAGGATCTGAGCCTGAATGGTGACGTCGAGAGCGGTCGTCGGCTCGTCGGCGATCAGCAGCTTGGGATCGCACGCGAGAGCCATGGCGATCATCACGCGCTGGCGCATGCCGCCCGAAAGCTGATGAGGAAAATCGGTCAGGCGTTCCTTCGGCCGAGGAAGTCCGACGAGCCCCAGCACTTCGACGGCTCGATCGAGCGCCTCTTTCTTACTGGCGTTGCGGTGGATCAGCACGGGCTCTGCGACCTGGTCACCAATGCTCTTGGTCGGATTGAGTGAGGTCATGGGGTCTTGGAAGATCATGGCGATGTCGTTGCCACGAATCTTTTGCATCTCCTCGTGCGAGAGCTTTGCGAGGTCCCGGCCCATGAAGTCGATGCTGCCGCCAGTGATGTGGCCGCCCGGCGGCAAGAGCTTCAAAATCGACAGCCCGGTCATCGACTTGCCGCATCCGGACTCGCCCACGATCCCGAGTGTCTCGCCCGCCTCGACGTGCAGACTCACGCCACCCACCGGCGTTACCGCCGAGTGGCGCATGTCAATTTTGACGGTTAGATCTTTAATATCCAAAATTCGACTCACGCGCTCTCCTGTTCGAGTCCCACCAGCGTCGCCCGGTCGCTCGACCGCATTGACGTGCACGATGTTTGCCTAGCGTACAACGAGTTCACAATCCGAAGGCTTTCAAGTGCAACGACAGTGCGTCGCGGCACCTTCGATCTGCGCGCCAAGACGACAGCTTTGCGTTCACTCGATAGTGTGAAATGAGTCCGAAATTTTCAACTGAAGGAGACAGCCGTGCGCTTGTGGGACAACAACTGGATGCAGATCGAGGAGTATCTGCAACACGATGACCGGGTGGTCGTGCCCATCGGATCGACGGAACAGCACGGGTTTTTGTCGCTCGGCACGGACGCGATCCTGGCCGAACGGGTGTCGGTCGAAGCGGCCGAACCCCTCGGTGTACCGGTCCTTCCGGTCATCCCTTTCGGAATGGCTCCCTACTTCACGGCCTACCCCGGTTCGATGACGCTGCGCCTGACGACCTACATCGAGGTCGTGCGCGACGTACTTGACTGCTTGACCAACAGTGGCTTTAAGCGCATCGCCATCATCAACGGTCACGGCGGCAACGCCCCCGTCGGTGGCCTCGTTCGTGAGTGGATCTGCCAGCACGAAGATATGCAGGTCCTCTTTCACAGTTGGTACAACGGACCACAGACAGCCGAAGTCGCCAACGAGTTCTGCGTCGACCAGATGCACGGCGCGTGGGTGGAGAACTTTCCTTGGACGCGAATTCCCGGCGCCCCCGCGCCAGAGCCGATACCAGTCGTGTCGCGTGAGCTCTTGATGAATCTCGGACCGGAGGCGATACGCGAACTCGCACCCGATGGCAGCATGGGCGGGCCTTACGAGGCACCGGACGAGATGATGGAGAAAGTGTGGGCCGCTGGGGTCCAAGAAGTACGAACGATTATTGAATCAGGATGGGTGAAGCACTAATGACACAAGGACAACCGCTAGCAGGCAAAGTGGCCATCGTTACGGGTACGGCTCAGGGCATCGGTCGAGCAATCGCCGAAGGACTGACGGCAGATGGCGCGACGGTGCACGGCATCGACAAAGACTCCGTCGACATCACCGACTCGAAAGCTGTCAACGCATTCGTGGCGAGCATCGGTGGTACCGACATCCTGGTGAACAGCGCCGGTGGCGTGCGTGGCCAGGTAGGACGCCCCATTGAGGAAGTCACCGACGAGCAGTTCCACGACGTCGTCGACGCGAACCTGACGGGCACTTTTATTTGCGTGCGCGCCGTCGTGCCGGGCATGAAGGAGCGCGGCTGGGGACGCATCGTCAACATCTCCTCGGGCGCCGGTCGCAGCGTGAGCTTGACCGGTATTCAGGCGTACGCGAGCGCGAAGGCCGGCCAGATTGGCTTCACTCGCCAGATGGCCCACGAGCTCGGACACTTCGGCATCACCGTCAACTGCGTGGCACCGGGCTTCGTGCTTTCGAATCCCACCTCGATCGCCCAGTGGGAAAGCTACGGCGAAGCCGGTCAGGCCGCCCTGCTGGAAAAGATCCCCACCGGCCGTCTTGGCGAAGCCGACGACATCGCGAACGGTGTTCGCTTCTTCGTGAACCCCGCCTCGTCATGGATCAGCGGCCAGACGCTCTCAATCGATGGTGGCCATGCTCTCTACTAATTCTGATGAGCAGTACATCGAAGAACTGACCGAGTACGTCGCGATCCCGAGTATCTCTCGGGATGCGACGCCCGAGGTCATGCACCGCGCTGCAAGTTGGCTCGCGAGCCAACTTGAGTTCGCCAACGGCTATGTCGCCGAAACTGGTGGACACCCGCTCGTTCGCGGTGAGTGGATCTCTGATCCTGATGCCCCGACGATCCTCGTCTACGGTCACTACGACGTGCAGCCGACGGGCGATCTCGACGAGTGGATCACACCTCCCTTTCAGCTGACCGTCGAAGGCGACGTCATGCGTGGTCGAGGTGTTACCGATGACAAGGGTCCAGTCTTCGTTGTCTTGAAGACGGCCCAGTCGTTCCTTCGTGACGAAGGTCGCTTGCCACTCAATGTCAAGTTCCTCTTCGAAGGCGAAGAGGAAATCGGGAGCCCGCACCTCGCTCAGTACGTTGAAGCGCACGCCGCGGAACTGGCGGCCGACTTGGTGATCTCTGCCGACGGGGCCATGTGGCGACCGAGCGAACCTTCGCTCTCACTCATGTCAAAAGGCCTGGTCACCTTCAGCATCATCGTCGAAGGCGCGAACATCGACCTGCATTCCGGACGCTTCGGTGGCACGGTCGCCAACCCCATCCACGGGCTCGCTGAGCTCGTGGCGAGCCTGCACACTCACGACGGCGCGATTGCCGTCGAAGGTTTCTACGACGGGATTACGCCACTCAGTGACGAGCGACGCGCAGAGCTCGCCAAGGTCACGTGGAATGAAGCGGAGTATCGCGACAACCTGGGCGTGGCGACGACGTTCGGCGAACCGGGCTACTCG
Source organism: Acidimicrobiales bacterium (assembly GCA_035552255.1). Lineage (GTDB taxonomy): Bacteria > Actinomycetota > Acidimicrobiia > Acidimicrobiales > RAAP-2 > RAAP-2. Next base: position 104,836 of record DASZLS010000125.1, on the reverse strand, counting down.
ACGCTTGAGCGCCTCTGGGAACGCCCGACGCTCGAAGTGAACGGCATCGATGGCGGTGGCAAGTACACCGTCATCCCCCACATCGCTCGTGCGCACATCTCGTGTCGGCTGGTGCCGGGCCAAGACCCCGCGCACGTCATTGACGCTATCGAGCGCCACATCGCGAACTACGACCTTCCGGGTCTCAAAGTTCGCGTCATCCGTGACGCCCACGGCACGCCCGCGTACACCATCGACGCCAACCACCCCGCCATCCGAGCCGGGCGCCAAGCGCTCGAGTCGGTCTACCCGGACACGCCAGTGCTGTTGGCCTGTATCGCGGGGACGCTTCCCGCCACAACCTTGATGGAACGAGTGCTCGGCGCCAAGACGCTGTTCTTCTCGTTCTCGACGGCCGATGAGAAGCTTCACGCGCCCAACGAGTTCATGCGTATCCGCCGAATTCGTGAAGGAATCCGGGCGTGGGAAGAGCTCTGGCGCTCCCTCGCAGAAGGTCCCCATCGACTTGAGAAAGTGGTTCTTCCGTGAGCAACGCGAGTAACGAGCTTGCACGCCTGAGCGACGAGTTCTTCGTTCTTCAAAACACCCTCGATCCATTATCGGCCACGCTGCTCGGGATCAAGGGCTATGACCATCTGTTGCCTGATCCGAGCCGCGAAGGCAGTGCGCGAGGCGTTGCCTCACTACGCGCGCTCGAAGCTCGTCTTTCCAAGGTCAACATCGATGAGCTGACCGAGCCCGAGCGAGTCAATGCGGCAGTGCTCGCACGACTCGCGTGGGGCGCACGAATTGACCTCGAAGAGGGAATCTGGGAGACCGACGCGTCCTCGGAGAGCTACTCCTCGCCGCATTCCATGGTCTTCATGTGCGTGCCGTCAGCAAGTGTCGTCGACGAGTCTTCGCGAGAGGACTACCTCGCTCGGCTCGGAGGATTGGGCGCGTACTTCGACGCGATCACCGAGCGGTTCCGCACCGCAACCAGTGAGGGACGTCTTTCGACACGCGTGGGCGTCACCCGATCGCTCGATCAGCTGAACGGCCACCTTGAGCTCTCGCTCGAAGAGGACACCTTGGCCAACCCGAACATCGGCTCCGAGATCGACCGAGAGGCGTTCCTCAAGATGTCGCGTTCGATCGTGGAGAACTCGGTTCGTCCGGCCGTCGCACGACTCAGCGAGCTGCTCGCATCCCTACTCGACGGGAAGGTTCGCGACGACGAACACGTGGGACTGCTCAATGTGCCAAAGGGCGCCGAATCCTACGCGCTCGCCGTGCGTCGTCAGACGACGACCGACCTCACGCCCGAGCAGATTCACCAGATCGGTCTCAACCGCTTGGCCGAGCTCGACCTCGAATGGGCTGAGCTCGGTGAAAAGGTACTCGGCGAGCGAGACGTACCGACCATTCTGAGTCGGCTCCGTGAGGACCGCTCGCTACGCTTCACCGACGCGAGCCAAATCGTCGACGCCGTCACCGGCGCGCTGGAGCGCGCCGAAGCAGCCCGTGATGACTGGTTTCCGCCATATCGAATCGCCGAGTGCACCATCGAAGAGATCCACCCGATCGAAGCGAAGAGCGCCGCGCTTGCTCACTACGTCTCTCCGGCGACCGACGGCTCGCGCCCTGGTACCCATTGGGTGCTCACGATCAATCCGGAAGAGAAGTTCACCTACGAGTACGAGGCGCTCGCCTTTCACGAAAGCACTCCAGGTCACCACCTCCAGATTGCAACGGGCCAGACGTTGACGGATCTACCGGACTACCGTCGCTATCTCGACGCGCAGCTCTGTGGCTTCATCGAAGGTTGGGGTCTGTACAGCGAACGGCTGGCGGACGAGATGGGTCTGTACACCTCAGACCTCGCGCGCCTTGGCATGTTGTCATTTGACGCATTGCGGGCCTGTCGACTCGTCGTTGACACCGGCATGCACTTCTACAACTGGTCGCGTCAGCAGGCGGTTGACTTCATGTGGAGTCACACCGCGACGACGGCGTCCAACGTTGCCAACGAGATCGACCGCTACATCGGTTGGCCCGGACAGGCACTCGCTTACATGATTGGCCGACTCGAGATCGGCCGCTTGCGTGAAGACGCGAGGCGTCGACTCGGTGACGCGTTCGACGTTCGTGCGTTCCATGGCGTCGTGCTCGGCAGTGGCGCCGTTCCCCTCGACGTGCTCGGCTCAATGGTCGAACGCTGGATCGACCAGCAGCTCAACCCCGCTTAACCCGCTTCACCTAAACCATCCAACCAAAGGAGAAATGCTGTGCGCGTCACCATCAACGACAACGAACTCAACGTAGAGGTACTCGGCGATAAGGACGCTCCAGTACTCATTGCGCATCACGGAGGCGGCGGGATCGGCGACCTCGAAGAGCCCAAGGCCACATTCGGTCCGCTCGCCGACAAGTATCGCGTGGTCGTGTTCGACGCCCGTGGTTGTGGGCAGAGCGAGGGTAAGCCACCTTTCTCGCACGCTCAGTGGGCTGCAGACGTGGACGGACTGCGCGAGTGGCTCGAGGTTGACCAGATCATCGTCACCGGCGGTTCCTACGGCGGTTTCATCGCCCTGGAGTACGCCATTGCCTACCCCGAGCACACGCGTGCCGTGATTCTCCGTGATACCTCGGCCGACAAGTCCAACTTGGACCGGGCGTACGAGAACGCTCGCACCCAGGACCGCATTGAGATCAACTGGGACAACTTCAATCGGTACTGGCGCGGCGAGATCTACGACGACGAGGACCTCAAGCAGCGCTGGAAGGACATCATTCCCCTCTACGACTTTGAGTACAACGAGGAGAAGTCCAACGCCGACGTCGAGAAGCGCATCTACCGTCACGAGGCGCACAACTGGTGCTTCCTCTACAACATGCCCAACTACGATCTGCGTCCCCAGCTGCCGAGCATCACGGCCCCGACGCTCGTCACGGTTGGACGCACGGACTGGGTGACGCCGGTTTCCTCAGCTGAGACCATCGCGGAACTGATTCCCAACTCGACGCTCGTGGTGTTTGAGAAGTCCGGCCACTCGCCACAGCACGAAGAGTACGAGCTGTTCCAGAGCACGATGCGCGACTTCCTGGCGACACTGCCTGAGTGAATTACTCGGTGAGCCCCCTGCAGAGCAGCACGACCGTGATGAACGTTCGATAAAGCTCCAGGGGGCTCTCCAGAGTGATGGAGCAGCGAAGAGTGTCCTCGCGCTTCACGCCAGCGACTCGCGAGGCGAGATCCGCGTAATCGCTCGTGCGAAATTCGATCTCCATCGTCGTCGGTGTCGAGATGTCGATCTGCTTGGCCGTAGCCAGTGAGGACACCGCCTGAAACGCTTGCTCGTTGATCAGCTCGCACGCCTCCGTCGGGTGCATGGAGTCGGCGGCGAAACGCGAGACCGAGTTCTTGACGACAACGGCTCGAGCGCTCGGCGCGAACGGCGCGATCTCCCGAGCCGTGACTTCGTCGCCCGTAATCAGCAGCAACGGCACACCGTAGGCCTTCGCAACGAGCGTGTTGATGGCCGCTTCGCCAGCGATGACGCCATTGATCGAGATCTGCGCGAAAGCCGTCGGGAAATAGGTGTGCGAGAGGGTCGATCCCTGACTCGACATCGAGCCGTGGTACGAGATGAAAAAGACCGCGTCGAACGTTTCATCGAGGCCCTGCATCATGTACATCGGCTTCACGCGGCCCGAAAGATACCGGGCCGATCCGGCAAGCTCGCTCGGCTTCAGGTTCGCCATCTTCGAATGGGAATCGTTGACGAGGAACTCGTCGGCTCCCGCGCGCATCGCCCCTTCAATCGCAGCGTTGATCTCATTGGTGAGCAACTCGCAGTAGTAGGGATAGAGCGGCCCACTCGCCATCACGTGGTCCCAATCGACAACGCCGGCGGTGCCTTCCATGTCCGAAGAGATGAAGATCTTCATAGCTGCACCCTCGGACGAATCTCAAGCTCGCCGGTGGCAGCGCTGACCACGCTGTAGGTCGAGTTGGCCTGTCCGGCCGCTCCCCCGTGGCGTCCGTCGGGAGTCAGGCACAGCGTGCGCAGCTCGGCTCGAAAGGCATCGGGCAGCGTGGCGGCCTCAGCGAGCATGGCTAGACACGCTGACTCCGGGTCCGCTCCGTTGGCCAAGTTGTCAACGACCATCCGCGCGCCCGTAATACGCATGCTCATCTCGCCACGCCCGGTGCACGCGGCCCCGCCGTAGCGAAGGTCGCAGTAGTTGCCCGCGCCAGGAAGCGCGGAATCGCCGACGCGGCCCGGATACTTCCAGGGGTAGCCGCTCGTGGAGACGCCGACCACGAGTTCGCCGCTCTCGTCAAGTGCGATGACGTTGATCGTTCCCCACGGTCCGTCGTGAGGACGGAAGCGGTTGAGGAGCGCGACGGCCGTCTGGCGGTAGACGTCGTCACCCGAGGACGCGAGTGTCTGTTCACCCTCTACCGACTCGCTGGAGGGGATGAGCGCCTCACGAAAGAGCTGCCAGGCTTCGTCCGTCAACAGCTCACCGCGTTCGAACCCTTCCTCCTCTGCGAAGAGCTCGGCTCCCTCGCCGACGAGCAGGCAGTGCTGGGGCAGCTTCTCGAGAACCCGGCGGGCAATCGAAATGGGATTGGGAAAGCCTTTGACCGCCCCGACCGCGCCGAAGGCGCGGCTTGAGCCGACCATCAGCGACGCGTCGAGCTCGACTTCGCCGCGCGCGTTGGGCAATCCGCCCGTGCCCACGTAGTGGTCGGTCAGATTGTCTTCGCAGAGCCGCAACGCGGCTTCCACCGCGTCGAGCGCCGAGGCGCCCTCCGCAAGAAGCTTCGCTCCTGCGGGGAGCCCCGCTTCGCTTCGCTCGCTGCCGATGATGATGGGTGCCGATTTCACGACTGATCTCCTTTGATCATGGTTGGTACCGCGGTAAATTATCCCTCGTCAGCGAGGGTTGCTTCGACAACGAGCGCGGCGGCAAGTAACGCCATATCCGCACCACGAGCCGCCGACAGCTGAAGTCCGACGGGGAGACCCGCGTCGGTGAAGCCACACGGCACGACAATGGCGGGGTCGCCGGTCACGTTGAACGGTCCCGTGAACATGCCCTCGGCCTGTCCTTCGGGCGTGTCGATCGGGGGCGTCGTCGCGGGCGCGACGTACGGCGTCGACGGGGTGAGCAACACATCGATATCGCGATACCACTCACTGGCCGCCTCGAGCAGCTCGTCTCGGCGAGCCAGCGCTGCGTCGTACTGCTCACGCGTCGCGCCTGACGCCGCCTTCAGCAGTCGCAAGGTCTCAGGCCCGAAGTGCGACGGGTCCGACGTCGCGAGCTCGCCGTGGACTTGCCAGGCCTCGTAGAGAATGATGTTGTCGATCGTCGGACGAATGGCGACAAACGTCGCGTCATCGAGCTCGCGCACGTCGCACGTCGCGCGGAGCGTCTCGAGCGCACTCAGCAGGCACTCGCGCACCTCGTCAGTGACCGCAGGGTCGTTGATCTGACCCATGAAGACGCCGATTCGAAGCGCACCGCGCGGCGCGGGGGCAAAGGGCAAGCCGCTCAGCGCACCGAAAACGCGCTGGGTGACCTCGACGTTCTTCGCGAGCAAGCCCACGTGATCGAGCGATGGTGCAAGAGGCTGGATACCCTCGAGCGGCAAGGCACCAAAACTTGGCTTGAATCCCACCACGTTGCAGTAGTGCGCGGGAATGCGGATCGATCCTCCGGTGTCGGTGCCGAGGGCAACTTCGCAGGCGCCCACACCGACGAGCGCCGCAGAACCGCCGCTCGATCCCCCGGCCGTCCTCGAATGGTCGAAGGGGTTCAGCGCCTCGGGTACCGCGGGGTGCAGCGCACCGGCTGCGTACTCGAGCAGCGACGTCGTGCAGTAGACGTCGGCCGCCGCCTCACGCAGACGCGTGATGATGGGCGCGTCGGCGACAGCGGGCGCGCCCGCCTTCGCGGCAGGGTTTCCACTCCCGCGGGTAACGCCCTCGATGTCGATCAGATCCTTGACGGCAATGGCAACGCCGTGCAGTGGGCCTTCTGCAGCGCGCTTGGGCGCGGGCAAGATGTCGACCACCGCATTGAGCGGGCGACCGAGACGTTCGGTGCGCTCGTAGGCGTTCATCAATTCGAGGTTCTCAACCTCACACGTACGCTCGCCACGCTCGATGGCGTGAATGATCTCTCCCACGTAGTTGGTGAGTGGACCCTTCAGGTCGCGCATGAGGTCGTCGACCTCGGTCTTGCGCTTGCGCACCATGAGGTCGCGGTAGATACCGCTGTGGGTCTTTGCCGTCTCGCGGTTGAAGACGACGAGACGAGCCAGCGAGCCTTCGAGATCATCGGCTTCGAAGCCATCAAAGTTCTCGGTCTTCACCGGGGACTGCGCGAGCACCTCGCGCGCGACCGCGAGCATCAACTCTTGATAGCGAGGGTCTTCCAAGTGGTCGGCGATTGAAAGGTCCGAGACGGCACCGGTGTAGAGCATGGCGCCGTATGCCTCCTTGCCCCAGAGAAAGCCCATGATGTTGTCCGTCGCAACGGCATAGGGCACCGCGTCAACGAGCTCGCGGACGCGGTCCGTGATGACGGGTTTGAAAGGCTCACCGATGCGAAAGGTGCCGATGTTGCCCTGAATGATGTGACCGGGACTGAGGTAGTCCGCGCCGAAGTTGACGAAGCTGACGAGCAGATTGTCTCGTCCGACGGCCTCTGCAAGTATGTCGGCCGTCAATCCATTCTGGAAACTGACGACATACCCGCCGGGCGCGATGCGTCCGCGAACCAGCGCAGCGGCGGCGTCAGTGTGATGGCTCTTCACCGCGACGGCGACGTGTTCGATCTGGTCGGGGAGCTGATCTGGCGTAATGGCCTTTACTTTCACCGTGAAGTTCTCGACGGGTCCTTCGATGGTGAGCCCGTCGCGATTGATCGCCGCCACGTGATCGGCGTCAAGGTCGCAGAGCACGATGTCGTGTCCACTTCGAGCCATATGGGCACCGACGGTGCCTCCAATAGCTCCTGCGCCGATGATCGTCAGTTGCATTCGTCTTCCTTTTTAGCTGCGTAGATTTTCGCCCGAAGGCGCGATTTCCAATGTAGCCGCCCTGACTAATGGGACCGTAAGGTCTGCGTTTCGATGCGAGGACGTCACTCACTTTTCGCCGAGTCCTCGTCAAGTCGTGCGCTACGTGCAACTCGGCGCACCGACACATTCATTGTTGTGTCGGTGCGCCGAGTGTTCGCAACTTCAGATTTTTTGTAGAACCTCTTGGAGCGTGCTACTCGTCGGTGTCGCCGCCGGAAACTTCAGAGACCTTCTGCTTTCCCGCTGAGACGAACGGCATCATTTCACGCAGCTCAGCACCGACCTTCTCGATGGGGTGATTCTTTCCCGCTTCGCGAAGCTCGCGATAGCGCGGGCGTCCGATCTCGTTCTCCTGAATCCATTCGGCGGCGAAGGTGCCGTCTTGGATCTCGGTGAGGATCTTTTTCATCTCGCCCTTGACCGCATCGTTGATGACCCGCGTGCCACGAGTCATGTCACCGTATTCCGCTGTGTCCGACACGCTGAATCGCATGCCCGTGATTCCCTCTTCGTACATGAGATCGACGATGAGCTTGAGCTCGTGCAAGCACTCGAAGTACGCGCTCTCGGGCTGGTAGCCAGCCTCGACGAGCGTGTCGTAGCCCGCTTTGACAAGGGCGGTCACGCCGCCGCACAGCACGACCTGTTCACCGAACAAGTCGGTCTCGGTCTCTTCCGAGAACGTCGTCTCGAGCACCCCGGCGCGCGTCGCGCCGATGCCGTCGGCGTAGGCGAGGGCGATCTCCTGGGCGTGACCCGTGGCGTCCTGGTGGATCGCGATGAGTGACGGAACGCCGCCGCCTTCGAGGTAGGTGCGGCGTACGAGGTGGCCCGGGCCCTTGGGCGCGATCATCGTGACGTCAACATCGGCCGGCGGGTTGATGAGGTCGAAGCGAATGTTGAAGCCGTGGGCGAACATCAGCATCTTGCCGGCGGTGAGGTAGGGCTCGATCTCCGCGTCGTAGGTGCGCTGCTGCTCGGTGTCGGGGACGAGAATCATGATCACGTCGGCTTCCTTGGACGCATCGGCGATGGAAAGGACGCGCAGTCCCGCTTCCTCGGCCTTGTGCACGGAGGAGGACTCCATACGAAGGCCAACGCGTACGTCGTATCCGCTCTCGTGGAGGTTGAGCGCGTGGGCGTGACCCTGGGAGCCATAGCCGAGAATCGCGATCTTCTTATCCTTGAGAGCGTCGCGATTGACATCTCTCTCGTAGTACATCGTGGTCATCTTCAAACTTTCTCTTCGGTTTTGGCCATCGCCGTTTGATCGAGTCTAGGGAGTGCTACCCGACCCGTACGCTGGATCGCCACGTCGTTGAAGCGCTCCAGTTCTCGCTCGAGGCGATCGCAGGCGCCCGGGGTGCCGGCCAGCATGACCGTGACCGAGGCGCCATTCACGTCCACGATCGACGCGCCCGTGTTGGCGGTCACGTCGAGCACCGTGGCGCGATTGGAATCGTCGACGCTCAAGGTGGCGAGCAACAGCTCGCGTTCGGTCGCGTCCCTCGGCGCGAGGTCGGTGATGGCGACGACGTTGACGAGCTTGCCCAGCTGCTCAACGATCTGTTCGAGCGGTGCGGACTGCGCATCGACGACGATCGTGACGCGTGAAAAGCGCGCGTGGCCCTCCGCCGGGGCGACGGCCAGCGAATAGATGTTGAAGCCGCGGCGGGCAAAGAGGCCGGCAATGCGCGCGAGCACGCCCGCCTTGTTCTCCACCAGCACCGACAGGATGTGATGGCGCACCGGCGTCGGATCGGTCTCGCCCTCGATGGGTTCCGGGCTCATTGACCACCGCCGCGCTGGAGCGGGTGGACCATGATGTCATCGTTACTCGCACCCGAAGGCACCATCGGAAATACCTTCTCTCGGGAGTCCGTGCGGAAATCGATCACCACCGGCACGTCGTTGATCTCATTCGCGCGCGCGATCACCTCGTGCATCTCTTTGAGGTTCGTCGCGCGCAGACCTACGCACCCCATCGCTTCGGCCCACTTCACGTAGTCCGGCAGGTCAGCACTCAGGTACACCTCGGAGTAGCGCTCTTCGTAGAACATCTCTTGCCATTGGCGAACCATGCCGAGGTACGCGTTGTTCAAGATCGCGACCTTGATCGGAATGCCTTCGGCACGTGCCGTGACGAGTTCCTGCGCGGTCATCTGGAAACACCCGTCACCGTCGATGCACCAGACGGTGCGATCGGGGCGACCGACCTTCGCTCCGATCGCCGCCGGTACGCCAAAGCCCATCGTGCCCGCGCCACCGGAGTTGACCCAGGTGCCGGGCTCTTCAAACTGCCAATGCTGGGAGGCCCACATCTGGTGTTGGCCCACACCGGCCGACACAATCGTGCCCGGCGAGGCTGACTGCGCGATCGCTTCGATCACGTGCTGGGGCCGGAGCGGTCCTTCTGCGGTGGGCTCTTCGTAGAAGAGCGGGAACTGCTCTTGCCACGTGCGGATCTCTTTCCACCAAACGTCCAGGTTGAGCGGCGTCGCACCGAGGTCGTCGAGTGCGGTGAGCGCCGTAGCCACATTGGTTTGCAACGCCACGTCGACGCGACGAACCTTGTTGAACTCCGCGGGGTCGATGTCCACGTGGATCACCTTCGCGCCGGTCGCGAACGCCGAGGGACGCCCCGTCACCCGGTCGTCGAATCGTGCGCCGAGCGAGATCAGCAAGTCGGATTTCTGAATTGCCGTGACGGCGCTGTACGTGCCGTGCATGCCAGGCATGCCGAGGTGCTGATCGTGCGAGTCGGGGAACGCGCCGCGAGCCATGAGCGTCGTGACGACGGGCATCTTCGTCCGCTCGGCAAAGGCGAGGAGCTGAGCGGTTGCGCGCGACTTGAGCGTTCCCCCGCCGACGTAGAGGACCGGTCGCTCGCTCTGCGCGATGAGCTCGGCCGCAAGTGCCACGGCGTCCTCATCGAGTGCGATCTCGGGACGGTAACCCGGCAGGTCGAGCTCTTCGATCGTTTCGGGATACCACCACTCCATCGTCGATTGGGCGATGTCCTTTGGAAGGTCGATCAGTACCGGCCCAGGACGTCCAGTCGTGGCGAGATAGAACGCCGACGCCACGACCCGGGGAATCTCGTGTACCGACTGGATGAGGAAGTTGTGCTTCGTGATTCCCATCGTGATGCCCGTGATGTCGCACTCTTGGAAGGCGTCCGAGCCAATGGAGGCCGTGGCCACCTGACCCGTGATGACGACGAGCGGCGTTGAGTCCATGTGCGCGTTCGCGATCGGCGTGACGATGTTGGTGGCGCCCGGTCCGCTGGTGACCATGGCGACGCCGGGCTTACCGGTCGCGAGTGCGTAGCCTTCGGCCATGTGGCCGGCGCCCTGCTCGTGGCGTACGAGAATGTGGCGAATCGAGGAGTCGAGAATCGGGTCGTAGACCGGCAGGATCGCGCCGCCGGGCAGGCCGAAGATGGTTTCGACCCCCTCGCGTTCGAGGCTCTTGATCAGTGCTTGCGCTCCTGTGAGTTCCACAGCGCTCCTTTTTTGGTCATATATGCAAAAAAGGCCTCCCTTGTTTGGGAGGCCTCCGGTGTACGTGAATGCGTGACTACCGGCGCCGTACTACTACCAGAATCTCTTCGCGCGCGTTCACATCTTGATTCTAAACGCAGTTATACGAGCCACACAAGCCGGGTCATCGACTGGTGACCGCGCCCTTCTCCGCACCCTGGGCCAAACGCGCGAACTTATCCAATGCCCCACTGGTGTACCGAGGAGTAAATGGGGCAATGTGCTTCGCGCGCTCGGCGAGCTCGGACTCGTCGACGATGAGGTCGATCGAGTTCGTGGTGACGTCAATCACGATCTCGTCGCCATCGCGAACAAGTGCGATGGGGCCGCCATCGAGCGCCTCGGGAGCTACGTGGCCAATGCAGAAGCCGTGTGTGCCACCGCTGAAGCGCCCATCGGTCACGAGCGCGCAGTCCGCTCCTCGCCCCACTCCCTTCATGGCGCCGGTGATCGCGAGCATCTCGCGCATGCCGGGTCCGCCCTTCGGGCCTTCGTAGCGAATGACCAGCACCGTGTTGGGGACGATCTCGTTAGCCATGATTGCTTCCATGGCCAGGTCTTCTCCGTCAAACACGCGTGCCGTGCCGCGGAAGGTCAGCGCGTCCATACCGGCGACCTTGGCGACCGCACCCATGGGCGCGAGCGAACCGCGCAGCACCGCGATGCCGCCCTGGACGTGGATGGGATGAGTCAGATCGTGGACGACATTGCCATCGGGGCGTGGGGCGTGGAACTCGGCCAGGCTTTCTCCCATGGTCTTTCCGCTCACCGTCATGACGTCTCCGTGCAACCGGTCATTGTCGAGCAGGTGCTGCAGGACGACCGGCACCCCGCCGATCTCGTCAAGATCGCTCATGTGGTATTTGCCGTGAGGCTTGGTGTCAGCGATGTGGGGCACGCGAGCGGCGATGCGGTTGAAGTCGTCAAGCTCGAGGGCAACGCGCGCTTCGTGGGCGATCGCGAGCAGATGCAGCACCGCGTTCGTGGAACCGCCGAGCGCCATGACCACCGAGATCGCGTTCTCGAACGCTTCTTTCGTCAAGATCTGGCGAGAGTTGATGCCCGCGTCCAACAGTCCGAGCACAGCGATCCCAGAGTCGTAGGCGAACTGGTCGCGCCGTGGATCGATGGACGGCACCGAGGCGCTCCCGAGAAGCGACATCCCGAGCGCTTCGCCGACACTCGCCATGGTGTTGGCGGTGAACATGCCCGCACAGCTTCCCTCGCCCGGACAGGCCGCACACTCAATCGCGGTGAGCTGCTCATCGGAGATCGCGCCCACGGCGTTTGCACCGACCGCTTCAAACACCGAGGTGATGTCGAGTGCTTCGCCGTCGAGGTGACCAGGCATGATCGTTCCGCCGTAGAGAAACACGCTCGGCACGTTGAGACGTGCTGCTGCCATCAGCATCCCAGGAAGTGACTTGTCGCATCCCGCGAGGGTGACCATGGCGTCGAAGCGCTCAGCGTGCATCACAATCTCGACGGAGTCGGCGATGATCTCGCGCGACACCAGTGACGCGTGCATCCCCTCGTGTCCCATGGAGATGCCGTCCGAGACGGCAATCGTCACGAATTCGAACGGCACTCCCCCGGCGTCGCGCACCGCAACCTTCGTCCGTTTCGCGAGTCGATCGAGGGGCATGTTGCACGGCGTCACCTCATTCCAGCTCGAGGCGACGCCAATCTGAGGCTTGGTCATGTCGTCGTCGGTGAGCCCTACGGCGCGCAGCATGGCGCGCGCGGGCGCCCGTCCTTTGCCAAGAGTGACGTCAGAGCTTCGCGGGGTGGGGTGGTTCGCCATAGTCCCAAAGTCTAGAAGTACGAGGCGACGCCTCTGAAGCTCGCGCTCTCGTCGCGTCACCACCGAGCGATCGCCTCCGGCCAGTCTGAGCTCAATGGTACGAGCTAGGTATCGCGCTTGGAAAGTCGTAGCGCCGGAATCGTCACGTGCGTAATTGGTCCAATCAGCAGGGCGTATGCGAGTGTGCCAATGCCGACGGTGCCACCGAGCAGCCAGCCCGTTATCAGTACGGATACTTCGATCACGGTGCGGACGAGCCGCAGAGACACTCCTCGAGAGGCAATAGCGATCGTCAGTCCGTCACGCGGTCCGGGCCCCAATTCGGCGCCGATGTACGCGCCCGTCGCGATGCCATTCAGCGCAATCGCGACGGCCAATACGACGTAGCGAACCGCGAGGGCTTTCGGGGCAGGAACTTCGTTCACCGTGAAATTGAGCACGAGACCGATGACCACGATGTTGGCTACCGTCCCGACTCCCGGTCGCTGGTGGAGCGGTATCCACAGCAAGAGAACGAATGCGCCGACAATGATGGACCACGTGCCGATCTCGAGTCCGACGGTACGCGACAACCCCTGTTGCAACACGTCCCACGGATCGAGTCCCAGATTCGCTCGGACCAACAACCCTTCACTGAAGCCGAAGAGCACCAGGCCAACCAGCAATTGAATAAATCGCAACGAGCGACGATTGGTCGGCATGGGGGCGAGGATCGTCACCCGGTCAGTCTCGCAAACTTCGACTTCTCGGCGAGGCAGCGAGTCGCACGACGCTCGTTTCGTATCCGGTCGAGGCCACGAGCAACGAGACGCTCAGATTTCTTCGGGCCGATCCCTAACGGCGAGATTGCAACTCCGCGATGACGGCCTTGCCATTGGCCTGACCGCTCGTGAGTCTCATCACCTGTCCGATGAAGAACTGAGCCAGCTTGTCATCACCGTCGCGGTAGCGCGCCCATTCGTCGGGGTGCTCGTCAATGAGCGTGGCGACGGTCGCACCCAGCGAATCCGAGGACAATTGCTCAAAGCCCTTGGCCCTGGCGATAGACGCAGGATCACCCCCGTTTGCGAGCAGCTCCGTGAGCACGGTCTTCGCCTGCGTCGCCGAAAGGGCCCCGGACGATTCCAGCGACAGCGTCGTGACGAACGCCTCACTTGTCAAGTTGCCGAGATGCTCGATATCCCCGGCGAGCTCGTTGGCGGCGCGCGCAATAGCGAGCGCACCGTCAAGACCCGCGTCGAGTGCGGCGGCAACGTACGCGTCGAGACTGAGATCAACGACGACCTCGAGCGCATCGCGCTGTGCGGAAGTGGGCTCATGCAGCCGATCAAGCAGCGCGCCTCGGCGCTCTGCGGGCATCGGTCCAAGCGAGGTGCGGATGCGCTCCTGCCAAGCCGAGTCGGGATCCAAGTCCACGAGGTCGGGCTCTCGGAAATACCGATAATCTTCGGCCTCTTCCTTTACTCGCATGGTTGACGTCGCACCCACCGCGTCATCCCAGTGACGAGTCTCCTGGCGCACGACGCCACCGTCATCGAGGAGTTCGGTTTGGCGCAGTGCCTCAAAGTCGATCGCGCGCACGAGGCTGCGCAACGAGTTCAGGTTCTTGATCTCACAACGCGTGCCGAAGGGATCGCCACTCTTTCGCACGGAGACGTTGGCGTCGATGCGCATCGAGCCCTCTTCCATGCGACCGTCGGATGCGCCCGTCGCGATGAGGATGCCGCGCAACTCGGACGCGTAGAGACGAGCTTGAGTGGAGCTCCGGATGTCAGGCCCTGAGACGATCTCGACGAGCGGAACACCGGAACGGTTGTAGTCGACAAGCGAGCGCTCGGCGCCGTGAATTCGACCACTCGCGCCAAGGTGGGTCGTCTTGCCGGTGTCCTCTTCGAGGTGAGCGCGTTCAATGCTGATCCTGGAGCCGTCGAGGAGAGCGAGGTAGCCACCTGAGTTGATAGGCAGGTCATACTGGCTGATCTGGAAGTCTTTCGGCATATCGGGATAGAAGTAGTTCTTGCGGTGAAACGTGGAGAACCCGATTCGCGAGTGCAGTGCGACGCCGATCGCCATCGCGAGATCGACCGCGCGCACGTTGAGCACAGGGAGCGATCCAGGCAGGCCGAGACAGACCGGGCAAACGTGCGTGTTGGGGGCGGCACCAAAGGCATTGGCACAGCCACAGAACATCTTGGTCGTGGTGCGTAGCTCGGTGTGCACTTCGAGACCGACCACCATCTCCCACCCGTTTGGCAGCGTCATGACGACTCCCTCGCGAGCTCGAGGACACGACCAGCAGCGAAGAGTTGTGCTTCGCTGCGACCAGGCCCGAGCAGCTGCACGCCAATGGGCAGACCCGCCTCGCCCGTGCCGAAGGGCACCGAGATGGCGGCGTCGCCGGCCAGATTGGTCGGAATCGTAAAGACGTCGGAGAGATACATGGCGAGCGGGTTGCTCATCTTCTCGCCGAACTTGAAGGCAACCGATGGCGCAGTCGCCCCAAGGAGCACGTCCGCCTCACGGTAGGCCGATCGAAAGGCGTCGATCATCTGCGTGCGGACTTTGAGCGCTTGACCGTAATACGCGTCGTAGTAGCCGGCCGAGAGCGCGTAGGTCCCGAGCATGATGCGTCGCTTCACTTCGGCCCCAAAGCCGAGCGTGCGAGTCGCTTCATTCATCGCCGAGACGTCTTCGGCGTCAACGCGCAGTCCGTAGCGCACGCCGTCGTACCGTGCGAGGTTGCTTGATGCCTCCGCGGGTGCGATGAGGTAGTACGCACTGAGGCCGAGGCGGCATTCGGGAATCGACAGCTCGACGATCGTGGCTCCCGCCTCGCGGAGGGCATCGGCCGCGCGTTGCACGGCATCAACGACGTCAGCGTCCGCGCCGTCCACCAGTTCGCGAACGAGCGCAACGCGTTTGCCCGCGACGCCGCTCTCGATGACCGACACCAGGGAGGGCGCGGGTTCAGGGAGTGACGTCGAGTCGCGCGGGTCGTGCCCGGCGATGGTTTCGAGCACCAATGCCGCGTCAGTGACATTCGTGGCGAACGGTCCAATCTGATCGAGCGAACTCGCAAAGGCGATGAGCCCGTAGCGAGAGACCAGTCCGTAGGTCGGCTTCACGCCGACGATCCCGCAGAGAGCAGCCGGCTGACGAATTGAACCGCCGGTATCCGAGCCGAGCGAGATGGGGGTCATGCCTGCCGCGACCGCCGCCGCGGAGCCACCCGACGAGCCACCGGGCACGCGACTCGGGTCGAGCGGGTTGCGCGTGGGTCCGTAGTACGAAGTCTCGGTGGAGGAACCCATCGCAAACTCGTCCATGTTGGTGGTGCCAACCGGGACCGCTCCGGCTGCGAGCAAGAGGTCGACGACGGTCGCGCTGTAGGGCGGCTTCCATCCCTCCAAAATTCTTGATCCCGCGGTGGTAGGGACACCAATGCGGCACAAGTTGTCCTTCAGCGCGATCGGTACACCCGCGAGCGCACCGGGGTCCTCACCCTGGACCACCCGCTCGTCAATGCGCGCCGCGGTCTCGCGCGCCGCGGTCTCGTCCACGTGCACAAAGACATTGAGCTCTTCGTTGCGAGCGTGAATCGCCTCGAGCGAGCGCTCCAACTCCGCGCTCGCCGTCGTTGCGCCCTGCTTGATATCACGCACGATCTCTACGGCGCTCTTCACGGCGCCTCTCCCATGATCCGAGGCACGGCGAAACGACCGTCTTCCGCGTCCGGTGCCATCCCGAGCACGTCATCAACCGGCAGGCACGGGACCAGGATGTCGTCGCGGACCACGTTGATGAGTCCGAAGGGGTGTGCGGTCGCGACGATGTCGTCAAGGTTGAGCGCGGCGATATCGTTCGCGTGCTCCAATATCTGACCCAACTGCTCGGTGAACGTGTCGAGCTCTTCTTCGCTCAGCGACAGTCGAGCGAGCTTGGCGACTTTGGCGACGTCTTCACGTCGGAGGGGCGTTGCCATGGCTAGAGGACTCGCGCGAGAAAGCCCATCGTCAGGGACTCCACGAGCTCTTGATCGTTGTCGATCGTCGCCACGTGATACGAGTTCTCGAGCCAGACACGTTCTATCGGACCCGATACCTGCGCAACCAGATCGTCACCATTGTCAGAGGTGACGACATGATCTTCGCGGCTCGACAGCAGCAGCGTGGGGGCGGCAATTCGACTGAGGTTCTCGTGCACGAGCGCCATGGCTTCGAAAAGACTCTTGGCAGGAACGAGCGGCGTCGCGTCGTAGGAACTCTCGACCACGCTCTCCATCTTCACGTCCGAGCCGATTGAGTCGATCGACTCGATACCGGCGTCCAACAACGCAACGAGACCGTCGTAGAGCTCAGCCGTCGGCGGCTTGACGAGGGGATTGATCAGGACGCATCCAGAGACGCCGGGACGCTCTTCGGCGAGGTAGGCGGCGAGACCGCCGCCCATCGACAGTCCGACCACGGCGACCTTCGAGCAACGCTCGGACAGATCGTCGTACGCGAGCTCGGCGGTCTTCGACCAATCGGCCCAGGTGGTCGTCACCATGTCCTCGACCGTCGTGCCGTGGCCCGGCAAACGGGGTAGCTCAACGCTGTAACCGGCTGCGGCGGCCCGCTCGGCAAGCGAGCGCATCGAGCTTGGATTGCCCGTGAACCCGTGCAATACCAGCACACCTGAGGCGTTGCCGTGGTGCGAAAACGCCTCAGCGCCAGGAAGTACGTCAACCGTCATAAGCCTCAAGACTACCGGGTCGTTTCAGACACACTCAGTTGTGCATCTGGGAGAACGCGCCGACTTTCTCCGTTCAGGCCAGCAGCGTCGGCAGCTCCGCCGCGAGCTCGCTCACCGTCCAGCGATCGTTCTTTTCGATCGTGTCGGTCATCGTCCAATTCTGGAACTTGCGAACCGTGCCACCTTGGACGAACAAGACCTGGCCCGTCACGGTGCAATTTTCCATCGCCAGCGTGGCCACGAGCGGAGAGATGTTGGCCGGGTCCCAGAGGTCAAAGACTGCGGGATCGGGCGGCTTGACGACGTAATCAGACAGTCCCGGTGTCGATTCGGTCATTCGCGTGCGTGCAGCGGGCACAATCGCGTTCACTCGAACGCCGTAACGGCCAAGCTCTTCGGCGATGATCACGCTGAAGGAGGCGATGCCCGACTTCGCGGCCCCGTAGTTGGACTGGCCGACATTGCCGAGCAGCCCCGACGTGGAGGAGGTATTGATGACCGACGCCCGCACGGTCTTCCCGTTCTTCGCCTGTTCGCGCCAGTAGACGGCCGCGTGACGAGTCGGCACGAAGTGTCCCTTCAAGTGGACGGTGATGACCGAATCCCAGTCCTCTTCACTCAGGTTCACGAGCACCCGGTCGCGCAAAATGCCCGCGTTGTTGACGAGCACGTGCAGATCGCCGAACGCCTCGACGGCGCTCTTGACGAGCCGCTTTCCGCCGTCCCAGGTGGCCACGTTGTCGTGGTTCGCAACGGCTTCTCCACCGAAAGACCTGATCTCGGCGACGACTTCCTCGGCGGGCGTCGCCTCCGTCGTCGATCCATCAAGTGCACCGCCGATGTCGTTCACTACGACTTTCGCGCCTTCCGCCGCGAAGAGCAGCGCGTGCTCACGGCCAATACCGCGTCCCGCCCCCGTAATGATGGCGACCCGACCGTCCAGTGCTCCCATGAGCCCCCCTCGATGTTGAAGTGCTGCACCGATTGTAACGAGGGTGCCCTCCGTCCCTAAACGAGATGCCGTCGCCAGAAATACGGAGGTCTCGCGTGCGCGTGATAGTGGTCGGGGATGTTGCGCATGTGGTCGTCGATGGTCCAGGTCGTATCGACGAACTCCTCCTCGGCGACGCGAGCCAACGCGTCATGAAGAGACCGCTTCACGTCCTCGGGCGGTTCGGGATCATGCACCCGCCATACGACCATCGGCACGAGACAGATCTCGCAGTCACCGATCCAGCACAGCTCGTCTTCGAAGTACCGCTTCGTGACGACGGCAGCCTCGCAGAGCTCGCACTTACTGCTCACTGCACGTGCAAGATGATCGTCGATTTGTAGGCAACTTTCGTGCCCGCAATCGGATCCTCTGAGACGACCTTGGTCCACGTCGTCGTCCCTGCACCTGGTCCTTCGGTCGTGAAATAGAGCACGGCTTTATGCATCGCGGCGGTGGCTTGTGCGTAGTCATCGCCCACCACATTGGGCACGGCGCGTGGGCCTTGATTGGCCGGCGCGGTCGTCGTCGTGGTGGTGGTCGTGGTGGCGGCAGGTGGTGTCGTGGTGGTCGTGGTCGCGACGTGCGGGCCCTTCGAACGCTCAAGGATGACCGTCGCACCGCGCGGGACAGCAAGCGGATTGGCCGTCCCCTTATAGAGAACCCGTGCGATGCGATTCGCGCTCGTCACGTTCGAGTAAATCCGATCGCCCGCGGGACAGGTGGACTTCACGTGGATCGCCGTCAGCTGCGTCGCGGCGGTGGTACAGCTCTCGCCAACGAGGTGCTTTGGCAATGTCGCGACGGCGGGACCTTTCGAGACCTGCACCTCGATCACGGTGCCGGATTTTTCCTTCGCTCCGGCGACCGGTGACTGGGAGATGATGTCGTTCACGGCAACCGTGGGCGAATAGGCATCGGCGATCTGCAGGGTGTAGCCGTCGCTCGTGATCGCGCTCGAGGCCTGTGCCGTGGTCTTACCGACGAGGTTGGGCACGGTGTTCGTCGACTTGAAGAAGCCCTCTTTCCACAGGGCGCCGGCAACGATCGCGAGCACCACGATGACGATCGCGGCGACGAGAAAGCCCCAGCGTCGTCGCTCGGTGCGAGGAAGGTCGTAGGAAGGACGCTCAAAACGCGGCGTGCGTCCGAGCGGCGTTCGCACCGTGGGCGAGCTCGAGACTTGCCCGCGTGGCGCCCTCGGGAAGGACCCTGCGGCAACGATCGGCGAGGCGCCGGTCACTTGCTCGGCCGAGGGTGCGCTGAAGCCAATCGAGCTACGCGGTTTCAAAGGTTCGAACTGCGCGAGCAACGGCTCTTCGGCGCCCGGGTGGACAATGAGCGGCGACGCGTCACCAACCACCGCGCCGAGTCGCGCGGAGAACTGCGCCGCGTCCAGTCGAAGTCGCGGATCCGGCACCGCGGCTTGGGCGAGCACCATGTCGAGCGTGCCGAGCTCGAGCCGCACGGGCAGTGGCGCATCAAGACGGGCCCGCAAGATCGCTTCGGGCGTCGATCCTTCGTACGCAGCCGATCCAGTGACGGCCTCGAAAAGAATCAGGGCGAGTGCGTAGACGTCGCTCTCGGGGCCCGCCGCCTCGCCGACGGCCTGTTCGGGCGAGAGGTATCGCGCGTCGTCGAGCGTCATGCGCTCTCGGTACGCGCTCGCCAGTCCCGCCAACGCGACGTCACTCACCCGTACGCGACCGTCGTCATCAAAGATCAGCTTCGACGGCGAGAGGTTGCCGAGGACGAAACCGTGCTCGTGCGCGTACCCGAGGGCGCTCGCGACATCGCGCCCGAGTCGCGCACCATCGTCGATGCTGAGGTGCCGGCCTGATCGCAGGACATCTTCCAGGGAGCCGCCGCCCAGGTATTCGCTGATCATGAAGATCGCCCCGGACTCCTGGCCCCCGTCGAACACCCGAGCGAGGTGGGGATGGCTCAGCGTCGACGCACGGATAATGCGGTCACGAAACGCGCGGCGGATGTCCTCGTGTTGGGCGAGTCCTGGCAGCAACACCTTGACCGCAACGCGACGCTGGAGGGAAACGTCGTCTGCTTCATAGATCTCGGCCGTTTGACCGACGCCCAGCAGATGGACAATGCGGTAGCGTCCCGCGAGCAAGTGATCGGGAGAAAACGTAGGCGCCATCGGCTAAACCATAGTTATTTCAGAGGCCTTGTGGGCAGTTAGGCGCCCTTGAGTCAAATCTCTCCGCTTTCCAGGAGTGCGCCGAACTCGTCGGCGCCCAGCATGGGAATGCCCAGCTCTTCGGCCTTGGTGACCTTTGCGGCGCCGGGCGACTCGCCCACGACGACGCAGTACGTCTTCTTCGACACCGAGCCGGGTGACGTGCCCCCGCGGGCCACAATCGCTGCCTCCGCATCTTCTCGAGTGAATCCCGCCACCGTCCCGGTGACGACCACGGCCTTGCCGGCGAGCGTCGCTTCCAGCGTCGCGGCCACTTCGCCCGCTTCTTCGAGCGTGAATCCAGACGCGACGAAACGATCGATGCGTTCGCGATTTTCCTCTTCTCGGCAGTACTGGTAGATCGACTGAGCGATGATCGGGCCAATACCCTCGACCGCCTCGAGCTCTTCGAGCGGAGCGGCCGCGAGCGCGCCGTACGTGCGGAATCGCCGCGCCAGAACCCGCGCCGCGACCGGACCGACGTGGCGAATGCCAAGACCCACCAGCACCCGCGACAGCGGTGCCGTCTTGGCGCGATCGATCTCGCGCACGAGCGACGTTGCCGAGATCTCGGCGAATCCTTCGAGGGCTTCGACGTCGGCGACGCGCAAGGTGAAGAGATCCGCGACGTCACTCACGAGACCGGCGAGGAGCAGTTGGGCGACGCGCTGCTCACCGAGGCCCTCGATATCGAGGGCGCCGCGCGACGCAAAGTGCGCGATCTGCTCGAGCTGCTGAGCGGGACACGTCGGATTCACGCAGTAGGTGTCGCTCTCGGCGCCGCGACGCACGAGCGGCTGGCCGCACTCGGGGCAGTTGAGAGGAAACGTCCACTTCTTGGCGCGACGCTTGCCCGGCTCGGGCACCGCGCTGACGACTTCGGGAATGACATCGCCGGCCTTTCGCACGATCACGAGGTCCCCGGGCCGCACATCCTTTACGGCCACCTGATCCTCGTTGTGCAGCGTCGCCATCGAGACGGTGGATCCCGCGACGACCACCGGTTCCAGCACGGCGAATGGCGTTGCACGTCCGGTGCGACCGATGGAGATCTCAATCGCGAGCAGGCGCGTGGTGCGCTCTTCGGGCGGGAACTTGCGCGCGATGGCCCACCTTGGCGCACGGCTGGTAAAGCCGAGACGGGCTCGTTCGGCCAGGTCATCAACTTTGACGACTGCGCCGTCGATGTCGAACGGCAGATCGTGGCGGTGCACCTCGAACCAGTCACTGCGCGCGATCATCGCCGTCGCACCGCGTTCGATGGTCGCCTCGACCGGCGTGAAGAATCCCCACGCGCCGAGCTGCTCGATCGTCTCGTGATACGAGGCAAAGCTCATCGTTGCGTCGAGATCGACCAATTGATATCCAAGAAAGGACAGCGGACGTTTGGCGGTCGCCGCGGGGTCCTTCTGTCGCAAGCTGCCCGCCGCGGCGTTGCGGGGGTTGGCGAATTCGCGAAGTCCAAGCGCGACTTGCTGCTCGTTCATCTGGAGAAAGTCTTTTCGAGCGAGAAAGACTTCCCCTCGGACCTCAATTCGCCCGCGTGCGCCCTTTAGCGTCGCCGGGACGCTCTTGATGGTTCGGACGTTGTCGGTGACATCCTCGCCGACCCGGCCGTCGCCGCGCGTCGCCGCTTGGACGAGCACACCGTCCACATATCTGATCGACAGGGCGAGCCCGTCGATCTTCGGCTCGATGCCAAAGACAATCGTGTCGGCATCGATACCGAGACCCCTCGCGACGCGCTGACTCCACTGCGTGAGCTCCTCAACGCCAAAGACGTTGTCGAGGCTGAGCATCGGCTCGTCGTGGACGACCGGCGAGAACACCGTCGAGATCGGGGCTCCGACGGTGCCCGACACCGACCCCTTCTCGCGCAGTTCCGGGTGCTCCTCTTCGAGGCGGCGCAGCTCGCGAGCGAGCTCGTCGTATTCGGCGTCGGGGATGGTCGGCGCGTCGTTAAGGAAGTACGCCTCGTTGTGGCGCGCGAGCTCGGTGCGCAGCCAGGCCACGCGCTCGGCGGGTTTCACACATCGACGACGATCGCCGCGCCCTCTACGACCGCGGGATCATCGACTCGGTACATCACAACGGACTGGCCGGCCGCGACCGGGCGCGAGGGGGTGTCGAGTTCGAGCCACCAGTCGCCATCATGTCGCAGTGTCGCGGGCATCGCCCTTCCGTGCGCGCTGCACTGCGCGAGGACCGCGGTGCCGTCATCGAGCACTTCGTGGGCAAAGCTCAGCGAGCGCTGGTCGAGACGTAGCGACGTCACAAGGATCTCTTCGAGTCGACCAACTTCGACGCGGCGGTTCGCGAGATCGACCCGTGAGACGTAGCGCTTCTCGCCGTCTCGACCGGGCAGGACGCCTCGTCGCTGGCCCACGGTCATCAGCTCAGCCGCGGCGCTTTCGCCGAGCTGCTCGCCGGTTGCGACATCAACGATGCTCACGGTCGTCAGTGTCGCGCGCTGGCGCAGGAAGACTTCACGACCCTTCGACGCTTCAATGAAACAGACGTCCTGACTATCGGGCTTGTCCCAGGTGCGAAGACCGAGTCGTTCCGCGTGCGCGCGCACCTCGCTCTTGTTGAGGTGTCCGATGGGCAGCATCAGCATCGCGAGCTGATCTTCGCGTAGATAGCCGAGCACGTAGCTTTGGTCTTTCCGGTCGTCGGCCCCGCGAACTAAGAGGTGCTCGTCGTCTCGCTCCACGACCTGCGCATGATGACCCGTCGCGACGGTGTCAAAGCCGAGGCGCTCCGCGCGCTCGAACAACAGGTCGAACTTTATGTGGCGATTGCACTCGATGCAGGGATTGGGCGACTGTCCGGCCAAGTGGCCTTCGACAAAAGGAGCGACGACGTGACGCTCGAACTCTTCGGTGTAGTTAAAGACGTGGTGGTCGATCCCGAGCGTCTGGGCGACGCGTCGCGCGTCCTCAACATCGCCAACCGAGCAACATCCCGAGTCCGAAATACCGCCCCAGAGCTTGAGCGTGGCGCCCACGACCTCGTGGCCTTGCTCGAGCAAGAGGGCGGCCGCCGTCGATGAATCGACTCCCCCACTCATGGCTACGAGGACTTTCACGTCCCCTAGTCTGCCAGGCGTCGAGTCAGGACTCGCCGTGGAGTCGGTAAACCACCGATGACAGCGTGTTGATCAGCGCCTCGACGTCATCGTCGGTCGTCTCTCCTCCCATAGAGAAGCGAACAGACCCGCGGGCGCGTTCGGGGGCGATGCCCATCGCCGCGAGCACGTGGCTCTGCGTAGTGGCGCCACTCGAACAGCTGGCGGCGGCCGACGCGCAGACCCCCGCCTGATCCAAGAGAAAGAGCAGCTCGTCACTCGCGAGTCCTTCGAAGGTGACGTGCACCGTGCCGGGCACACGCGCGGCCCCGGCGGCAGTGACAAGACAGCCAGGCAAGTAGCTAAAGGCAGCTGTCAACTTCTCTTGGAAGTCGAGCACTCGATCGTTCACGTCCGCGAGCTCCGCGTCGGTGAGTCGCAGTGCCGTGGCAAGTCCGACTGCGGCCGCTACATCGACTGTGCCGCCCCGTCGTCCGCGCTCCTGGCCCCCGCCAGGGGTGACGGGATCAATCGCGGCATCATTTCGAAGGATGAGCGCGCCACTGTTCACCGGTCCACCGATCTTGTGCGCGCAGATCGACACCATGTCCGTGGTGGCGGTGACCACTGACAGGCTGAGCCAGGGCGCCGCGGCCACGGCGTCGGTGTGGGTGAGCGCCTCGCCGGGCACGGCGCGCACAACGGAGTTGACACCGTCGAGCGGCTGACGCACACCCGTCTCGTTGTTCACCGCCATCACACTCACGAGTGCGGTGTGCTCGTTCACGATCTCATGGAGCGAGTCGAGATCGGCGACGCCTTCGGCGTCCACTTCGACGTAGCGAAGGCTGACGTCATCAAAATCGCGGGCCATCATCTCTGCGGCATCGAGCACCGCATGGTGCTCGATCCGAGACACGACAATCTCGCAGCGTTCGTGCGTACGCCGGTAGCGATGCGCAGTCCCGACGATCGCGAGTTGGCACGACTCGGTGCCGCCCCCGGTGAAGATGACTCCTCCCGGCTTAGCGCCGACCAGACCGGCGATCTCCTCGCGCGCGTCTTCAACGGCCCGACGCGCTTCTCGTGCCGCGCGGTGGCTTCCTGAAGGGTTGCCCACGACGCCGTGCTGCCAGCGAGCCATGGCGTCGGTCACCTCGTCGCGGCGAGGCGCGGAGGCGGCGTGGTCGAAGTAGTACTGGTTCATGCCACGAAGAAGGACTTGGGGTTCATAAACTCTCGCGCCCCGAGGGCGGAGAGCTCACGGCCAAATCCCGAGCGCTTCGTCCCACCAAAGGGCAGTTCGTTCATTGAGGCGACCATGGCGTTGGCGAAGACGGTGCCGACTTCGAGCTCCGCGATGGCCTGGTTGACCTCGTCGTCCGCTTGCGCCCAGACTGACGCGCCCAGTCCCCACGGGGTGTCGTTCGCAACGCGCAACGCGTCGGTGAGGTCGCGCGCGACAAGGACCACCGACACGGGACCAAAGAGCTCTTCGCACGCGGCGCGTGTGTCCACTGGTACTTGGACCAGCACGGTTGCCGGGTAGTAGAAACCGGTCTGCTCGGGGACGACACCGCCGACGAGCGCCTGGGCGCCCTTGTCGATCGAGGAGGATACTTGCGCGTCGAGCAGATCACGCTGGGACTTCGACACGAGGGGGCCGAGCTCGGTCGCGGGATCCATCGGATCGCCGAGACGCACCGCGCCCATGGCCACTGAATACCGCTCGAGAAACTCGTCCGCGCGTTCGCGCACGACGATGAATCGCTTCGCCGCGATGCAGGCCTGACCGTTGTTTTGAATGCGAGCCGCAACGGCGCCGGGCACCGTGAGATCGAGATCGGCGGACGGGGCGACGATAAACGGGTCCGAGCCGCCGAGTTCGAGCACGCATTTTTTCAGATTCTTGCCCGCGTGCTCGGCGACCGATCGTCCCGCTCGTTCGGAGCCGGTCAATGTCACCGCGGCAATCCGGGGATCAGCAATGATGCCGGGCACCTGGTCAATGTCCACGAAGACCGACGTCAACACGCCCGGCGCGAAACCGGCGCGGAGAAAGAGGTCTTCGAGGTACTTCGCGTTGCCCGGCACGTTTGGGGCGTGCTTGAAGACGACGACATTGCCCGCCATCAACGTGGGCACGGCCATGCGGACGACTTGCCACCACGGGAAGTTCCACGGCATGACGGCGAAGATCGGACCAATGGGGTCGAAGCGAACTCCGCTCCGCGAACCCTTCGTGGGAAGGCTTTCGTCGCGCAGCATTGCCTCTGTGTGCTCGGCGAAGTACCGCATGGTCGCCGCGCACTTCATGGCCTCGCCTTTCGCTGCAGCGAAGGTCTTGCCCATTTCGAGAGTCATTAGCTCCGCGATGACGGGAACCTCGCTCTCGAGCAGCTCGGCGGCTCGTGTCATGAGCGCCGCGCGCTCGGCGAAGGTCGCTCGACGCCACGAACCAAAGGCGTGCGACGCGCGTTCCAGCGCCTGATCGACTTCGCCAGCGCTCAAGACGGGGTACTCGGCGATGACCTCTTCGGTCGCAGGATTGATGGCTACGAAGGACATGGGCCTAGTCTGCCAGCAAAAGTGGCGGCTCAACCGGGCTTCCCATGTCTCGCCAGAACTGCGGACGCGCGAGCACGGCCGTGCCTAGCGCCAGCGCGAGCACGAGCGCGCCGACGAGAGTGACGGTGCGCACGCCCACCGCTCGAGCCAGATCGGCTTGAACGAACGCGCCCAATGGATAAAACACGGACAGCGACAACGTGTACAGCGCGAGGATTCTCGAGCGCTCGGCGAGCGGCGCGTGCACCTGCACCGACGTGTTGAGTCCCGTCAACGTGCCCATGTAGGCACCCCCCACCACGACCATGGCGAGCGCGGACACGATGAGCGTCGGTGAGAGCGCGTAGATGACAAGCGAAAAAGCGAGGGCGAACATGGCACCGCGCAAGACGGCCAGACGCGACGTGCGCTTGGCGATGATCGGCAGCGTGAGCGCCGCCGCAACCGCTCCGACGCCCTGAGCGGTGACGAGCCACGTCGTGCCGATCTTGCCCGCGTGCAGTGCGATGATCGCCATCGCGGGTACCAGCGCGATGAAGGGGCTCGCCACGATCCCGACGGCTCCGACCCCGAGAATCGGATTGCGGCAACCTTTTACTTGCCAGGCCCGCCTCGCGCCGGCGACGGTCTCGGCGACGAATCGGACCTTGGTGGTCGGCACTTCTCGCGCCGGCGTGCGCACGAACGAAAAGACGATGAGCACAAAGATGAACGAGAGCGCATTCGCGAGAAAGCACAGCCCTACGGATCCAAGCACCAGGGCGACCGAAGCGAAGACGGGCCCAATGATCCGACCCAAGTTGAACTGGGCGGAGGACAACGATACCGCCGCCAGCACCTCGTCGCGGTCGACGAGGTCGGGCAGCAACGACTGCCACGCTGCCCAGGACGCTGAGCCACAAAGTCCTTCACCGATGGCGAGATAGCACGCCAGCGCGGGTGAAAGGTGGTGCGTGAGCGCAGCGACCGCGAGCGCACTGGCGGTGCCCGCCATGATGAGGTTGTTGAGCTGAATCCAGCGCTGGCGACTCCAGCGATCGGCCACGACCCCGCCGATAGGAGCGCCAATGATGGCGGGCGTCCAAGCCGAGACGGTCAACAGCCCTAGCCAGAGCGGGTTGCGCGTCGTCTCCGTGAGGTAGATCCCGAGGGCCACACTCTGCATCCATGTGCCCACCGAGGAGACGAATGAGGACGTGATCGCAATAGCAAAACTTCGATGTCGCAATGGTGTCAACGAAGCAAAAGCCACGCAAACAGGCTACCCAGGACGACGCTTCGAACTACTCGTCTTCTTGACGACGGCGTGGACGAAGCGCGAACCACCACACCGAGATGATCGTCGCGAGCGCACCGAGCACTCCGATGCTCGACTTCACCACTTTGCCTTTGTTGTTTTCGGCCATCGGCCCATGGTACTGAAAGAACCGCCGGGGTCTCCCCCGGCGGTTCTTCGGCGAGTGCTGCGTACTGCTGACTAGTCCTGCTTGGAGGCCTCGATGGTCAGCTGAATAACGATCTTGTTGCTCACGACGAGTCCGCCGCCGTTCTCCACGACCGCGTTGAAGTTGACGTTGAAGTCACGACGATCGATCTCCGTCTTCGCTTCGAAGCCGACGATCGTCACGCCGGGCATCATCGAGGGGTTCGTGCCCAGGTATTCGAGGTCGAATGTCACGGCCTTGGTGACGTCCTTGATCGTGAGGTCGGCGACCATTTCGTAGTCGTCGCCGCCCTTCGAGGTGATCTTGGTGGACTTGAAGGTCAACGTCGGATACGTTTCCTGCTCGAGGAAGTCTGCGCTCGTCAGGTGTCCGTCGCGCATCTCGTTGTTCGTGGTAATGCTGGCCGCTTGTGCGACCGCTTCGACTGAGGAGTTCTCGATGCTGTCGCCAATGGTGATAGTGCCAGAAAACTCGGTGAAATTACCGCGAACCTTGGAGGCGACGAGGTGGCGGGCGATGAAGTCGAGGTTCGAGTGCGTGGGGTCGACGGTGTAAACACCGGGTGGGGGAAGAGTGGTCATGGATGTCTCCTTGTTATGTCAGCACTGCTTGTGCACCACCACTGTACTTGCTTATGCAATTACTTGTCAAGCAGTAACTTTTCTAGCAACTAATGGTATATTGGCTCCATGATTCCCTCCAACACGTGTCCGATGGGTGATGAGAAGGTGGCGCTTTTCGGTCTCTTGCTCGACACGAACGCACGCCTCTCGAGGGACTTCGGCGCGGAGCTTGAATCCCAGTGCCAACTCCCCCTCGCCTGGTTCGACGTACTGCTCCAACTGCGCAACAGCGGTGACGGCCGACTCAAGATGAGCCAGATGGCCGACGCCATCGTTCACTCGACCGGCGGGACGACCAGGCTCGTGGACCGCTTGCAAGAGGCGGGATTCGTCCGGCGCGAGCACTGCAAGAGCGACCGACGGGCCATTTTCGTGGGCATCACCGATGAGGGCAGCATCAAGCTCGACGAGGCGCTCGCCGTGCACGTGCGCTACCTCGACGAGAACCTGACCGCACGCCTGAGCGACGCGGAGCGCGCCCAGCTGACCGGCTTGCTCACCAAGCTCAACGCTCCGCGCTAAACGGTCGCTTTCTTCACCCACGCCCGCGCGTCACGCTCGTCGTCCAACTCCAGAATCGTTCCTTCACCCTCGCCGGGTGTCGCGAGGACGTCAATCGCCAGCACTTCGTTGGCGAGCGTCGCAAAGCCGTCGGCGAGATCGTCCAAACCGCTCACGTGCAAAACGATCCGGTCGCTCACGTCGAGTCCTGAGTTCTTTCGCAGATCCTGCACTTGACGCACGACATCACGCAGGAATCCACGTCGGCGCAGCTCATCAGTCAGTGTGAGATCGAGGGCGACCACTTCCGCCCCGTCGCGCGAGACGGCGAATCCGCCCTGGCCCTTCACGCGCAGCTCCACGTCGTCACCACTCAGCTCAAACGTTCCCGTCGAGAGCGTCACCGAGATCGCGCGTCCCGCTTCTAGGTCACTCGCCGCCACCAGCGAGTCGAGCGCCGCCAGTGCGGGACGCAACTCCTTTACGGCTTCACCGAGGCGCGGACCCACCATGCGAAAATTCGGTACCAGCTCAAAGGTCAACACGTCGGCGAGTTCCGACCCGAACTCGAGGTGATCGACGTTCAGCTCGTCTTCGACGACGCCCTCAGGGGGCAGCGAGGAGCCGGATGCGAGAAAGACCAAAGCTCGCGCGAGCGGCTGGCGAACCTTTACCCCGGCCTCCGCTCGCGCGGCGCGACCAAGCGAGGTGAGTCGGCGCGCAACGGCCATCGACGCTTCCAGATCAGCGTTTCTACGCTCCAGGTTGGCCTTCGGCCAATCAACGAGGTGCACCGAATCGGCGTCGCTCGCGGCAAAGAGCTCTTGGTAGAGCCGCTCGGTGAGCAGCGGGCAGAACGGCGCCATTAATAAGGTCACGCGCTGGAGTACTTCGAGCAGCGTCGCCTGGGCCGCGAGCGAGTCCGAAGGCGGGGCGGTGGGGTCCGTGCGCCAGAAGCGGCGACGACTGCGCCGCACATACCAGTTGGACAGATCATCCACCAGTTCGACCAAGGCGTCGGTCCCGCCCAGCGGCTCATACCCGTCGAGTGCGGTCGTAACCGTCTCGGTCACGCTCTCCATGCGCGAGATGATCCAGCGATCGACGGCGGGGCGCTCCTCAACGCCGGGGACGTCCTCGCCGTGGGGATCGAATTGATTGAGCGACGCGTAGGTCGTGAAAAAGCTAAACGTGTTCCAGAGCGTGGCGAGTGTTTCTCGCATCGAGGAGTCAATCGCGCCGAGTCCCGCGCGCGTCGACGTCCAGGGAGAACCTTGAGAGAACATCCACCATCGCAACGCGTCCGCGCCCCTCGTATTCAGCACGTCCCAGGGGTCGATTACGTTGCCGACGGACTTGCTCATCTTCTTTCCGGTCTCGTCAACAATGTGACCGAGACAGAGCACGTGCTCGTAGGGCTTGGCGCCAAAGACGAGTGTGTTCACCGCGAGCAGTGAATAGAACCAACCGCGCGTCTGGTCAATGGCTTCGGCGATGAACTGGGCGGGATACTGCATCGCCTCTTCGCTGCCGGGCACGTGGGGATAGCCCACTTGGGCGGCCGGCATCGAGCCAGAGTCGAACCACGCATCAATGACCGGCTCGACGCGGCGGGCCTCGTTGGCGCACGTCGGGCAGTCAAAGGTGATCTCGTCGATCTCAGGACGGTGCGGCTCGAGATCAGAGAGGTCGCGACCGGTGAGGGACGAGAGCTCCGCGCGCGAGGCGACACACGTGAGGTGCCCGTCCTTGCAGCGCCAAATCGGCAGCGGCGTACCCCAGTAGCGATCGCGAGAGAGCGCCCAGTCGACATTGTTCGCGAGCCACTCGCCCATCCGACCGTCTCGGATGTACTCGGGGTGCCAGTCAATGGTCGAGTTCTCGGTGATGAGCTGCTCTTTGAATTGGCTGGTCGCCACGTACCAGCTGGGCTTCGCCCAATAGATGAGAACCGTCCCGCAGCGCCAACAGTGCGGCAGTGAGTGGGAGTAGTTGAAGCGACGAATGAGCAGGCCCCGACGCTCGAGCTCATCATTGATCTCGTGGTTCGTGTCGCGCACGTGCTGTCCGGCGAGCCAACTCACGACGGGCATGAACCGGCCATCGGGGCCGACCGGATTGAGCGTCGGCAGACCGTTCTCTCGCGCCACCTGGCGGTCGATCTCACCGAATCCCGGCGACTGATGCACGAGCCCGGTGCCGTCTTCGATCGTCACGTAGTCAGCCCCCACGACGTAATGGGCGTCGTAGCCCTCGGGGATCGGCACGTCGGTAAATGGCCGCTCGTAGTGCAGCCCGAGGAGCGCAGTGCCGGGGAACGTCGTCGTGACTTTAGCGTCCTCGCCGAAGACGGACGTGACGAGCTCTTCGGCAACGACTGCGCCGTCAACAACCGCGTACGTCACTTCCGGGTTCACGGCGACGGCGACGTTTGAGATCAGCGTCCAGGGCGTCGTTGTCCAGACGGCCAGGTGCGTCGCTCCCCCGAGATCGGTTCGGTCGGCGGCATCGTTGAGCGGGAACTTTACGTAGACACTCTCGTCGGTTTCGTCGGTGTAGACACCCGGCTGGCCCAATTCGTGCGAGGACAAGCCCGTCTCGCATCGCTGGCAATACGGAACGACCTTGAAGTCCTCGTAGAGCAGTCCGCGATCGAACAGCTGCTTCAAATGCCACCACACCGATTCCACGTACGACGGGTGATAGGTGTAATACGCGTGCTCGGTGTCGATCCAGTAGCCAATGCGCTCGGTGAGCCGTTCAAACTCCTCGATGTAGGTGAGCACCGATTCGCGACAGAGCCGCGTGAACTCGGCGATGCCGACGCGCTCTTCGATCTCCTTCTTGCCCGAGACGCCCAGTTGCTTTTCGACCTGCACCTCGACCGGTAGGCCGTGGGTATCCCAACCGGCCCGGCGAGTCACAAAATGACCCTGCATCGTGTGATAGCGGCAAAAGAGGTCCTTGTACACGCGGGCCCATACGTGATGGAGTCCAGGCAGGCCATTCGCCGTCGGCGGACCTTCGTAGAACACCCAGGGTTCTGCTCCTTCGCGCAGCTTCATCGAGCGCTCGAAGACGTTGTTCGCCTTCCACCTGGCGAGTTCGACCTCTTCAATGGCCACAAACTCAAGGTCGGCGCTGACGGGGCGAAACATGGATCTCCTTCAATGAATCCTCACATCGTAGTGAACGAGGTCATCTCGCCCGTCCGACACCTACTGTGTTCCCGTGGTCGATCTACTTATTGACGATGAGCTCATCACGTCCCACGGCGCGCTCAGTGTCTTCCACGCAGCGATTGACGAGCTCGATCGTCGCTACGGCGGAAGTGACGAGGACCAGCACCTGCAGGTTGAAGAGCTGCTACCCCCGAGCGGCGCGTTCGTCGTGGCTCGGCTCGACGGACACCCCATCGGCGGCGTCGGCCTGCGTCAGATCAGCGAGCCGGAGCTTCATTACGGCGAGATCAAGCGCCTCTGGGTTCGACCCGACCAGCGACGAAACGGGGTAGGCGCACGGCTCATGAGCGCCATCGAAGAGCGAGCGCGTCTGAGTGGCTTCGTCCAGCTCTACCTGGAGTCCGGTTACGCGCAGCCTGAGGCGCTGGAGCTCTATCGCACGAGTGGGTGGGAATCGGTGGAGCGGTACCCGTCCGACTCGGTGTGCTTTCCGACCTCCGATCGCTTCACCAAAGTGCTCTAGGCGAAACGCTCGTCCAACCAGTCAGGCGTGAGGTCTTCAAGCGAGCTCAGCACGAGATCGGCGATGGAGAACTCGGGGCGCGCACGGTCTTCGATCACCGGTACCGCGATGACCGTCATGGTCGCCGCTTTCGCGGCGAGGACACCTGCGGCGGAGTCTTCGAGGACGAGACAGGCGGGCGGCGCGATCTCGAGCGAGAGCGCCGCACTGAGGAAGACGCCCGGATGAGGTTTGCCATAGTCCTCGAACTCCGCGGAGTGAATCGTCTCGAATCGCTCCAGGAGCCCAAAGTGCTTGAGGCAGCGAACGATGAGTGCCATCGGCGTCGAACTCGCCAACGCTAGCGGGCCACGCTCGCCCGTAAGGTCCAGCGCACGCGTGGCCCCCGGCAAGAGCGTTCCTTCGGTCTCGACGAGATCGCCCACCCTCGCGAGAAGCCGGTCGACGACTTCGTCCGTCGAGGGGCCCTGCCAGGGGAACTGCTCGTACCAGAACTTGACGACTTCGGCGACGTACATGCCCTTAGTGGAGCGCCCTTCGGCGTCCTGCAGCGGCACGCCAAGCGAGCCAAATATCTCGACTTCGGCCTTATGCCAGAGCACTTCAGAGTCCAGCAGCAACCCGTCCATGTCAAAGAGCGTTGCTCGTAAAGTCACCGCACCACCTTTACACACGCGGCACTACCGTAAAGAGGTGATCGTGCGTCGCCTCGAGTCACGCGATATCGATCAGGTGGTCGCGCGAGTACACGAGCGCCTCGCCACGGATGCGCAGCGCAACAGGCTGCTCAACTCAGGTTTTTCCAACGACCATTTCGCCGCCGCCTTGCGCGACGCCGCGAGTCAAACCTGGGTCGCGGAAGAGTCAGGCGTTGTCGTCGGTCATCTCTTCGGGGCCCTCCTCGACAGTCCCGAGTACGGACGGGGCGCATGGGTTGGCCCTGACGGGGTGTCCTTCGAGAGTACGGTCGTCCTCGACGCCCTCTACGCCGAAGCGGGCGCCGACTGGATCGAGCGCCAAGCCATTGAGCACTACGCCTGGGTGTTCGACGAGCTCGCCGACACGAGCCCGTGGTACGAGCTCGGCTTTGCGCGCATGCACGTGCGCGGGGTCTTCGCGCTCGTCGCGAGTGAACCGAGCGAACTTCCGACTGGGTATCGACTTCGTCGCGGCGGCCCCGCGGACCTCGAACTCGCGCTCGAGCTCGATCGCGTGCTTGACGACGCCCAACAGCGCGGTCCGAGCTTCGCCCTCTTCGTTGAGCACGCCTCGCGACCCGACGAGATGTTAGAGATGCTCGAGGATACCGACGTTCGCTACTACGTCGTTGAGCACGAAGGACGGGGCGTCGCTCAATGCCTTACCTTCGGGCTCGAAGCACGACGGGGATCGTTCGACGACGCATTGCACCTGAGCGCGCTGTCAGTACGAACCGAGCACGAAGGCCGTGGCGTCGCGCGCGCGCTCGTTGATCGCGCGCTGCGAGAGGGTTTCGATGACGGCTTTCGCTTCGTCGAAACGAATTGGCGCGTGACGAATCACCGCGCCAGCGCGTTTTGGCTCCGCTACGGATTTCGTCCGACCTACGTGCGACTGCATCGCACGATCGGCTCGGGCTAGCTGAGGTCGGTCTCGATCGCGACCCGAAGCTTTGGGTCGTCGGGCGTGACCTGAGGAGCAAAGCGCGTCACTGATCCGTCGCGGGCCACGAGAAACTTCTCAAAGTTCCAGCGCACGTCGCCGCTGTAGCCCTCCTCGTCAGCTACCTTCTCAAGTTCCGCATAGATGGGGTTCTGGTTCTCGCCGTTGACGTCAATCTTCTCGAAGAGCGGAAACGTGACACCGTAGGTGGTGGAGCAGAACGTCTGAATCTCTTCAGCCGTACCGGGCTCTTGCCCGGCGAACTGGTTGCACGGGAAGCCGACGACCGAAAACTCGCGAGCCTCGTAGAGCTTCTGGAGCGCTTCGAGTCCTTCGTACTGCGGGGTGAGGCCGCACTTTGACGCCACGTTGACGATGAGGATCGTCTCGCCTTTGAACTGCTCAAGTGAGCTTGGCTCTCCCGAAAGGGTGCGAATAGGTACGTCGTAAATGGCCATGTTTTTCTCCTACGTCACGCCGATTGGTTGATGAGCAAACCCTAACGCTCAAACGACGGGTTCATTCCTGGCGGGACTCGTAGGATCGCACTGTGCGCGCGGTCACGATCCAGTCAAAAGAGTTGGTGCTCGAAGATCGCGCAACCCCCGAGCCGGGTCCCTATGACGTCGTCGTCGAAGTGCACGCGGCGGGCCTCAACCAGGCTGACCTGCACCAGCGTGCGGGTTTCTATCCTGCGCCGCCCGGTTGGCCGCAGGATATCCCCGGTATGGAGCTCGCCGGCGTCGTGTCTGCGGTCGGCGATCGAGTCGTTGATCTTCTGCTGGGGCGAAGGGTCTGTGCCATTGTTGGCGGCGGTGCACAAGCCACGCACTGCGTGGTGCCTGCGGAGCACTTGCTCTTCGTGCCCAGCAACGCGGACTTCATCAACGCGGGCGGTTTCCCCGAGGCCTTCATGACGGCCTACGACGCGCTGGTCTCCCAAGCGGACCTCCAAGCTGGCGAACGGGTGCTGATCTCGGGTGCCGCGGGCGGCGTCGGCGTCGCGGGCGTGCAGATCGCTCGCGTCCTTGGTGCCGAGGTCATCGCCGTCACGCGGACCGATGGGCACCACCAGCAGCTGCGCGCGCTCGGAGCGAGTGAGACGGTCACCGTGGACCAGGTCCCCGCGCTTGACGGGGTCGACGTCGTGCTCGAACTCATCGGTGCCGCCCACCTCAACCTCGCCTTTGACGTGCTCAACCCCCATGCGCGAGTGATCGTCATTGGCGTGGGCGCGGGAAGTCGCGTCGAGCTGGACCTCTTGAAGGTCATGCAACGTCGAACGGTCGTGACCGGCTCGACCATGCGATCGCGGACGATGAAGGAGAAATCCGACGTCGTTCGACTCGTCGGCGACACGCTCGTGCCGAGATGGCGCGTCGGGGAGTTCGTCGTGCCCGTCGCCAAGGTCTTTCGTCTGGAAGACGCCGCGACGGCCTATGACTACTTTGCCCAACCCGGCAAGTTCGGCAAAGTGATACTGAGCGTCGAACACTAACCACCGTTAGGTTGATCTCAATGCCCGTGCCCCGTCCCCATCCCTCGCGCCTCGATCCCAGTCGCGAGGACTACGAGGCGATCATCGAAGCCCACGAACGGGCCGTCGAAGAGGGCCGTTCTAGTTACCAGGATCCAGGAACCGGGCTCGTCGTCCTCACGGTCATGACGCACCTCAACCGAGGCACGTGTTGCGAGAGTGGATGTCGCCACTGCCCTTACGTGGAGAGTTAGAGCAGCGAGCGAAGCGGGGTGTGAGCGAGTCCGAGTGCCTCGGCGACCGGTCCATAGGTGACCTTGCCATTGACCACGTTGACGCCTTCTGCGAGCGCGTCGTCGGCGACGACCGCTTCGCGCCAGCCCTGGCGAGCGAGCTCAAAGACGTAGGGCAGCGTGGCGTTGGACAGCGCCCTCGTCGACGTGGCGGGCACGGCGCCCGGCATGTTCGCGACGCAGTAGAAGATCGAGCCGTTGACCTCGAACGTCGGATTCGAGTGGGTCGTCGGACGGGTCGCTTCGAAGCAGCCGCCCTGGTCGACCGAGATGTCGACCAACACCGATCCCTCACGCATGCGCGCGACGAGGTCGTTGCTCACGAGCTTCGGCGCTTTGGCGCCCACCACCAAGACCGCACCGATGACGATGTCGGCGTCGAGGCACGCCTCTTCGACGGCGAGCGCTGACGAGGCAATCGTCTGGACACGACCGTCGAAATGAATGTCAACTTGGCGCAGGCGCTCGAGGTTTCGATCAAGAATCTTGACGTTGGCGTGCATGCCCACGGCAATCGTCGCCGCGGCGAGGCCCGAGACACCGGCACCGATCACCACGACGTTCGCCGGGGCAACCCCGGGGACGCCCGCGATCAAGGTGCCGTGTCCGCCGCCCGTGCGCATCAGATGGTACGCGCCCATGAGCGGGGCCATTCGACCAGCGACCTCGCTCATCGGGGTGAGCAGCGGCAATGAGTTGTCGCGCAGACGAACAGTCTCGAAGGCGATCGCCACGTTGTCGGCGGCTACCAGTGCCTCAGTGCACTCGCGCGACGCCGCGAGGTGCAGGTACGTGAAGAGCACTTGATTCTTGTGCGCCGAGAGTCGCTTGTACTCGTCGGCGATCGGCTCTTTGACCTTAAGGAGGAGCTCGCTCTCGGCCCACACGTCGTCCGCACTGTCGACGATCGTCGCGCCGTTCGCGACGTAATCAGCGTCCGCGATTGACGACCCCACGCCCGCGCCGCGCTCGACGAGCACCCTGTGCCCCGCTGCCGTGAGTTCCCTCGCACCCGCTGGAGTCAGCGAGACGCGATACTCGTCCGTCTTGATCTCTTTAACTGCACCGATGATCATCGTTGATCACTCATCCCCTCTTTGCCGACACCACGCTAACAACTCGCGCGACGGGCCACTTCTAGAAATCGAGGTTGTGCATCACATGCTTAATTCGGGTGTAGTCCTCGAAGCCGTAGACGGAGAGATCCTTGCCGTAGCCAGACTTCTTGAAGCCCCCGTGGGGCATCTCGGCGACCAGGGGAATGTGGGTGTTGATCCAGACGCATCCGAAGTCAAGATCACGTGCGAAGCGCAATGCCCGGCCATGGTCGCGCGTCCAGACCGATGACGCGAGCCCGTATTGGACGCCATTCGCCCATTCGAGTGCCTGCACGTCGTCAGCGAACTGCTGGACAGTGATGACCGGCCCGAAGATCTCGTTTTGGATCATCTCGTCGTCCTGGTACAGCCCCGCGACCACCGTGGGCGAGATGAAGAACCCCTGGCCCGCTACCGGCGAGCCCCCGGCGACGACCGACGCGTGCTTCGGAGCACGAGCGACGAACCCGTTGACTCGCTCGAACTGCGAGCGGTTGTTGACGGGGCCGAAGAGCGCATCGTCGCTCTCGGGCGGCCCGATGACGGTGTTGCTCGCCTGCTGCGCGAGCGCATCAACGAAGTCGTCGTAGACCTTTGCGCCGGCGAGCACGCGCGTTGCCGCGGTGCAGTCCTGGCCCGCGTTGAAATAACCGGCGATAGCGATGTTCTCGACCGCGCTGGCGATATCGACGTCCTCGAACACGATGACGGGGGCCTTGCCGCCAAGCTCAAGGTGCACCCGCTTCAGGTCGTGTGCCGCCGATTCGGCGACTTCGGTACCGGCGCGAACGGACCCGGTGATCGAGACCATGGCGGGGATCGGATGCTCGACGAGGGCGCGTCCGGTATCGCGGTCGCCGCACACGACACTAAAGACGCCTTCGGGGAGGACTTGGCTCATGAGCTCTGCCATGTACAGCGCCGAGGACGGGGTCGTGTCACTCGGCTTCAAGACCATCGTGTTGCCCGCCGCGATCGCGGGCGCCCACTTCCACACCGCCATCATCATTGGATAGTTCCAGGGCGTCACGGCGCCGCAGACACCGACCGGCTCGCGGCGAACGTAGCTCGTCATACCGGTCATGTACTCCGCCGCCCCACGACCCTCGAGCAGTCGAGCAGCGCCGGCAAAGAAGCGGATTTGGTCGAGCATCGGTGGGATCTCTTCGCTCATCGTGACCGCGATGATCTTGCCGGTGTTCTCCGCTTCAATCGCAACGAGCTGTTCAGCGTGCTCTTCGAACACGTCGGCGATCTTGAGCAGTGCTCGTGAGCGCTCTGAAGGGGTGGTGCGCTTCCACGACGCGAACGCCTTCTCCGCCACGTTGAGCGCAAAGTCGATGTCGAACGCGTCGGACACGGGCATCTCGGCGAACGGTTCGCCCGTCGACGGGTTGATGAGCTCGACGTACTTGCCGCTTTTGGGCGCAACCGATTCGCCCCCGATGAAATTGGCTAAACGACGCATAACTCTCCCCTCGACGGGCACTGCCGGGTGGCGGGGCCCAGAGCCACTCTGCCAGACGGCACAAGGGCTTTGCAACGAAATAGAAGGAATGAGGACCCCTAGGTCAAAAATACGACGCTTTCCGTCGCGAAAACCCCCTATACTGAAGTAATCCGCAGCACCGAGGTCGTAAGACCTTTCGCTCAGGAATAAAAAATGCCAGCATCCAAAGCACAACGACAGAGTCAATCTGGTGACGATCGCGTAAACATTGAGCTCGTCAACTCTGCACCCGGGGCGCTCGATTCCTTCGACCGTCAGATCATCAACCGCTTGCAGCACGACGGTCGTCGCGCCTATGGAGCCATTGCCGAAGAGATTGGACTCTCTGAAGCTGCCGTGCGTCGTCGCGTGCAACGCCTCAAGGATTCGGGCGTCATGCAGATTGTCGCGATCACTGATCCTCTGCAACTCGGCTACGGCCGTGAAGCGCTGATCGGCATTCGCGTGCAGGGTGACGTGCGACTGGTAGCCGACAAAGTGGCAGCCATCGACGCAGCGAATTACGTCGTCATGACTGCGGGCAGCTTCGACATCATTGCCGAAGTCATTGCCGAAGACGATAACGACCTGGTGCACCTCTTGAATGATTCGATTCGTTCCATTCCGGGTGTGACCGAGGTCGAGACGTTCTTGTATTTGAAATTAGCGAAGCAAACCTATGAATGGGGGACAAAGTGACACTTCACGAGACCATATCCGACGGCATAACCGTCACCGGCGAGCGACATGCGAGTCACGACTATTCCGAACGTGCGAGGCGCCACCTGTGGCTGCAGATGTCGCGTCTCGGCGCCTACAGCGAGTCGAACGAGATTCCGATCATGGTGCGCGGCGAAGGCACGCGCGTCTATGACGCCAACGGCACTGAGTACTTCGATGGGCTCTCGGGTCTCTTCACGAACTCCCTCGGTCACGGTCGCCGCGACATCGGTGAAGCGATGGCCGCGCAGGTCGGCGAGCTGGGCTTCTTTCCGCTGTGGACCTACGCCCACCCCAAAGCCATCGAGCTCGCCGAACGGCTGGCGAGCCTGACTCCGGGCGATCTCAATCGCGTCTTTTTCACCTCCGGTGGCGCCGAGGCGAATGAGAGTGCCTGGAAGCTGGCTCGTCAGTACCATCGCTTGCGCGGCGACCTCGATCGCTACAAAGTGATCAGCCGCGCCGTTGCGTATCACGGCACGACGCTCGGCGCGCTCACGATCACCTCGCTCGAGGGATACCGCACCCCGTACGAGCCGCTCGTGCCGGGTGCGGTCAAGGTGCCCGCCGTCAACTTCTACCGTGCGGAACGTCACGGGGACGACTTCGAGGCCTTCGGTCTCTGGCAGGCTCGCCAGATCGAAGAGGCAATTCTTCGCGAGGGGCCCGAGACCATCGCCGCGGTCTTCCTCGAGCCTGTCCAGAACGCCGGAGGATGCTTCACTCCCCCGCCGGGCTACTGGCAAGAAGTGCGCGAGATCTGTGATCGATACGGCGTCTTGCTCGTATCGGACGAAGTCATCTGTGCATTCGGGCGCATCGGATCGTGGTTTGGTGGTCAGCGATACGACTTCGTTCCTGACATCATCACCTGCGCGAAGGGCATCACCGCTGGCTACGCGCCGATGGGCGCGATGATCGTCTCGGACCGTATCGCGGAACCGTTCCTCCACGACGACGTCTCGTTCCTCCACGGCTTCACCTGGGCCGGTCACCCGTCCTCGTGCGCCGCCGCTCTGAAGGCGCTCGAGATCATCGAGACCGAGCACGTGATCGAGAACGTCAAGAAGAACGAGGACTACTTCCAACAGAGCCTCGAGTCCTTGAAGGACATCCCGATCGTCGGCGACATTCGCGGCGTTGGCTACTTCTGGGGTATTGAGCTCGTGAAGGACCAGGCAACCAAGGAGACCTGGGCCGGTGACGACGCCGAGCGCCTTCTTCGCGGCTACGTCTCACCTGAGATGTTCCGCCGCGGACTGATCTGTCGCTCCGACGACCGGGGTGACCCCGTCGTACAGCTGGCCCCGCCGCTCATTTCGACTCGTGAGGATATCGATCTCATGACCGAAATCCTGCGAGACGTCTTCACCGGAGCATCCAAGCTCAATATCTAGTGGAGCCTCCGCACTCGCTGTGGTGGTCAACGCTGCCTGAACCGGTAGGGGCGCGTCGAACGCTCCGTGACCACCTGGACGTAGATGTCGCCATCGTGGGCGGCGGGTTTACCGGACTGTGGACGGCCCGCGAACTCCTGCGCCGTGATCCAACCCTTCAGGTCGCGGTGCTCGAACAGTCGGTGTGCGGTTTTGGCGCGTCGGGGCGCAATGGCGGTTGGGCGTCGGCGCTCTATCCGTTGAGCGAAAACGCGGTCATTGCCCGCCACGGACGAGCCTCGTTCGATCATCTGCGCGCGCAACTGCGACAAAGCGTCGTGGCACTCGGTGATGCGCTCGTTGAAGACGATATCGACGCTCACTACGTGCGCGGCGGCACAATGACCTTCGCGCGAAGTGAGCTGCAGGCAGCAAGACTTCGTCAATATGTCGAGATGTCGCGTGAGCTCGGCGACGAGCCCGAGGATCTGCAATGGCTCAATGCGAACAACGCTCGAGAACGTGGCGTTGTCACGGACTCCTTCGGCGCCGCGTACACACCGCACTGCGCGCGCATCCATCCCGCGCGACTCGTACGTGGCCTCGCCGACGTCGTCGAACGACTCGGCGCACAGATCTTTGAGAACACCAAGGTCACCCGGATCCATGGCGCGCGGCGTGGACGAGCGGCCGAGGTGGTAACCGAGAACTCGACCGTGCACGCTCGCGTCGTGGTGCGAGCGACCGAAGGTTTTACGCCGACCCTGCCCGGCGAGCGCCGCAGCGTGGCGCCGATCTACTCGCTCATGATCGCGAGCGAGCCGCAGTCCGACGCATTCTGGCAAGAGACCGGCTTCTCCGAGTACGAGACGTTCGCCGATGATCGACACCTCATCATCTACGGACAGCGGACCAAGGACGGTCGCATCGCCTTTGGCGGACGCGGGGCCCCGTACCACTTCGGCTCGACCGTAGAAGGTCGCTTCGACCAGAATCCAAAGGTCTTTCGGCTCCTCGAAGGGACTCTCAGGGAGCTCTTCCCCTCGCTCGAAGGTGAGATCACGCACCGTTGGGGCGGCCCGCTCGCGATGGCGCGCGACCAGTCACCGTCGGCGATCGTTGATCGCGAGAGCGGACTCGCGAGTGCGGGCGGCTACACGGGCGACGGAGTCGTCATGAGTTACGTCGCCGCCACCGCACTGGCCGATCTGATCGTTGAGCCC
The DNA here is from genome assembly GCA_035552255.1 of Acidimicrobiales bacterium. GTDB lineage: Bacteria > Actinomycetota > Acidimicrobiia > Acidimicrobiales > RAAP-2 > RAAP-2. The sequence goes on along the minus strand of DASZLS010000125.1, from coordinate 63,265 downwards.
GACAAGGAGACCGCGTTCACTCGTCTCCCATTCGTGCAGCATCACGGCAAGCGCTGGGAGTTCGAACCGCTTCGCTGGCTCGGGATCAACTCGGTACTCGGAGCCGCGAGCTGGTCCGATCGCGTAGAAGCGCGGCGGCAGCGCGAAAGCCGCGCGAGTCGAGTGCTCGAGCACTTCCTCGACTGATCTATCTCAGGATATTGACGGCTTCGCCCGCGACGATGGCGATGGTGACAAACGAGATGAGCGATTCGAGGCCAAACAACGTCTTCATGGATGAGGTGAGGGGCATGGCGTCCGCCGGCGCGAAACTCGTCCCATTGGCGAGGGACGTGTAGAGGTAGTCAATAAAGTGAGGATGCCATTCAGGGGGACAGTCGTCTTTGCTCATGGTCATCTGAGGAAACAGCAGGTCAGGCTGCTTGATGTCCTTACCGACACGGATATGAGGGCCGCCGCGATCCAATTCCCAAAACCAGAGCCCGAAGACGATAACGTTCGTCGCCCAGATGGATGCGGCCGAATACAGCAGCCCGCGGCCAGGGATGATGGCGCTATAGAAGACGTGGTGGATGAGCAAGCCCACCGAGACCACGTTCGCGATGGTTGTGATCGCGACCAATGAGACAGCGAGGTAACGAACCGGCTTCGGGTTCTCGGGCATGTGATGCCACGTCAGTGACAAGGGGATGAGGGGCAGCACGATCAGTATGGGCAACAGCCAACGGGGACCGACGACGAGACGGTTGGGAAGCAACACGTAGAGCGCCGCACAGACGATCAGCGCGAGTGACGCGGGCCAGCGTGGTTCGGGTTGAGCACTCATGAGCGACTAACTGATCGAGGTCTTTGAGAGCGACGTGAGGTCGCGCGGAATGAGCAGTGACGCGAAGTCTCGACCCTTGAGGAGCTTCTCGAGTCCCGAGAGCGAGAGTGCCTGGACGTCCTTTGACGCGGGCACCGAGATCTTCGCGGGCTCATTGTAGGAAAGCACCTTCGCCGAAATCGTCGTCGTCGCATGTTTCGAGGTGACCACAAGCGTGCTCGCTGAGGCTTCACCCTGACTGCCCACCGTGATTGACCAGCGCACCGAGCCGAGCGTCGAGAGACTCTTCGCGGAGCCGAGCAGCGTCGACAGCACGACGTGTTGCTGGGTGAAGTTGTACGTCGTCGAATAGCCGCTATGCGTTACCGACTTGTGCAGCCCCGCGATCAGGTAGATGTCGGGTTTGGTGAGCTCGAGGGAGACGCCAAAGAAATTCAGCGTCTTGAAGGCTGTGTCGAACCAGGGGCCACTCGAGACGTCCGCGGAGCGTGCGTAGAGATGGTCGCTCGCCATCAGGACGTCAACACTCGAGGGTGTCTCGATGGTTGGAAAGCTGACGAGCGCACTCGCGCGGTTGTCGGTGAAGTTAGCGGTGATGTTCGCGTTGAGTCCGAGGCCCCCCGACGTGGTCAGCGACACCGCGACGTCCGCCGAGTGCGGCGGGTAGCCGTTGAGGGCCAACGGATCTCTCCCGAGGGCGGCCGGATTGGGGTCGGTCGCCGCGAACACGATGCCAAATACGGTGAGCGCCAGCGCAACGACCGCGACGACGACGGCCATCAGGCGCTTCTGACCGATCATTCGAACACCATACTGTTGCGCCGTAAAACCGCGATGGGCATTAGCCCAAAGGTTCTTGCAAGAGCTCCACCAACAGTTCGTGGGCGATGTTGCGTCCGCTCGCGATGAAGCCGATGCGCGACGTGGTGTCATCGATAAGGCCCGTCGCGATGGCTGCGTAGGGTGCGGCCCCCGATCCCTCAACGACGAGACCAGCGTTCTCCACGAGTGCTCGCACCGCGCGGCGAATCTCAACCTCGGGCACGAGCACCAGTTCGATGCCACTCTTCTCTACGATCTCGTTGGTGATGGCGCCCTCGTCACCGCCGCCGGCAAGTCCGTCCGCGATCGTCGGACGGTGCACGACGTCGCTCATGCGCATCCCGCGCAAGACGTGATAGAGCGCCGCGCTCTCTTCGGCCTGGATGCCCGTAACGCGGATATCGCTGCGATCGTGTACCTCCCTCGACTGGAGCGTTCCCGAGATGAGTCCTCCGCCGCCCACGGCGACGACCACGTGCTCGAGCTCTGGCGCCTGGACGAGCATCTCATCAAAGACGGTCGATTGGCCGGCAATCACGTCGCCGTCATTGAACGGCGAGACAAACCTGATGGAGCGCTGCTCGCTGAGTGCGACCGCGTGCGCTTGCGCGTCGTCATACGACGTGCCGAACTGGATGAGCTCGATGTCGTACGTAGACAGCTTCTTCACCTTGGCGACCGACGCGTTCGTGGGCACGACGACGGTGGCGCGGGTGCCGAGCAATCGGGCTGCGTGCGCGACGCCCAGGCCGTGGTTACCCGCTGACGCCGTGATCACCGCACCGTTCGGATCAACGCGCTTCGCGGCGTCGAGTGCCGCGAGTGCACCGCGAACCTTGAAGCTTCCAGTGACCTGCAGACATTCCAGCTTCACAAAGACTGGTCGTCCCTGCACGGAGATTGAGGTCGTCGGCGTCGGCTGGAGGTACTTGGCAACGATCTCGCGCGCGTGTTCGATCTGCTCGATGGTGGGAGGCGAGACGGGACGAATCATCAGGTGCAGCCTACCGCCGCACTTTTTAAGCAATTCCTACTCTCAAGTAATCTCGCCGGGTGCAGACCTTTCTCGTGGTGGTGGTCGTGTCGTCGCTCGCCTTTGTCGCCACCATGTTCGACAATTTCTTTGCGTTCGCTGCACAGCTCATCGTCACCGACCACGAGAGGTTTCGTCGCGTTGCGTGGGCACAGGGCGTCGCGGTCTTCGTGCTCGTCGCTCTCGCGGCTGGGGTCGGCACCTTGCTCGCGGTGGTCCCAGTCCGCTGGGTGGGACTGCTCTGCGTGGCGCCGTTCAGCTTCGCGATCTACGCGTGGCGTCATCGCGAGCAGCCGCGCGAACAGTTCAAACGCGGCAGCATTACGACATTCGTGATGACGCTCATCCTCGGCGGTGACAACATCGCTGTCTGGATCCCACTCCTTCGCGCCAATGGCCTGGAGCGAGCAGTTGTGACCATCATCGTCTTCGCGTGCTGGGAGGCAATCTTTCTCTTCAGCGCTCAGCGCCTCGCGAAGCACCCGAGAGTGGTCACCTGGGGTCGAGCACACGCTCCCCACGCTCTGCCGTTCGTGTATTTCCTCCTCGGAGTTCTCATCTTGGTGGAGTGTCACACCTTCTAAAGAGCAATCATCAGGGTGATTTCACGAGGTACGCCGGTAGCGTGGACCCCATGGCTCAGAGCAGCGCCAACTCAACTTTGCGCCGTCTGACGGTGATTGTCGCGATCCAGTGGATGGGTGCGACCCTTGGACTTCCCCTTCTCCCCCTCTTTCTCGAACGCCGTGGGGGCACGCCGAGCGAGGTCGGACTCGTCATGGCCTCATTCTTCGTCGCCGGCATTGCGACGCAGTTCGCCTTTGGTCACCTCGCCGACAAGTTCGGGCGTCGACGCCTGCTCGTTCTCAGTCTCGTGATCTACGGACTCGCGAGCATGACGTTTCTCCTGCCGATCTCTGCGCCGTGGTTCACCCTCACGCGATTGGTACAGGGGGCGTCGGCGGGCGCCATCGAAGTGGCCTCCATGTCGGCAGTCGCATCGCTTTTCCCTGAAGCACAACGAGGCCGTGCCGTGTCTCGAATCCTGGCGGCCCAGCTCTTCGGTCTCGCCATCGGCCCCGTCATTGGTGCCGCCGCGACGGTGAACGATCTTGGATGGGCGTTCTTCGTCACGGGGGTGGTGAGTCTCCTCGCGGCCGTCGTCGCGGTGCGGGCCAACCTCGGCGACCGGGCGTACGACCCGACGCCGCTGCCGAAGCTGCAGTGGAGCAGACAACTGACCGGTGCGCTGGTCGCAGCAGGCGCGTCGGGCATCGCCGTCGGCGTGTACGAAGGGTGCTGGAGTCTCCTGATGCACGCTCATCACGCGAGCACGCTGCAGATACGGCTCAGCTGGACGGCCTTTGGGCTGCCGTGGATTCTGCTGTTCCGAGCTGGCGGCTGGCTCGCCGACCACGCGAATCGGCGACTGACCGCGCTGCTCGGTCTACTCAACGGTTCGATCTTTCTTGTCATCTACCCGCACATCCACAACAACAACCTGATTCTCGGTCTCGGATCGTTGGAGTCAGTGGGCGCCGCGCTCTCGCTGCCGTCTATCTCGTCTCTCATGAGCCAAGGCGCGGCCGACCGCGAACTTTCGAGGCGTCAGGGGCTCTACACGACGTCCAACACTGCATCGCTCGCGATCGGCGCAGGCGCGTCCGGCTTCCTCTTCGCTATCAACCCTGCGTTGCCGTTCTCCGTCATGGCCGTCGTCTCCGCGGTGCTCGCCCTGTCAACGCTGCTGTTCTGGCGACACGTACGCGGACGGGTCACGCCACTATCAACGACCGACTCGGCACGCCTTCATCGGCGTTCCGTCACGACCTGACGAGATCGCCCAGTCTTAGGAAAGCCAGATTTGGTCCCAGCGAGCCGAACCGCCATCGGGACTGAGGCAGCGCGTCGTGCCGTCTGCCGCCGTCCCGTACGCCCAGTTCTGCACGTTGCTGCGAGCCGCCCATGCGTTCACGGTGATGTCGAGCCAGAGGTACGGGATGTCCTTGGCGAACTTGGAGTTCACCGTACGCCAGGAGCGAACCTCAACCGGCGAGCTCGGCTTCGCCGCGAGCGCCGCGAGCATCGCATTCTCGACCACCGGGTCCCCTTGGTGAGAAAAGTTCACCGCGCCTGCGATGTTGAGGCTCGCTGGCAACGTCGTGAGACCCAGCCCGGCGGGGAAGGCCGCCGATGCAGATTGCGAGTTGAACCACACGTAGTTGAGCGACGGGTCGACGCCACCGAACTGGTTCCACTGCGCGCAGTCGTATTCGCCATAGATCACGTTGTTGATGAGCGTGCTCTGAACGAGCGGCCTCGATACCACCGTGATGCCCACCGCACCCAGCTGCTGCTGGAAGAAGGAGAACGCCTGGGTCGAGGAGGCGTCGTTGGACAAGATGTCGATCACGAAGCTCACCTTGGTGAGGTTGTTGGCCGACTTGTAGGCGTCGACCAATGTCTTCGCCTTGGTCGGGTTGTAGTTGGGATAGCCCGGATTGTCGTAGAACGGTGACGTCTTGCGGTACAGTCCGTTGGACACCGCACCCACGCCGCCGTCGATCAGCTTGAAATACGTGTTCCGGTTGATCGCCATGGCACAGGCTTGACGGATGGACACGTCGTTGAGGACGGGCTTGAGCGAGGTATCCCACTGCAGCGTCGAAGGGTTGACCGCGCCTGAGGTGCCTTGGTAGACCGCGTCCTGCACGGGGGTGGGGACGGCTTGGCCCTTCTCGATATAGGGCAACGCTCCCGGCACACCGACCGAGGCAAATTCGCCCGCCCAGCAGAAGTACTGATTCATGGTTCCGGTCGTGTTGACGATCAGGACGTTGAGGGAGGGGTCGCGCGGTTGAGTCTGGTCGGTGACCATGGAGATGCCGCGCATCTTCTTCAATTGGGCGATCTGTGCGCCCGTCTCTTGAAGGATCATGTCGAGGCTGCCGCCCTGGAGGGCTTCGTTGCGCGACGCCGAGTCGACAATCGTCTTAAAGGTGATGCCTTCCAGGTACGGAAGTCGGCGGCCCGCGCCGTCCTTGCGCCAGTACTTCGCGTTCTTCGTGAACTGCGATTCCACGCCGACGGACCACGACTTGAACTTGAAGGGACCGGTGCCGATCGGCTTGCCGGCGTAGGAGAGCCCGAGTGCGGAGGGAGCCGCCATGTAGGCAATCTGCTGCTCAGCGAGCAATATCGGGAACGAAGCGTAGGGAATGACCATGTTGTATTCGACGGTGTAGGAATTGACTTCCTTGACCGACGCAATAAAGGGAGCAATCGCGAGCCCCACCGTGGTGTCGGCCGCGGCGGCCGTGTAGTTGGCGACCACCACCGACGCGTCAAAGTTCGTACCATCGTGGAATTGAACGCCGTGGCGCAGCGCGATGGTCCACACCGTGTAATTCGCGTTGGGCTTCGCCGAGAGCGCCAGCATGGGCAATGCTGTCTTCCCGTTGGCGGACATGACGAACAGCGGGTCGTAGAGAGCGTTCGCAACGCAGAAGCCCGAGTCGTCCATCTTGCCGTGCGAGCCATTGAAGATGTGGTAATTCGGCACGTCAGAGAGGGTGCCAACGGTGAGGACGCCGCCCATCTTGGGCTTTCCTTTGGCCACTCCGACTGCCGCACCCGCAACGCCTGAGAGCAGGGAGTCAACGACAGTCCCCGCCATGGCGACGCCGCCGAGTGTGGCGGCTGAGTGAGTAAGGAACGAACGACGATCGAACGTTGACGACATCTCTGTCCTGCTTTCCCCCGAAGAACCCCCCGTTGGGTTTCTCCACTGGGCGAAACTTAGCAAGACTTCGCTTACTGACCAGTACACACACCGAAAGTTTTTTAACTGAGAGTTACTTCAGGACCCAGGCGGAGGGAGGGACCGCCTGGGTCCTGAAAAGAGGGGCTCTTAGGCTTGCGCCTCGGGGAAAGCCATGACCCAAAGGTCGTACTTCAGAGAACTCGAATCGCTCGTTCTTGAGTACATGACACCTTCTTTATTCGTCGGTACAACAACGCTCTGCCAGTTTGTCGCACCACTGTGTGCTCGCCATTGGAGGAAGTTAAGAAGCCGTTAAAAGTGACTTTTGTTACCGGAGCGAGAAATCAGTACTGATTCTCAGTGTTCCTCAGTGTTCTCCTGAGTTCCATAAGGCATTTCGGGCATACTTGGCGCGTACGACTTCGGCCTTGGCCGGTCGTCTTTGGGGGCACAGCAAGCAGGAGGACGACAGAAGTGGCTACGACCTTGGATTCCCACGACGGATCGCCGGGAGATCCGGCGTTTCGCGTTGAGCAGCGCGGCATCGATTTCGTTCCCGAGACCGAGCGTTGGGCCACCCCGCGCAATATCGGCGCCATGTGGGCGGGGTCTGCGATCAACGTCGAGTACTTCATCTATGGAGCACTCCTCATGGGGTTCGGCTTCAGCTTCTACACCGCCCTCAGCATCATCATCCTGGGCAACCTCTCGTTCTTCCTCCTGGGACTGGCTTCGCTGCAGGGCCCCGAGGCCGGCACGACGACCTTCACCATCTCGCGCGCAGCGTTCGGTACCCGCGGTGCGAGAATCGTCAGCTTCTTCAACTGGATCACGCAGCTCGGCTTTGAGACCGAGGGGCTCATTCTCATTGTCGGCGCCGCGATCGTGCTGTCCCAGATGGCGGGCGTCCACGTGTCGAACCCGCTCAAAGTCGTCTTCATCATCATCGCGGCCGCGATCCAAGCGGTCATGCCGTACTTCGGGCACGCGACGATGGTGAAGGTCCTGCGCGCGCTGATCATCCCCTTTGGGGCGATCTTCATCGTCCTCGCCATCTTCGACATCAAGCACGGCTCGACATCCTTCAAGGGATTCGGCGGCGGTTGGGAGCTCTACACCGCGGGTCTCGCCTTCACCATTGCGCTCTCGGGCCTCGGGTGGACCGAGTGTGGCAATGACTACACGCGCTATCTCCCCCGCGACGCGAAGAAGGGCTCAATTGTCGGATGGGTCTTCGTCGCGACGGCGTTGCCCGAGATCGCGATGATGGTCATCGGCGCTGCCACCTACACGTTTCTCTCGAACGCGACCCAGTCGGCGGCGTGGAACAGCGCGAACCCCTTCGAAGCGCTGCGCGGCCAGCACGCGGTGCCGAGCTGGTTCGTGGCGCTGTTCTTGATCTTTGCCATTGTCCAGCTCTTTGGCATCAACTCGCTCGACCTCTATTCCTCGGGCGTCTCGCTCCAGGCCATGGGACTACGCCTCAAGCGCTACCAGGCGGTCGTGCTCGACTCGATACTCGCCTGCGGCCTCACGATCTACGCCGAGTTCCAGTCCACGTTCTCCCTCTACATGAAAGAGTTCGTCGGCGTCATCATCGTGTGGATCACGCCCTGGTTCTCCATCATGCTGGTCGACTGGATCATGCGTCGCTACCGCTACAACGCGTCCGAACTGCAACGTCGCGACGCGGGCAGCGTGTACTTCGTTGGAAAGAGCGGGATCAACTGGAATGCCATGATCGCCTTCGTCGCGGGACTGGTCTGTGCGACGCTCGCCTTCTCTAAGGCGCCGCCGCCCGTCAACTTTCCGTTCCACTGGATGACGCCCGTCTCCAATCACTACGGAGCCGCGTGTGCGGGCAAGCTCGTGCACAGCGTGTGCAGCGCCGGTTGGTACGGCGGCGCTGACTTCTCGATCGAGGCCGGCGTCGTGATTGCGGGACTCGTCTACTTCGTCTTGGAGAAGATGACCGGCAACATCGAACGACAAGTGCGTCGCCAGCGCGAGCTCGAAAAGGTGAGCTGACTTAGCCGTTCCAGTCCTCGACGAGGCCTCCGGCACCGTCGGGACGAAAGACGGGCAGCGAACCGAGCGCTCGCACCATCCCGGCGTCGACGCCAAGGGCGTCGCGCCAGAGACCGGCCTCAGTCACCATGGTGCCGATGGCGACGACGTCCGCACCGACGGAGCGCAGCAACCGGAGGCTCGCGCCCGTCGACGCACCGGTCGAGATGACGTCGTCGACAATCGCCACGCGCTTGCCCTCGACGTCGCCAATGCGCGCGCGGTCAAAGAGCAACCGCTGTTCCGAGGCCGTCGTGATCGAGCGCACCGGTTCGCTGATGGCGTCCGCCAAGTGGATCTTGGGCGTCTTGTGGAGCACCACGTATTGGTCGAGCCCCATGTGTCGAGTCACTTCGACTGCGAGGGGTATACCCATGGTCGCGACCGTCGCCACCACGTCCACGTCATAGGGAGCCAGGACTTCTGCAAGCTCTTCGCCCGCCTTCTCCATGAACGCGACACCCATGTCGACGGTGATGAGCAGCGCCAAGGCCAACGTGTCGTTCAACGACACGATCGGTAGCTCCACGTGCTGGGTTCCAATGTCGACGGGGTAGGTGCCTCTCACGGTGCTGGAGCATACTGATCTCGTGAGGGCACCTCGTCCGGCCGTGATCTCGAACTCACCTCGACCATGCGGGGCGCGGCATTTAGAGGGGCCACACGTGGAGAGAACCTCGACCCGACCTCTCGATCAGCGCGCGGGTGGTCCGAACAAGCGGTCGCCCGCGTCGCCGAGCCCGGGCACGATGTAGCCGACCTCGTTGAGGTGGTCATCGAGTGCCGCCGTGACGATCTTGATGCCGGGGTGACGCGAGAGCACGAACTCAACTCCGGGCTTCGCCGCAATTAGGCACAGAACGGTGATTTCCCCCGCGCCGCGTTCGCGGAGCATTTCGAGCACGCAGTCGAGTGAACCGCCGGTCGCGAGCATGGGGTCACAGATAACGACGTGCACACCCTCGAGCGACTCCGGCAACCCGTCGAGGTAGACATCGGGCTTCAAGGTGACTTCGTTGCGACGAAGTCCGACAAGACAGACCCGATGGAGCGGGAGCACTTCCTGCACCGCGGGACTCATCCCAAGGCCGGCGCGCAGAATCGGCACGATGAGATACTCGGCGTCGATTCGCAGCGCAGGCGCGCCGCTCACCACCGGCGTATCGACGCTCGTCACCGAGACGGGGGTGTTGCGAAAGGCTTCGTAGGCGACAAAGCGCGAGATCTCCCCCGCCAGGCGAAGGAAGTCCGCGTTGGAGGTGCGAACGTCGCGCAGCTGGCGAACCTTGTCCGCAACGACTGGGTGTTGAACGACGAGCAGCGAATCCACGTGGTCACACTAGGTCCTCACACCGCGTCCAGGCGGCGGTGCTCGAACTCGGTGCGGGTGCGCAGCGGAAGCGTTCGAGCGACCTCGCGGGCGACGACATCACGGAGACCAGACGTGGACGCCCGCACCGGTGATCAATGTGGCGCAACTTTGTGATCCGCGGAGGGCTGATTCGCGAAGGCCATTGGTAGAATTCCCCAGTGTCATCTTCCGTCTCCGACCGTCTCGCTCGAGACGGAGGAGGTGAGGCAAACCCGCTCGGAGGGGTGAAGTCGAAGTATCCGGGGCCTCGTCGCGAGATCTCCCGTGATCAGTCACTCACCTGGTGGCGGCGCGTGTTGCCCGTTATCGCGTCGCATCGAGCGACGTTCATCACGGCGATCGTGCTGTCGTTCGTCAGCCTCATCTTCCAGGTTCTCGTGCCCAATATGTTGGCCAACGACATCAATAACACCTTCGTCAAGCATCTCGCCTCGTTGCACGGCGACGTCATCTCGATCGTCGTGGTGGGAGTACTTGCCGGCGTGACCGGCATCATCTCGCGCCAGTATCTCTTCTACACGGCGTACAACGTCGAAGCCGACCTTCGCTCACTCATCTACGAGCATCTCACCTGGTTGTCATTCAGCTTCTACGACCGGGTTCAGTCTGGTCAGCTCATCAGTCGCGCCAACAGCGATATCCGCAGCGTCCAGATGTATTCGATCTTTGCGCCGCTCATCATTGTCCAGTGCTTTATCGGTGTCGTCGCCTTTGGCTTCATGGTGAGCATCAACTGGGCGCTGGCGCTCATTTCCATGGTCGTGATGCCGATCCTGTACGTCGTGGGCATCAAGATGCGCCGCGTCATGTTTCCCATCTCGTGGATTACCCAAGCCCGCCTCGCCGAAGTCGCCACGATCGTTGACGAGAACGTGAACGGGGTCCGAGTGGTGAAGTCCTTCGCCCAGGAAGAGGCGGAGATCAATCGCCTGGCCGACGCGGCCGAAGGCGTGGCGTGGGCCTACATCAAGGACGCCAACATTCGGGCCGTCTGGTCGCCGTGGGTCCAGAACCTGCCCCAGCTCGGTCTCGCCCTCGTGCTGCTGTGCGGCGGATGGATGGTCCTCCATGGCGACCTCCAGTATCCCGAGATCCTCGCCTTCAGCTTGTACTTGCTGATGCTCCAAGCGCCCTTCATGATGCTCGGCCAGCTCGTGATGATGGGACAGCGCGCCAAAGCGAGCGCCGGGCGGATCTTCGAGATCCTCGACGAGCGCCCCGAGATCCTCGATCGTCCGGGTGCCTACGATCTTCTCGACGTCAACGGCGCCATCGACTTCAACCACGTGACGTTCACCTACGAGAACGGCGCGGAGATCCTCAAGGACTTCGACGTGCACATCAAGCCGGGCGAGACGGTGGCGCTCGTCGGACGCACGGGCTCGGGTAAGTCCACCGTCGCTCGGCTCATGACGCGCTTCTATGACGTGACGAGCGGCGACGTCACGATCGACAACCACGACATTCGAGACGTGACCCTCACCTCGCTTCGTGAGAATGTCGGCGTCGTCCTCGACGAGCCATTCCTCTTTTCCATCTCGATTAGCGACAACATCGCCTACGGCCGACCCGACGCCACCCTCGAGGAAATCCAGACCGCGGCACGCGCGGCGAACGCGGACGAGTTCATCGTGCGGCTCCCCGAGGGATATGACACCGTCATCGGCGAACGCGGCTACACGCTTTCGGGCGGCCAGCGTCAGCGCATCGCTATCGCCAGGACCTTGCTCCTCAACCCGCCAATTCTGATCCTCGATGACGCGACGAGCGCCATCGACGTGCACGTCGAATCAGGAATCTACGCGGCGCTGCGAGGACTGCTCACCCAGCGCACCACCATCGTCATCGCCCATCGCATCTCAACGATCGCCCTCGCGAGCCGGGTGCTGTTGATCGATGAAGGTCGCGTCATCGCCGACGGTACGCACGACGAGCTGCTCGCCAATGTGCCGCTCTACTCAGAGATCTTGGCCCAGGCGACCACCGAGGGGAGCGCCTAATGGCATTCGGTTTCGGGGGCGGCGGCGGCGGAATGTTCGGCGGCAACGCGGCCACCACCGCCAGTCGAGCCGGTCTTCCCTTCGGCGGGATTCCCGAGGAGCTGATGGACGAGGCGACGAAGCTGCTCGCAACAGAACCCGAACACCCGAAGTCCCACGTCCACTTTGCGCAGTTGCCGAGCGCGAAAGAGCGCGAGCGTCTCAGCCTGCCGCGCCTCCTCGCCGTCTACCCCAAGTGGGTCGCCGCCGGTTCCGTCCTCGTCATCATCATCAGCCTCACCCTCCAGGCGGGTCCTCTGCTGACGGAGTACGCCATTCAGCATGGCATGGAGCGCCACCACGATCTCTCGGTGATCGTGGTCTGTGCGCTGTTGTATCTCGTGCTGGCGCTCGTCAGCGTCTATTTCCAACGCGAGCAGGTCGACGTCACCGGAAAGCTCTCCTCGCGGGTGATGCACGACCTTCGGATCAGAGTCTTCACCCAGTTCCAGCGGCTCAGTCTCGACTTCTTCACCGACGAAAAAGCGGGCGTCCTCATGAGTCGCATGACGAGCGACATCGAGAACCTCCAGCAGCTCATCCAAGACGGCATCAGCCAGTTCGCCCTCCAAGGTCTGACGATGATCGTGATCACCGTCATCTTGTTCTTGACCAACGTTGCGCTCGCGGCGTGGACCGTGCTCATCATCGTGCCGTTGCTCGTCGCCTTTTCCATCTGGTACCACCACGCCTCGGAAAAGGGCTATCTCCTTGCACGAGACCGCATCGCCATCGTGCTCGCCGACCTCTCCGAGTCGCTCTACGGCATACGCGTCGTCACCGCCCACAATCGCCAGCGCCGCAACATCCGCAATCACCGCCACGTCGTCGGCGCGTATCGCGACGCCAATGCCTACACCGGTCGAGTGAACGCCATCTACGGTCCCTCGACGCTCATGATTGGCATCTTGGGCCAAGCGATGCTGCTCGGCATCGGGGGCCACATGGTGCTCAACCACCAGCTCAATCCCGCCGAGCTCATCGTCTTCTTTCTGTATCTCAACCGATTCTTCGCGCCGATACAGCTGCTCGTGCAGCAATACACGACCCTCCAGCAAGGACGTTCTTCCATCATCCGGTTGCGCGAGCTCCTCGACACGACGCCCAGCGTGGACGAGCTACCTGACGCCGTGGTCTTACCAACCATTGAAGGCCGCATCACCTTCGACGACGTGAGCTTTGGGTATCTGCCCAACGAACCGGTCCTAGAGCACGTCAACCTCGAGATCGCGCCCGGGGAATCGGTTGCGTTCGTCGGGCCGACCGGGGCGGGCAAGTCGACCATGGCGAAGCTCGCCAATCGCTTCTACGACCCCACCTCGGGTCGCGTGCTCGTGGACGGCATCGACGTGCGAACCGTCACCCTGCACTCGCTTCGATCCCAGCTCGGCGTCGTACCGCAAGAGGCGTTCCTCTTCGCCGGATCGATCCGTACCAACTTGAGCTTCGGGCGTCCCGGCACGACCGACGAAGAGATTGACGAAGCCGTCGATGTCGTCGGACTCCGCGATCTGGTTGATCGTCTGCCCGATGGACTGGATACGCCCGTCCACGAGCGGGGCCAGACGCTCTCTGCCGGCGAGCGACAGCAGCTCGCCCTCGCGAGAGCATTCCTCGCACGACCGCGAGTGCTCATCTTGGACGAGGCAACGTCATCATTGGACCTTCAGAGCGAGACGGTCATCGAACGCGCCCTCGATCGTCTGCTCGAGGGACGCTCGGCAATCCTCATCGCTCACCGCCTCACCACGGCTCAGCGCGCTGACCGCATCGTCGTCATCGACCAAGGCGGCATCGTCGAGATGGGCACGCCCGAAGAGCTCATCGCGGCGGGCGGCGCCTACGCCATCATGTACGAGGCGTGGCTCGCGTCGGGCGGTCGCGACGCCACCAGGACCGCCACGCCCGACTAATTACACCAGCTCCTTCACCGCTTCGATGAGCGACGCGCTGGTCTGGCCTAACTGCGGCAGTGGCTGGACCGAAAGATGGGTCACCCCTGCTTCTCGATAGGCCGCAATGCGGTCCTTCACGTAGCCGAGCGGTCCGCAGAGCGTGGTGAGTTCCAGGAACTCCTCGGGAACGGCCGCTTCGGCTTCCTTCTTCTTGCCCGCGAGATAGAGGTCCTGAATGATTTCCGCCTCGCGCTCGTAGCCGTATCGCTGAACGAGCTCGTTGTAGAAGTTCTTCCCCTTTGCGCCCATACCTCCGACGTAAAGCGCAACCATCGAGCGCTCGAGCTCGCGGAGCTTGATGATCTCTTCGCCGTCGCCAATGGCGAGCAGTCCTCCGGCGCTGATCATGAGTTCTCCGCGGGTACCGCGCTTGGCCGCCCCTTCGGCGAGTGCGCCTCCCCACACCTCATGCGCTCGCTCAGGAATGAAGAAGATCGGAAGCCAGCCGTCGGCGATCTCGGCTGTCATGGCGACGTTCTTCTCCCCGAGCGCGGCGATCCAAACGGGGATCTCGCTACGCACCGGGTGAGCGATGATCTTGAGGGGTTTGGCGAGTCCCGTGCCCTCTCCTTCGCGCAGGGGCACCGTGAAGTTCTTTCCCTCATGCACGAGCGGCGCCTCACGACGCCAGACGGCGCGGCAGATGTCGACGATCTCCCTGGTGCGCCCCAGCGGGTTGGAATAGGGAACTCCGTGAAAACCTTCGATCACCTGTGGCCCCGACGCGCCCAGTCCCAGGGAAAAACGCCCGTCGGAGAGGGCGTCGATACCGGCCGCAGTCATCGCGATCAGGGTGGGCGTGCGGGTGTAGATGGGGAGAATGGCTGCGCCAATCTCGACACGTTCGGTGAGGGCCGCGATATAGCCCATGAGCGAGGGACTATCAAACCCGTAGGCCTCTGCGACCCAGACGAGGTCGAGACCGGCCCGCTCCATCTCGACGACTTCGCCCACTGCGCGCTTGAATCCACCGGCGTAGCTCAAATTGGTCGTGATCTTCATCGCTCACTCCTTGCACACTCGGCTGTCACAGTATCGGAGGATCGATCGAGACGAATGGTGGTTTGGAGCGATGTGTGGCTGACGTAACCTGGAAGGTGAAAGCAACGGCGCTTTCTCAAATCCAAAAGGCTGGTGGCTCGTGGTCACGCGTCTGCACGAAGCAATCCCCGACGATCTCAACCCCTGGTTGCGTATCGCTTCCCTCATTCAAGGAGCCGGAGAACTTCTCGGCTTAGACGACGGATTGGTCATGAGAATCGTGACCCCCGAGCGAATCCTCGAAGTCGCAGTACCGGTGCGCATGGACTCGGGTGATGTGCACATGTTTACGGGCTGGCGCATCCAGCACAACTCCTCGCGGGGCCCTGGCAAAGGCGGCATTCGCTTCCACCCGAGTGTCAATGTCGACGAGATCGCCGCCCTCAGTGCGGACATGTCGATCAAGTGCGCGGTCGTCAACATCCCCTACGGCGGCGCCAAAGGCGGCGTCAAAGTGGACCCCGCCGCGCTCTCGCGCGCCGAGCTCGAGCGCCTCACGCGTCGCTACGCCTATTCCATTGCGCCCATGATCGGACCAGATCGCGACATCCCCGCGCCCGACATCAACACTGACGCGCAAGTCATGAGCTGGATCATGGACACCGTGTCGATGCTGCGCGGACACAACCTGCCCGGCCTCGTCACCGGCAAGCCACTCGCCATCGGTGGCACGCTGGGTCACGCGGGCGCGACGTCTCTGGGCGTCACCATCTGCACCATCGCGCTTCTCAAGCAGCTCGAGCGCGCTCCCGAAGGTCAGCGGGTCGTCATCCAGGGTTACGGCAAAGTCGGCGCACCACTCGTGAAGCTGCTGAGCGATCGCGGCATGAAGGTTGTCGGGCTCGCTGACGTGCACGGCGCAATCCACGTGCCCGACGGTATCGATCACGAAAAAATGGCCGTGCACTTCTTCGAGTCGGGTTCGATCATGGGCTATCCCGGGGCGGACGAGATCCACGCGGATGAGCTCTTCTCCCTGCCGAGCGATATCGCCATTCCCGCTGCCCTCGGCGGCGTCATCAACGACGAGATCGCCGAAGCCATGTCGGCCTCAATGATGGTCGAAGCGGCCAACGGGCCGACCACCGGCGAGGGGGCCGCGGTGCTCGCGAGTCGCAACATCCCCGTGGTGCCCGACGTGCTCGCCAACGCCGGCGGCGTCGTTGCCTCCTACTTCGAGTGGGCCCAGGATCTCCAGGGCTTCATGTGGGAGAGCGAGCTCTTCCAGCAGCGCCTGGAAAAGACCATGCACGACGCCTTCGACTCCGTCTGGGAGCGGCACGAACAGCTGGGCGTGCCGCTGCGCGACACGGCGCTCGTGGTCGGCGTCGAGCGCATCGCCGAGGCGACGAAGCTGCGCGGACTGTTCCCCTGATCGACGCGGCCTCGCCGCTCGACTACCGGGTGTGAACGACGACGGTCTTGGCGAACTTGTCGTGCAGCGTCTGGCGCTGCTTGTCCCACACGGCCCATAAGAGGTCGAGAAGGTGCGGTGCGGCGAGCGCCAGATAGAGCAGCCCGTGGCGCAGGATCACTTCGGCTTGCTTCGTCGTCAGATTGTTCTTGCGCTTCGCGTGGTAGTCGTAAATCGAAGCGAGTAGCAAGAGCACGCTATATATCGCTGAGCGCGCCATTGCCTGATTGAACGTGACTGGTCCGCGATCGGTCGCGTTTACGACCCGCAGCCGACAGGCCATCATGCCGAGCGTCTGGCCCCTCGCGAGCCCCACCATCAGTCCGAAGTACAAGAAGTTGGCGACGAACGCGAAGATTCCTTGCTCCAAAAAGGTGATCGAGTTTGAGTTGCGCAGCGACAGGTAGAGCACCAGATCCAAGACAAACTCGTCCAGCGCGAAGGCGAGCACTCGCCAACCGAAACCAGCGATCCGCTGCGGGTTCGACGTCTCGCCCTGGTAGGCGGGAGCGGGCGTCAACGTCGACGCGCCGCTCGTCGTCGTCGGACTTCCGCACCGAGCGCAGAAGCTTTGCCCCATCGCCACTTGGGCACCGCACACAGGGCAAAACGCCATGAGCTCTCTCAATTCCTTGTTCGTCGATACCACACTACAAAGTGACGATTTTCCTTCGTCGCGGAAGATGACGGCCGTGAAGAGGATCGCGTCGTGGAGGAGGTGCGGGTCACGTGCGCATGTGCCACGCTGGGAGAGTGGATGAAGACTCGCGCGTGGAGGAGCTTGAGACAGTCATTCGGGCGCTTCGCGAAGAAGTGGAGCGCCTGAAAGCAGAGATTTCGCGCTTGCGCCGCGATCGTGACGAGCGGCCGCCTCACTACCTATAGCGAACCTTCGCGCCCCACTTCGATGGTTAAGCCTGGACGGGCGAGGATCACTTGAGCTTGCGAGCCCGCACGGACGATGTCGCGTCGTCGCTCGCCCCCTTCTCCGGGCGGCACGTGACTGATGAGCGTCATCAGCGGCAACAAGCCTCCGATCAGCGTGGCTACCTCGTGGGCATCGAGGTGAGTGGGAGAGGATGACGCGCTCCGCTCGTCGAGGGTGCATTCGACGATCGCGACGTCGGCGCCACGAAACGACGCCGGAAACGCCCAACCGGGACCGGTGTCGGCGCTGTAGACAACTCGTGAACCACCCATAGTTACCTGGACGCCAAGTGTTGGAACCTGGTGCCGAGTCGAGGAGAAGTCTGCGCCGAAGCCGCTCCCGATCACGCGGTCGCCGTCTCGCACGATATCGAGCGACCGCTCGCCGAGCGTCGTTGCATCGAATGACGCACCGTCAATCGTCGCGCGTGAGGCGATGAGTCGCGGGGCGCGTCGCCACAGCGACGCGGTGCCAAGAAACTGTGCGAGATCCGCGACATGGTCGGGGTGCGCGTGCGACAGGATGAGCGCGTCGAGACCTACGTCGGGCCGCAGTGCCTCAAGTGACTCGAACGAACCGAAACCGCAGTCGAGCAAGACTGCAGTGTCGGAGCTCTCGAGCAGGTAGCTCGAACACGGTAGACGGCGCAGCGGGTCATACGATGAACCCGCGCACCCGATGACCGT
This sequence comes from Acidimicrobiales bacterium, assembly GCA_035552255.1. Lineage (GTDB taxonomy): Bacteria > Actinomycetota > Acidimicrobiia > Acidimicrobiales > RAAP-2 > RAAP-2. The sequence continues at coordinate 45,319 of DASZLS010000125.1, read as the reverse complement.
GAGGGTGAGACCACGATCGCTCGTCGCGACGGAACGTTGCTCGCTCAGTGCTGTTCGTAGTTCGCGACGATGATGGCGCGAGCCAACGTGTGCATGAACAGATTGAATCCGAGGTACGCCGGGGTGGCGGTGTCGGGCAGGTCGAGGTGATCGACGTCGAGGGCGTGCACCACGAAGTAGTAGTAGTGGGTGCCGTGCCCGGCAGGCGGTGCCGCGCCGACGTAGCGCTTCATACTGGCGTCGTTCGCGAGCTGCAACGCACCCTGCGGAAGGCCGCTGCCCTTCTCGTCGCCCGCGCCCGACGGTAGCGACGTGGTCGTGACAGGAATATTGGCGACTGCCCAGTGCCAGAAACCCGAAGCTGTCGGCGCAACCGGATCGTAGACCGTGACGGCAAAACCCTTCGTCTCGTTCGGAAAGCCGCTCCAGGACAGCTCGGGCGATACATCCTCTCCGCCCGATCCCATGAGACCACTGACCTGCGGCATCGACAACGCACTGCCGTCAGTGATGTCGGTCGACGTGAGATCAAAGGACGGTACCTGCGGCAAGTCTTCGTAGGGGTTTCTCGCCATTGTGGGTCTCCTCTCGAGGGGGACGCATCGTCGCGCCCGCTCCTCCCTCACTGTATCGACGTCCACGAGAAGTCGTCAACGCTCACGAGTCCCTTGTAACTCACGAATACGTCGCGCACGCCTTCTCGTACTTCGGACTGCAGCGAGCCTGTTCAATAGAATCAGGTCGATGAGTCCACCCGCGACACCACGACGCAGCGGGGCGGCGGCCACTCCCCACTCGCGTGACGCGACCACCGAAGCCGCCATGATGTCGTGCGAACGATTCTTGAACGGTCACGGCCCTCGCATCGCGCGCGATCTCCTCGCGACGATTCCTGTCGACACGGATGTTGACTACTACGGCGTGGGCGGCGCGGTCAGCGCTCTCGAGGCGAAGATAGCGACGCTCCTCAACAAACCCGCCGCCCTATTTCTCCCGAGCGGCACGATGGCCCAACAGATCGCGCTGAAAGTCCACGCGCAACGCCGCGGCCGGAAGAGCGTGGCGTTTCATCCGGCGTGTCATCTCGACTCGCACGAGGAGCGCGGCTACGAGCTTCTGCATGACCTCTTCGCCATACCCGTCGGTCCTCGAAACCTGCCGTTGACCGCGGCGAGCCTTGCGCTCGTGCGTGAACCGGTGGGCGCGCTGCTCATCGAGTTGCCCCAGCGTGACCTCGGCGGCACACTGCCGAGCTGGAGAGAACTGAACGCGCAAGTCCAGTGGGCCCGTGATCGTGGAGCAGCGGTGCACCTGGACGGTGCGCGATTGTGGGAGTCGAGTTCGTACTATCGAAAGTCGTTCGCCGAGATCGCGAGCCTCTTCGACTCGGTCTACGTGTCGTTCTACAAGGGACTCGGTGGCATCACCGGCTGCTGCGTCACTGGTGAACAGGATCTCATCGATGAAGTCTCCGTCTGGCGGACACGACACGGCGGTCGACTCTTTGGCATGTGGCCCTATGCGGCCTCTGCCCTCAGCGTGCTCGAGACACGCCTGCCACGCATGGGCAAGTACTACCGTCACGCCGTCGCGATATCCAAAGCACTCGATGATCTGCCCGACGTGGAAGTGATGCCCGCAATCGTGCAGTCGTCGATGATGCACGTGCGGCTCAAGGTCTCGCCGGACGAACTTCGCGATCGCGCTCTCGACATTGCCCAGCGCAGAAAAGTCTGGACCTTCGCGCGTCCCTACGTCGAAGAAGGTGGCTCGTCGCTGCGGATCGAATTCACGGTGGGTGACGCGACGCTTGACTTCACGCCAGAGGAAATCCGCGATCTGATCGATCAGCTGGCCCATCCCACAAAGCGCCGATCGACGAAGTCAACCGCACGGTGAGCGGACCAAACTCCAGTGCGATCCCTATTGTCGTGATGGGCGTGTCCGGCTCGGGAAAGACTCACATCGGCAAGGACATCGCACGGCGTTGGCGCTACGTGTTCATTGAAGCCGATGATCTGCATAGCGCACGCGCGATCGAAAAGATGGCGTCGGGCCACCCGCTCGGGGATGATGACCGCCTTCCGTGGCTCCGGCGCGTTGGGGAACGAATACGCGAAGAAGTAGAACTCGGTCGTCCAAATGTGACGGCGTGCTCCGCACTCAAGCGCGCCTACCGCGACCTCTTGCGCGAATACGCCCCCGACGCCTTCTTCCTTCTGCTCGACGGTCCGATCGAGGTGGTTCGGCCGCACGTGGAGACCCGACAGCACTCTTTCATGCCGGCCTCGCTTCTCGAGTCCCAATATGAGACGCTCGAAACCCTCGAATCTGACGAATCGGGAATCGCCGTCGATCTGTCGCTGAAACCTAAGGTCATTGCCCGAACGCTCGCCGCCGCGCTCGAAAAGAGTTGAAGGCCCTAGGTGGTTGGGGTCATCGTCGGTGCTGTCGTGGTGGTGCTCGTCGTCGTGGTGGCGTTCGTGCCACAACTCAGTATGTTGACGCTCGCCAACACCTGCGCGGCCGCAGCCTGCAGCGTCGTGAGCGGCAACGCGCTAGCTGTCACCGATTGTTGAATGGCACTGGACGTTTCCGCCGCGAGCTGCAATGAGGCAGCGGGCGACGGGGGTGAACCGGCGAGCACCATGTCGGCGCCCGCTGCGAGCGCTTTCGCGGAGGCCGCGGGCACGCCGAGATGGATGGCGCTGAGGGCTCCCGCGGAGAGTGAATCGGTCACGATCAGCCCCCCAAAGCCCATTCTGTCGCGCAGGTAGTTGATGACGTCGGGCGAAATGCTGGTAGGAAGCGACGAGAAGCCAGGCACCGACGCATTCGACACCATGATCGCACTGGCTCCACTGTTGATGGCCGAACGAAAGGGCACGAGTCCCGTCGACTTCAAGGTTGACCAGGGTAGCGTCGCGGCGGGGCGATAGTCAGTGTTGCCAGTCGCCCCACCGAGACCAGGAAAGTGCTTCACGACCGCCAGCACGCCGGCTTCACGCAGGCCCTTCGCGAACGCGACCACATCCCCTGCCGCCTTGGCGGGCACGCCGCTAAAGGACCGGTAGCCATCAGGGTCCTGCTCGCCTGGTTCCACCGCGCGTCCGTCGACGTCAGCGACCGGAGCGAGATCGGTGTTCACGCCCGCCGACTTCATCGACCGACCAACTCGCAGGCCTTCTTCAGTGATCTGCGTGGTCGTGAGGTTCTTGCCCATCGTCTGCGCCCAGGGAAGCGTCGCAACCAGATTGGTGAGCCGTTCGACGCCGCCGCCCTCCTGGTCGGTCATGACGAGCATCGTCTCGTGGTCGGGCGTCTCTCGCTGCAGCGTTGCGATAATCGCAGCGAAGTTGGCTTGTGCCGCCGTCCCAAAGAGCAGGATGCCGCCGTAGCCGTCGCGTGCGGCGGGGGCCATCGCGGCGATCTGCGCAGCGTTCACCGACACCGAGACGGTCTCATTCGCAAGTTGTGCGACGCTCCACGTGCTCACCATCTGTTGCGCGCAGGCGAGATTTGCAGCCTCGATCACAGTGGTCGCCGAAGACGTCGGCCCATAGGGCGAGAGCCCAAATCCGAGCACCGCGGCGACAGCCGCGGCGGCAACGACGCCGAGGGTGATGAGACGCGCGCGCATAGATGGAGGCTATGTTGACGATCTCAAATGACGTCGCCGCTACGCTGAGGATCGAAGCGAGGTGCCATGCCTGACATCATGCCCGCAGCCTTTATCGGTCACGGCAGCCCCATGAACGCGATTGAGCACAATCGATACACGGACGCTTGGTCTACGTTGGCTTCCTCGATGCCTACGCCCAAAGCCATACTCGTCGTCTCTGCGCACTGGTACGTCAACATCACCGCGATCACGGCCATGCGGGTGCCGCGAACGATCCATGATTTCTACGGCTTTCCACAACCGCTCTTTGACGTCGAGTACCCCGCACCCGGCAATCCGGAGCTCGCCCAGCGCATCATCGACGTGGTCGAGCCGACCTACGTAGGGTTGGACGCCGACAGCTGGGGCATCGATCACGGCACCTGGTCAGTGCTGGTGCACATGTATCCCGAGGCGAACATACCCGTGCTGCAGCTCTCGATCAACGCGGAACTGCCCTTCGACTACCACTTCAACCTGGGAACGAAACTGCACACGCTGCGTAACGAGGGTGTCTTCATCTTGGCGAGCGGCAATATCGTGCACAACTTGCGCCTCATTGACTGGCACTCCCCCGGTCAGGGAACCGATTGGGCGCATCGCTTTGACGATGCGGCGCGGGAGATCATGACGAGCGACGCCAGCCGACTGGGTCTCACGCAGTCCCACGGGGATTACCGGCTCGCGGTGCCGACCCCCGACCACTTCTTACCGCTCGCCTATCTGGCGGGCCTCGCTTCCGCTGCGGACCGACCGACATCAACGATCATCGACGGCTACGAGATGGGTTCGCTCTCCATGACTGCGTACGAACTGCGATAGCGCTGCTATTTGCGCATCGAGCGCTGCGCACGCCACACCGACGCGCCGAGGGCCAGCACCGCGAGCACTGGAAGGAGCGTCGCCGCGGCGGCGTTCAGGTGACCGCTCTCACTGAGCAGCGCCACCACGCCAATGATCACCACGACGGCAACGAAGATCTCGGGCGTGTCACCGACGAGAAAATCCCACCAGAACATTCCGAATCCCTTCAACGAGCGTGTCAGCCACGAGCCCTTCATGCGGTCACCTCCAGACCCCGAGACTTGGTTGAGCGCAGCCACGCGACGTACGCCCACGTCACGACGAGGTAAATGGCAACGAGACCGACGAGCATGGTGTCGCCGCCCGGCCATTTGACCTTCAGTCCCTCGCCCGTCCAGAACGTGCCGTAGCTCACGAGCAACACGCCGACTGTCATCTTCATCGCGTTCTCGGGCACAGCCGAGAGCTGCTTCGCCACGACGACGCCGACGATCCCGACGAGGACGATGGCGATAGCGGCCGTCACGGCAGCGAGCCCCAGTCGATGGGCGGCGGTGCCCAGCGTCAGGACGGTAATGACGACCTCGAGACCCTCGAGGAACACTCCCTTAAAGGCCATCACGAAGGCGATGCGGTCTCGCCCCGGCGCAGTGCCGTTCGACGCGAGCTCGGCGACCTTCTTTTGGTAGATCGCGTCCTCGTCGTGCTTGCCCAGGAATCCACTGGAGCGAAGAATTGCCTTGCGCAGCCACTGCATCCCGAAGATCAAGAGCACCCCGCCGACCACGAGGCGCAACACGGTCAGTGGCACGTGCACGAGCGCGGGACCGAACGCGGCGACGAGCGCTGCGAGCACCACCAGCGCGACCGCCGTTCCCTCGAAGGCTGAGCGCCAGCCGCGCGTGTGGCCGACGGCAAAGACGATTGTGAGCGCCTCGACCATCTCGACCGCGCAGGCGATGAACACCGCCCCGACGAGTACGGCGTCACCGGATGAAACCGTTACACCAATCATGTTGCTGGCACCTCCCTTGATGCATCCATTACAAAGCACGACGACGGCTCAAAGCAGACCTTCACGTTGCGACCTCGATCGAATCGTAGGTTGGAAAAGATCTTGGTCAACGAAAAGCCGTCGCCGACATCGACCACATGGTCATAGCCGTGACCGTTGAAAGCAACATCGCGAATCACTCCACCGATGCCTTCGTCGTTCGCCGGCGCCGAGAGCGAGACGCCAACGGATCGCACGAACAGACTCACTTTACCGTCGGGCAGCGCGCCGTTTGACGTGGACGCGCGAAGGACGTGACCCGAAGCGAAGGGCAGCACGACCTCGTGATGACCAGCCGCGGTCGCACGTACGACGTCCACGGGAAACTCTCCCGCCACGCCGGTAAAGCGAGCGACGAAGGAGTTCGTCGGCTTCGCGTAGATGTTTTCGGGAGTGTCGAGCTGAATAAGGCGACCGTGATTGAGGACGCCAATCTGGTCAGCCAGCGCGAATGCTTCCGACTGGTCGTGGGTGATGTAGACGGCCGTCGCACCGGCTTCTCTGGTGAGAGTCGCAATCTCGATGCGCAGCTGCTCGCGGCGGTCCGCGTCCAGATTGGAGAGTGGCTCGTCGAACAAGATGAGTCCGACGTCGGCGGCGAGCGCGCGAGCGAGCGCCACGCGTTGCTGTTCGCCGCCCGAGAGCTGATTGGGATAGCGATCAGCGAGGTGCCCAATGCCGACGCGCTCCAAGAGATCGTCACAACGCTTCTCGCGATCAGACTTCGCCAACGCGGTGCTCGCCAAGGGAAACGCGACGTTCTTTCGAACGGTGAGGTGCGGCCACAGCGCGTAGTCCTGAAAGACCATGGCGAGGTGGCGTTTATCGGGTGCGACAAAGGTCTTTCCGCCAACGACAAGACGCCCATCGATTGAGATGGAACCGCTGCTCGGTCGCTCGATGCCCGCAAGGCAGCGCAGCAACGTGGTCTTTCCCGAGCCCGACGGCCCGAGCAACACGAGGAAGGAGCCCGGCTCGACTTCGAGGCTCACCTCGTTGAGAGCAAGCTTCTCTCCGAACTCCTTGCTCAGGCGGTCAAGGGACACGCCGGCCCCTTTTGTACTCATGTTTGCGCTCCCGTCCAACCGATTCTTCGCCATCCCTTCGGCGTGGCGACGCGGTAGATGGCGAGCGCGATCACGATGACACCGAGCATCTCAAGCAGCATCAACACGGTCATCGCCGTACCGGTTCCCGATTCGAAACCACTCAAATATGACTGAATCGCGACGGGGGCCGGCTCCTGACTTGGCGGGTAGAGGATCTGTGAGATCGCGAGCTCCGACAGGGTCTTAGTGAAGGTGAGGAGCCACCCCCAGAGCAGCACTCTTGACATCAACGGAAGACTGGTCGCGCTCCACGCTCGAAATCGGCTGGCACCATGCACGCGGGCCGCTTCAGCGAGGGACGGCTGAATTTGGCTGACGGGTCCCGCCATGAAGCGAGTCTGGCCCGGCACCGCGTTGGCGATGAGTGCCAACATCAGCAGCGGAAGGGTCTTGTAGATGTTCGCCACGTTGTTCGTGATGAAGGGCAAGTTATAGAAGAAGATGTAGCCCACGCCGAGCACGACGCCCGGTATGGCGACCGAACCGAGCAAGAAGATGTCGGTGATCCGCTGGCTCCAGCTACCAGGACTCGCGATGAGACGTCTGGCGAGAATGACCGCGAGGACACCGGTTCCCGTCGCGACGAAGAAACCGAGCTGGTTCGAGAGAAGGAGCGGCGCCCCAAGGGCCTTTCCCGAGATGTTGGGATGAAAGACCTGTGAGTAGTACGTGAGGGTCCAGTGGATCCCGGTCGTCGAGAAGATGCCGAGGTTTTCCACGAATGATCCGACGACCGCTCCAAGAATTGGCACACCAAGTGTGACGAAAAAGACGAAGGCAACGCCCAGTGTGGCCACGATGCGTGCGAGAGGACGAAACTCTCGCCGGCGCGGGGCGCGCGTCCTCCCCGAGAGCACGGCATAAGAACGGCTCCGCATCACCCGAGACTGCAGCAATATCGGCGGGATCACCATGAGGATCAAGACAGCGGCGATCACCGCGGCAACCGAGAAGTTCGCGGGGAAATTACTGATCGCCGAGAAGAGTGTGTACGTGGCCAGTGGAAAGTGCGAGTGGTAGCCGAGCGTAAAGGCGACGCCGAAGTCGCTCAAGGTCTCGGCGAAGCTGATGGCAAACGCACTGAGGATCGCCGGCGCAATGATCGGCAAGATCGTTTGAAAGGTGCGCCGCCAGCCCGCGCCGTGAATGCGCGCCGCGTCTTCGTATTCGGGACCGAGACCCTGCAACCCGGCCGAAACGACGAAGTACGCGAACGGTAGCGCCGCAGCAATGAGGACGACAATGATGCCCGTCGGCCCGAAGAACTCGCCGTAGATGAAGTGGGTGTTGATTCCGAGCGCCTTCGCAGCACCAAAGGGCTGCAGCAGGTCGGTCCAGCCGAGGGTCATCATCCACGTGGGCATCATCAACAACAGCCACATCGCGATCGTCCAGAACCTTCGTCCAAGAATGTTGGTGCGGTGCACGAGCCACGCGATGGTCGTCGCGATCGCCACGGCGAACAACGACACGACTGTCGCCACCCAGAACGAGTTGAAGATGGCCCGTCCCGAGTATCCCGCGAAGGCCTGTCGAATGAAGGTGAACGTGAACCACTGCGAACCCTGGGAGAATATTCGTGGGCTCACGGCAAGAAGAATGAAGCACATCACCGGAGCGATGATCAGCAGCGTCAACACGATCCAGATGAGCACGCCGCCGAGCGAGGTCCGTCGCTTCTTCGGGCCGCTCGCGGGCGGGGATGTCGCTGGTGTCAGTTCAAGTGTGCCGAGGGCCATGAGTCAGTTCCATACGATCTCGGCGCCGCGGAAGATCCGCGACGCCGAGATCCACAGTTAGGAGATGGTTTAGAGGCCGTCGTTGGCGATGTTGGCGTCAAACCACGCGTTGATCTTCGCCTCCGGCGGTCCCCAGACGTAGGGGTCGAGCGAGATTGCGTGGGTTGAGGCCAGCGAGGGAATGATGCTGTTGGCCGGCTTCTCACCATTAATGACCGGCCAGAACAGGGAGTCGCCTGTCGGGTCACCAGTCTGCATGACGTGCTGACCAGCGGGTGACATGACCCAGTTCACAAACTTCTGGGCGTCAGCGCGAACGACCGGGGAGGCCTTCGCGTCAATGCCGATCACGCTCGGCAGCGCGATCGAGTAGTTCAGGTACTTCACCCGCATCGTCGGGTAGCTGGTGAGCTCGGCGCCGTAACAGGCGGAACTCTGAATGGTCGCCATCTGGATCGAGTCGGACTCCATCGCCGTGATCGTCGGACCGTTGGTCGAGTTCACCACGATGCCGTTGCTGTAGAGATTCTTGTAAAACGTCTCACCGGCAGCGACAGCGCTCGCGGTCGAACCCTTCTTGTAGTGACCAACTTCGTCCATCACGCCCGCGATCATGGGGTACGTCGGTCCAGACTGGGACGGGTCGTTCATGCCGATCATGCCCTTGTACTTGGAGTCGGTCAGCTGCGCCCACGTGCTTGGAAGCTGCGACGCGGACACCTGGCTCGAGTCGTAGCAGAGCGCGCCAGTGACGGTGAGGCCTGTCGGAGTGAAGCTATCGTCGGCGGGCACGTTCTCCTTGCCGAGCGCGTTGAACTTGACATTCGGGACGCTGTGCTTGACGAGATAGCCCTCGTTGTCGAGCTGGGCGAACGCTGCTGAGCCGTCAGCCCAGAGCACGCCCCACTTGGGATTATTCCCTTCGGCCTGGATCTGCTCGAGGAGGGGGCCTGTTGAATTGTCGTTCACCGTAACGGTGAAACCGGGGTGCGTCGCGTTGAAGGCTTTCGCGGCGGCGGTGTCGTAGCCCTCAGCCGCATACAGGGCGAAGCCTGGATTCGACGCGGCGCCCGCACCGGCTGTGGCCGATATGACAAATGACAGTGAAGCGGTCGTACCCGCGAGGGCTACCAGGGCGACCCGCTTACGCAGACCGCTTTTTTTGGAAAGGTGTAAGTTCATGCACGTTTTTTAGGAGCCGCCCATTACAGAAGTGTGACGCCATCGGGAGTACTGAGAAATCTTCGTGGAACATTTCATGACGCCACCACGAAAGTTAACTTTTATCGAACACGCGAACGTGAACGACGCGACACCGTCACGCGGCGATCCCGCGACGAACGAGTGACCTTATCGTTCGCGTCGGTGCAGCTCGTCCTCTATCGCGGCGGGATCGAGCCCGCGACTTCGCAGCAAGAGCAGCGTGTGAAACCACAGATCGGCTGCTTCGCTCACCACGCGTTCGTCGTCTTCGCTGAGCGCCGCCACGGCGAGCTCAACCGCTTCTTCGCCGACCTTTCGTGCATTGAGCGCCACCCCCGCACTCAGCTGCTCGTGCACGTAGGAACCTTCCGCCGCTTCGGCTTCTCTTCGAAGAATCTTTCGCCACAACCACGGCGTGAAGCACGACGTTGAGCCGTCGTGACACGTTGGCCCCTCCGCGTTGACAGTCACGAGCACCGCGTCTTCGTCGCAGTCAAGCTCGAGGTTCGTCACGTGGAGCACGTTGCCCGACGTCTCACCTTTCTTCCACAGTCGTTGTCTCGAACGAGAAAAGAAATGCACGAGTCCGCTTGAGCGAGTGAGCGACAGCGCCTCTTCGTCCATCCACCCGAGCATCAGCACGCGGCCCGTCGACTCGTCCTGCACGATGGCGGCCCGCAGATTCTCACTCATAGCTCTCCCTTAGAGGTCGCAAGTTCACGCCGAGCGCTTCGATGTCGCGTCGCAGCCCCGCGAGCCCTCCCGGGTTTTCGTGGACGATCGATGCGACGAGCGCAGCGTCGGTGACCCGAAGCGCCTCGGCGACGTGCTCGGCACTGCCGGCTCCGCCCGAGGCGATCACGGGAACGCTCACCGCGTCGCGCACGCTCGCCGTCAAGATCAAGTCGTAGCCACCACGCTGGCCGTCGTGGCGAATGGAGGTAAGGAGAATCTCTCCGGCGCCTCGCTCGCAGGCTTCCATGGCCCACGACACGATGGGCGTCGTGGTCGCTGTTCGACCACCGTGCGTGTGGACGACGCCGTCGCCCGCGTCGATCGCCACGACGACGGCCTGGGACCCGTAACGGCTGGCGATGGCGGTAATCAGCGAGGGATTGGCGAGGGCCGCGGTGTTGAGCGACACGCGATCAGCGCCCGACTCGATGATGCGCGAGGCATCGTCGAGCGAACGAACGCCACCGCCGACGGTGAAGGGAATCTCGACGACGTCCGCCACCCGCTGAATGACCTCAGTCATCGTGGCGCTCTCCTCGGGTGTGGCGCTGATGTCGAGAAAGACCAGTTCGTCAGCCCCACCGTCGCTGTAGAACGTGGCGAGCTCCACGGGATCGCCCACGTCGCGCAGCTGCACGAAGCTCACACCTTTCACGACGCGACCGTGGGCGACGTCGAGGCAGGGAATCAGGCGCGGGAGAGGCATTGCTCAAGGAACGCGAGACCGGCGGGTCCGCTCTTTTCGGGGTGGAACTGGACGCCGAGGAACGAGCCACGCTGCACCGCGACGGTGACACCGTCGACGCTCGCGATGCCAAACTCGCTCGTCGCCGCATAGGAGTGAGCGAAATAGTACGCCTCGCCCCAGGGCTCAACAACCGACCAGCCGAGTCGAGGGACGCGACCTTCGCGAAGTCGCACGACTTCTCCGGACATGAGGCCGAGCCCTTCTACGCCGCCGTCTTCCTCGCTGTGCGTAAGGGCCAGCTGCATGCCGAGACAGATTCCGAGCGTCGCGCCACCGTCCGCGTAGCGCTCGCGGATCGCGCTCGCGGCTCCCGTGTCGTTAAGGTGGACCATCGCGCTCCTTGCAGAACCCACACCGGGCAGCACCACGAACTCGGCGTCACGAATCACGCTCGCGTCACTGGTGACGACGCTCTCGAGACCCAGGTGCGAAAGGGCAGCGCGAACCGAGCGAGTGTTGCCCGCTCCGTAGTCGACGACCGCAACGTTCACAGTGAGCCCTTGGTCGAGCGGACCAGAGAACCATCCTTCTTCAACGCCTGGGCGATCGCCCGTCCGACCGCCTTGAACGCCCCTTCGGCGACGTGGTGCGCGTTCTCCCCCGTGGCGGTCACGTGCAGAGTGATGCGCGCGGTCTGGACCAGCGACTGGAACGCGTGAGTCACCATCCCCTCGTCCGGGGTCACGCTGATGTTGGCGGTCGCACGACCCGACAGGTCGACGACCGCGTGGGCCAGTGCCTCGTCCATAGGCACGCGCGCTTCGCCGTAGCGAGTGAGACCCTTGCGATCGCCGAGCGCGCGGTCGAACGCTTCGCCGAAGGTCCGCATCATGTCTTCGACCGTGTGGTGGTCACCGGTCTCGAGATCGCCCAGGCCTTCGAGGCGCAGGTCCATGCCCGCATGGAAGGCGAGCTGTTGGAGCATGTGATCGTAGAAACCCGAGCCGGTATTCACCAGCACGCGCCCCTCGCCGGGAACGCGAAGACGAACGCTCAAGAGCGTCTCAGCGGTGTTGCGCTCGTGGCGAAGGTATTGCGCAGGCATCGGCGTGTCAAAGAGCACCCCACGCAGCGCGTCGAGCAGAAAGTCATTGTCGATCTCGTCACGGATGCTGACGCGAAGGCCGCCGGGGTACCCCCGAGTGACGGCCCCATAGGGCAGGAGCTGTTCGACGATCTTCTCTGGCTCATCCATTGGAATAAACAAGAAGTTGGTGAACGACGGAAGCGGGGCCAGTCCGAGCGACGTGAGCTCACTCGCCAGACGCTCTCGCTCGGCAACCGTGGCCGAGACGTCGGGCTTCAGGGAGATCGCCGTCAGCGCCAGCGCCGCAGAGAGCGACGACACCGAGAGCGGGGCCTGGCGCGAAGAGATCGCCGCCACGAGCTCGGGCGTCGAGAGGGCGTAGCCAACGCGAGCGCCCGCGAGCCCGAAGGCCTTGGAGAACGTGCGAAGGATGATGACTCCGCTGTCGAGGCGATCAAGCGCGTCGACGCCGGCGTAATCGGCGTAGGCCTCGTCGATCACGAGCTGACCGTTGACCTCAGGGATGTCGCACATCTCGCCCGTCGGATTGTTCGGTCGACACACGAAAACTAGATCGGCGTCCTTTGGATCCTCGACGATCGTCGCTCCCGCCATGATGGCTGCGTAGCGATACATGGAATACGAGTACGCGGGTACGGTCGCGATCGTGCCGCCCTCGGCGAAGAGTCGCGCCAGCAGAACGATGAACTCATCGCTGCCCGCGCCGAGCGCCACTTGATCGAGATCAAGGTCGTGATAACGAGCGATCGCCTCGCGCAGCGGCAAGTAGCGGCCTCGGTCGTATTCATTGATGTCCGCCAGCGCGCGCGCGAGGGCGGCCGGTCGGGCCGACGGTGGCGGCGCCGCAGCGACGTTGCCGTCGAAGCGCACGATGGCGCGCGGGTCGAGCCCGACGCGCTCCGCGAGTACTTCGGTCGACGGGGGCCACTGGTAGGAGTCGAGGGGGGTGGGCTTCATCGGCGAGCCGTCGCCTTGTGCGCAGTCATGCCTTCGAGCTCAGCCAACGCTTCGATCGTGGGCGCCAACCGTTCGAGACCTTCTTTGGTGACCCGCTGGACGGTGACCGTCTTCATGAACGCCTCGAGCCCGAGACCGCCGGTCGATTTCGCCCAGCCACCCGTTGGGAGGACGTGGTTGCCGCCCGTCGCGTAGTCCCCTGCCGGCACCGGCGAGTACGGCCCGACGAAGACGGCGCCCGCGTTGCGGATGCGTCCGGCGAGCGATTCGGCCCGCTCGCCGAGCAACGCCACGTGCTCGGCCGCGTAGCCCTCGACCTCGGCCAGTGCGTCATCGATATTCTCACCGACGCGCACGATGTAGCCCTTGGAGTCAGGACCGTGCTCCATCTGAGCGGCGATCTCTTGGGCGATGAGCGCCTCGTCGATTCCCTCGTCGGCCACGACAACAATCTCGCTCGGTCCCGCGGGCAGGTCGATGGCCACGTCGCGGCTCACGATCAGCTTTGCCATGTTCACTGCCCCGCTGCCGGGTCCAAAGATCTTGTCGACCGGTTCGATGGAATCGGTCCCATAGGCCATCGCGGCGATCGCTTGGGCACCACCAATGGCCCAGACTTCGTCAATGCCGAGCAGGGCGGCCGTCGCCGCCACGGCGGCGGAACCCTCCGGGGGCGTGCACACGACGATGCGCTCGACGCCCGCGACTTGAGCCGGCACCGCCGACATGATGAGTGAGGAAACGAGGCCCCTCGGCACGTAGATACCCACGGAGCGAAGGGGCGACCACCGACGCTCGAGGGTCACTCCGGGCGACACCTCGAGCATGAGGTCCGCGGGACGCTGGGCCGCGTGCCACGTGCGTACGGCTTCCGCGGCGGCGAGTACCGCGGCGGTGGGAATGTCGCCGTATGCCTGCGCGCGTTCGGGCCGACTTGAGGTCGTCCCGTCGAATCGCGCCGACCATTCGACGACTGCGGCGTCGCCGCGCGCGCGTACGTCGCTCACGATCTCTTCAATGGTGATGACTCGATCGGTCTTTACCGGGGTGCTCACGGAACCATCCTTTCGATGGGCAAGGTCAGAATCGAACTCGCACCGGCTGCTTCGAGCCTCGGCAGGAGCGACCAGATGTCGGCCGCGGGTACGAGCGCGTGCACCGCGACCACGCCCGGCGTCGCGAGATCCATCACCGTCGGCGATCCGGCCGTGGGCAAGACCGCCGTGACCTCGCTCAGACGTTCCTTGGCGACGTTGCAGAGTAGATAGCGATTGGCGCGAGCGTTGATGACCGAGCCCAGCACGGTCGTGAGTGTGCTGCGCGCCTCGAAATCCTTCGAATTCGTCCTACCGACCAGCACGGCCTCGGATTCGAAGAGCACACCGATCGAGCGCAGACCGTTGGTGCGCAACGTGCTGCCCGTCGAGACCAAGTCGACAATCGCGTCGGCAAGGCCCAAGCGCGGGGAGATCTCGACGGATCCCGCAACGGGCACGATCTCCGCGTTGACGCCACGCTCGGCGAGGAGCTTCGCCGTGACCCGAGGGTGAGAAGTGGCGATGCGTCGACCTTGCAGGTCTTCGACGCGTGTCGCCGTGTCTTCGTTCGAGACTGCCGCTTGGAGCGAGCACGTGCCAAAGCCCAGACGCAGCAGCACTTCGACGTTGCACTCGCGCTCGTGAATAAGGTCGAGCCCGGTGATGCCGCAGTCGACGACACCGTCTTGGACATATTCGGGAACATCGTCGGCGCGCACGAACAACAGGTCGATGTCCGCGTTTCGACAGTGTGCCTGGAGCATGCGCTCGCCCGGCTCTTGGGGCGAGACTCCGCTCGCTTCGAGTAGCGCCCACGAGGGTTCGCGGAGGCGGCCCTTCGAAGGAAGGGCCATGGTCAAACGGCGAGTCATCGCGGTCTCCTCTTTAATACGGCTCGGTAGCCGCCCTCACCGTGGTGGAGCCACTGGGCGACGCGCGTCACGGTCGCCGTGGAGGCGCCGGTACGACGTGAAATCTCTTGGTAAGGCACACCCTCGTCGACCAGACGCGCCACCTGCAATCGCTGCCCCATCGCGTCGAGTTCGGTCGACGTGCACAGATCGCGGAGAAACGAAGCAACGATCTCGGGGTCGCGCAGGTGGGCGATCGCGTCCACGAGCTCGTCAAATCTCGACGCCGTCTCGGGGCTGGTGTCGGCTGCGACTACCTTTCCACTGGTCATATCAGCATGCTACTATGCTACTTCGCTACTATGCAAATCATCCCCGCCCTCGACCTCCTCGGCGACGACGCCGTCCGCCTTGAGCAGGGCGACTACGAGCGCGTCATCTTTCGTCAACCACTCGAGGAGTTCATGGCCCGACTGGTGGCGACCGAGCCCGCGCTCATTCACGTGGTGGATCTGGAAGGGGCTCGCGAGGGGGCGCTGCGCCCCGCCGTCATCGAACGCTGCCGCCGAGCGGCGGGAACCATTCCCCTCCAGGTCTCGGGCGGTATCCGTAGCGTGGACGCGGCTCAACGCGCGCTCGGCGCGGGCGCGGCACGGGTCATCGTCGGGACCTCACTCTGGGACCACGTTGAGGCGCTCGACGAGTTCGTGGACGCGCTCGGTGATCAGCTCCTCGCTGCGCTCGACGTGCGCGAGGGGCGCCTGGCGGTCCGCGGATGGCTCGAAAGCTCCCCGATCACCTTCGCCGACGCGCTGGCGCGCTGTCAGTCGGCGCACGTCGCGCGACTGCACGTCACCGCCATTGATCGCGACGGGACGCTTCGCGGTCCCGATCTCTCTTTGTACGAGGAAGCCTGCACCAGCGCGATACCCGTGGTGGCGGCCGGTGGAGTGCGAAACGACGCCGACGTCGCTGAACTTGAGCGCATCGGCTGCGAGGCCGCGGTCATGGGGCTCGGGTACCTCGCCCGTCTCGAACCGTAAGTCACGGCGCCACCGTGCGGATCCCTACGACTTCGCTGTAAAGATCTCCCCGCATTCCCTGACGGCGTAGACCGCCAGCACGAAACCGCCAATCGGATCAGCCCACCACCACCCCCACAACGCGTGTGCGCCCACTCCGACAAAGATCGACGCGGCAAGGATGCTGTCAACCATTGTGACGTGTGCCTCGCTCTTCAGGACGGCGTTATCGAGCGCCCGACCAGCGCGCCCTTTGGCGCGCGCGAGCGTCCACATCACGGCTGCGGTCACCCCAGTCCAAACGAGACCGAGATCGCTCTGTCCCGCGCGATAGCGACTGGCCAAGACAATTATTCCCTGCACCAACAGATACACCGCCAGGGCGGCAAACGCAAGACCGATACCTCGAAGCGCACGGCGACTTCGCTCGACGTCCTCCCCGCGCAGTTCCCAAATGACGACGGTCGATGCGCCGATCTCTATCAAACTGTCAAGCCCAAAGCCTCCGAGTGCAACGGAGCGCGCAGCGAGAGCGGAGGTGGCGAGCACACCCACGCCCACGACGTTCCACGCGAGCGTGGCGACCTCAAGTCGGATTCCAGTGCCGCGCGTTCGGAGGAGGACACGATTCATGTTGACACAGGAATCATCCCGCTTTTACACTCGGGTCGATCCTGCGGGCTCCTCGCTTGCGGCCTGAGACCTAGGTGCCGAGACCCGCGGGACTCACGCTCACGGACTTTGCGCGACTCCGAAAGGCTCAGTCAGACGAATCCGAAGGAGCCGGATGCGTGGCGGACTTTGCGGCGTCGTGGTCCGTGATTTCCTTCACGGACTGCATTCCTTTTTCGAACTCTCGCTTGGACTGGCCCAAATTCCGGGCGAACTTGGGAATCGCCGCGCCACCGAAGAGCAGCACCGCTCCCGCGATGATGACAACCAGTAGGTCGGGTCCGAAAATCTCACTGAGAAACATGGTGTTCTCCTTTTGTTAGTAGTACTTCGTAGAGGTCGTGGCGTTCGTTCAACACGATGTCGGTAACTCGACCGCCCGCGATCAGCAGGCGCTGCGTCGTCCCATCGATCGTGTACGAGCCTTCTTTCAACTGCGGATAGACGGCTGCGAACGCCGAACCATCAGTCGTTCGCCGTTCGCGCACCGCGCTGTGCACGTGAGGGACGCCCCCATCGTCGGGGACGAGATCGATCTCGCGAGCGAACGCTGACGGCGAGGTCCGAAGAATCAGAGCGCCAACATCACCGCCAATGTCGAGGACGACACTTCCGTCCCAGCTGGGGGGAAGGAGCGCCTCGCTCATACAGGGAGGGACGTCGTTGCCGTACCCGGCGTAACGCTGTAGCCGCTGTAGGGCGTGCCCAAGTACGGAAAGCTCGAGAGCAACGTGAGCCCGGCGCCAGTGACGCCGTCGCTCACGTCGGCGATGGCCTTATCGGGCGTGAACGTCTTGTCGACGAGAGGTATCGTCGCGCCCGCAACCGCCTGGAGCTCAATGGTCACGACGTCATCCGTGACGCGCCGACCGTTCGGATACCCCGCCACGTCGCCACCTAGCACGCCGAGCGCGCTTGGCTTCGAGGCGGGAGGAATCGCAAGGTTGAGTCGCAACATGTCCGCTTGGGTGTTGCCCGTGAACGTCGAGAACGTTGGGGATACCACGCCCGCGGGGATGCCCGTCAGCAAGATCGCTTCGAGGTCAGCTCGTGGCTTCGTGTAAGCCGCGAGGTTCGCAAACGCGCCCGGATAAAGGACGTTGAGCAGCGAGGCCAATTCTGGATGGGCCACGCCGTTGGCGTATTGGCGGTCATCTTTCGGTGGCTGCGCGTTCCATTTGTCTTTCTGTGACAGAGGGACGAGCACCTCGTTGAAGAGCGGATTACCCAGTCGCGAGACCTGCACGAAGGGACCAGTTCCCACGCCACTTTCACCATTTGACCCGAGCACGCGGGCCTTGCGCCGGCTCGCCGTGGTCCAGACGCCCACGCTCGACTTTGCCACTGCCGAGTTGGTGGGGGCCACGCCGTTGTAGGCGATGTCCGTGATGGGGACCTGAATGGCAATGCTGTGCACGTTCACGGCCGCCGTCGAGTTCACCCCGGGCATCGCCGCCAGTCCGGGGAGCCCGAACGTGGCGTGCAGGTTGGCGATTGGACGCAGCGTACCCAACTCGAAGATCGCACCAAGATCAACGAAGAACGCTTCTGCCCGCTGGCCGGCGAACACCTGTCGTCCGTTCGACATGCCAAAGATCGCCGCGCTCGCGAGGGCTGCATAGTTCGGCGTGGAGAGTGGACCAATGTTGCAGGGTGGACAGGGAACATTGCGTGCGAGCACTTCGCTCGACCCGCGCTTGGCCACGCGAGTGACGTTATAGAACTGACGCCGATTCCAGCTGGCGCTCGTCAAGGAATCGATGGGCCCATCGTTGTAGAGGAACGTAGTGGGAATCGTGTTCTCACTGCGGAACTCAAACTCATAGGTGACGTCTGCGACACCGTCGCCGTCGTTGTCGATGTTGATCGAATAAAGAACGTCGTCGCCGAACTCATAGAAATTGGGTCCGCCGTCAGGAGACTCCAGCGGAATGTAATTGGCGATGATTGTGACGGTCGTGGGCTTGTCGGGGCTGACGAACGCGTAGAGGTCCGTGCTGTCGGCGACGGGGTCCTTCGCGATTTCTGGTGCTTCACGATGCGATGACATGTCGGCTCCTAACGCGTCGCGCGAATGAGGCGAGCAGCGACCTTGCGGTCATGCAGGGTCACTTCGCGCTGTCCAATGAACAGGCTGATCTCTCCGGTGCGAGAGTTCTTGACGTGCGCCACGAGACTCTCGTTCGTGGTGAGCTCCTCGTGCGGGGCGAGTGGGGTCTCGTGATCTCGTGCAGCGAGGGTGCTCGCGCCGGCCCCGGCGATGCCGAGTGGCGAGGCTGCCGCGCCCGCGACGACCGCGATGGCTGCCGCAGAGCCCGCGTGCTTGAAGAACTGCCTTCGACTAACAGGTTCCATACGTCCTCCGATGTTGGGTTTCGTACTTATTCGGAGTTGAGCGGATCGCGGATGTCGAATACTTGAGAATCTGGACTGCCAGCCGCAGTTCGTACGAACGTGGTGCACGAGCGCGCGTTCCGTTGATGTCGCCAATGAGAGAGACTCGTACGCCGCTCGATCACGCGCACCCTCGCGGCACGGGTGCCCTTCTACAGAGCGGACAGCACGTGAAAGCGCGATCGATCTACACGTCGCCCGATGCCACCATCGGTGTCGACGGCGTCAACGAGCCACCCGCGGGTTCGACGGTAACGCCGAGCTTGGAAGGCCCCGGGGAGCTCGCGAGGGTGAACGCCACCTGACGCGGATGAGATCCCATGACACCGATTGACACCGGCTTGCCGGCAACGATGCCCCACAGCTGATACGTCTCGCCCGCGGGAAGTGGCGCCATCTTGGAACTCACGAGGTAACCGGTTCCGTTCTGCAGAACCACAAACGTCGCCAGCACGGTGTTGCCGTTGCCACCCAGTTTGACCAGTCGGTGTCCCGGCGTGGCGAGCGCTTGGTGCACCGCACTCGTCTCGAGCGCGCTTTGAAGATTCGAGACGCGACCACTCTCGCTCGAGAGGTTGATCGCGAGCGGAATGATGGCCGCCGCCGCAGCGAGCAACGTCGCACCGACGATGATCCGGGCTCGACGAACGAGGCGGCGTGCGCGCCGGGTTTCGGAAGAGGGAAGGTCGTTGAGCAGTGGAGGTAGCGCGGTGACGTCACGGCGCTCCCCCTCGTAGAGCTGGCCCGCGATTTTTGCCCACAGATCCGCAGGAGGCGGTTCGACACTGGTCCCCAATGCGGTGGCGACCTCGAGCAGCTCGTCGAGCTCACGCTGACAGTCGGGACAGGTCTCAATGTGCGCCTCCACGCGAGAGCGAACGTCAGCGTCGAGCGCGTCCAAGGCTAGGGGCGCGAGCAGTTCGAACACCTCGTCGTGACTCATCGGTCCGCACCTTCAATTCCCTGGCGAGAGAGCTCGCCGCGCATCCGTCGCATTCCATTTCTAATCCGACCTTTGACCGTGCCCTCGGGTTCGTTGAGGATTTGGGCAACTTGGACGTAGGTATGTCCCTCGAAGTACGCCAGCTCAATCGCGCGACGCTCCTCAACCGGAAGCTCTTGCAAAGCCTTGAGCACCCCCTTCGAGAGCAAGACGTCCCACGCCTCGCGGTGCACGTCATAGCCCGCGCTCGCGGTACGGGCAGCATCGTTTATCTCTCGACGGCGAGAGGAGTTGAGCGAGCGAATCACGTCAACGGCGCGCGAGTGAGCCTGCGTGAGAAGGAACGAACGAAGGGTGCCGCGTGCCGGGTCGAATCGCTCCGGCTGATTCCACAGCCGCAAGAAGATCTCCTGAGTGACGTCTTCCGCCTCGGTTTGATTATTGATGACTCGTCGGGCGAGCCCAAAGACCGCGCCACCGTGACGGCGATAGATTTCGGCAAGCGCGACCTCGTCGTAGCGGGCGACCAGCATCACGAGATGCGCGTCGCTGGCCTCGCCGAGATCACCCATATCTCTCCTATTCGGTGCCGGCGCGATTTTGGATGTCGCGACTACCTGACAGTAGCGGTCGGGACCTCCGATTTTCTTGGCGCTTCGCCACATCGACATCCGCCAGGGCCGTCGGCACCGAACAACAGAGGAACGCCCCACAGGAGCAGCCATGACGCCAGATCCGAACGTGATCGTCACACGTCCGGCGGAGTCGCACCCTCACGCCCACACCCAACTCCCAGGGTGAGGGTGCGACTCCGTTAATGTCGCGGCGTGAGCACGACGATCGAGCAGACGGTCCGTGACCTGTGCCTCTCACTGCCCGACGCCAGCGAGCGTGAAAGTCACCGCGCACCGGCCTTCTTTGCAACCAAACAGTTCGTCGTGCTCTGGCCACACGGTCATCACGATCACGACTTCGCACATCTCTGGTGCGCGGCACCCGAAGGCGTGCAGGCTACCCTCATTCAGAACGATCCATCACGATTCTTTCGACCGCCCTACGTTGGCCACCGCGGGTGGATCGGGGTTCGCCTCGACGGCGATGTCGACAGAGAGGAGATCGAAACGCTCTGTGTCGAGGCGTATCGCTGCGTCGCGACGAAGCGCCAACTGGCACTCCTCGGCGGATCCCTCTGACCGACTAGTTGGCTTCGGCCTCTGCTTCAACCGCGGCGCAGCTCGCACAACGCCCGAGCACTGCAAAATGCCTGGGGTCGATGACGAACTGAAAGTCGCGCATCGCCGTGAGGGCCAGCTCTTCAAAGAAATCTTCGGGCGCCTCGTAGGCTATGGCGCAGTTTTCGCACACAAGGTGCCCGTGTGTGTCCGAGGAGAGGTGGTACGTGGCGGCTCCATGACCGAGGTGCGCGTGCACGATGATCCCCAGCCGCTCGAGTTCGTCAAGGTTGCGGTAGATCGTCGACATGTGCACGTCGGGCGCGACACGCTGGACCTCAGCGCCAAGTTCTTCGGCGGTGCGATGGGGACTCTCTTCAAACAGGCAGCGCAGCAAGACCCGCCTGGAGGTCGTGACACGGCCGCCGCTTTCGCGCAGAAGATCGAGCACATGGTCGACGCGACCATCGGATTCCACCGTCGGCTTCTCAGAGTTCACGCGTGAGCGCATAGTGACAGAATAGCCATCTAATGCGTGGAGATGCTTCTTGCACTCAGCTCGTATTTGTGCCAGGATCTCCCGAGAACCCGATCAAAGGGGTACACGTGGGGCGAACACGCACGACCCGTACAGCAGTGTCATCGGCCCGGATGAGCGTGGACGCAACGTGACCACTCTCGAAGGCCCCTCCCCGAGCCGTCTCGCGATGATTCGTCGCTCCCTCACTCCCGAGGAGTGGCGCCGCGCGACCTGGATGTTCGGTTCGATCTTGCTGCTGCACGTCATCGGATTCGGCATCTTCATCATCTTCGTCGTGCCCGGCCACTACAAAGGGCTCGGCATTGGGGTGAGCATCCTCGCCTACACGCTGGGTTCGCGCCACGCCTTTGACGCCGATCACATCTCGGCGATCGATAACACCACGAGAAAGCTCATGGCCGAGCGTCAGGGCGTCGAAGGCGCTCGCCGGCCCTTGAGCGTGGGCTACTACTTCTCGCTTGGGCACTCAACGATCGTCGTGGCGATCGGTGCGGGTCTTGTCATCGCCGAGAAAGCGGTTTACGGCGCCGTCTCGAACAGCCACTCGGGCTTGGAGCAGTTCGGCGGCGTCTTTGGCACCATCATCTCGGCCTGCTTCTTGTACCTCATCGCACTGCTGAACATCGTCATTCTCGCCGGCATCATGAAGGTCTTCCGATCCATGCGCGACGGCTCCTATGACGAGGAAGAGCTCGAGCGTCAGCTCAACAATCGCGGCTTGATGTTCCGATTCTTCGGAAGGTGGATGCGCGCAATTACGAAGGAATGGCAGATGTACCCGGTCGGGGTCGTCTTCGGACTGGGCTTTGACACCGCCACGGAAGTAGCACTGCTGGCGACCACCGCACTGCTCGCTGCCAAGGCGCTGCCCTGGTATTCGATCATGTGCCTGCCGATCCTCTTCACGGCGGGCATGGCGCTCCTTGACACGTTGGATGGATGCTTCATGAACATGGCCTACGGCTGGGCATTCTTCAACCCCGTGCGCAAGATCTATTACAACCTCGCCATCACCGGCCTCTCGGTCGCGATCTGCTTCTTCATCGGCACCATCGAAGTCCTCGGACTTCTCCCGACCGAACTCCACTGGAAGGGTGGCTTCTGGCGCTTCATGGAGAACTTCAACATCAACGCGGCGGGTTTCATCATCGTCGGGATGTTCATCGTGACCTGGGCCGGCGCGGCGGTGATCTGGCGCGTCGGGCACATCGAAGAGAAGTGGTCAGCCCGCCTCAAAGAGGGACCCGGGAGTGAAGAGACCGACTGGTCCTCAACGGCGGTCTCCGACTAAATATCGATCACCGAAATGATTCAGCTCAGCGCTGACGCGTCGGAGAGTGGGAACTGCAGGACGACGGTGAGTCCCCCGCCCGGGGTGTCCTCCAAGCGAACCTCCCCGCCCAGCAGGTCCATGAATCTCGACACCACGCTCAAGCCAAGGTGCATGCGCTCACCGCGGTCACCGTTATGGGCGCTCCACTCGAAGATGGTCGCGCGCTCCGAGGGCTTGATGCCCGGTCCCGTATCGACCACGAGCACCTCGACGCCGTCCTGATTGGCACCCGCCGTGATGCGCACCGCGTGCCCGCTCGGGCTGAAGCGACACGCATTCTCAACAACGATGGCGAGCACTCGTCGTGCCATATCCGGATCCGTGTCGACGCGTGGCAGATCGTCGGGCACGTCCACGTCGATCGTCCGCTCGCCCACGTCGATACCCGCGAGTGCCCCGTCGACGAGCGGTCGAACCGTGACCAGGAGCTTGTGCGGCGTGATGCTCGAGCTTTCGAGGCGGCCGAGCGCCGTCAAGTTGTTCACGACCCTCGCGAGGCGCTGCACGTCGGTGTCAATGGAGAACAATCGCTCGCGCTGGATGCGAACCGGCGCTGTGGCGCCGCCGTCCAAGAGCGCCGCGACGGTCTGCTGGATGTGCGACAGTGATCCGCTGAGATCCGTCGACACCGCACGCATCAGCGCCGAGCGCTTTACTTCGGTCTCCGCCAGGGAGCGGAACTGCGACGCCTCATTGATGCTTCGCATTGCCCGCAGACCATTCGCGACCCGACCCGCGAACGCGCTGACGAGCTGACGATCCTCACCGTCCAGTGCGGCCCCGACCAGTGCAAGCTCGTAGTCCTCGTCGATTGGAAAATTGGTTGCCGATGCAAGTTCGCTGATCGGCTCGCCGCTCACGACGTCACTCACCAACATTCCGTTGCGACGGGCGACCAGCGCGACACTCGTAGCATCAAACACCGCCCGCAACGAATCCAGGAGCGGCAGCAAGTCTTCGTGTGACGTGCCCGACGTCGCGGCCGCACTCGCGAGGATCTGCGCTTCCGCTCGAGCGCGATCCGCCTCAGAAGAGCGACGTGTGAACCGACTTACGAGCACACTCGCGGAGACAGCGAAGACGAGGTACGCAACGAGCGCCACGAAGTCGTCGGGTCGCGAGACCGACAGCGTGTGCACGGACGTGATGAAGAAGTAGTTCTCGAGAAGGTAGGCGGCGAGCGCCGCCGCGATGCCGACGAGCGCACCCCCGAAGGTGGCGAGACCCAGCACGATCACCAGATAGACGAGGAAGTCAGTCGAGAGGGACAAGCTGGAGCGAAACTCCGACAGGATCCAGGTGAACAGCGCCAGCGACGCGGCCGCGCAGGCCAGGCCCAACAGACGTCGACTCCACCGCACGGCGTTTTTCTGCCGGCGCGCGTGCACGTGTTTGGGTAGATCGGTGTCAACGGAGATCACGTGCACGTCAAGATCGGGCGTATGACGCAGGACGTTCTGAATCACTCCGCCAAAGGGGCGGTACCACGTGCGCGAGTGACTCGATCCGAGGATGATCTGGGTGCCGCGCTCGGAGCGAGCAAACGCCACCACGGCCGTAGCGACATCGTCATCCACGATCTCGCGATAGGTGCCCTCAAATTCAGCGATGAGCTCCTGGGCGAGCGTGGTGTCACCGGAGCCCTTGTGCACGCTATCCGCCGGTACCACGTGGACGGCGATGATCTCGGCTCCGGTGCGCGACGCGATGCGTGCCGCCCGACGGAGCAGGACCTCGTCCGAGGGACTGCCGATCACGCCCACGATCAGTCGCTCTCGCGTCTCCCAGGTCTCGGCGATCTCGTGCTCGTCTTGGTACCGCTGAATGGCGTCTTCCACTCGGTCGGCCAGCCACAGCAACGCGAGCTCTCTTAATGCACTGAGGTTGCCCACGCGGAAGTAGTTCGAGAGGGACGCGTCAATCTTGTCGGCGGTATAAATGTTCCCGTGCGCCATGCGCCGACGGAGGGCTTCGGGCGTGACATCCACGAGCTCGATCTGCTCCGCGCGTCGCACGATCGCGTCGGGCACGGTCTCTTGCTGCGTAATGCCAGTGATTTTCGCCACGACGTCATTGACCGATTCAAGGTGCTGGATGTTGACCGTCGTGATGATGTCGATGCCCGCGTCGAGCAGCGCCTCGACGTCCTCCCAGCGCTTCTCGTTGCCAGCGCCCGGCGCGTTGGTGTGCGCCAACTCGTCGACCAGTGCGACGTCGGGCTTTCGCGCGAGGACGGCCGCGAGGTCCATCTCCTCGAGGGCTGCGCCGCGGTAGTCGTACGTGGCACGCGGAACGATCTCCAGGTCGCGCACCTGCGCGTCGGTCTTCGGACGTTTGTGCGTCTCGATGTAGCCAATGACCACGTCGGTGCCCCGTTCACGTCGACGCCAGCCCTCGTCGAGCATGCGATAGGTCTTGCCAACGCCCGGCGCCGAGCCGAGGTAGACGCGTAGCTGACCGCGCGCCACCGCTAGCAACCCCGCCTGCGAGAAACGGAGCTCACTCAGGCCGCTCGCGTTGCGATTGCTGCGCCCACCACGCTCGCGAGCAGGGCGGCGACCGCGCGACGCTCTCGGGACACGGGCTCGCCCGGCGTGGGTGTGATCACGAAGCGTCCCAACGAACGTCCGCGCCACTGCGCCACGATCTCCGCTTCAGGGCCAGGAATGCCCATCTGGTTGACGGGCCACTCCAGTCCCACGTGCACGACGTCGCCGTTGGCCGTGATGCGAGCCATAGGGGGGTTCGCCGGCGCTCGCTCAAATCGGCAGTCGCGCAGGTCAAGCAGCCGCATGAGCGATGGTACCGCTCGTTCGATCACAACTGAGCTGGGCGCCGTGCCGTTCGCGAGCGCCGTCAGGTCGCGCACCATATCGACGTACTCGGCCTCTTCCGTCGACACCTTTGAGAGGTGGCGGCTTCGTGCGGCGAGCTCTGATACCACCGCACCAACGACGAGCAAGCAGATCGTCGTCTCGAGGTCGGGTCGGTGGCTGACGGTGAGTCGGCCGTAGGGCCTCGTCAAGAAGAAGTCGTACCAGATCGCCGATGACACGCTCGCGATGAAACCGACGAAGCGATTTCCCCCGACCGAGAGCCCGAGGATCGCCGCCACGAAGATGAGCGCCGCGGCTGCTCCCGCGAACTCTCCACGAGACGGCACGAGTACCAGCGCGAGCAGAAGCGGCACCGCGATCGCCAGCGCGAACATGATCCGCGCGCGACAGCGGTGCCACCACGTCAACAACGGTCTTTCCTTCACCGGCCTCCTACTTCTTTAACGTCGCGAGTCCTTCATTCAACTGCAACACATCGATGTATTGAGCTCCGAGGAAGCCCCACTGCGCGGGATGCGTGTAGTCCGCAATGAGCTTCCTCAGCGCGGGGGCAGAGATCCCTGTCGCCTTCGACACCATGGGGATCTGTACGATCGCATCCTGCTGAGAGATGTCCGGATCGTACCCACTGCCCGAGGTCGTCACGAGGTCCGGGGTGGGGTTGACGCCGCGGGCGTGCCAGTAGCGAACGAGGATCTTCGTGTACTTGACTAGTTCCTTAGAGTGCGGTCCCAAGTTCGTTGCACCCGATCCGCCTGCAACGCCGTTCAAGACGAGCGGGTCGTCGCCGGGGTGTCCCACCGGACTCGGGTTGCTCTTCTCCGCATCGGAGTAGGGGCCGAGGTCGTCAGGACGACCCTGAAAGACGCAGCTGCCACGTGGGTGGCCCGGGCACTTCGTGAGATTCCAGGGCTGACCGATCAGTGTCGAACCATTGGCCGTGAGGGATCCGTCCGCTTGGTTCTTGAACAGCAGCTGCGAGACGCCCGCGCCGGCAAAGGCGTAGATGAAGCCGAAGAAGACCAAACAGATAATCGCCAGGACCAGTGAGCGGCGGAGGTGTACCAACATTTCAATTCCTCTTTAGTAGGCGTGTAGAGCGACGAGAATGATGTCAATGAGCTTGATGAAAATAAACGGCACGATGACGCCGCCCACACCGAAGATCAAGACATTTCGTCGCAAGATGACCGAAGACTTCGAGGCGCGGAACTTAACGCCACGCAGCGCAAGCGGAATGAGCGCGATGATCACGAGTGCGTTAAAGATCACGGCCGACAGCACGGCACTCTCGGGGCTGTGTAGTTTCATGATGTTGAGTGCGCCGAGCGGTTTGTTCGGCAAGCCGTAGGCGAACACGAACAACGCGGGGATGATGGCGAAATACTTCGCAACGTCGTTCGCAATCGAGAAGGTCGTGAGTGAGCCACGAGTGATCAGGAGCTGCTTTCCAATCTCGACGATGTCGATCAGCTTGGTGGGGTTGGAGTCGAGGTCGACCATGTTGCCGGCCTCTTTGGCAGCCGTCGTACCGGTGTTCATCGCAACGCCCACGTCCGCTTGGGCGAGGGCCGGTGCGTCGTTCGTGCCGTCGCCGGTCATCGCGACGAGCTTGCCGCCCTCTTGCTCCTGCTTGATGAGCGCCATCTTCGCTTCCGGGGTGGCTTCGGCGAGGAAGTCGTCGACGCCCGCCTCTTGGGCGATCGCGGCCGCAGTCAGCGGATTGTCACCCGTGATCATGATCGTGCGAATGCCCATCTGGCGCATCTCGTCAAACTTTTCGCGGATGCCTTGCTTCACGACGTCTTTCAGTTCGATAACGCCCATGATGTCCGGTCCGTCGGCGACGACAAGCGGCGTGGAACCGGCGCGCGACACGCGCTCAACAATGGCGTCGAGATCGGGCGGAATGTGACCGCCGTGCTCGCCCGCCCAGCGCTTCACTGAGTCGCCGGCACCCTTGCGAATCTGGCGTGAACCGATGTCGAGCCCCGACATGCGCGTCGTTGCCGTGAAGGGGATGAACGCGTGATCACCTTCGAGCTGACGCTCGCGAATGTCGAAGAGCTCCTTCGCCAGCACCACTATCGATCTACCCTCGGGTGTTTCGTCAGCCAGTGAGGCCAGTTGTGCGACGTCGGCCACTTCTTGCTCCGTGTGGTGCCCCACGGGATAGAAGTTCGAGGCCATGCGGTTGCCGAGCGTGATGGTGCCGGTCTTGTCGAGCAGCAATGTCTGCACATCGCCAGCCGCCTCCACCGCGCGGCCACTCATTGCCAGCACGTTGCGCTGTACGAGCCGGTCCATACCGGCGATACCGATCGCCGACAGCAACGCACCGATGGTTGTGGGAATAAGGCAGACCAACAGGGCCACGAGCACCACAATCGAGACGGATGTTCCGCCGAAGTTCGCGAACGGAACGAGCGTGACGACGACAGGGATGAAGATGATCGTGAGTACTGCGAGGAGAATCGTCAACGCAATTTCGTTCGGCGTCTTCTGGCGATTCGCGCCTTCAACGAGCGTGATCATTCGGTCGATGAAGGTCTGACCACGCTCCGCGGTGATGCGCACCACGATTCGATCGCTCAACACCTTGGTACCGCCAGTCACCGCAGATCGGTCACCGCCCGACTCGCGAATCACTGGCGCTGATTCACCAGTGATCGCCGATTCGTCCACGGAGGCAATGCCCTCGATGATCTCGCCGTCGGACGGGATGACGTCTCCCGCCTCGCAGACGACGAGGTCACCTTTGCTCAGCTGAGCCGCGGCGATGAGTTCTTCGGTGCCGTCGGCCTTGAGTCGGCGAGCTTCTGTCTCCGAACGCATCCTCCTCAGCGTGTCCGCCTGAGCCTTGCCTCTCCCCTCAGCCATGGCTTCGGCGAAGTTGGCAAAGATCACCGTGAGAACAAGCCAGATAGTGATCGACCACGTGAACGTGCTCGGATGAGCGCAGGCCTCGATGAAGGTGATAACCGACCCGACGAGCACCACGAACATCACCGGATTCTTCACTTGCGTTCTCGGGTCCATCTTGAGAATAGAACCCTTCAGGGCCTGCCGGAGGATCAGCCCGTCGAAGAGTCCGCGCGCCTGCGCGACGCCGTGGGGCCCCGTCGGTCCACTGGTGGGCTGGTTGATAACTGTTGTCATTAGAAGAACCTCAAGTGAGCTAGTTGCTCGACCACGGGACCGAGCGATATTGCGGGGAAGAATGTGAGTCCACCGATGATCAGAATCACGCCGATGGTGAGGCCAACGAACATGCCATTGTCCGTTCGGAACGTTCCAAGAGATTCAGGCACCGTCTCTTTCTCGGCGAGGATGCCGCCGAGTGCGATGGCCGGGATCATGATGCCGAATCGACCGATCAACATGTCGATGGCCCCGACGATGTTGTAGAAGGGCGTGTTACCCGTCAGACCACCGAATGCGGACCCGTTGTTGTTCCCTTGGGAGGTCAAGCCGTAGAGAATTTCGGTAAAGCCGTGGGGCCCCGCATTCTCAGGGCCAGCTCGGCCCGCGACGAGCGAGACGGCAATTGCTGTCATGATGAGCACGATTAGTGGCATCACCAGGGATCCGAGGCCCGCGAGTTTCACCTCCTTCGCCTGGATCTTTTTGCCGAGATACTCGGGAGTTCGTCCGATCATTAATCCGCCGATGAACACCGCGATGATGGCGTAGATCAAGAGCGTGTACAGCCCGGTGCCGGTGCCACCGGGGGTGACTTCGCCCATCATCATGCCGGTGAGTAGACCCAAGCCTCCAATCGGCGTGAACGAGTCGTACGAGGCGTCCGCAGAACCCGTTGATGTGCTCGTCGAGGAAATGCCAAAGAGTGCCGTGGAGGTGTCACCAAAGCGCACCTCTTTGCCCTCGGTATTGCCGACGGTCGCGTGAATGCCGGCCGCCGCGATCGCCGGATTGTTCTGATGTTCCGCGTTGGCGGTGTAGCCCACCCATACGCCAAAGAGGATGATGATGACTGCCAGCAGAGCAAATCCGTGCTTGATGCTGCCCACCATCTTGCCGAAGGTATAGGTCAGCGCGACGGGAATCGACAGCAGCAAGAAGATTGACAGGATGTTGGTGAGGCCCGTCGGGTTTTCGAATGTCGTGGCCGAGTTGGTGTTCAAGAATCCGCCGCCGTTGGTTCCGAGCTGCTTGATTGATTCCATGAAGCCAATCGGGCCGCGCGCGAGCGTTTGACTGACGTTGTTCAAGACGTCGTGGAAGCTGGCCGTTCCAGCGAGGGTCTGCACCGCGCCCTCACCCACGAAGATGATGCCGAAGATGAACGCGATAGGCAGCAAGATATAGAACATGCAGCGGGTCATGTCAACCCAGAAGTTGCCAATCGTGGCGCTCTTGCGGCGCGAGAACCCGCGAACGAGCACAATGGCAGCGGCGATTCCCACCGCCGGTGAGACGAACTGCTGCACCGTGAGAGCGCCGATCTGAGAAAAGTATGACATGGTCGTTTCGCCGCCGTAGTTCTGCCAGTTCGTGTTGGTGACGAAAGAAGCCGACGTGTTGAAGCTCAGCGCCGAGCCAACTGATCCCAAATGCTGAGGATTCAACGGCAGCGAACCCTGGATGCGCAAGATCACGTAGGTGAAGACCAGCGATACGAGCGTGAAGAT
The DNA here is from genome assembly GCA_035552255.1 of Acidimicrobiales bacterium. Lineage (GTDB taxonomy): Bacteria > Actinomycetota > Acidimicrobiia > Acidimicrobiales > RAAP-2 > RAAP-2. Next base: position 14,807 of record DASZLS010000125.1, on the reverse strand, counting down.
GACCATGGCACCCGCGTAGCGCTTCCAGGTCTGTTCTTGTTCGGGACTCGTGCCGAGCAGTCGATAGACCGGTCGTTCGACCCAACCGAGCCAGTGCACTCGACCGTTGAAGACGGCCTCCATGTAGGAACCGAGAAAGCGCCACGTCAGTCCGAGCGTGACGACGAGAAGGAGGAGGGTGAGGAAAAAGCCCATTAGAACTTCTCAGGTTTGAACATGGCGTACCCGAGGTACAAGAACATGACGACGGAAATGACCAAAAGTATGATTTGGGAGAAGCTCATACTTTGTCCAGGACTTTAATGAGCCCGAGCATTCCAAGCGTGAAGGCGAGGAAGCCGAGTATTGAGAAGAAATCTGCCATGAACTCCATACAACTTCCGAAGTTCTGAAGAGTTTCTTCAATTCCCCTTACACGTCTTTATTTTCTCTTCATTTTGGATTATCCCGCTCATCTGCGGCTTTCGGATGATACTTACTTGATGCGGCGGCGTTGGTTGGGATCACTCGTGGGTGTGGCGAGCGCACTCGCCATCAGTGGAGTGCTCCTCCCCTTCCGCACTCATATCGGGACCGCCACGACGGCGTTGATCCTCGTCATCCCCGTCGTCGTCAGTGCGGTCATCGGCGGCTTCACAGCGGGCGCGGCGAGTGTGATCGCGGGTTTTCTCGTCTACGACTACGTCTTCACGCCGCCCTATCGAACGCTCAGCGTCGACCAAGCCCAAAATTGGGCCGCTCTTGCGGTCTACGTGGTCGTGATGCTGCTCGTCGCGCGGGTCGTTGACATTCTCGACACCACACGAGACGCCGCACGACGAAGTGAAGAGGCGATGCGACGCGTGTCAGAGATGTCCGAGCTGTTAGTCGGAGATCAACCGGTCAAGGAGCTCTTGCGCAACATTGTGACCACCGCCCAGAGCATGTTCGGTGTGCCCGGCGTGTCACTGCTCGAGCTGGAAGAAGGTCGTCTCGTGGTTGTCGCGAGTGCTGGCGAACCGTTGACGCCCGAAGAGCTTCATCAGCTGGATCCACAGTCCGGCCAGCCAATTCGCGTGGGTACGTCACCAGGAACATCGACCGAGCTCCGCACCATCGCGCTCTCGCCCTCGGGACGGCCCGTCGGCATCCTGGCCATGCGAGGTGTCCCGATCCTCGACAGCGACCGAGCGGTGCTCAGCACGTTCGCGAACGACGCGGCACTCGCGCTCGAGCGAGCGCAGCTGCGCGATCAGGCGCTACGCACGAAGCTCCTCGAGGAGTCCGACCGCTTTCGCCGCGGGCTGCTCGGTGCGGTCTCGCATGACCTTCGCACCCCGCTCGCCACCATCAAAGTCGCCTCGTCGACACTCGCTAATCGCAGTGGACAGCTCACGACGACCGACGCCCACCTCCTCCATCAGCTGATTGAGATTGAGTCGGATCGTCTGACCCGACTGGTCACCAACTTGCTCGACATGACGCGCATCGAAGCAGGTGTGCTGACGCTTAATCGGGTCACGACGTCCGTGAAGGACGTCATCAACGACGCCGTCTCGTCGATGACGTCATCGCTCGAGGATCATGAAGTCCACGTCACAGTGCCCGATACGTTGCCCGACGTCGATATCGACCGCGTCCTGATCGGCCAAGTCCTGATCAATCTGATCGACAACGCGGTGCGGCACGCGCCGGCCAATAGTGTGATCACGGTGAGAGGCGAGCGTCGCGGACACGATGTGGTGGTATCGGTCACTGATACCGGCCCTGGCGTTCCCGACGCCGACCGCGAGACGATCTTCGATCGCTTCGTGTCGCTCAGCACCGGCGGACGCGCCGGACTCGGTCTCACCATTGCCAAAACGTTCGTCGAAGCCCACGGGGAGCACGTCTGGTACGAGGAATCACCGACCGGAGGTGCTCGTTTCGTGATGTCGCTCCCCTCCTCTCTGTCGCGGAAACCGTAGTGGCGACCGTCCTCGTCATCGACGACGACCACTCACTGCTCCGAGCGCTGCGCCTTGGCCTGGAGGCAGAGGGACATGACGTCACGACGGCACCTAACGGCGACCGAGGCATCTCGCTGACCGCACTGCAGGCCCCCGACATCGTCGTCCTCGACATTGGTCTCCCTGATCTTGACGGACTGGTCGTCACCCAGCGCATTCGTCAATGGAGCAGCGTGCCAATCATCATCTTGTCCGCGACGGGAGACCCCAATCGCAAGATCGAGGCACTCAACACGGGCGCCGACGATTACGTTACGAAGCCTTTCAGCATGGGCGAGCTCGAAGCCCGAATTCGAGCAGTGTTGCGCAACCGATCCAACGAATCCGCCGACGTGACGTCGCCCAATCTCGCGTTGGGGCCGCTCGAGATCGATCTTGTCCACCACGAAGTCCATCTGAATGGAACGAAGGTCGATCTCACGTCAAAAGAGTTCAATGTGCTGGCCTTTCTCGGGCGCCACGTCGGCATGACGGTGACCCACCAGATGATTCTCGCTGCCGTCTGGGGTGCGGGATATGGCGACGAAGCCGCCTACGTGCACGCCTACGTACATCGCCTTCGCCAAAAGCTGAACGACGAAGCGGGCACGCTCATCCAAACGACCCCCGGTGTGGGCTACAGCCTGCAGCCGAACGCAGCCCTCGACGCCGTTTAGATTGCAGTCGGCTCGAGGAGTGCAGCCTGGACGAAGTCGCGGTAGTCGTGCGCGTCGATCACGAGGTCATCGTCCTCATCGAAGCTTGGCTGCGGACTCAACACAATGAGACGGCGGCCGTCTGAAGCACCAAACTGCTCGTGGGTGGCATTGGCTCCCTCGGTGAGCTCCGTAACGTCCGCGTCCTCGGGCAGCTCGGCCACGTAGACGGTGAACGAACCGGCCGAGTTGTCGGCGACGAAGCTCAGACACCCCGTGACAGGAATATAGGAGCCGGAGGCGGTTTGACCAACGGAGGAAGCCGCAATCTGATCCTGCCCGATCGGCCCCGTCGTGACCTTGCCCGAAGCATCGAAGGCGTCGGCCAAACTGACGGCGAGTTGTGCGATATTCGTCGTTGGCGAGAAGTTGATGACGTTGTCAGATTGTCGAGGAGCGCCCAAAAACGAGATCGTGGATTTGCTGCGAAAGACCATGGTTTCAACGACGCCGATGCCGTGATCCGTCATCACTTCCACCAGATGACACTGATCCAGCGACTCGATGCGATTCATCGCTTCGAAGGCGACGTGTCCTCGCTCAAAGAGCGGACCTGACAATTCATCGAATCGCCGCTCGACGAGTTCGAGATTTCCGCCCATTGATCTCGCGACGAAGAGCGCACCCTTCATCCAGGAGTCCCAGGGGACATCTTCGGGGGTCGGCAGGATCGCCAGTGCGTCGAGCCCTTCGTAGAGCGGAGCGAGTGAGGCTTGACGGCGCCCGAGCAGCGTGCGGCGCATCGCGAAGAGCCGAAGCGTATCGGTTTCGTCATCGCCGAGACCACGACGAAAGACGTCACAGCCCTCGGGTCCTTCGGCGACGATCGAGCGCACAACGCCCACAACGGCGTCGTCGTTCGCGTCAGCGCGGAATCGAATGAACTCTCCGGCCAGCAGCTCATATGGGTGCGCCGCGAGTCGATCGCGCAAGCTCGCCACGCGATCGCCGACGCTCACGAATTCACCGCAGCACGAGTGAGCGCATTGACAGTCGAAGGAAGCATCCCTCTACCGTACTGAGCGCCGAACCGCCCGTCAGCGCGTCAACTGCTCTTGGGTTTGGCGATGAACACCGGTATGGATCGTGACGTCTTCTCCTGATACTCGGCGTAGGGCGGATAAGCCGCGACGGCTCGCACCCACCACGCTGCCTTTTCGTCGCCGGTCACTTCGCGCACCTCAACGTCAAACGGCTCGGGACCATCCTGCATCTCGACCTCGTCGGGATTGGCCTTCAAGTTCTCGTACCAGACCGGGTTCTCGGGGGCGCCGCCCTTCGACGCAACGATCGCGTACTCACCGTCGTGCTCGACTCGCATCACGGGTGTCTTGCGGACCTTGCCGCTCTTGCGACCTTTCGTCGTGAAGATCACGATGGGCCATCCGGTGTCGGTCAGCGTGTTCGCACGTGTGCCGCCGGAGCTTTCGTACTCCGCGACCTGGTTGCGCACCCACTCTGATGGACTGGGCTCGTACTCACCTTCAATCGGCATGTTCGTTCTCCTCGGTTGTTGATGTCTGCGTCTGTTCTATCGCGGCGCGCGCAACCCGTGACGACTCACCCGCCGTGGTCCCAGGCTTCGGCGGGATCGTGGTGCTCGAGGGTCATCTGTCCAGTGTTGGCGTCAAAGTCGAAGAGCTCACCGTAGCGGCCCCAGTCGGTCGCAATATTGAGCTGTGCTCGCGCCTCATCCCCGGAAAAACCCCGTCGCAGGAGGTCGAGGAAGAATCCCTCTTCGAGCGTGCCATCGTCGGTCGCCGCGAGTGCGTTGCAGATCGAGCGCACCAGCGGAGCGCGCTCGCGGACCAGCTTGGCGAAGATCTGCTTCGACTCGAGGATGTCCCCCGCCACGAAGGTACGGTCCTCGTCGGTGATCGCGAAATCCGCGTCTTTCACGACCGCGAGTCCGAGCACCTGGGCCGCGTCGACGAGTGGCAACAGATCGTCGACTTCGAAGGTCAGTTCGTGCGCGAGCTTGGGGAGATCCTCGTCGCCGCCGTGGGCCACGAAATTTCCAGCAGTCCGGACATTCCTCCGACGCTCGCTGCGGGCAAGGGCACTCATCAGTGTGGCGAGCGAAACGCGCCGTTGCATTATCGTTCACACGCTGTTCATTTCACATCGCGTGATCGATGCGTCGAGGGTCAGTCGGTTTTAGTGAACGGGCTGGGCAGCGTCGGGCGCGTTGCTCACGACGAAGTCCTTCTGTCGAATCAGAATCATCGATAGCAGCGCTCCCACGATGGCGATCGTCCCGCTCACGTACAGCAGCTCGTTGAGCATGCTCGCGAAACTCTGACGCAGCGCCTCACCGAGTGCGTGCTGCAGGTTCGGAGGTGCCGACTTGATGACGCTCGAGGGATTCCCCGATTGGATGGCGGCGATAATCTGATTCGCGTGCGACGACCCGCCCGATATGGCGGAGAGCTTGTGCGTGAGGTCGTGATCCAATACCGTGGTAAAGATGGTTCCGTAGACGGCGATACCGACCGAGATACCGATCTGGCGAAAGGTTGTGTTGACGCCTGAGGCCATGCCCGAGCGCTCGGGAGTGACGACCCCGACTGCGGTCGAGGCCAGCGGCGGGTTCACCATGCCGGACCCGAAGCCCGCGATGATGAAGCCGAGCGTGAGGTGCGTCCAGCCCGATGATCCGTTGAGACCGGCCATCAAGAACAGACCAATGCCCACGAGTAGAAGCCCGGGTCCAATCAACCAGCGCACCGGCATATGAGTGCTCAGCCGCCCCGCAGCCGTCGCCGAGATCAGCGTCCCGCCGCTCAGAATCAAGAGCCGCAGACCGGTGTTGAGTGCCGAATAGCCGAGGTCATCTTGAAGGAACAGAACGAGGTAGAGCAGCATGCTGAACAATGAGCCGTTCATGGCGAAGGCGGCAATCAGTCCGCCGTCAAACGTGGGCGTTCGAAACAAGGAGAGATCGAACATCGGATGAGCGACTTTGGCCTCGATGAACCAGAACACGACGAGTAGAACGCCGCCGAGGCACAGAAACGTGATGACCCCCGTGTCGCCCCAGTGGGTTTCGCTCGCGCGAATCAAGCCGTAAACCAGACTCACCAGTCCGAGCGTGAGCACGATGAAGCCGGCCCAGTCGGGACGCGATGCGCCCGGCGTCTTCGATTCGTCGACGCAGAGCACGGTGATGATCACTGCGGCGACGCCGATGGGGAAGTTAACGAGAAAGATCCCTCGCCAATTGATGCCGCTCGTGATCAGACCGCCGAGAATTGGACCGAGTGCGACGGCGACGCCGGTGATCGCACCCCACACGCCAAAGGCGATGCCGCGCTCCTTGCCATGAAAGCTCTGTGCCAGCAGCGCCAATGAGGTCGCGAAGAGGATTGCTCCCCCGACGCCCTGAGCGCTGCGCGAGAGTGTGAGCATGAGCGGCGACTGCGCGAACCCACAGAGCAACGAGCCGAGCGTGAAGACGACAAGTCCAATGAGGAAGAGAAGCTTTCGACCATATCGATCAGCCAACGAACCCGCCGTGAGCAGCAAGGACGCAAGCGTGAGGGCGTAGGCATCAACGACCCACTGCACGTCGGAGAACGTGCCGTGCAAACCGCTCTGGATCTCGGGCAGCGCGACGACGACGATGGTGACGTCGAGCAAGAGCATGAACGTCGATGCGCATACGACGATCAACGTCCACCATTTCTTGTCCATGGCTCGACACCCTAACCGTCGCGCGAGACAAGACGACTCCACAATTCTCAGAGAGCGGCACTTTCCTCCGGCGGGACTAGATCCCGAGACATTGGGGTGCCAGACTGGCGTCGTGGAGCTCATCGATGCCCTGGAGCTGGCGAGGACGCGGCGCCTGTCGGTGCTCGTCACGATTCGTGCCAACGGTCGACCGCAACTCTCGAACGTGGGGCACCTGGTCTCGGAGGATGGCTTGATTCGGATCTCTATTACGGCAGATCGGGCCAAATACAAAAACCTGCTGCGCGAACCGTGGGCCGCTCTGCACGTCGCGCGCGAAGACTTCTACGCCTACGTCGTGATTGAATCTGACGCTGAACTCTCGCCAGTCGCGAGCGAACCCGATGACGATACCGTCAAGGAACTCATCGCGCTCTATCGAGACGTCGCAGGCGAACACGAGAATTGGGACGAGTACCGCCGGGCAATGGTGAGCGAACGCCGCGTGGTGGCGCGACTGCGACCGACCCGGGCGTACGGGATGCTCTAGTCAGCCTGACGGCCGTCGAGGTTCGGGATCGCAATCGCTTGGCATCGATAGCAACCAATAGGCGATCCGCCCCAAGCGAATAAACCTCTTCAATGCATGCGTTATTCCAAGTTAGTTTAATCTATCCTTGGGAAACAAAGGCAGGCTCATGTTCGAAGTGGTCGAGTTCATCTGGAACGGACAGCGCGCAACCGCCTCGATTCCCTTGCCGCTCGCCGACCTTCGGCTGGATCTACCCGAAGCGGTGGTGCGCTCGACCGAACGCGCCGCTGCAGCAATACTGCGATCGAACGATCGATTGCCAACGACGTGGGAGCCACTCGCGCGCCTGCTTCTTCGGTCCGAAGGGGTCGCGAGCTCTGCCTTCGAACAGATTCGCGCGCCGCTCGAAGAGGTCGCCACCGCAGAAATCACTGAATTGATTACCGGTCCTTCCGCGTGGGTCGCGGACAACCTTGCGGTCGTCGCGGACGCGGTTGACGCCGCGCGAATGGGCCCGCTCACCGTTGAGTTGCTCCTCCAATGGCACCGTCGGCTGATGCATCATGCGACCAACGTGGTTGACCCGCGCCTCGTCGGACATCTGCGCGATCGACCGGTGTGGATCGGCGGGCGCACTCCACTGGACGCGGCTTACGTGGGTCCTCCGCCAGAGCTTCTTGAAGAGTTGATGGACGACCTCGTTGCATTTGCGAACTCGGACACGCTTGACGTCGTCACGCAGGCCGCCATCGCGCACGCGCAGTTCGAATCGATCCACCCCTTTGCCGACGGCAACGGTCGCTTAGGTCGCGTGCTCATCGGGTGGCTGCTGGTGCGCCGACTTCGCGCACTCGTCCCACCACCCTTCAGCGTGTTCGTCGCGCGAGACCCCGGCGGTTATCTCTCGGGTCTCACTTTTTACCGCATGGGGGAAATGGCGCACTGGATTCGTTGGTTCGCGACGACATTAGACAAGTCGGCATCTGCCGCCACGTCGCTCGTCAATGAGATCGAAGCATTGATGAGCGAATGGCGAGCACGAGCGAACGATGCCAGCTCAACGGGCGGCCGAGCAGTGCGTGCGGGGGCGACGTTCTGGGAGGTGCTTGAGATGCTGCCCGAACATCCCATCATCTCTGCGCAGTTCGTCGCCGACACGTTTCAGATCTCTCACGAAGCCGCTCGCCAGATGCTCTTGCGCTTCGAATCACTGGGGATACTCTCTCCCGCACAGATTCACTCTGGAGCGCCGGGGCGACCCGTTCGATGGTGGGCCGCCGATGAACTGCTGGGCGCGGTCGCGCGCTGGAGCTAACGCGACGACCGCGGTCTCATTGCAATCAATCCAGAGCGGTCAATTTGCGAAGTTCGCCCAGCGAGTCACGGATGAGTTCTGGGAAATCCCGCTTGTTTGATTCATCCGTCCATCGCTCGAAGGCCACCTTGAAGATGGCGATCCCTGCCTCAGCAGTCAAGCTCGCGATGGGCTCCTTCACGCCTCGGGCGCGCAGCGCTTCTGCCATGGCGACGGCGAGCGATGCGAGTTTGATCAATTCGCGTTCGAGGAGCTCATTGTTCGTCGTGATGGCGTTGCGCCGTTGCTGTGCGAATTGGCGATTCTCTTGCAGCAGAGTGGCGGCGACTTCGAGTGCGCCAGCGACGGCCCCGATCGCCGTAGCGGAACTGGGCGCGATCGCGACTTCATCAATGAGGAGCGTCTGCAGTCGGTCGGCACCCGAAAATAAGACCTCTCGCTTGTCGCCGAAGTACCGAAAGAACGTCCGCTCGGTGAGACTCGCTCGCTCAGCGATCTCGGCGACGGTCGTTTGCTCGAATCCACCGTTGGCGAAGAGCTCCAGCGCCGCTCGCTCAAGACGCCCCTTCGCGTTTGGCTCCCAGCGACTCATACGTCTGATGCTAGGTGATGACAGGATCTGACATTACTGTTAGAGTAATGACAGTACCTGACATCCCCGCTTTTCGTGCACGATGCCCTGAACGCGGTTCAATCAATTGGAGGTTCACATGCGCATTTTCGTAACCGGTGCGTCCGGATGGATTGGCTCCCCTGTCGTCGCCGAGCTCATTGGTTCGGGCCACGAAGTGGTCGGATTGGCTCGCTCAGATGAATCCGCGGCCGCAATCGTCGCGGCGGGCGCACAGGTGCAGCGTGGTTCGCTTGACGACCTCGAGAGCCTTCGCAGTGGAGCGTCGGCGACCGATGGCGTTATCCATCTCGCCTTCAACCACGAACTGGCCTTCTCTGGAAACTTCAAAGCCGCCGCCGACGCGGACCGACAAGCCATTGAGACGTTCGCCGAGGTGTTGGCCGGCTCCGATCGACCACTCGTCATCGCATCGGGGACGCTCGGGCTGAGCGTGGGACGCGTCGCCACCGAACTCGACGGACACGGTTCCGAGACGCAAGTCCAGCTCGCCGCTCATGGCGAGGGACCGCGCACGCGCCACGAAAACGCTGAGTTCACGATCTCGCTGGCGTCACGCGGCATTCGCTCATCCGTCGTGCGACTCCCGCCAACCAACCACGGAGACGGCGACCACGGCTTCATAGCGACGCTCGTCGGCATCGCTCGCAACACGGGCGTCGCCGGTTACCTCGGCGACGGCTCCAACCGCTGGCCAGCGGTGCACCGACTCGACTCAGCGCATCTCTTCTGTCTCGCCGTCGAGCACGCACCTGCGGGATCAACGCTGCACGCGATTGCCGATGAGGGCGTGCCGTTGCGCGCGATCGCCAGTGTCATCGGTCGTCACCTCAGCGTCCCGGTCGCCGAGATCCCCGCGGAGCAGGCAGCCGCGCACTTCACGTGGTTGGCGGGATTCGTGGGCGTCGATAGTCCGGCGTCGAGTGCGGCGACGCGCGAGTTGATGCAGTGGGAGCCCACGCGCCCCGGGCTGCTCGATGATCTTGACGAGGGCCACTACTTCACGACGCCGTCGGCTTGACCGAGGGCGTCGTGAAGAGTCAAGAAGTCTTTAGAAGACTGATGCAGGGTGCGCGATCGGACCGCGGCAGACGGCCATGACGCCGAAGGCGTCCGACGCCAGTTCCGGTCGCTCAGCCACCTTGGTAAAGGCGACCTCGTTAAGGTCGTAAAGCCGGTCCGCTCGGTGCGTGCTCCAGAACTCCGGCAAGTATTGGTAATAGACCTCTACGTCATCGAAGTACCAGCTGAGTGTGCGCCAGAGCGACACGGCGCTGAACTCTTGCACGTGCGAGACGTCCATATGCGATCGATTGGGGTAGCGCTCATAGGTCATCGTTCGGTTCGGCGTCCCAACGGCGAAGACACCCTTGGGATTCATCATGGAGATGGCGTTCTCGACGTAGGTGAAATAGTCCTCGAGGTGCTCGATCGTCTCCATCGAGAGGACGACGTCAACGTTTCGCGCAGGCACTCTGCTCGCGAGATCCTTCGAGCAGGCGTCATCACAGAGAAACGAGACGTTGCTCGTCCCCCATCGCTCGCCGAGTGAGACCACGGCGGGGTCAAGATCAATCGCGGTCACGTGACTACAGAAGTTGCTGATCAGCGCCGACCCAAAACCGGTGCCACAACCAAAATCAATTGCCGTATCATCACTGCGGATCAAGTGCTCGACCGACCATGAGTACCTCGAAAGATGCAGTGCGGAGTCGAAGGGATAAGGCGGACCTTGCGGCAACTCGTGACGCGCGTGAGTCTCGGCGCGACGTGAAGCGCCATGGAATGTCGCATTTGAAAGATCGACCATAATTCCTTGGACACTACCCAGTCATCAGCACTCACAACAGAATTTGTCATGATGTTGATCGAAGCGAGTCGCTGGTTCAACTGATCACGGCGCGGTGAGCCAATCGCCGAGTAGCAGCGTTCGGTGCGAGGACAACAGCCGACGTCGACCCACCGCCTACCGTATCGATCATGCATCGACACGAAGATCCGCGGGAGCGTCGCGTTGAGTTTTGAAGACGACATTCGCCGCGTCCTGGCGAAGATCCCGCGCGGCACCGTCCTCACGTACGGCGAGGTCGCCGACGAATCTGGTCATCGCGGAGCATCTCGGGCTGTTGGAAACCTTCTGTCTCGCGGTGACGGCGACGTCCCTTGGTGGCGTGTCGTGACCGCGACCGGTCGATTGGTCCCGGGCCATGAACGCGAGCACGCGGAGCGGCTCCACGCCGAAGGTGTGCGTATGACCAATGGCCACGTTGCGATGCGTGCGAGGAAGTTGGGCCGAAAAGAGCCACTCGATACGTCTCGCGAGTGACGACACGACGCTCAAATAATCAGACATGGCGAACAGGTCATCTCGGCGTCGTGCGAGCACGCACCGAGATGACCTGTTCGTAGTCCAGATGCCGGTGGCTATCCCCCCGCCACTTCTGGACCGGCGTTACCACCAATGGCGACCACAGACAAACGGTTGAGGTAGAAGTCCCAGCCGTCGGTGTGGTCCGATACCGCATCATCGGGCAGACCGCGATGCGCGAGACGCACTCTCGTCTTTTCGCCCTCGGGAATCAGCGTGATCTCCACCTCGGTCGAGCCGGCGGGAATTGGGTGGTGCGGCTCATCCCAACCGAAGGTAAAGACCACCTTCTCATCGGGCACGACCTCAACGAACTCGCCCACGCCGGGGTGCACGCCCATTGCCAACACTCGGTACTTGCCGCCGGGACGCGGGTCGAGCTCAACTTCTGTTCCCATCCATAGGGCGTGCTGCTTCGGATTGATCAGGAAGGGAAATATGGTTGCCGGACTGGCGGCCACCACAACCTCTCGAACTAGTTCAGCCATTACTGATTCCTTTCTCTCGTTCGGCCGCTTCGGCCAGATACTGCAAACGCTCCAAACTGTCGTCCCAGTACTCCTCCAGGAAGCGACGAAGCCGATTCATCTCCGTGTGATTCGCCCGATAGAGGCGACGGACGCCATCACGGCGCTCCGTGACGAGCTGCGATTCGCGCAGCACGCTGAGGTGCTGGGATACCGCCGAACGGGTGACGTCGCCGAACTGTTGAGCGATCTCGGTCGCCGGCAGCTCACGCGACCAGACGAGCTTCAGAATCTCTCGGCGACGAGGCTCGGCGAGTGCTTTAAAGGCTGCGTCCATGTAGATACGTTAGCATCTACTTACGTAAGTGTAAACTTAACTTCGATCGCAAACATCGTTAAATTTCGCTCGGGTGAACGTCATAGCCTCAGATCAAGCAGTTCAGCCCGGAGCTACGCGACGCCGTAAGGTCGGGAGCCATCACCGTCTCGTATCGACTGTGGCAGCGACCGCATGTGAAGTTGGGCGGTCGCTACCCACTTCAAGACGTCGTGATCGAGGTCGATTCAATCAATCTGGTCCCCTTCTCGTCTATCGATGATGCGGACCTTGCGCTCACTGGTGAACGGGATCTCGAGTCCGTTCGACGCAGGGCGGCCCATGCCGGCCCCGTGCACGACGACACGTTGCTCTACCGGATTGAGTTCCACATCATCTGAGTAACGTTGATCGCCTAGATCAATTGAGAGACCGACTCACCGATTCCACATTCGCATTCGAAAGAGAGAACGACGATGACACCGCACTTTCCTCACTCCACCGTCCTCTTAATCGGCGCTTCGCGAGGCCTTGGACTCGCGATGGCCGAGGAATATGTGAAGCACGGATCACACGTCGTGGCGACGGTGCGTAGCGCAGAACGGACCGCGCTCCATGACCTCCACGACGCGGCCGATGGACAGCTCGAAATCGAGCGCCTCGACATCACGGTACCGAGAGAGATTGACGAACTACACGATCGCCTCGCTTCGCGCACCTTTGATCTGCTGTTTGTCAACGCTGGCGTTACTAACGACGCGGTAGAAACCATCGCCACCGTCTCAACGGAGGGGTTCACACGACTCATGGTCACCAACGCGCTGAGTCCGATGCGGGTAATCGAGACCCTCAACGACCTCGTCGCGCCCGACGGCACCATCGCGGTCATGTCCTCCGGGCAAGGCAGCGTCGCCAACAATGAACGCGGCGGCTTTGAGATCTATCGCGCCTCAAAGGCCGCGTTGAACATGTTGATGCGCAGCTACGCCGCGCGCCACGATGGAGATCCCCGAACGCTGCTCCTCATGGCTCCGGGATGGGTCAAGACACAACTCGGTGGCCCGAACGCGCGCCTCACCATCGATGAGAGCATTCCCAATCTCGTGACAGTGATTGACTCCCAGCACGGTCGCGGCGCGCTTCACTACCTCGACTATCAGGGAAACACCGTTGCGTGGTGAACGCCAGGACGTTGTGGCTGCGCTCTTTAGTACCACCAGCGGACCTCAGCTCAACTGACTCCACGAAGTCGCGCCCGTCCTGTACTTCAGCGACCGTTGATGCTCGCTTGAAGGTTCGCGGAATGTGCCAATCGTCAGTCCCCTACGCCGCGTTGGCGGAAGTCGTCGTAGCGACTGTGCGAATTTCCGAGCTGACGGGGCCATCGGCCCCGTCAGCTCCGATCACTTCATGCTGCGCGCACTCTCTCACGTAGCTGTGAGCGAATGCTGTCGAACTACTTCGACAGGGTCCAAAACTCCGGCGTGAAGTTGAGAATCGGACTCTGGGTAATGCCCTTCATACCGCTCTTGAACTCCGAGATCTGGAAGTCGGGGTCCGGCTGCCAGATGACGGGGAGTTGCTTGGCGAGGTAGTTCTCGTATTTGTCGAGAACCGCAATACCCGAGACGGTGTGCGTCAAGTTGATGTTCGCATCGTTGATCGAGTTCGAGTAGCTCCCAGAGTTGTCGCCCGATCCCGTCGAGTACAGCGTCTCACCCGTCGGGTAGTAGTCGGGGCCGTAGGACCAGCCCTGTCCCCAGTTCGCCAGCTGCCAGTTGCACGACGGTCCGACCTTGCACGGAACCGCCGTAGAGAGCACCGTGTCGAACGGCGCCGTGGTGAGGTTGAGGACAATACCGTCGGAGGCCTCGGCGTTGCTCTTCAACGACTCCATGAACTGCGTCACGTACGTGAAGCCGTTGTTGTACTGAAGATTGAAGCTCAACTTCTCGCCCTTGGTGATACCCGTTCCGCAGTCACCCTTGGCCGTGCCGGGCTTCACACACGTCGTGGTGCCACCAGGCACCACCTTCCAGCCGTTGTCCGTCAGCAAGGCCTTGGACTTCTTCGGGCTGTAGGGATACGGATTGGTCGTTTCTTCCTTAGTGGAGAGCGTGTTTTTTGGCTTGATCGGCACGGGGCCGTAGGTCGGATAACCGAAACCGTAGAGAGCCTTCTTGATGTCGACTGGCTGGTTGACCATCTCCTGCAGCGCCTGACGGAAGTACAACTGACGGAAAATCGGTCCCACCGTCGGGTTGTTGAAGTTGATCGCAAAGTAGTTGATGCTCCATCCAATCCACGGCTTGCTCGTGTAGCCGTCAGCTTTCAAGAGCGCAATCTCGCTTGAGTCTTCCGGTGGAACGTAGCCGTAGTCGAGCGTCCCCGCGCGCAGCGCGTTGAACTCGGCCGCGTCGGTCGTGAAGGGCTCAAGTGTCAGTTCCTTGTAGTTCGGCTGGTGACCCGAGTACTTCGTGTTCTTTACAAACACGGTGTAGCCCGTCGTTTGGAATGACTTCAACTTGAACGGACCGTCGACCACCTGCCAGAGCGGGTTGGTGGCGTACGTCGACAGCGTTTGCGCTTGAGCGGTCAGGTACTTCCACACGGCCACCGCGCCCGCGTTCGTCGCCGTGTAGTTGCCGATCTTGCCGGTCGCTGACTCCTTGTCCCAGGCTTGTGCCGGTAGCGGCGTGACCTGGCTCAGTTCGTTGTCCGTGAACCAGTTGCTGGAATACGCCTTGTCGAGCTTGAAAACAACCGTGGTGGCGTTGGGTGCCGACATCGAGGTGACGTTGGCCGGGAACTCACCGGGCACGT
>DASZLS010000124.1:0-6332 GCA_035552255.1 Acidimicrobiales bacterium | reverse complement strand
GCCATATGCGTCACGTTGAGCTCCTCGAGCAAAGGGCCGAGTACCTCGACGAAGCCACCGGAGACAACTGCGGGCACGTATCCGAGACGCTGCAAGGTACGCACCAAGGTCCGCGCGCCGGGCGCAAGGCGCAGTGTGGAGCGCACCTCTTCGAGCACGCTGACGGGTAGCCCCGCGAGCAGCGACACGCGCCGGCGAAGCGCTTCGGTGAAATCGATCTCGCCGTTCATCGCCGCGGCGGTAATCGGCGTGATCTCCGCCGCGCGACCAGAGGCTTCGCCGAGCAAGTCAATCACCTCGTCTTGGAGCAGGGTCGAGTCCGCGTCCATGACGACGAGGTGCTTCGCGCGTCGATGCAAGCCGGCGCGCTGAACCGCGAGATCGAGGCTGCACGCCTCGGCGACGCTCGTCAGCGCCTCTCGGAGCCTCGTGTGGTCGGGCCCGATCACGATCAACTCGTAGCAGTCAACGGGATAGCTCGCGAGATGCACGATGCGCTCGCACGTCGCCTTGCTGTCCGCGATCACGTGGAAAATCCCTTCGAGCTGGCCCGCCGAGATGTTCGGCGCGAGCAGCGTGACGAGAAGTCGTCGCCCGTCCACGTCGTCTCGAGGGGTGACGGCCGTCACCGTAGCGCTCATTCCGTCGATCGCGATAGGTCGCTTGGCGAGGTTCGCAACCAGCGCGTCACGCGTGAGAGGCGACTCCGAGCTCACCTCCGCACATAGGACCAAGGTGCCGCGAATCGTGATCTGAGCGACGTCCATCAGTTGTACGTCAACGCCCTCGATTTCGTGCAGCGCGTTGAACAGTTCCGCGCCGACTCCCATCCGATCCGGCCCGCTGACGGTGACGAGAAATGTGCTGCGCGACATGACACAAGCGTAGAGGGTGCCTATCCGCCCTTAAATCGCCTCACCATCGGCGCGCAGCGCGCGAACCTCGCGCACATGTTCGTCGTGACGTGCATCGAAGCGCCAGAGCGATGGAAGCGCCGCTCCCACGATGCCGACGGATCCCGTACAGGCGAGCCCTCCAACGGTGAGCGAGAACCGCAGCGAGGTGAGCGCCGCCATCACGCCGGCGCGAAACTGACCGGCCGTCGGCCCGAGCGAATAGGAGATCATCTCCACTCCGGCCATGCGTCCTCGCACCTCGGGCGGAATGGACTCGTTCCACATGGTGTTGCGAAAGATGCCGCTCACCGCGTCCGCCCCGCCGCCGACCGCGAGTCCGAGGACGACGAGCCAGAGCGACGACGAGTACCCGAAGACGGCGATGCCCAGCCCCCACGCGGCTGCGGCGAAGACGATGGCTCGCCCGTAATGATGAACGTGGCGCGTCCAGCGCGACGTGAGTGTGGCGATCAGCGCCCCCGCCGGGAGTCCGCAGTAAAGAATCGACAGCGCGTAGGACTCGTGAAAGCGAGTCGCCACAAAGGGGAGCATCACCACCGGGAAGGCCAGAATCATTGCGAGCAAGTCAATGATGTACGTCCCCACAATGTCGGGTCGACTCCTCGCGTAGCGCAGGCCGTCGCGCATGGACTCCGTCATGCTCTCGCCCTCCACCGATGGCTTCGGGGTCGCCTTCAACCGGTACAGCAACGTGAGGGAGAACGTGAACGTGACGACATTCGCGAAGAACACCGAGCCCGGACCGAAGGCGACCGCAGCGAGCCCGCCGAGTGCGGGACCGATGATCGACGCGGTCGTGCTGCTCACGTTCGCCAGCACCGACGTCGAGCGCTGCAAGTCAGCGGAGACGAGAACTTGGTTCAGCGCGGAGACACTGGGCGTCTGCAAGCTCGACGCGGCGGCCACGATCGCGGCATCGAAGTAGAGGATCCACGTGAGGGGATGTGTCAACAGTGCGTTCGCGACGAGCAACGCCGTTGAGAGCATCAACGTCAGCTCCATCGAAATGATGAGTCGTCGCCGGTTCAGTCGGTCGGCGAGCACGCCGCCATAGAGGCCGAAGACGACGAGGGGTGCGAGTTCCACGAGGCCGATCGAACCGACCGCGAGCGTGGAGTGCGTCAGTTGCTTCAGCTGAAACGGCACCGCGACGTAGGTGGCCATGGAACCGAGCATGGAGATGAACCCCGCGATGTAGAGCCTTCGGTATTGCGCGGACTGGCGAAGCGGAGTGAGATCAATACCAAAGCGAGGTTGACTCACGCTGGTCCTGCCAACCAGCCGTCGTCTTCGCTGTAGCGACGAAGTACCTTCGCGGGCACTCCTCCGAGCACCACGTGGTCAGGAAACGTGCCTCGCACGACGGCACCCGCGGCCACGGCTGTATTTCTCCCCAGGGTCGTCCCAGGCAGGATCACGACGTTGGCACCGAGCCAACTCCCCGAACCGATGCTGACGGCGGCTTCCACTGGCTGCTGCCATCCAACTGGTTCGTCCAGTGCCTCGTAGGAGTGGTTCTGATCAGTGATGTAGACGTACGGGCCAGTTTGAATCTCGTCACCAAGTTGGATTGACCAGTGACCGATGATGTGCGAGCCGCGACCAATCACACATCGCTTTCCAATGGACACCGTGGGCGTGGCAAGCATCTCTTGCTCTCCGTTGATCCCCGCCGTCAAACAGACGTTCGGACCGATAAGCGTCTCATCCCCAATGGAAAGGTAGCGCTCGTTGTAGATGACACCCTGCGGAGCCATGAGTGCGGCGCGATCACCGAAGTAGAAGAACGCTTTGGCGTAGTCGTCCTCAGGGCCGACGGTCGCGACCTCGTTGACGTATCGGCGCCACTGGCGAACGCGGGCGCCAAGAGCACGACGAAAGGTAAGCCGCAAAGTCACCCACGTCACGCTACCGCCGTAACCCGAGGAGGCCGGGTTGAGTAGCGTCAGGTCGTGACGCTCGACGTGGCCGTGATCGGCTCGGGTTTCGGAGGACTGGGCGCAGCCGTTGCACTGCGCAAGCGCGGCATCACCAATATCGCCCTTTTCGAGCGTGCTGATGAACTAGGGGGAACCTGGCGCGACAATCGCTATCCGGGGTGCCGTTGCGACGTAGCGAGCACGCTCTACTCATTTTCATTCGCGCCGAATCCAAAGTGGACCAATACCTACAGCTACCAGCAAGAGATCTGGCAGTACCTGAGCGACGTCGCCGATCGCTACCGAATCCGTGAGCTCATCAGATTCGGTTGCGACGTGTCCGACATCTCGTTTGATAGTTCCGCCGGATTGTGGCGAGTCACCACCGACCTCGGCGCCTACGAGGCGAAGTGCGTCATTCTCGCGACCGGAGTTCTCGCGGAACCGCGCTTGCCCGACATCACCGGACTTTCTACCTTCGCTGGCCCCATCATGCACACCGCTCGATGGGACGAGACCGTCGAACTGAAAGGAAAGCGAGTTGGCGTCGTCGGCACGGGAGCAAGCTCCATCCAAGTCGTGCCCCAGCTCGCTCCGATCGTGGAACAGCTCGAAGTCTTTCAGCGAACTCCCTCGTGGGTCCTGCCCCACCTGGGCAGACCGGTCCTCGAGCGAACGAAAAAGACCTTCTCCATGCTTCCCTTTTCTCAGCGGTTAGTTCGCATCAAGGTCTACTGGCGAAACGAACTCATGGTGCTTGGCTTCGTGAAGGATCCTCGTCGAATGAAGGGCGCGGAAGCGCTTTCGCGCGACCATCTGGCGCGCCAGGTCGATGACCCGCACCTTCGAGAGCAATTCACGCCCATGTATCGACTCGGCTGTAAGCGAGTGCTCATCAGCAACGATTTCTATCCCGCGTTCAAACGCAACAACGTCCGACTCGTGACCGAGCAGATTGCGTCTGTTGAGCCAACAGGCGTGCGGACGAGCGACGGGACGCTTCATGAGTTGGATGTGCTGGTCGCCGCGACCGGCTTCTTCGTCACCGATAATCCAATGGCGACCAAAGTCCGCGGGACTGGTGACGTCACCCTTGCCAATGCCTTTGGTGGCGCGCTCGCGAACTACAAGGGAACGGCGTTTCCGGGCTTTCCAAACCTCTACATGCTCGGTGGTCCGAACACCGCGCTCGGACACTCGTCAATCATCTTCATGCACGAAAGCCAGCTCGAGTACGCGACGAAAGCAATTCAGACTGCGCTTCGAACCGACGCGCTGATTGAACCGGACGCAGGAGCCGCGGAACGTTGGACGGCGCAGCTGCGAGCGAAGTTGCCATCAACCGTGTGGGGCACGGGATGCGCGAGTTGGTACCTCAATGCCGGAGGGACGAACACCACCATTTGGCCCGACTTCACGTTTGCGTTTCGAAGAGCCACTCGCCGGTTCGTTCCCCGAGATCACCAGATTTTGAGGAACGAACCAGAACTGGCTAATCGAGGCTGATCGGCGAATCGATATCGAGCTTCTCGTCCTCGGAGCCGACAACATCGGGCATAAGCGCATTGGCAAGATGCGCGCGCACGCGCTCGTCAATCTCGGCCATTGTCTGAGGGTTCTCACGCAGGAACGTCTTTACATTCTCGCGCCCCTGGCCCATCTGCTCACCCTCGTAAGTGAACCAGGCACCCGCTTTTTTCACGAAGCCCAACTCGACGGCCACATCGAGAACTGATCCCTCTCGGCTGATGCCTTGGCCGTACATGATGTCGAACTCGGCTTGACGGAAAGGGGCCGCGCACTTGTTCTTCACAACCTTCACGCGCGTGCGGTTACCCACAACTTCTGCGCCGTCCTTGATTGATTCGATGCGACGAATATCGAGTCGCACCGACGAATAGAACTTGAGTGCTCTGCCACCGGACGTGACCTCTGGAGAGCCGTACATCACGCCTATTTTTTCTCTCAACTGGTTGATGAAAATTGCAACGGTATTGGACTTCGAAAGTCCACCCGTCAACTTGCGAAGTGCTTGGCTCATGAGGCGTGCCTGAAGGCCCACGTGACTATCGCCCATATCGCCTTCGATCTCCGCGCGCGGCGTCAGTGCGGCCACGGAGTCAATCACAATGACTTCGAGTGCGCCAGAGCGAATCAGCATGTCGACGATCTCGAGTGCCTGCTCGCCGGTGTCGGGCTGACTGATCAATAGGTCGTCCACGTTGACGCCAATGGCGCGCGCGTACACCGGGTCCATGGCGTGCTCCGCATCGATGTAGGCACATACCCCACCGTTGCGCTGCGCTTCGGCCACGACGTGCATCGCAAGCGTCGACTTACCAGAGGACTCTGGACCGTAGAGCTCGACCACGCGACCGCGGGGAAGTCCGCCAATACCGAGCGCCATATCGAGGGCCAGCGCTCCGGTAGGAATCGACTCAATGTTGAAGTTCGTGACTTCACCCATGCGCATGATCGAGCCCTTGCCGAACTGCTTTTCTATCTGTCCCATCGCTGCTTCAAGAGCCTTTGTGCGATCGTCGGACTTTGCTCGATCGTCGGATGCCATTTCCGTCTCCTTGCTTTTCTTCATGACTGGAACGCTAAGCGCCGTCTGTCACATAGGTCGATCTGTACTTACGTCTCAGCGTAGTACGAACAAGTGTTCGTAACGTGGATTTCGGTGCCCAAAACCGGCATGCTTCAGCTTCGAGAGCCGTCGAAAACAGCCGCTCTGCTCAGGCGTTCGACAGAGTGCCCACCAGCTGCTCGGCGACGAGCCACGCCTGGCGTTCGTGGCGACTCATCATGCCACTCATGAGCCGTTGATTGGCGACCTCGCCCCTCTTTTCTGCGGCAGAAATCATGACGCGGTGGAGCTTCTGGATAATGATCCTGTGAGCCTCGAGAATTCGATACAACATCGCCGGCGAATCCTCGAAGCCGCTCGGTGTTGGCGGGATCGCGGCCGCATCTGCGACGTGACGCGGATCAGAAATCGCCACGCCACCGAGGTCGTGTATGCGTTGAGCGAGTTGGTCAATGAACTCGATCTGTTCGCGCGCGTGTTGACACAGCAATCGTTCCAGGGTGCAGTGGAACTCGGAGCGAATGAGCCAGTAATGCTTGTTGTAGAGGCTATTCAAAATGATGGTGTCCGCGAGGGCATCGTTGAGAAGCCGACAACTTTCTGCCGCTCGATCAGTCGAAAAGAGTCGAAGTGCCTCGTCGGCGCTCACCCCAAATCGAAGACTCGGCCAGGAGCGTTGACCGAGTCGTGACCAGGGCTGAGTCGATGACCAAAATATGTCAACGTCGTATTCACTGTCCATCGAATCTCCTTCAGCTCTGTTCGTAAATGTGGATCTCTGAAAGCGACAACGAGTGCCCGCCGCTCACGGTCGTCACCCCCTGGCCCGAGTCTCATCGCTTTTCTCAGGCGCAAGGTAAAGAGCCCGCCGGGCTCGTTGATCCTCGGCTGGGGGGATTGCTGAGG
>DASZLS010000123.1:0-21034 GCA_035552255.1 Acidimicrobiales bacterium | reverse complement strand
TCGGCACCACGGGATTGAGGGTCGCTTGGATTCGAATGACGAGAGAGCCCTTGCGAGCAACGAGAGACCGGAGGCTTGGCGCCGCAGGAATGGTCGGGCAGAGGAGAATCTCGGCGAGCATCGCGCCATCCACACCGACGGCGGAAGGCGAGCTTGCTGAGGCACTACGACATCCGTTCGTGATCGTCCAGTAGGTCGATGTGGAGGTGTCCTCGACTGAGGTGCCTGCGGACGGTTGAGCCGCCAAGTGATTCCACGGTGCTGCGCCGCCGGCGTTTGAGATATCAGCCGGATCGACGTAGACATCATTGGCGCACCCCTCAAGCGAAGCGCACGAGTCGACCGGCAGGGCGAAGCCCCCGATCACTTCGTACGCAGATCCCGTAATGGCTTGTTCGAGGAAGGTTCCATTCGAGGGGTATGCGTCGAGGTGATTCCATGGATTTGCCGTCCCCGCGTTCGTAACGTCTGCGGGATCGACAGTGACACAGGGCTGTTCCCCGCCAATCGCCCCCCAGGACGAGACGTATTCCGGAGCGCCGCCCGCGACTATGTATATGGCACCGTCGGCACACAAGAAGGTGCCATTGGTTGGAACTGGCGCCAGCTGCGACCACTGCGTCGCACTGAGTGCTTCGGTGGTTTGCACACCGCCAACGGCGGGCCAGTTGCTGATGTACTCGGGTGCTCCGCCAGCGATCACGTAATTGTTGCCGAGGTAGCTCACGAAACTGCCGTTGGTAGGTGCAACGGGGGCTGTGATGACGTTCGAAAAGTGGATGAAATTATCGGGCATGGCAGGCGACGTCAGCGCAATCTCGTAGCTGTCGGTGTAGCCGCCCGGCATGAACGTCGCTGTTGATGGTTGGTAGTTATCTGCCGTAACCACGATGTAGGTGCTGGTGACTTGCTCAACGATGGCGACGTGTCCGCCCGTCGAGGGGTTGTTCCATTGAGCGACCGACCCAACGGCGGGCGTTTGGTTGACGGAATCGCCAGCCGCGGCCGCGTCGATTGCCCAGTCGTCCGCGTTGTTGTGCCAACCCGGATACACGAGTCCACTTTGTTGCAAACGGTACGCAACGTAGAGAGTGCAGTTGTGAGGACCGTAGGAGTTCTCGCTGGCGATGCCCTTTCCGTACTCGGTCCACGCCCAACCGCTTGGCGCAGCCGCCCAGGAGTTGTATGCCTCCCCGGTACAGGCATAGCTCGCGTTGGGAGCACAAAGAACCGTGACGCCTACTTCGCTTTGCCAGGGTGTTTCGTGCGTCGATGTGGCAACGGTCACGGACGCTGAGGAAGTCGTTGCCAGGAGCACAACGGACGAGGAGACCGTGAGCGTCGACAGGAGGAACACCCCGAGCCACCTTGATGATCTACGCGCCAACAATGGCTCCTCGAATGGGTACAACCGACCAAAGCGCGAAAACTCACTTCTATATTCGGTTGATTTCGTACACAATGCCGACATCACGAACCCATCTAGTTTGGCATTCAATCAACCTCCAGTCAACGTCGGTGCTGTCGGGCCGACGTGAAATGCCGGGCGAAGTGGCGAGGTGTCGGTCAAATCCCTTGGGATTACGTGCGTTTCGCGAGTACTGACGCTCGTATCGGACGAGAACTAATGACGGAGCACAGCTGCCTCGCTCGCTCAATTTGATCGAAAGATGCTTATATGTTTCTCGTGACGCGAAGTTGTTCGATATTGAGATTGAACGGGCGGATATCGACTTCACCGCGAGATACGAGACGTCGTTCGGCCAGGGGAGACGAGTCGCATGGCTGAGCAGCTGCCGATACTTTCACTCTTGCCAGAAACAAGCGAGCTGGTAGCCGGAGGTTCTCTTCAGGTCGGGGGTGTTGAACTCGCGGAGTTGGCCGAGCGATTTGGGACGCCGGCATATGTGTTCGACGTCGCCGGCTTTCGCGCACAGGCTCGTCGACTTCGAGAAGGTCTTGCGACACGGTGGCCGAATTCAGAGGTGCTCTTCGCATCGAAGTCGCTGCCGGTGCTTGCCGTCTACGAGCTCGCGTCCGACGAGGGGCTGAGCGTTGATATCGCTGGGGCCGGCGAGTTGCGCCTGGCGCTCGCGGCAAACGTTGATCCCTCGCGGCTGTATTTCCACGGCAACGCAAAAACGAGCGAAGAGTTGCGCTTGGCGATCGAAACCGGCGTCGGGACGATCATTGTTGACAACTTTGACGAATTCAGACGGCTGGACGACATCGCGGTTGCTCCGCAAGATGTGTTGGTACGAATCATTCCTGGGATTTCACCAAAGACGCACGCGTCACAGGTGACCGGAGGGAAGGATTCAAAGTTTGGACTGCCCTTTGAAGACGCGCTCAAGCTGATTGAGGCCATACGCAAGAGCCGTTCCCTTCGGCTGCGAGGTATTCATCTCCACGTTGGCTCGCAGATTCTGGAAACGAGTTCCTTCGCCGAAGCGGTACGTCAGATCTCTGCTTTTCGCGATCAGTCGGTCTACGACATCGGCGGCGGTCTTGGCGTCCGCTACACGTACGACGAGCAGGCGCCTTCGGTGGATGAATACCTCGACGCGATCGTCAGCGTTGCTCGAGATGTCCTGCCACCTGATGCGAGGCTCCTCATCGAACCCGGTCGTTCGCTCGTCGCGCGAGCTGGCGTGACCATCTACCGAGTGGTGAGCGTGAAGCGATCCGGCCGAAACTTTGTGGCGGTTGACGGTGGTATGGCGGACAACTTGGATATTGCCTTGACGGGACAGCGCTACGAAGCACTCATTGACGGACGCGTTGGACACGACGGTGATGACTCCTACGTCGTGGTGGGACGACAGTGCGAGTCAGGCGACACGCTCATTAATGGCGTCGACCTACCGAGCCCCGAGGTCGGCGATCTTCTGGTGATGCCCGTAACGGGCGCCTACGCCTACACCATGGCCAACAACTACAACGGCGCGATGATTCCGCCGGTCGTGTTCGTGGAGAACGGAGAGGCGACGGCGGTTGTGCGCCGCCAGACATTCGACGATGTCGTCGCTCTACATCGATCCACGCGGGGCGCTCACATTTAGCCGCGCGAGCCGGGACATGGCGAAGTTTGTTAACTCGCCAACTGAATTGCATCCGTGCGGGTCGCGGACTCTCCGTTGCCTCCCGTCGCGACGGATGGATTTGTGCAGGTCAAGTTGAACTCTCCCGGCGAGAGCGAGCTGCTCGAAGTGATATCCAGATTGATCGCGACCGTAATGGCGTTGGTTGTCGTCGCAGATCCCACACTCAGCCCACTTGCTCCGTTTACTCCAGCGAGCGCGCACGTCAACCCCGGCTGAAATCCTGCTCCAGAAATCGCGTCCTCGATGACTTCAGGCGTGTCGCTCGGATTCGAAACTGACGTCACCGAGATGCTTGTGATGCGCATAGTCGGATTCAATGTGGTCGTGGTCGTTGATGGCTGACCGAAGAGAGCTTCCACGGCTCTTGCCAGCGTCTCGTGCGCACTCTGTTTTGGATGAAAGGATTCGCCGGCGACCAGGTGCTGCAAGAACTCGCTTCCCTCATTCGAGGGGCAGGAGACGAACGGATGCAGCCTCAGAAGGTGAGCGAGGTCGAAGTGGCAGCTCTTGACAATGGTTGCGAGTGGCGAACCAACAGAAAACCGAAGAGCGTTGATATCGGATCGCCCATTGGCCGCAACGTTGCAGGGAATTGCTACGGCCTTAGTGAGGCTGTTGACGTCAACGAGATGAATATCGTCGCCGAGCCCGCTTACAACGCTGACGGCACTTGCTACTGCGATGTTCAACTCGCGTTCAACACGATTGAATGCCGTTATTTGGCCTGCCGAGTATCCAACGTTCAACTGAGCAGAACTCGCGAGATTGATACCGCGGGCGACGGGACAGAATTTGGGCGGACTTTCGGTGAACAGCTGCGGGTAGTTCAATACTGCCAGCTCCGCATTCGGTGCGTGAACGAAGACCTGCTCATAGACGTGCTCGAGCGTGGCTTCCTCCTTGGATGAACCACTCGTCACGTCGAAGAGAGAGTTCGCACTCGCGAGGTACTGATCACATGTCGTGTTCTCATGCACTACGTCCGATTGCGTGTAGCTCTTCATCGCGCGAACGACCTTGACGCTCGCGTTGAGGTCCAAGCACGCGACGAGAACATTTGAAAAATGAAGATCGTCACCTCCTGCGGTTACGGTGACCCAGCGCGTGGCCGATGACAGCGCCTTCAGTTGGGACGGCTCCCCGTCGTGCCCATTCAAGAGCTCCTGTGAAGTGGCGCCAGAGCACGCGACGAAGCCACCAGACTTATACGTTTCAAATTGACTGAGGTTGAGTTTGAGGTTCGCCGCCACCAACACGGGATACGCCTCCGCGCTCCGATGGCATCCGTCATTGTTCGAGGGAGCGATGTACGTTGTCGCATTGGACTGTAGGCCTTCTCCTGAAGAGTACGAATCGCCGAGCGCCACGTAGTTGGATGAGGTGGAACTGTGCGTTGGGAGGCCCGCCGCTGACACAGTGCCAGCGCTCGCTGGCAACGTTGCAGAGACGACGCCGCCGACCAAAATTCTGACAATTCTCAAAAGTGAACCAGATGTCTGGCGCATTGCTTGCCCGCTTCCAATGGTCCATTCAACATTTATCACGGGGGTGGCGATGCGACCATGTCGACATCGAAGAACTCAGATAGTTATCAACGTTGCAAAAGTATGGGTGCTAATTCACAGTGACCTGGTCGAGGGATCTCTCGCGAATATCCTCGGTATCCGCATCGAGCGTGGCGAAACGTACGGTGCGATCGATGATGCGCTGCGTCACCACGTTAAAACCGAGGCCGGGCGTCGTCGGTACTGCAACGTATCCGTCGCGCTCAACGACGAACGTGGGATCGACTAAGTCGTCGGCGTACAGTACCGACGCCGGTGACATGTCGGCCGGTTGCGTAAAGCCGGGGAGTGAACATAACGCCAAATTGGCGGAGCGACCAATGCCCGATTCGAGCATGCCGCCGCACCACAAGGGGATGCCGCGCTCGACGCAGAGATCATTGATCTCGAGGGACGCCACCAGACCGCCGACGCGTCCCGGCTTGACGTTGATGTTCCGACAGGCGTCGAGGTCGAGCGCTCTTCGCGCATCAGTCGGATTTCGTATGGCCTCGTCGAGGCAAATCGGCGTGTCGAGCAGCCGTTGGAGAACGGCCGATCCTTCTATATCGTCATAGCCGAGCGGCTGCTCGATGCAGAGCAAACCAAAGTCGTCGAGCCCGCGCAACATATCGGCGTCATCGAGGCTGTATGACGCGTTGGCGTCTACCTGGAGCAGGACGTCGTCACCGAAGGTCTGGCGCACTGCGCGAACGACCCCGACATCCCAGCGCGGCCGAATCTTCAGCTTGATTCGTTGATAGCCCTCTTCCAGGCGAAGCGAGACCTCTTCGAGCGTTTCATCGATGGTGTCGGCGATGCTGAGGCTCTCGCCAACTGCGACGCGCGTTGCGACGCCGCCCATCAACGCACTGATCGGTCGGCCTTCGCGTGCTGACGTCAGTGCCCAATAGGCCGCTTCGACGCCCGCGCGAGCGAAGGTGTTGCCACGAATCGACGACATGGACTTTGCGACATCCCGGGGATCAAAGCTGGGCGACTGGAGCGAGAGGGCGAGCGCGTACTCGGCGATCATCGAAAACGTCGTCGATGTTGTTTCGCTGAGGTAGAAGGGGTGGTCGAGTGCGGGTGCTTCACCCCAGCCCTCGAATCCTTCGTCATCGACGAGATGCACGAGCACGGTGTGCCGTGACGACGTGTCGCCGAAGCCGGTGACGAACGTCTTCAGCAGCGGGAGTGCCACCTCGTAGACCGACGCGTGCACAATTCGAGGTCCGTGACTAGCCAAGGTAGAGCCCCCTCGCGGTCCGGTCGAAGACATCCTGATGGGCCTCGTCGATCCACGTTGAACTGGCGCCCGCACTTATCAGCGCGTCGGCGGCTTGGGCCCAGGAGTCGTGCAATGCGTGCGCCGCGAACCAGAACGACTCCGGTTCTTCGTGCCCATCAGTGCCGAACATGATGCGGTCCGTTGGCACGAGACCGAGTAGTTGGATCAGCCGCTCGGTGACCTGCAGCGGCGTAAAGAGATTGAAGAGCGACACCTCGGCGAACACATTCGCTCGGCTCATAGCGAGGAACGCCAATTCTTCGGTCCACGGGTACGAGCCGTGGATCAGGACAATCGGCGTCGACGATCCCTCGTCGCTGCGCAGTATGTCTTCTAGCAACAGGGGATTCGATTCACTGAGGCGCAACGACGAGTCCCCGAAACCGGTATGGATCTGAAAGGGATGCTGGGTTTCGGCGGCGACGCCGAGCGCTCGCTGAAAGGCGAGGTCGCGACAGGCCTTGCCGCGCCGCCGAACCGGTACCGCAGCGTCGAGTGACCCTTGTGCTTGATCGATCGTCACGTTTGGCTGTACCGCCAAGCCCGTGCGATAGGCCATCGCGGTTTTGAAACCGACGCAGCCCGCCGCAACGGATTCGCGACAGTACCGTGCAACTTCGTCGACGATGGCTTCTGCATCGTTTCCGATCGCCATCAATTCATCAATGAGAGGATCAATGCGACCGATCCAATGCACCGGACGCTCAACAAGTTCGGCGTATACGTCGGCAACGTCACTGGTGCGTTCGGCCCCGACGTCGAAAATCAGCTCGTCGATGCCGGCGTCAGCGAGCAGTGCTTGCACGTAGGTCGGCCACTCCACACTCGCCTGCGCTCGGGCTTCAGAGAGCTGGGATTCGTCGCAGTCCAAGTACGTCGCGAGTCGCCGCGCCATGAGATGCGACGAGAGGCGCTTCGTACTCGACTCGCGTCGTCGCTGGTCCGCCTCGGCGCCCTCGTCGATGAACAGGCCAATCGTCGACACGTCGAGCGGGCCGCCGCTCCGCGCAAAGGGGTGACCGTGATCATCAAACATCTCAAACCTCATTTCGAACAAGACCTGGTGCTCATGCGCGAGCGCTACGATGAGCGACGCTTCGGTTCACTTTACAATGCGAATGAAAACTTTATGGTGTTGGTGACGTTCTTAAGCACGGCAGTTGGCTTCATAAAGTTGACAAGTGTAGAGGGCCTAACTATAGTTCGCGTAGTTTGAGAGTCACTTAGAGGGGGAGTATGGCGAAGAGCGCGCTTCGGGGAGTCGGAAAGGCAGGGTTCGTACGCGAACACGGTCTCTACACCGAGAGTTTTAGTCAGGCCGCAGAGAAGAGCCGTGAAGTCGTCGAGAAGAACAACCTTCGAACCGTCCGAATGATCTGGGTGGATCAGCACGGAGTGCCGCGCGTCAAATTCATGTCGAGCGAGGACTACCTCGCCTCACTCGAGAGCGGGATCGACTTCTCGGGAGCACTCTTCAGCCTGGACTCGGGCAACTTCGTCTTCACCCAAGCCTTCGCCGAAGGGGGAGGCTTCGATATTCCCGAGCTGAGCGGGTTCCCGGACCTCGTCCTCGTGCCAGACCCCGCAACGCTACGCGTGCTGCCGTTCGCGGATCGCACTGGTTGGGTGCTCACCGACGCCTACTTCGCCAATGGTAAACCCGTCTCCATCGACTGTCGTCGCCTGCTCCGCGACCAGGTGAGTGCCGCCGCTGACATGGGCTTTGATTACATCGCCGGGCTCGAGGTCGAGTTCTACGTGGTGCGGTTGGAAACCGGCGGACGCATCGACTTCGCGGACACCGGCTGGCCGCCACCCCCGCCCAAAGTCAGCGCCATCGAGCAGGGCTATCAGTACTTGTCGGAGGTTCGCCTCGCGGGCCTCAACAGCCTGCTCGAAACGCTTCGCGACGCCTATCTGGCGGTTGGACTCCCGCTGCGCTCAATGGAAGACGAGTGGGGTCCGGGTCAGCTCGAGATCACCATGGACATCATGGAGGGTCTGGACCCGGCCGACGCCATGGTCCTTTTTCGCTCCATCACCAAGCAAATCTGCCAGGACCAGGGTCTCCTCGCGTCATTCATGTGTCGGCCCAACCTTCCGAACGCCTTCTCGAGCGGGTGGCACCTGCACGAGTCGCTGCGCGACCGCAAGACCGGCGAGAACGCGTTCACCAGTGATGACAACAACTCCTTGTCGGTCGTGGGTCGACAGTTCGTGGCCGGAATCCTCGACCATGCCTTGCCGATGACGGTCTTCAGCAATCCCACCATCAATGGCTACAAGCGATTCCGTCCCTACTCCTTTGCCCCCGACCGCGTGGGTTGGTGCGAGGAAAACCGCGGCGCCCTCATTCGCGTGCAGGCACAGCCCGGCGAAAAGGGAGCGCACATCGAGAACCGCATGGGCGAACCCGCGGCGAACCCGTATCTGTATCTCGCTTCGAACCTTGCCGCGGGGCTCGACGGCATTCGTCGCCAGCTCACGCCTCCGCCACTCGGAGGCTCGGATCCCTACGCCGACGAGAATGCCACGAAGCTGCCCAATAGTCTCTGGGCGGCGACCGACGCGCTCGACGGTGACACGTTCTTCCGCGAGCAGTTCGGTCCCGATTTCATCAAGTTCCTCATCATGATGAAACGTAACGAGGTCTCTCGCTTCCTCAGTGAGGTGACCGACTGGGAAATGCGCGAGTACTTCGAGTTCTACTAAGCATTGATGTGGGAAAAGGACGACTCCGCAACTCGGTAGCGTCATAGAGAACAAAGCGAACACCCCGGGTTACGCGCAGAAGGGATCACCCATGACGTTTCCCACCCTGGACGAGATGGATCTCAGGATTCTCGAGCATCTTGCGAACGACGCGCGACTTTCCCAGCGTGCGCTTGCTCGGGCCATTGGCATGTCGCCGCCCGCGATCTCCGAGCGAATCTCTCGGCTCGAAGCGGCGGGCGTAATCAAGGGTTATCGCGCAATGGTCGACTGGAGTGCGTTGGGCCACGCCATGCTCGTTGACATCAGCGTGCTGTCCGAACGGAGCGCAGATCAGCGTGAAGTGGCGCAGTGGCTCCTCCAGATTCCCGAGGTCGAGAGTGTCGACGTCATTACCGGTCCCCTTGATCTGCGCGTGCGGCTTCGCGTCCGCGACCCTGATCACCTGCGCGACATCTTCTTCAATCAACTCCTCGCCGCACCGGGAGTGCAGCATACGGACACCTCGATCGTCATGGCGACTGTGGAGCCCGCGAACTTTACGAGCAACATTCTCAAGTCGCTGCTTCGTGACATGAATGTCGACGACGGAGATGCGTCGTGACGAACCGCGAGGCATCGCGCGCGGGTGGCGAGGAATGGGTGATGCCATTCAGCCGCTTTCCGATTCCCAATCTCGAGGACCTCGATGTCGACGTGCGAGAGCAGATCATCGCCGCACGGGAGCGTCTCGGATTCATTCCGAACGTGCATTTGGCGCTCGCGCATCGCCCCGACGAGTATCGAGCGTTCTTCACGTATCGCAACGCCGTCATGGACCGTGAGGGCGGTCTCTCTGGCGTCGAGCGCGAGATGATCGTGGTGGCGACGAGTGCCACGGTGAACTGCACGTACTGCGTGGTGTCGCACGGTGCGATGTTGCGAATGCGATCCGGCGACCCGGTGCTTGCCGACAAGATCGCAATTGACTACCGTCACGCTCCGTTGAGCCCTCGTCAACGCGCCATGCTCGACTATGCCGTCAAGCTCTCAATTCGGCCTCAGGAGATCACCGAAGCAGACCGGGGAGCGCTTGTCGCGGTCGGCTTCGACAGTGACGACATCTGGGATATTTCGTCGGTCGTTGCCTTCTTCGCTCTTTCGAACCGGATGGTGCACGCTCTCGACCTCGCGCCCAACGACGAATTCTTTTCGCTGGGTCGCGCAGCGCCAGAAGGCAGCTAGCCGCGCTCAGTGTCCTCTGAGTTGACCTCGACATCTTCGCCCTCAGTCTCATCGCCGTCCAAGATCTGCTTGATGGCTTGTTCTGGCTCCATGTCGAGGCCAGCCAATTCGTCGGGGTCGTTTTCTTTTTCCATAGCCCTCACCTTAGAGAGAAGTAATTTGCGGTGCCTATTTGTTTTAGCGCACAACGTCTTCCTGCGCGCGGTGAAGAGGAGATGAAAAGACCGCCCCAAGAGGAGGCGGTCTTTTCATCGTTGGACAAACGCCTATGCGGACGTCGGCGCGGATCCTCGCGGAGCATCGAGTTCACCAGCCACGTCGCCGCCCTCTTCACCGAGGATCGATCCGATTCGGTCAATCGCGTCGCGACGCTTCGCCGACAGGAACGAGAGAACACCGAGGCCCAGTACGAACCAAATGATCGCGACGTACGCCGCAGAGTCGATTGGCGCGGGCGGGAGCGGGATGACCGATCCGTACCATGCGGCGCCGAAGATCACGGCACCTATCAACGGAATGAGGCCGTGGATAAACGGATTGAACCGACGGCTGGTCTTCTTGAAGAAGACGATGCCTCCGAGGCAGAGGGCGATGTAGACGACGACAATGGCCAACGTGCCGATCGTGGCCATGAGGTCATAGACCGTCCAGGCGTCGCCACCGAGGGCTGCCGAGCCAAAGCCGTAACCGACGATAAGGGCGACCACGGTGGCGACCGCGGCAACGGTGGCAGTTGCGTTGAACGGTGCGCGCGACCACGAGTTGGTGTGGCTAAACCACTTGGGCAAAACGCCTTCTCGAGCCATGGCGAAGATCGTCCGAGAGGACGCCGTCGCGCACGCCACGCAGACGATGAACGCGGAGAATAGAGCACCTACGTCGACCATGGTGCCCACGGCGTGGCTGACGTAGCGTGTCGCCACGCCCGCGAAGCCGTTGTCGACCCAGGCACTCGGGTTGTGCTGCATGGCGTTCACGCCGTAGCCAACCGCCATGACGTAGGTCGTCCAGACGTAGAAGAGGATGGCAAAGATCACGGCAACCAAGACGGCGATCGGAATGGCTCGACGAGGATTGGCCGTCTCTTCACCAAAGTCGGCAGCGGTCTCGAAGCCAATGAACGAGGTCACGCCCAGGATCAGTCCGTAGAAGACCCCGTGGAAACCGCCGCTGGCCGTGTGGCTAAATGTGAACGGCGCCAGCGAGAGGCCGTGTGCGCCACCCTTGGCTGTGACGATGATGTCGACGACGACGAAAAGCAGCACGGTAACGATCGCCACCAGTAGCTGGATCTTCGCGGTGAACTTGATGCGGATGATCGACAGAACGAGAAGCAGCACCATGCCAATGAGGAAGAACCAGATCCACTTGTTGCCATTCACGTCAAAGAGCTGGCACGCAAGTCCGCCGACGCCCGCCATGGTCATGGGCACAAAGCACGCCATACCAAAGGCGTAGAGCCACCCGGCCATGAACCCCGAGTGCTTCCCGAGGCTACGGCTGGCGTAGGTGTAGGCGTAGCCAGCCGACGCCAGGCGGCGAGTGAATCCGATGACGACGAAGGCAAGCGCGAGGCACGCCACGCCACCGAGCAAAAAGGCGAGCGGTGTCGAACCACCCGCCACTGCGGCGACCCCGCCCGTGTTGAGCTGCATGGCCATCGCGGGTGACAACACCGCCACGCTGATCGCGATGGCGTCAACGGTGCTGAGTGTTCCCTTGGCTAGCTGGCCCTGCTCCAAGTCCGTGATAATCCCCGGACCTGCTGCATGTATCGACGAATGGTCTATGCCCTTTTCGGTGTCCACTTGTACCCCCCGGTGTCTCCAGCAGCGCTGGACTTTTGTGTAACTCTTTACGGCGTGTTTTTAAAGGAGAATCGACAAAGCGGTCCTCAGTTGTGAGGAGAATAACAGTATGAATTGCCATATGTCAAGGAATGGATGATTTAAAGTCGCCTGTGACAAAACGTTCGCCAGCAAAGGGTTTCAACTGAGCGGATCAAGGCGCACGTTGTTGGCGCCGATGTCCCTTGCGGGCTAGCGAGCAGGAACGAACTCGAGCGATCCAAGTGGCGCTGAGGTTGTCGCGGCAGCTGCAAGATCGATCGTGAGCAGGGTGTGGTTGGGGAGTGTCTCCCAGCCCTCGTCGTCAGACTGGGGAAAACCCGAGGAGGCGACGACGACGGTATCTGACGTCTGACGGAGCCGCAGCTGGTAATACGGCTGCCCGTCGGGCTCAAACTCGGGCCCCGGCGCCTTGGCGGGGTCGTGACTGTTGACCACAAACAACGATTCTGAGGTAATGAACATGGCATTCAAGCTGCTGGCGTCGTAGTCACGGGTGATTCGTGTGACGACCACATCGATTGCGGTCGCGAGGTCGAGGCCGTTCTCAATTTCAGCCATGACTGCCAGGAAATAGCGCTCACTGTCGGTCGTGCCCGTCATGCGATCACGCCAACTGGTAGTGAGTAGTTCGTCCAAGCGCTCTTGTGGATGGATCGATCCATTGTGGGCAAAGGCGATGTCGTCAAAGAGAAACGGATGGGTATTGGGGAGTTCGACGGGTAGCCCCGGCGTCGCCTGGCGAAAGTGGACCACGCAGCCGCGGAATGCGGATTCAGCGATCTCTCCGAGACGCGCGTCGCTGAACGCGGGTGATGTTGAACGTTCGACGACGGGCGTTGAGCTCGGTTGGATCACGCCCGCGAGACCCCAGCCGTCACGGTGGATTCGCGAGAGATCGGTAAAAGCGTTGAGTCGAGGCTCGCTCAGCACGTCGACAAGCGTCTCCGCCGAGGTACTAGCCCAACACAGCAACCGGCACATCAGACGTACTTTCCCATTCCGCCAGCAATGTCGATGCTGGCGCCCGTGATATAGCTGGCTCGATCGCTCGCGAGAAAGGCGATCATCCCCGACGTCTCTTCGACGGTGCCAAATCGTCCGAGGGGAACTTCGCTGGCGGCGCGAGCGGCGAAGAACTCTTCGGTGGAAAGCTCCGGCGCTTGTATCTGGTGGATGTTCGTCCATTGCGGTGTGACTACAAAGCCAATGTTGACGCTGTTAACGAGAATACCCTCAGGTCCAAGCTCAAGCGCGAGGACCTTACTGAAATTGAGGCACGCCGCTCGAACGACCGTCGTCGCAAAGAACTTGGGATCCGGATAGCGCGCGTACACGGCGTTCACGTTGATGATTCGCGGCGCCTCACTCTGGCGCAGATACGGCAGCGCGGCGCGTGAGCAACGGATCTGGGAAAAGAGCTTGACGTCGACGTCACCCTGCCACGCCTCGTCGGTGAGCGTCGCGAAGCCTCCCGGATGCGCGGCGCCCGCGTTGTTGACCAGGATGTCAACGCCCCCAAGGGCCTCAGCGGCGTTGACAATGAACTCGGACACCTGATCGGCGTCAGTGACGTCGGCGCGCTGCGAGTACACCGTGCCGCCGAGCGCACGGAGTTCGGCGGCCGCGTCGTCCACTTCGTTGGCGGTGCGCGCACAGATGGCGACGCTAACGCCCTCGCTCACGAATTCTCGAGCGACCGCGAGCCCAATTCCCTTTGAGCCGCCCGTGACGATGGCACGGCGACCCCTAATGCCGAGATCCACGTCAGGCGTTCCCGTTGTTCTTCTTGATCTGAGCGGCGGCGTGCTCGAGCAAGCTCTTCCGCGGCGGCGTAAAGACGTCGACTTCGAGGCAGGTGGTCTCATTGGTGTGGGCACCATGGGGAACCCACGCGGGCACGACGGCCACGTCACCAGGGCGCAACGTCCGCACGTCACCGTCGAGATCGAACTCGAACTCGCCTTCGAGAACGATCACCGTCTGCTCCTCTTCGTGGGAGTGGCGAGGAGCCTCAGTGTTTTTGTCGAAGTGCACGAAGTTCACGAGGGACCGTTCGGTCAGCACCGGTCGAAACTCCAGTCCGTCAACGAACTCGATGGGATCGATGTCGTCAACTTTGACGAATCGACCGTCAGCCGTGGGCGTACCGGCCAGCTCGGTATTGAAATGGTCGTTGCTGCTCATTGGATCTCCTTGGTTGTTAGTTAGTGGTTCGACCGGAGGTCAACAGCGTCGCAAGACGCTGCACTCCTTCGTCCATCTGCTGTCCGCTCACACAGCTGAAGGACAAGCGCATTTGGTGTGTCTTCACGCCTTCGGGATCGAAAAGCTGGCCCGGGACGTACGTGACGCCCAAGCTCGCAGCACGCGAAGCGAGCGCGGTAGTGTCCGTGCCGAACGGCGCGGTGAGCCACGTGAAGAACCCTCCGTCCGGCCGCGTCCACGACACGTCTTCGGGCATTGTCGCCTCGAGGGCGCGCATCATCGAGCGGCACTGTCGTTCGTAAAATGACCGAGCCGTCGGAAGCCACTGGTCCATATATCCACCGCGAATATACGCTTCGACGAGGCTCTGTCCCAAGCTCCCCGCGCATTGGTCCGCGTTCTGCTTCGCGCTGGCCATGGCGTTGATGACCGACGTTGGACCGATAGCCCAGCCCAAACGGACACCCGGGAAAAAGATCTTTGAAAACGTTCCGACCTGCACTACGGTGTCGGGCGCCAAGGACTGCAACGTCGCGGGACGTTTGGGCGAAAAGTAGAGCTCGCGGTACGCGACGTCTTCGATGATGAGCACGCCGTAGTGGCGACAGAGATCAACAAGCGCTTGGCGTCGCTCGGCCGACAGACTCAGTCCCGTCGGATTCTGGTAGTCGGGGATCGTATAAAGAAGCTTCGGACGTGAGCCGCTCTCGAGAAGATCGGCGAGCGCGTCCACGTTCAGTCCGTCATCGTCAAAGGTGACGCTCACCACGTTGGCTTGGTAGCCAGCGAACATCATGATCGCTCCGAGGTAGGTGGGTGCTTCCACCGCGACCGTGTCACCCGGGTCGAGGTAGCTCTTCGCCAACAGGCCAAAGGCATCCATGCCGCCGCTCGTGATCATGAGCTCGTTGACGGAAGGTGTCGGGTCGCCGCGCCCGCCGAGCCACTCGGCAATGGCCTCACGAACGCTGGTGAGTCCTCTGGTCGGTGAATACTGCATGGCGGCGGCACTGCTGTTTTCCAGTACCTGCGCCGTGAGGTCACTCACCACCTGAGCGGGGAAGATTTCCGAACTCGGGAACCCTCCGGAGAACGTGATCACGTTCTCCAATTCCGTCTGGGCCATGATCGCAGCAATTGCCCCGCTGCCCGATTCGCGCGATCGCTGGGCTAATGCGTCATCCCAGTTCGTCACCGACTTGCTCACGTTCACCATGGCGATTCGTTCTTCGTCCCGCTCACGCGAGGCGATGCATCCAGCCGTGGGTGTCGGGAACGGTACCCTCTTGAATATTGAGGAGGGTCTCTCGCAGTTTCATGGTGACCGCGCCGGGACCGCCGTCGCCAATTGCGTAGGAGCCGCCCTCGTGGACCACCTCACCCACGGGTGTGATCACGGCCGCGGTGCCGCACGCGAACACTTCTTTCAGGGTGCCGTCCGCCGCGCTCTGCTCCCACTCGTCCATAGTGATCAGGCGCTCTTCGACCTCGAGCCCCAGATCGGATCCGAGCATCAAAATCGAGTCTCGCGTGACGCCGGGCAGCAGGGTGCCGGTCAGCTTGGGCGTTACGAGCCGGTTTTCGAAGACGAAGAAGAGGTTCATGCCGCCCATCTCCTCGACGTAGCGGCGCTCCACTGAATCGAGCCACACGACTTGGTCGCATCCTTTATCGGCGCCATGCTTCTGGGCCAGCATCGCGGCAGCGTAGTTGCCGGCGCACTTGGCTTCGCCAGTGCCACCCGGCATCGCACGCGAGTACTCGGTGCTGATCCACACGCGCACGGGGTGCACGCCTCCCGCGAAGTAGTCCTTGACGGGCGAACCCATCAATACGTAAAGAAACGTCTTTGACGGATTCGTGAGGAGACCTTCATCGGCGGCGATTTCTAGAGGGCGGAGGTAAAGACTTTCGCCAGATCGAGTGGGGACCTGATCCCGGTCCGCGTTGACCAGCAGTCTGAGCGACCCCAGGAAGTGGTCCTCGGGCAACTCGGCCATGGCGAGTCGGCGTGCGGAGCGAGTAAAGCGCCCCGCGTTCTGGTCAGGACGAAAGGTGGCGACGGAATTGTCGGGTTGGTGGTAAGCCTTCAGACCCTCGAAGACCGCCTGGCCGTAGTGGAATACCGCCGACGAGGGCGCCATCTGCAGCGGTTGATACGGTTCCAGCGCCAATTCGCTCCAGCCACCGTCTGGTTCGTAGCGAGCGGTGACTATATGGTCGGTGAAGACGCTGCCCCAGGGTGCGGAAGCCTGGTCTTGTTCAGTCTTCGACATGCGCGAAGATTACTACAGCGACGGGTCATTCGCAATGTGAAACCGCCCTACACATGGCAGACGACAAGGACATTCTCGATAAAGGTTATAAGTGCGTGTCGGATCCCCGACGAGAACGGAGAGCGTACTGACGTTTGCCCCCTAAACGTGGCCGTCCGTGGCCCTACTTCACGTTAAGAAGGTTAGATGGTCCAAAACACGACGCGGCGTCGCCACATGATGCGCAATTTGATGACTTTTCGAATAGATCGTGGAAGTCTTCTCTGCTTGGGCGAGGAAATCAGAAACACCTCGCGCCCAGGCGACCGACGAGCGCTCGCCACCAAAGGCGGAGCCATCAGTGCCATTGAGAGCAGCGAACCAACTCGTTATATTTACTCAGGCACATGACATCTGGCCGAGGTTTACGAACGCAACATGAGCTTGACGATCGATATGTAGTTCGATCGGGCGAAGTGATGATGTCGGGCATCCAAGCACTCGTGCGGGTGGCCCTGGATCAGCGACGCCTCGACGTAGATAGAGGTCTTCGAACGGGCCTCTTCGTCAGTGGCTACGAGGGATCTCCGCTGGGTGGTCTTGACCTGGAGATGGCCCGAGCCAAGGGACATCTCGACGAGCTAGGGATTACGTTTCGTGCCGGTGTCAATGAGGAGCTGGCTGCTACCGCAGTGTCGGGCACGCAGTCGCTCGCTCTCTTTCCGGGACGTCGTGTCGATGGCGTGACGGGATGCTGGTACGGAAAGAACCCTGGGCTAGATAGAGCGGCCGATGCGATTCGACACGGGAACATCAGTGGCACGGCGCCGCTCGGGGGAGCGGTTGCCTGGATCGGCGACGACCCCGCGAGCAAATCCTCGACAGTGCCCAGCTCGTGTCTTCCAATGTGTCGCAACCTCCTCATGCCGGTGCTTGCACCCGGCACCGTGGAGGAGCTCCTGACGATGGGGCTGCACGCGATTGCAATGTCGCGTCACAGTGGCACGTGGGTGGGCATGCAAATCGTCACAGACGTAGCTGATGCCACGGATACCGTCGACGTGGGTCGAGCCGTAGCGCGGGTGTCGGGATTCGAGTTTGAAGCGCGGGGAGAGTTTCGCCCGGTCACGTTGCTACCTCCGGTCAACCTGGACGCGGAGCTCGATCTGATGGAGCGACGACTCGAGCGAGCGAGCGACTACGCGCGCAGAGCGGATCTCAATGAAATCACCTTTGATGCAGATCGCCCTCGAATTGCCCTGGTCGGGGTCGGACTGGGATATCAGGCAATCGTGCGAGCGCTTGGTGAGCTAGGGATGGACGAGGCTGAGCGTCAACGCCTTGGTATTCGACTCGTGCGCATCGCGATGCCGTGGCCGATCGATCGCACGGAGATGCGCCGCCTGTGCGCAGGCGTTGAGACCGTACTGGTCGTCGAGGACAAGTTGGAGTTCTTCGAGACGCTCGTGCGAGATGCCTTGTATCGATCAGCGGCAAATCCCCTCGTCATTGGCAAGCGAGCGGAAGACGGATCGGCGCTCCTACCGCTGCGATCATTCGTCAACGCTGACGACGTCGCTCGCGCGGTGGGGCGTATCTTTCCGCTCGACGTGCTGAGTGAGGCCGCTCGTGTACGCCTTGATCAACTCAACACTCGACCCCGCATCCAGCTCTCGGTACCCGTCGCATCAACGCGGACGCCGTTCTTCTGCTCGGGCTGTCCCCACAACGTCTCGACTCGTGCGCCCGAGAATCAGCTAGTTGGCCTCGGTATTGGCTGTCACAGCCTCGCGAACATGGACCCCGGCAATCGCCGCGGTCAACTGACCGGCATCACGCAGATGGGCGGAGAGGGCGCCCAGTGGATCGGCATTGCGCCGTTCACTGATGACCCGCATTTTGTCCAGAACCTTGGCGACGGAACATTCCACCACTCCGGTTCGCTTGCCGTGCGCGCCGCAGTGGCGGCGGGCGTGACGATGACCTACAAGATCCTCTACAACAATGCCGTGGCGATGACCGGTGGTCAGCAGCCGCAGGGTCAAATGGACGTCCCCGCAATGTGCCGACTCCTCGAAGCAGAGGGCGTCCAGCAAATCGTGATCACGACGCCCGAGCCGTCGACGTATCAGAACGTCGTTCTCCCGTCGTTTGCGAAAGTTCGCCACCGTGACGAGTTGCAAGAGGCTCAGCGCGAGCTCGCCAGCGTCGCGGGCGTCACGGTGCTCATCCATGATGACCGGTGCGCTGCGGAGAAGCGTCGGCTGCGCAAGCGCGGTCGTTTGGAGACACCCGCCGAACGCATCGTTATCAACGAGCGCGTGTGTGAAGGATGCGGGGACTGCGGAGAGCAATCGACCTGCATGTCGTTGATTCCGGTTGACACGGAGTTTGGTCGCAAGACGCACGTGCACCAGTCGTCGTGCAATTTCGACCGTTCGTGCCTCAAAGGAAACTGCCCGTCGTTTGTACTGGTCACGCCTCGATCGAAGACGCAAAACAAGCGCGTCGTACCGGAGCCACCATTAACGTTTCCGCCGCCGCAACTTCGCGTCCCCACCAGTGTCGCAGTGCGAATGCCGGGTGTCGGTGGCACCGGCGTGGTCACCGTGTCGGCGATCTTGCAGATGGCTGCCTACCTTGACGGTCTCTACGCGGCCGGCCTCGATCAAATCGGTCTCGCGCAAAAGGGCGGACCGGTGGTGTCGGACGTGCGAATAAGTGACCAACCTATCGAAGGACAGCTGCGGGCAAGCAATCGGTCGGTGGATGTCATTCTCGGTCTTGACGTTCTTGGCGCCACGTCAGCGGATACGCAGAACGTCGCCGATCCTCTTCGAACGGTGGCGGTGCTCAACAGTACGGTCATCCCAACAGCGGGGATGATCAAGGACGTTGGTGCGTCAGCGAGCACGGGGGCAGGAGTATTTACCGCGCTCGATGCGGTCACGCGACGCGAGGAGAACGTCATCATTGATGCCGGCGGACTCGCGGAGACACTCTTCGACGATCACTTCGCGGCGAACATGATTCTCCTCGGAGCAGCGTTCCAGCACGGTTGCCTACCGGTCACGGCCGAGTCGATCGAACGCGCCATTGGACTCAATGGTGCGTCCGTCGCTGCGAACGTGCAAGCGTTTCGATGGGGGAGAGCCACGATCGCTGATCCCGAGGCGATTGCTCGCGCACTGACGAGCGAGCCGACGCCGGTCGTCATCTCCCCCGAAGCCATCGAGCTCGTGCGCCAGCGGGGGTTCGCGCCGTCGCTTGTCGAGTCCTTGGCACTGCGTTACGCAGAACTCTCCGATTATCAGAATGCTGCCTACGCATCTCGATTTCTTGACGACATCGAGACGGTGTTTGCAAAGGAGCAACTCGTCGATCCGGACGGAGGCTTCGACCTCACGAGCGCCTACGCACGTGGACTGTTTAAACTAATGGCGTACAAGGACGAGTACGAAGTCGCCCGGCTGCACTTACACGAGCGTGACCGGTATCGAGAGGAATTTGGACCACACGCTCGCATCCGAGTGTTGTTGCATCCACCGACGATGAAGACGTTCGGTCTCAAGAGAAAGATCTCTCTCGGTCACTCTGCGTTCGTCGCCTTTCTTATCCTTCGTCGCGGGCGTCAATTGCGGGGGACAAAGATGGATCCGTTTGGTTACGCAGGCATTCGCAAGATCGAGCGGGAGCTCATTCGCGAGTATCGCGATCTTGTACTTGGGTTGTGTGCGAGCCTCGCGAGAGACAACTTGGCCTCGGCCGTATCGATCGCGGAGCTCCCCGATCTCATCCGCGGCTACGACGAGGTGAAGCTGAAGAACCTCAAATTGTTTTACCAGCGTCGAGACGAATTGATGATACGGCGTGCATCGTCAATAGCCAGCGCGAGTCCGTAGCACGAGTCGTTACCAATTGCCCAATAGAAAAAAAGCATTCGTGTGGATCTTCAGGGCAGCACCTTTTGAACTATCGGCAAGCGGCGCGTTATCGTACGAAGCATCGTTCAACGGAGTGCGGTTGACTCGTTTAGCCAATCTCTAGTTTAGGGAGAAGGATTGCCGTGTATCTCTCGCAGCGTGTTCGTCAGGTCCTGACGATTGAACCGTCATCTATAGCCATCATCACTGATAGTGATTCTTTGCCGTGGAAGTATGTAGCGACATTTGCGGCGGAGCTATCGAACGTCGTCGCGTCGTTACGTCCGACGACTGGGCTTTCGATCGGATTGATCGCAAGAAATCGTGCGCCCCATCTCGCGGCGATCGCTGCCTGTTTGGCAAACGAAGACTGTCTCGTAACGCTCAGTCCTATGTTCTCAGACTCGGCGCTTGCTACCGACATAGCGACCCTTGGGCTACACGTAATCATGGGAGTTCGCGAGGATCTCGACCGGCCGGGCGTGACTGAAGCGGCGCTCTCTACCGGCGCTGCCGTAATTGAGATCAGTGAAGAACCTGATCATCCTCTATTTATAATTCGCGATCTTGTCCCGAATGCTGAGTTTCGTGTGCGAAGCGGTGTGGCTATCGAGATGCTTTCGAGCGGTACAACAGGAGCACCGAAGCGGATATCGCTGACCTATGAAAATGTTGAAGCGGCGATGGGTCCGGCAGCACCAAGGTCGGCTCGTGATGCGAGTAGCGAGCTGAAAGTGCAGTCGCGACCCGCCCTCGTGTGGCTCCCAATTGTTCATATCTCCGGCGCGTACTTTGTCATCGAGGCGATCTATTCCGCGCGACCCACCATCCTGATGGAGCGCTTTAGCGCCGAGAGGTGGACTGAGTATGTTGAGCGGTTTGAAGTTCGTCTTGCGCACCTGAATCCGGCGGCGATGCGCATGATG
>DASZLS010000122.1:0-14185 GCA_035552255.1 Acidimicrobiales bacterium | reverse complement strand
GTCGGATCCGCGGCTCGCTACGAAGATCGAGTGAACGACAACCATCACCATCTCATCTGCCGATCGTGTCAACAGGTCGTCGACGTGGACTGCGCAGTCGGTTCGGCTCCGTGTCTCACGGCTTCCAACGACCATGGTTACGCCATCGACGAAGCCGAGGTCGCATACTGGGGCCTCTGTCCCGACTGCCAAGCGCTCGACACCACGTCGGACCGCGCGACCGCCATCTCCTCTTCTCGAAACACCCACAACAATCAACCCAACATGAAAGCGACGGTAACCCGTGACTGACATTGATCCAGCCATCCAAGAAGGGAACGACGAGCAAGGATGCCCCATGGGAGGCGGTTCGTTCACTCAATTGAGCGGCAGCTTGCCGAGCGAGAAGTGGTGGCCGAATCAGCTGAACCTGCGGATTCTCCACCAGCACTCCCCCGTCGGCAATCCTCAAGATGAGCACTTCGACTACGCCAAAGAGTTCGCCACCCTTGATCTGGACGCGTTGAAGAAGGACGTCATGGCGCTCATGACGGACTCGCAATCATGGTGGCCCGCCGACTTCGGCCACTACGGCCCCTTGTTTATTCGCATGGCTTGGCACAGCGCCGGCACCTATCGCGTCGGCGACGGGCGCGGGGGCGCGGGGTCGGGCGCGCAACGCTTTGCGCCGCTCAACAGTTGGCCCGACAATGTCAATCTCGACAAGGCTCGCCGACTGCTCTGGCCGATCAAGGAGAAGTACGGCCAGAAGATCTCGTGGGCGGACTTGCTGATCTTCACCGGTAACTGCGCCCTCGAATCGATGGGCTTTGCCACATTCGGCTTCGCCGGCGGAAGAGCCGACGTGTGGGAACCGGACGAAGACATCAACTGGGGACCAGAGACGACCTGGCTCGGTGACGAGCGCTACAGCGGCGATCGCAACTTGGCCGAGCCCCTCGGTGCAGTGCAGATGGGTCTCATCTACGTGAACCCCGAAGGGCCGAACGGCAACCCCGATCCGCTGCTTTCAGCTCGCGACATTCGAGAGACGTTCAAGCGCATGGCGATGAACGACGAAGAGACGGTGGCGCTTATCGCCGGAGGTCACACCTTCGGTAAGACGCACGGCGCCGGCGATCCGGAGCCGCACGTGGGCCGCGAGCCCGAAGCCGCCGGCATCGAGCTACAAGGTCTCGGCTGGAAGAACAGCTTCGGCACTGGTTCAGGTGATTCGACGATCGGCAGTGGCCTCGAAGGCACGTGGACGACCACGCCCACGACGTGGAGCAACACGTTCTTCGATCACTTGTTCTCCTATGAGTGGGAGCTGTCGAAGAGCCCCGCGGGAGCGTTCCAGTGGACGCCCAAGGATGGCGCGGGAGCCAACTCGGTGCCCGACGCGCACGATGCTTCGAAGCGTCACGCCCCCACGATGTTGACGACGGACCTCGCCCTTCGCGTTGACCC
The DNA here is from genome assembly GCA_035552255.1 of Acidimicrobiales bacterium. Classification (GTDB taxonomy): domain Bacteria; phylum Actinomycetota; class Acidimicrobiia; order Acidimicrobiales; family RAAP-2; genus RAAP-2. The sequence continues at coordinate 12,736 of DASZLS010000122.1, read as the reverse complement.
GATCTACGGGCCAATCTCGAAGAGATTCCACGAGAACCCCCAAGAGTTCGCCGACGCGTTCGCTAAGGCCTGGTTCAAATTGACCCACCGCGACATGGGTCCGCGATCTCGCTACCTCGGGCCGTGGGTGCCGAGCGAGCCGCAGATCTGGCAAGACCCAGTCCCCGCCGTGACGCACGATCTCATCGGCGCGAACGAGGTAGCGGAGCTCAAGACAAAGATCCTCGCGTCAAGTCTCTCTATCGCTCAGCTGGTGAGCACCGCCTGGGCGTCGGCTTCGACCTTCCGCGGTACCGACAAGCGCGGTGGGGCGAACGGAGCACGAATTCGTCTTGCGCCGCAGAAAGACTGGTCAGTCAACGACCCGTCGCAGTTAGCAGTAGTGCTCTCGACTCTGGAAGGCATTCAGAAAGTGTTCAACGCATCACGGACCGACGGAAAAGCTGTCTCGCTCGCCGACGTGATCGTACTCGCGGGGAGCGCGGCCGTCGAGCAAGCAGCGAAAGCGGTCGGACGCGACGTGGTCGTTCCCTTCTCGCCTGGACGTACAGACGCCACGCAGGAAGATACTGACGTCGAAGCCTTCGCCGTACTCGAGCCAACGACGGACGGGTTTCGCAACTACCTCGGACAAGGTCAGCGTCGTCCTGCAGAGGACTTGCTGCTCGGCAAGGCGCGCTTGCTCACGCTCAGCGCGCCCGAAATGACGGTGCTCCTCGGCGGACTGCGAGTCTTGAAGGCCAACGTCCAGCAGTCGGAACTTGGCGTCTTCACGACGCGACCCGAGACGCTCACTAACGACTTCTTCGTCAATCTTCTCGATATGGGCACGGAGTGGTCAGCGACCTCGCCAGCAGAAGACATCTTCGAAGGTCGTGACCGCGAGACGGGCGAACTCAAGTGGGTGGCCAGTCGCGCCGATTTGGTCTTCGGATCGAACTCTCAGCTGCGAGCCATTGCCGAGCTCTATGCATCCAGTGATGCGCAGCAGAAGTTTGTGAACGACTTCATCTCGGCGTGGACCAAGGTGATGAATCTCGACCGCTTCGACCTCAACTGATTAACCACTCCGAACCCGCTTGAGCAGAATCGGAGTTTGACCAAACGCTCCACGAACGGCTCGTTATGAGTCGATTGTGGAGCGTTTGGTCGTTGCACAAGCGAAAACTCGTCTCACTCGCTCGCAACTCTGCTTGACGTAGTTGCCCGTCACCCCTGCATCGGCGCCAGAGTGACGAGGAAAATGCCGTCGGCACGTGGTGACATTCTCGGGCGTTCAGTAACCGCGTAAATGGGGAAAGTGTTGCCAGCGTTCCTCGCCATTGCGATTAACGACCCGCTGGGATCGCTAACAGAACCCTACGAGCTGAAAGACCTGGTCGCTAACCATTCCTGAAGCCCGGGAATCTGATCGTCGAGCTCATTCTTACGCACTTGATAGAAGTACCAGCGGCCCTCTTTGCGAATATCTACTAGTCCCGCTCGATACAGAATTCGCATGTGATACGAGATCGTTGACTTGCTGATGGGCAGGTCCATTTCAAGCGTGGTGCAGCCCAATTCCTGGACCGAGGCAATACGCGACATGATGTCGAGCCGTACGGGATTGGCGAGCGCGGTAAAGATGTCGACAGCCGCGTCGCGCGTTAGAACACGCATAGTCATCTAACCATTCTCCCATCGACTCCGGCCCACCAACGCGATGAATCTGGTGACGCCAAAGATGTCACGAGACCCACTCTTACTTTACCAGAACCCTGGAAAATCAGCACTTTTTGGAGCTGGATGTCTGAAAGTTCTTCCATACTTTGCCCCCAAATTGGCCCAAATCTGTAACGACATTCGCAACGATTGCTCAGTTGCGGCGCGTTCAGAGTCCGTATCACCGTCATGAGGTAATCAAGACCACACCCGCCATTGCGAAGAAGAGGCCCACGCACTGGAGTTTTGATACTTTCTCCCGCAGCATGAGCCAGCCGAGCGCCACCGAGACGACCGGCGAGAGGCTGGAGATGGGCACGACGGTCGCGAGTGAAGACGACGTTGCTGCCAGCGCGTACGCCAGGGATCCCACCACGCCAAGCATCCCCACCGGAAGCGCCACTTTGATCTCCGACGTTGATAAGCGTATTGAACCCCGTGCGAAGATCGAGCATCCGATGAATATGAGGATCGACGACACGAGGCGCGTCTCGGTGGCCCGCCAAATCTGCGCGTCGACCGACGTTCCCGCCAGGGCCACGTAATAGACGCTCATGCCCACTCCCGAGAGCAGTGCGAAGAAGAAACCCAGTAGCGCTGCGTAACGCGCGCGTTCCTCAACGGGCGCCGCCCTCTGCCGTTGCCAACCCGCGACCACGGCGATGGACACAATGCAGATGGCAACGCCCACCGACGATTGCGTGCTGATCGGATGGTTGATTGACGTGTAAATCACGGGACCCAAGCACGCCACGACGGCCGAGAGTGAGGAGGCGATACCCACGAACAGATATCGCGTGCTGAGATACAGAACCAGCAACGCACCCGCGATCGCCACACCGGCGATCGCTCCCGTGGCGAGCACGTGTGGCGTGACCGCGCCGTCGCCAACGAAGAGGACCACTGGCACGCCGACGATCAACCCGAGAAACTGCGACCAAAACGTGAGGCTCATAACCGAACCTTGGCGCACTGCTCGACCCGCATAGACCGTCGACGCTCCCCACGCCGCTGCGGCGATGAGCGCTAAGAGGTCGCGCATCCGATGCTCACTCTCTCCACTCGACGACGCAAGGTGTTGTCGCGTGTCACGACGTGCTGTCGCCGAGCGTCCTTAGGGTGACGCTCGGCGACAACGTGTAACTACTCAGGCTTTACGAGAAGGGCGTCGACGGCGATGGCCCGTGATCCAGCCAGCACCAGCGGATTGACGTCGAGCGACACGATTTCGCTGCCAATCGCCTGACCGAGTGCGTCGAGCTGTTCGATCGCTCCGACGAGCGCGTCGAGGTCAACGAGCTCGGATCCTCGAGCGCCCGTCAATGTGGCGTACCCGCGCAACTGCTGCAGCATCTGGAGCGCCTCGCCCTCACGCAGGCCGACCGGACGTATCTGGACATCATTGAGCATCTCGGCCCAGATGCCGCCAAGTCCCGCGATGACGAACGTGCCGAGCGTCGGCTCCGTCTGCAAGCCGAGAAAGATCTCCACGCCGCCCGTCACCTGTTCTTGAATCAGGAACTTCTTGGCCCCGAGATTCTGCAGCCGCACGATTGCTGCGGAGAGCTCATCGCGATTCGCGATGTTGAGGATGACCCCACCGCCGTCGGACTTGTGCGATACCCCTTCGTCGGCAATCTTTGCAACGACGGGATATCCGTATTGATCTGCGAGCACGAGCGCACTCGATTCGGAGTCGCTCACCGCACCCTTCGCCGTCATGAGTCCGGCTGCTTCAAGAAGATGGAATGCGGAGCCACCGCTGATGAGCCCGCCTTCGCTCCTTGCCAGGATCTCACGAGTACCGTCCGTGTCAACAGACGAAGCGGTCGCCGCCTTCGCGACCTCTGCTCCGTACTCGACGAGATGTCCGAGCGCACGGAGACCGGTGTCGAATCCACTGAGGACGAGGACGCCCTTTTCCAACGACTCCTCGACTTCTTCGGCACTGGGTGCGCCACCGACGCCATCGAGCACCACGAAGAGCTCCTTTGTGGTGGGACTGAGCAAGGTGGAGGAGTTGACGGATCCTCCCGCCCGATTGCTCTCGCCGGTGGGTCCGAACGTGAAGTCGCTGACTTGCACGATGATGTCCACTCCTTCATCGGCGGCAACTGCCGCCACGAGGGTCGGCAAGGTCGTGTCGTAATCATCCATCCCCCACCAGTCGAGAGGATTCTTTGGGGGCAGGAAGTCGGGCAGCAGCTTTCCGAGGGCCTCTTGGGTCGACGCCGTGAATGCGGGTGTCGAGAGACCGGTACCTGGCAGATTGTCGAGCACCAGTTCGATCTGTCCGCCCGAAGCGGTCAGCGCCGCGATCTGACCCCGAACGGGGCGCTTCTTTGACTGCATAGCGATCGTTGTCTCCAACAGCTCTTCTAGCGAGTCGGCGCGCAGCACACCGTGCCGCTTGAAGCGGGCATCGATCAGCCGCTCGGGTACGGCGAGCGCACCGGAGTGCGCGGCCGCGGCGCGTTGGGCGGCGGGCGTCTTACCCGTCTTCATGATGACGATGGGCTTGCCCAGTTCACGGGCAAGATCACACTGCTCGAAGAACTTGCCCGGTCGGCGAATTGATTCGAGGAACATGCAGATGACGTCAACGTCCGAAGAGCTCACGTAGAACTCGAGCACCGCCGCCGCATCAACCACCGCCTCGTTGCCGCTCGACACCGCGTGGCTCCAACGCACGCCGCGACGATTGTTCGTCAGCGCCGTCATGACCGAGCCGCTCTGCGCGAGGAATCCGACGCGTCCGGGCTTGTAGGCATAGACGTTATCCATGTACAGCGAGACCGGCTTGGCGAAGTTGATCAGGCCTTGGCAGTTCGGTCCAAGTATGGCCATGCCCGCGTCGTTGGCGATGCGGACAATCTGCTCTTGTAGTTGCTTACCCTCTTCGTTCGCCTCGGCGAATCCGATGGCGAGTACGACGGCGCTCTTTGCCCCGATCGCCGCACACTGCTCGACCACGGAGACCACGCGATCGCGAGCCACGGCCACAACGACGGCATCAGGCACAAAGGGGATCTCCGCGAGGCTCGGATAGCAGGGATAACCCGCGATCTCCTGATACTTCGGGTTCACGCAGGCGACCTCGCCCGTGAAGCCGACGTCGCGCAAGCTCTCGACAACGACGAGTCCCCGACCATTCATGCTGGCGCCGACAATGGCGACACTCCTTGGCTCGAACAGGGTCCGAACCGCCTCTGCTGATGGTCCTTCGGTACGGCTCACGACGCCCCCTCCTTTGCGACTGGCACGACTCTCTCTGCGTCGGCGTAGAGCCGAACGTTGTGCCCAGCCGCCACCGCCTCCGCACCCGCTCCGAACTGCTCACCGCTGATCTTGAGAAGGATTGGCTTGTCATTCATTTCCAAATCGGGAATCGCGCAGGTGATCTTCAAGCGATCCCCGAGATCGAGCACGCTGACCACTCGGGCGTTGATCTCCAGTGCGGTGCCCGACGCCGGCGGCGTTCCACTGATCGCGGGCGCCGGTACCACGATCGAGATCGCACCTTGCAGTTCGTCGCGACCGGATTGCACACACACGTCAAGCGTCTGACCTAAGCATTGAATGGTCACGGAGGCGGGTCCGCCCTGACTGCCGCTGTAGCGCACCACCATTGCGGGCAGCAAGGCGTGGCTCCCGAAGAAGCTCGCCACGAACTCTGACGCGGGAGCGGTAAGCAGCTCTGAGGCGGTACCCACCGCTTCAACGAGTCCTCCGCGCATAATGCCCACCCGGTCAGCCAACGTGAGCGCCTCTTCTCGGTCGTGAGTCACGTACAGCGCGGTGACGTTCACCTCTTGGTGGATGCGACGAAGCTCGACCATCATGTGCTCGCGCAGCTCGCGGTCGAGCGCTCCGAGCGGCTCGTCCATCAACAGCAGCGACGGATTGAACGACAGGGCGCGCGCCAACGCGACGCGTTGTTGCTGTCCGCCCGAGAGCTCTCGAGGCAGTCGATCCTGGTGATCAGGTAGCCCGACCAATTCGAGCATCTGCGCCACGCGCGCCTTGCGCTTTTCGCTCGACCACTTGCGAAGCTTGAGCGGATAGTCCACGTTCTCACTGACCGTCATGTGCGGGAAGAGTGCATAGTTCTGAAACACCATTCCGATCTCGCGTTCGGAGGGAGCCAGTTCCGAGATGTCTTGTCCCCGTAACCAGATCCCTCCCGACGTGATATCGACGAAGCCCGCCACCATCTTCAAGACCGTGGTCTTGCCGGAACCGCTCGGGCCGAGCAGCGTCATGAGTTCGCCCTCGTGCAGCGAGAGATCGACTCCGCGCACGGCTTCAACCTTGCCGTAACGCTTCGTCACCCCTCGCAACTCGAGGATGGGCGCGGGCCCTTTCGGGCCGCGCTCCACCTCCGTTGCCGTTTCTTGATCCATGGTGCGCGTCAACCTCTCTTCGCTCGCCTTCGTACTTCTTCCGAGCACACGGCGCGCTCGCTGCTTAGTCTCAACCACCGAGGAAACTCTGCCAAGTGTTGCCGAGCGTCGTCTCGTTCTTGGCGAACCACGCGTTGCTCGTGATGGTGATGTTCTTACCGACTGGCAGCGAGGCCGCAATGCTGGGCGAGATCAACGAGTCGAGGGTCTTCGCAGGCATCGGGTAACTCATGTCCGTCGTCCATTCAGCCTGATTCTTCGGGTGCTGCGCAAGCCACTGGAAGTAGGCGAAGGCCAGCTCCGGATTCGGCGCACCCTTGGGCACGATGTACCCCTCGGGCTCCGTCAAGAGCGAGCCAGTCCAGCTGATGATGAGCTTCGGAATGGTCTCTTTGACGACCGACGCCCGTCCGTTCCACATAATCTCCGCGCCGACCGACTTGTCGGTCAAGAGCTGCTGCTGCTGGGAACCGGAGCTCGGCCACGACGAGATGTCACTCTTGTCTTGCTGAAGGAGCTTCATGGCTTTGGCGACATCGAGTGGTCCGTCGAGCTTGCTCGCCGGAACGCCGAGCGCCTCGAGGGCCATCGGAATCGCCTCAGTCGGGTCGTTCACGATCGCTCGAGGGCCGGGGTAGTCCTTCACGTTGAAGAACTCGGCCGGCGTCGTCGGGCACTTCTTCATGACGGCCGGATTGCAGGCAATCACCGTCGCCGTGTCGCCGGCATCGACGTAGTTCTTCGTGTACGCGTCAGCACGAAAGTCCGACTTGAATATCTTCAGCAGCCATGAGGGAAACTGAATGTTGTCGCCCTTGCCGATCATGACCGCCGGGTTCAGCGGCTCCACCATGTCAATCGAGACGCTGTTCGTTGATTCTTCGAGCATGGCGGGAATTGACGGGTCAGACCCGTTGACCACCACCTGGACCTTGATGCCCGTATCCTTCGTGAAGGGCGTGTACAGGTCCTTCTGCTCGAATTGAGTCCACACTCCGCCCCACGAGGTCACGACCAAGGTCTGGCCTTTCAGCGACTTCAAGCTGGGCGGACCGCTTGACGCACCCGCCGACACGTTGAGGCCGAGGCTCAACACGCTTCCTACCGCGAGTAGTGTCCCCGCCGATAAAAGCTGCTTCCGATATCTCATGTACCACGCTCCCTTTCGATATTGCCCTGGACTCCAGATCTCTGGATTCACGGCGTCGTCACTGCATTCGATATTTCTTGATCATCCTCGTGAGGAAGAGTGGGAAGTCGCCCTCCCACTCAGCCCTCACGAGGTTTGCTACGCGGACCGCCTGGCTCTGGGAGGTATGGGTCGTCACGGTGCGCGAGTGATGCTCGAAGCCCCTCGGATTCTCGAATCCGGTTGAGCTCGTCGAGATCGGATGCGTCGGTCGACGCGTGGGCGATGACTGACAGCATGGCGGAGACGTCGAGGGCATTGCGAAGACCCATCGCCTCGAGGCCGTAGGTGGTGATTGCCTTGTTGATGCGCACCGAGTCGGGGGGCATCAACGCAATGCGCTTGGCGAGCCTCACCGCGGTGCTCAGCAGATCATCGGGTGCGACGACTTCATTGATAATCCCAATGCGCAGTGCCTCGGCGGCGTCGAAGTGGTCGCCCGTGAGCGCATAGCGATGCGCGACCTTCCAGCCAGCGAGTGCGGCCATGAGAAACGTCGAGTTCTGAATCTCGCGAACCTCGGGCTGACCGAAGACGGCTCGCTCTGAGGCGATCGTGATGTCACAACAGAGCGCGTACCACATACCTCCGCCGAGGCACCAGCCGTTGACGGCGGCGATCACGGGCTTTTCGAGCCGCATGATGCCGAGGTGATCACCCGGCGTCTTCATGTCGACGTCCCACCAGCGTTTCAGCGCGTCGCGTGCGCGCCCTCCTCGAGGGTCTTCTTCTGCGCCAAGGTCGTACCCTGCGCAGAACGCCTTCCCGGCTCCGGTAAGCACGATGGAGCGAATCGAGGAGTCGGCGACCGCTTTCGCGAGTGCCGCGTGGAGCTCCGATTCGAGCTCGCGCGAAATGGCATTCATCTGATCGGGTCGGTTCAAGGTGAGCACGAGCACGGCTCCGTCCTGCTCCCACAGCAGAGTATTGAATTCGCTCGAGTCAGAGCTCATATATTTGCTTCCTTTCGTTGGACACAGCTGGCGACTTTCGTGCGACGCCCGAGCGGCGAGCGTCGTGGCGTGAGTGAGTAATTCATCGAGTCGTATTCCGTGATCGAAGAGCCCACGCGCCAGCGACGACGGCCGTGCTCAAGATCATGAGAATCGAGGCGACGGCGGTGATCGACGGGTCAAGGCCGGTCCGGAGTGAATTGAAGATGGCTTTGGGCAGTGTCGTGACACCAGGTCCGCTCAAGAAATTGACGAATACCGCTTCGTCGAAGTTGGAGATGAAGCAGAGCAAAAACGATGCGGCGATAGCGGGCAGGAGCAGGCGAAAGGTAATGCCAAAGATGGCTCGACGACGAGAGGCGCCGAGTGTCATCGCCACGAGCTCGAGATCACGAGGAATCCTTGCAAGCGATGATTCGATCACGATGACCACGAACGGGATAACCAGCATGCAGTCGGCAAAGACGAGTCCCCAGTAGGAGCCGATAATGCCGATCTCGGCCAAGAAGCCGTACATCGCTACGGCGTACGCGACCGCGGGAATGACGAGTGGCGCGACGCCGAACAGTCGTATCACGCCACTGAGGGCGAGCTTGGAGCGCTGCAGCGCCAGCGCGGCGGGCACGCCGACCGCGACGGCGAGCACGCTCACGGGGATTCCGATCTTGAGCGACTCGTAGATCGCCGGGATCCACACTCCGTTGGTGAACGCGGTGTGGTATTGCGTGAAGCCCCAGCTCGTGGGGGGAAAGACGAGATTCGTTCCGCCGGCGAATGACAGCACGGCGACCGTCACGGCGGGGATCGCCATGAACAATGCGACGATGATGCAGGCGACTCCGCCGGTGAGGCGAAACAGTCCATTCTTGGTCTGCACCCCGACGCTCATCCGAGCACCTTTCGGAGCTGTTCGCGTCCAACGAACCGAGACGCGATCACCAGCACGAGCAGCGCTCCCACCAACAAGACGACTGCGGAGACCGCTGCTTCCGTGAAGTTGAAATAGCTGAAGATGTCGTCGTACATGAAGGACGCGGAAAACGGCGACGTCGCGCCGCCCAACAGCACGGGGGTCAGGAAGAACCCGAGGCCAACGACATAGACAATGGTCAAACTTGCGAGAATCCCCGGCAAGCCGAGCGGCAACACGATCGAGCGCACGGCACGAGCTCGCGACGCGCCGAGACCTTCAGCCGCTTTTAGGAGATCGACATCAATGCTTCGGAACACGACGAAGAGTGGCAGCACGGAGTACGGCAAGAGCTGGTACACCATGCCCACGATGACCGCCGGTTGGTTGTAGATCAGATCAAGCGGCGCGTTGATGAGGTGCAGGTCGAGCAGCACGCGGTTCACGATGCCGAGGCGTTCCAGCAGGACTGTGAACGCGTAGAGCTTGACCACCGATCCCATCCAGAAAGGAATGAAGATCGCGGCAACCAAGCTCATTCGGACGAAGGCGTGAGTGGTCGAACTGATCACCCACGCGACGACACCACCGAGTAACACGCTGACGACCGCCACGATCGCGGAATCGACGAAGGTCACGCGGAGCACGTCGAGGTTGACCGTTAGGTCAAAGAACGATAGGAAGTTACCGGCACCGCGGGGTGCCCCCATGGCCAACGTCACCAATTTGATGACGGGGAATATCAAGAACAGCCCGACCATCGCAATGAGCGGAAAGGCGAGCGCGAGCCCCGTGAACCCTGACATCTCGGATCGCCAGTGTCGTCGAGTGCGTGCTCGCGCCGGTGGTATCGAGTCTGGAAGGTGATCGACAACGTCCAGTGTGGCGCCGCCGGAGGACACTATTCGCGACCTTCATCCTCGTTCGTCGCTCCCACCAGAGCGACAACATTGCCGAAGACGTTCTCTCCTCTACCCATGGCCGCGTGCGCCTCGGGAATCTCTTCGAAAGAGATCACTTGGCCGCGGCAGGGATCGATAGTCCCATTGCAGACCAACTCGTTGTAGGCCCGCGCCTGTTCGTCGTTCGTGCCGTGCGAACCTTGGAAGCGCTTCTGGCGAGTCCAGTGATAGCGAAGGTCCACCATCGCCTCGTATCCGGAGGTGCCCGCGCAAATCACGACCATCCCGCCCGGCTCGCACACGAAGATGCTCGTCGGCACCGTTTCTTCGCCTGGGTGCTCAATGACCACATTGGGCCCTCGTCGTTCACCCGCAATCTCCCAGATGCGCTTGCCGAAGGCGCGTGCGCCGTTAGTCCACTCTCGCTGACCGTCGCGGTCAGAGATGTGAGGAGGTATTCCCCAGTGCGAAAAATCCTTGCGGTTGATCCAACCGACGGCGCCGAGCTTCATTGCGTAGTCGCCACGTGACTCTTCAGAGACCACCGCGATCGGATGAGCACCTGCCGCCACGGCCAACTGCAGCGCTTGGCCGCCGAGTCCACCCGAACCGCCCCACACGAGCACCAGGTCGTCCTTTTGCACGGTGTTACCCGACCAGCCGTGCATCATGCGATAGATGGTTGTGCCCACGAGTGTCGGTGCGGCCGCCTCGGCCCAAGAGAGATGCGGGGCCTTCGGGAGGACCTGATGCGCTTGCGCGCGACAGAACTGCGCGAACGATCCGAAGTTTGTGTTGTAGCCCCAGATCTTGGCCGACGACGCGAGCATGGGATCGCGACCCTTCAACACCCAAGGGTCATTGACGTCCCAGTAGCCCGGGTGCACGACAACGTGGTCGCCCACTTCGACTCCTTCGACACCTGCACCCACCGCGTACACGATGCCTGATGCGTCGCTACCGCCGATGTGAAAGTCGTAAGTCTCGCCTTCGCGATTGCGTTCTGCGATCACGTCGACGGGGGCGCCTCGCGCGGCCCACACGTTGTTGTAATTGATTCCTGCGGCCATCACCGCGATGATGACTTCACCTTCACGAGCTTCGGGAGTCTGTATCTCCTCGATCTGGAAAGCGGTGCTCGGATCTCCGAAACGATCGGCACGTATAACTTGCGCGATCATCGTCTCTGGCACACTTCCAACATCTGGAAGCGCACCCAATGTGGCGCTATTAGCCCTATTTCCCAACAGAAACACTCCCCCCGGACTGTTTAAAACACCACGAATTGATTGGGTTCTTTCCTTTTCGGAAGCCCCCCGCAAAGCCTCAATTCGATTGTCTCAAAGTATCATAACCTTCGTACTCAAGGTCGTCAACTACGAAACCGAAAAACTTCGAACTATCGCCCTCCGCACATACTGCACCATCTTGAGCGCCAAAACCAGACCACGTCGGACGCCAGGAACAAGACAGTTGGCGGTTGCTTCGTCTCGTTGCTCATTCGCTGTCAGTCCCACCACAGGTCGTGGTGCAGCACCCCTCGACCAATGAGGTCGAGCTGGATCTGGCTGGTGCCTTCAACGAGGGTGAGCTGCTTGGCGTCGCGGTAGTACTGCTCGACCGGGTGGTCTTCCATGTAGCCAGCGGCACCGAGTAATTGGACGGCTAAGCCCGAAGCCTTCACGGCGACTTCGCTGGCGCAGTACTTGGCCATCGAGAGCATCGGCACGTACTCCTTGTCGAACTTGCCCTGGTCCGCCAGCCAGGCCCCTCGATAGGTGAGGAGTCGTGCCGCTTCAATTTCGCTCGCCAGCTTGGCGATCTCCCAGCGGATCCCTTGGAAGTCCGCCACTTTCTTCCCGAACGCCTCGCGCTCTTTCACGTACTCAATCGCGTACATGAGGGCCCCTTCGGCGAGTCCGATCCCTCGGGCGGCGACGATCGGCCGCATGGCGTTGAGCGACTGCATGGCCAAGAGGAACCCTCCCCCAATGACCTGGCGGGGACCGACCTTCACGTCCGAGAAGACGATTTCGGTGGTGTCGATGCCCTTCACGCCCATCTTCTTGTCGACCCTCGGGCGGGTGACCCCGGGGGCATTGGAGTCAACGATGAAGCCCCAGATGTTGGTGTGGTGGCGCAGGGTCGGGTCCCCCACCTTGGCAAAGACCACGAACCAGTCGGCTTGCATGCCCCCCGAGATCCAGCACTTGGTGCCGTTCAAGACGAACCCGTTCTCCACCTCGGGGTCCTCTGCCGCTCTCGTCTTCATGCCCGCCACGTCCGAACCCGCCCCGGGCTCGGAGAGACAGAAGGCGGCGCGGGTCTCGCCTTTGGCGATGCCCGGCAAGTACTCCTGTTTTTGCTCCTCGTTGCCCGCGATCATGATGGGGCCGGTCGGGAGTCTGGTGAGCAGCAGCATCAGACCGAGCACGTTCGAGTACTTGGTCACCTCTTCAATCGCCAGCGTGAGCCCCATGATGCCGGCTCCCGAGCCGCCGTATTCCTCAGGGATGCAGAGACCGAGCAGGTCGGCCTTCTTAAAGGCTTGGAAGATGTCCTCGGGGTACTCGCCCGATTGGTCGATCTCCCGGGCCCGGGGCTTGATCTTCTCCTGGGCTAAACGGCGCACGCTCTGTTGGAGATCGTGCATCTCGGGGCTGAGTTGAAAGTCCATA
>DASZLS010000121.1:0-4151 GCA_035552255.1 Acidimicrobiales bacterium | reverse complement strand
CTCTCCAAAGGTCTCTTCTATCTCGTTGGGATAGCCCTGCGGCTCTGCGGCCGCCGACCACACCTTGAAGTACGGATTGCGCTTCATGATGAGCCCAGAGTTGGGGTTGTACGAGACGAAGTAGTACGCGCCAGTTCCCGGTATCGGAGTGTCGCCCTGATCCTTGCCCGGCGTGGAGGCGGGGAGAATCGAGCCAAACGGCACCGCGAGCTGGTCCAGAAACTCAGAGTCGGACGTAATCAGATTGAACGTCACCGTATTCGTTGCCGCGTTCACGACCACGCCGCCGGCCAAGGTGCAGCTGGCCGGAGTGGTGACGCATGCGGGTCCGCCGACGATGTCGTTGTACCAGGCGCCCGCGTTCGGATTCGAGACTTTAAACAGACGGATGAAGCTCGCTTGCACGTCCTTCACCGTGACGCTCTTACCGTTCGAGAACTTGATGCCCTTGCGCAACGTGAAGGTGTACGTCTTCCCGGCGTTCGTGACCTTCGGCATTGCGGTGGCGAGGTCGGGCACGACGTCAAACGACGCAGGTCCGCTGACTTTTTCAAAGGCCACGAGGCCGTCGTAGGTCGCCTGGTACAACTGCCAGTACTGCAAGGTGTAGTTGATCTGGGGGTCGAGCGTTCCTCCGGCGGTTGACGCCAGCAAGTGCAACGTACCGCCCGCGTGTTTGGACTGATACTTGAACGCTGCCCCCGCCGGCGATGACGCAGTCAGCACCACCAACATGCTTGACACCAATACGAGGGTGCCGAGTACGGCCCCCGCCTTCTGCACGACGCACTTCCCAATCATGTTCCCCCCTTGGTTAGTCACTGCGATTCGACCTATTCGTGAGCGTCTAGAAACCCCTCGACTACTGACATGTAGCGCTCGCGCTCTTCGATGAACGGCATATGACTCGACTCTTCAAAGATCTCCCACTGGACGTCGGGGATCGAATCGTAAAAGGGCTGGACGGTCCCGGGCGTTGCCTCGTCGTGACGACCCGAGATCAACAGAGTGGGTGCGTCGATGTTCTTCACTTGGTCAACCACGCTCCACTCGCGCAGCGTGCCGATGCAGAAGAATTCGTTGGGGCCATTCATGGTGTGATACACCGTCGGGTCCGCGGCGAGAAATTCGTTCGTGCGAATGACCTCTGGTGGATTTGGGACTACTCGACACACGTGAAGGTCGTAGTAGGCCTGCGTGGCTGCCACGTATTCAGGATCGTCAGTTGTACCGTCGGCCTCGTGACGATCGAGGGCATTCTCAATGTCAGGCGGAAGTTCCGCGCGCAGTTTTTTCGCTTCGCTGACCCACAGAGCCATCGATGCTGGTGAGTTGGAGATCGTCAGAGAACGTAGGCCCTTCGGTTGGCGAATGGCGTGCTCGGCGCCGAGCATTCCACCCCAGGACTGTCCGAGCAAGTGATAGTTGTCGGCGATGCCAAGCGACGATAGCAAGTTGTCGAGTTCGTCCAAAAAGAGCTGTACCGTCCAAAAATCTTCACCGCGGTCAGGCAAGGGTGTCGAACGTCCGCCACCAAGCTGGTCATAGTGCACCACCGCACGTCCGCTCTGTGCGACGTCAGCGATGTTGACGACGTAATCATGCGAACAGCCCGGCCCACCGTGAACAACCACGAGCGGCGTTTGACCGACACCGAGCTCGCCCGTGACGCGATACCACGTCGACCAGTCTCCGAATGAAATATTGCCCTCAGACGCACCCTGGCTTGCCATCGGCGCAGTATAGATGTAATCGGTACGAGGGTGAGGGTCTGGTCGCCCTGTGGCGCAAGGATTTTCCTTTGATGGATATTGATACGGCGCGACGCCCGATCAGTTTCCTCGTCGTAGAAGTCCAGGAGGCCGCCATCCGTTGCGACGCCGAGACGAGATAGCCCCGTTTCTAGGCACCACAATTTCGATTCGCAGCGTCGGGATAGCAGACTCTAGGTGGCAGGTTCGACAAGTTCGTCGCTCATATCAATGGACATCACCCAAGGCTCACTAACCACTCCCAGATTTCGGCGAGAGCGCCGAATAGCGGTTTCATCAGTTATGTGACGACGTTCATTACCGATACAAGCCACGGACGATCTCGATTGGTGAGTGCGAAGCGCTCTAATCACTGTTCGGATTCAGTCGCAGTGAAGGCGCGGGAGATAACGATGTGAATGCCCAATATGTGCGCTCGTAACTGAGGGGGACTATCGGATCTACGGCATCGCACGTGAGAAAATCTGTGCTTTGCTTAACGGGACTTCACGAACTGACGAGGGACCGTGTTTTGCGGGCGGCGCGATGCAATGATATCGATCGCCCGTGGTGCGATGTACGTCTTGAGCGATCTAGAGACCAGTTGATTGTGGATCTACGGCGGTCGAGCACGGCGGCGATTCAGTGCCTACGGCTCGGACGAGTAACTGATGAAGCATGACGCGTTCTTCGGCGCTGAGTGCAGCGAGAAGATCATCTTCGACCACTCCGAGTCGGAGGTAAGCGAAGGCGAGTTCTTCCCCGCCTGCTGCGGAGAGCTCGACGATGTGACGTCGTCGATCTGCGGGATCGCGGTGCCGGGTAACTAGACCCCGCTCCTCGAGTTCGTTCAAGAGTCCGACAACGTTACTTGGGTCGAGGCTCAGTACGTCGCCAAGGATCTGCTGGGTCAGTGGCCCGCGCTCGCTCAAAAGTCCGAGTGCGTGGAGGTGGCGAGGCCGTAGGCCGCCCGGCAACATGGAGCTCTCGGCGGCACGGCGGCCGATTCGCGCAAGATAGTCAAGTAACGGCAAAGACTGATAGTCCAGCCTCGCTGAGATCTTTTCCACCCCTACATCATAGACTTTGGATAGATAATTGGTGAAGAACAAATGATTAGTGATACACTATCTATTCCTTTTAAGTGGTCCTAGGAGGGTCAAGTGTCGAAACTGCAGATCATTGTTGGAAGTACGCGACCAACCAGAACGGCGGATCTCGTCGCACCGTGGGTCCTCACTAGGGCTTCTGCCCAAGTCGTCTTCGACGTGGAATTGCTTGATCTTCGCGATTGGCCACTGCCAATCTTCGCCGAGCACATGGGTTCGATCGGAGACATCAATGACCCGACCTACTCCGAGCCAATCATGAAGGCGTGGAATAGCAAGCTGAAAGAAGGGGACGCCTTCATTGTGGTTACACCTGAGTACAACCACAGCCTCCCCGGAGTATTGAAAAATGCCATTGACAGCATTTTTCTGTCGTTCGCCCTCCGAAACAAACCGGTCGCCGCGGTGGGCTACAGCAATGGCATCGGTGCCGGGATCCGTGCCGTAGAGCATCTCGCCCAGGTCGTCATCGAAGCAGAAGGCGTGCCGCTGCGCAGCAGTGTCCTGATCCCGTTCGTGACAACCGCGTTTGACGATCGCGGCGAGTCGAGAGACCCCGCCGCGAGTGCGGCCCTGGACGTCATGCTGGAAGATCTCGCCTGGTGGTCGTCAGCGCTGGGCGCGGCCCGCGCGAGAGGCGAGCTTATTCCGGGGGGATTCCGTGTTCGCGCCGCGTTGGCAGCAGCCGAAGCGGCGAACGATATTGAGTCCTTCGTGAGCGCCGCACGGTGACTGCGCAAACCCCCGCCGACGTCACCGACTTCCTGGGCGCATGGAGGCTCGACGCTGAGCGGACGTCAGTGAGTTTTCGCACGCGGGCCGCACTGATAATCCGTGCGACCGGAACGATGCGGTCAACAGAAGGGAACGCTCAAGTTGGTGCCGACGCGCGCGTCGCCGGCGAGATGGTGCTGAATCCCGCGACCATCAACACGAAGAATGAAAGGCGCGATAGGCATCTTCGCTCTGCCGATTTCTTCGATACTGAAAAGTTTCCGGCCATATCATTCACGCTGACCGAACTTCGATCGGCACCCGCCGGTCAGTGTTTGTTGGTCGGCAACCTCACCGTTCACGGACGATCGATGCCGCTCACCGCGCTGGCCAAACTCGAACGCACGGGGGAGTCAGTAACTCTCTCCACCGAAGTTGTCGTCACAAAGGACATGCTCGGTATGAGGAAAGCGAACTTGATCAAGAGTTGGGTGACGGTAATTGCTCACTTCGATCGCGCTCTATCGCAGTAAGACACTTTGGATAAGTAAATCGACCGACGCCGACGTTCTTTCGG
>DASZLS010000120.1:0-38022 GCA_035552255.1 Acidimicrobiales bacterium | reverse complement strand
CTGCCGAGGATGTCGCGCGTAAGAAAAACGCCAGCGAAGCCACCGCACATAAATACTTCGCCGTGGGCGAAATTGATTAGTCCCAGCACGCCGTACACAAGTGTGTAGCCGACCGCGATCATCGCATAGACGGCACCATTTTGGAGACCAACTGCCAAGTACGTCCAAAACGCTGTGTGAATCTGATCAAACCCGCTGAGCCAGAAGTGCTCGAATCCCATGCGGTTGCGTCGTCCCCCTAAAAAGTCACTGGGGCCGGGGTAAGTCCCCGGCCCCAGTGACGTCCATCATTGATGGCTTAAACTATCAGCCCTGGTTGACGATGAACGTGATCGTTCCGTTTACGACGTCAGAGATCGCCGATGTACCCGTGTCGTTCTTCAGGTCACCATCACTCGCGAACGCAATCGTTCCCGTGATGCCCTTGAAGTTCACCTTGTGCAGGTTCGTGACGATCTGCGAGCGCAGTGACGTGGTCACCTTTGCTGGCGTCTTCGTCTTGGCGAGTGCGGCGATGATGGCATTGGTCGCGTCGTAGGCCTGAGCGGCGTACTCGGCAACGGATGCCTTGATCTTCGTCAGCTTGACGTACTCAGAAGCGAGCTTGCCAGTGAAGAAGTTCACCTTGCCGGCGGCACCCTCGGAGAGGTAGACGCCGTTGGCCGCAGATGCGGGCGACGTTGACGTGATCAAGGCGGGGCTGTTGGAGCCGTCACCAGACATGATCACGTGCGCGCTCGCCGTGTAACCGGCACCGGACAGTGCACTGAGCAGCAGGCCGAAGTCTGGCGAGTAACCGCCGTAGAACACGGCACCCGGGTTACTGGTAGCAATTGCGGTCGCCGCAGGCGCGTACTCCGTGGTCGTACCGCCACCACCGGTGTTCACGTTCGGGATCTGCTGGGTCGTGACCGTCGCACCGAGAGCCGTGGCGTCAGCCGCGACAACCTTTGCGAGTCCATCACCATAGAACGATGCGTCCGAGATGACGAGCAGGTTCTTGACACCCTTTACCTTCACGAGGTAGTCGGCGTCGGCTCGGCCCTGGACGGAGTCGTCAGCAATCGTACGCATGAAGTTGCTGTTCGTACCCGACGCGAGGGCGACGGCAGTTGCCGAAGCGCTCACTTCAGCGACGTGCGCCTTCGAGTAGTACGGAGCAGCGGCTTCGGAGGCACCTGAGAACGCCGGTCCAACGACAGCTACCAGATTCTTTGTGCCGACAGCCTTCTGAGCTGCAGCCGGCGACAGGGACGAAGAGCCCTGGTCGTCGAACTTCTCAGGCTTCAGCTTGAACTTGTACATTCCGCTGGCGTTCGCTGCGTTAATCGCAAGCTCCACGCCACCCCAGATGTAGTCACCGTAGTTGGCGTCAGAGCCCGAGAACGGTCCCTCCACGCCAATGGTGTACGACGCCTTGGCCGTAGCAGCGGAACTGGTTGATGCGAAACCGGCCAACGGAATGCCCGCGGCCAGCAACGAACCAATCGAGACAGCCACTGCCGCCTTATTTAAACGAAGCTTCATAAGCTACGTCCTCCCTTTAACTGTGTAGTTCATTCACTTCTCGTCACTTATTGCCCTTTCGTGACCCTAAGAAGCACGTAAAAGACAGATCAGAGACTACTAAGGCCGACCTGGCCATTGACGAACGATAGCAGTGCCAAATTGTCACTTAATGGTCACTCCCCCTTGGTTTCTTAGGAACTTGAGTACGAACAGGTGTTTGAGGGGATGGGCCGCGTGGTGTACCATACGAACAACTGTTCGTGACCGGAGGAACCATGGCTGAAGTACTGACACCGATGCGTCGACAGATCCTTGAGTTCATCGTCGCCTGCCAGCGCGAGCGCAGCTTTCCTCCAACAATTCGTGAAATTGGAGAGCACGTGGGTCTCTCCTCCTCGGCCACGGTCGCGAACCACATCACCGTGTTGAAGAACGCGGGGTATATCGCGAAGAACCCCCAGCAGCCACGAACGCTCACTGTGCGCCTCGATGTCGCAAACCCCGCTCCCGAGCAGCACATCCGACACATTCCCTTCGTGGGCGACGTTGCGGCCGGTACCGGCGTGCTCGGCAGTGAAAGTGCCCACGAGCTGATGTCGATTCCCGAGCAGTTCTCCGGTCGGGGTGACAGTTTCGTGCTGCAAGTACGCGGCGATTCAATGATCGACGCGGGCATACTCTCTGGCGACTTCATCGTGGTCGAGCGTCAACAGACCGCGCGCGACGGCGAAATCGTGGTGGCGGGCATTCCGGGTGACGAGGCGACGGTGAAGCGATTCTTCCGTCAGGGCTCTCGGATCATTCTCAATCCCGAGAATTCGTCAATGGAGCCAATGGACTTCGATTCCACCGAGGTCGTTGTCTACGGACGAGTCATCTCCGTACTGCGCCACTACTAATGCGCTCGCTACACCAACCAAGCGCATAGCACCCGCTCGAAGTCGTCCAGCTCCTTCGCGGTGACGAACTCATCGCTGCGGTGCGCGAGCAACGGGTCACCGGCTCCAAAATTGGTCGCGGGTATGTCGAGCTCGTGGAACGTGGCGACGTCGGTCCAGCCCACTTTCCCCTTCGGCGCTTGACCGGTCAGGTCCACCAGCGCGCTCAGCCGCTCATTGGTGAGCATGGGTGGCGCACTGGGTGCTCCGTCGAGCACGTTCAACTGATCGTCGGACTCGAGTAGGTCACCCAGGAACGCAGCGAGCCACTCGGCCGCCTGCTCGACGGTCCGGTCAGGCGCCACTCGGTGATTGATCGTGATGGACGCGCGGTCGGGCACGACGTTGGCAGCGACGCCGCCTTCGACGGCGACGACCTGCAGCTGCTCTGTGTAGCGCACCCCATCGAGGTCGACCATTCTCGGCTCGTAGCCCGCAATGCGTGCGATGACCTCGCCGAGACGGTGGATGGCGTTACGACCGGTGTAGGGCCGTGCCGTGTGGGCTCTCGTGCCCATGAGCACAACCTCCGCGCGCAGCGTCCCCTGGCAGCCCGCTTCGACGCGGCCACCCGTCGGTTCGGCGAGGATCGCCAGGTCGCCCTGCACGAGCTCGGGACGGAGCTCGATCAGCTCGCTCAAACCCGATTCGCTGCGGGCGATCTCCTCGCGCGCATAAAAGATCCAGGTGAGCTCGGACGAACGTGGGGACGTGTCACAAGCCATGTTCAGCATCACTGCGACTGAGCCCTTCATGTCGCAGGCGCCTACACCCCGAACGACACCGTCACTCATCGAGGCGGTGCGGGCGTCGCCGGGAACCGTGTCGAGATGCCCCGCGACGATCACTCGGGTTGCGTGATGACCGGTCGTGCGCGCCACGACGTTGTCGCCTACCCGCTCCACGTCGAGGTGGGTGGCAGCGCGAAGTTGCGATTCGACGAATGACGCGATGTTTGACTCGTGTCGACTGACTGAGCTGATCGAGACCAGTTCAAACGCCTCGTCAAGTCGACTCACGTGGCGACCCCGTGATCGCGCAGGATGTCGTTGAGCGCCGCCTTGTTATGGCGCTCACCTTCGCTCAGGCGCTTGATGATCAGCACGCAGGGCAAGAAGTACTCGCCCCCTGGATACTCACGACGTCGACTCGCCGATACGGCGACGCAGTAGTCAGGCACGCGACCTCGCGACACCTCTTCTCCGGTCTCTGCGTCAATGACGGGGATTGACGGATTCAAGCTCGTTCCGGCCCCGATGACGGCACCGCGTCCGACGCGCGCGCCTTCGACGATCATGCAACGACTCCCGATGAAGGCGTCGTCTTCAATGACGACCGGCACCGCATTCGGCGGCTCCAACACGCCGCCGATGCCAACGCCGCCGGCGAGGTGCACGTTCGCACCGATCTGCGCGCAGCTACCGACCGTCGCCCAAGTGTCGACCATCGTGTTGTTTCCGACCCACGCGCCAATGTTGACGAAGCTCGGCATCAAGATGACTCCGGGGCTGAGGTAGCTGCCGCGTCGCGCGATGGCGCCGGGAACGACTCGCACGCCGCGGCGTTCGTAGTCGCCCTTCAGCTCGAGCTTGTCCAGGTATTCAAAGGGCCCGGATTCGTACTTCTCCATGCCGCGCAGGCGAAAGAGCAGCAGAATCGCTTGCTTCACCCACTCGTGCACCACGATCTCGCCGCGGTCGTCGATCTCGGCGACGCGCAGCTGTCCGTCGTCCAGCTTGGTGATCACGAGCTCGACGTCTCGTCGAGCCTCAACGTTTTGGGGCGTTATGTCGGCCAACTGCTCAAACCACTGGCCGATGCGCGTCTCTAGTTCACTCACCACTTCATCGTAGTTTGGCCCTTACGAACCTTTGAGACGCTGTGCAGCGAGTTCCAGTCGCTCGTCGGGTTGCACCACCGCGATGCGCGCGAAGTCACCCGACACGTCACCGTAGAACTCACCGGGGCTCACCACGAGACCCGATCGTTCGGCGAGGAATGAGGCGAGCGACCACCCATCGAATCCCTCTTTTGAGCACCAGAGATAGAAGGCGCCGTCGGGCATGGGGGCGGAAATTTCCACGTGACTCAACGCGTCACTCAACAGCTCGAGTCGAGCGAAGTATCGATCACGCTGCACGCGTACATGCTCGTCGTCCCCGTAGGCGAGGGCGGCCGCGTCCTGGACGGGACCGGGCACCATGAAACCCGCGTGCTGGCGCACGCTGCGCAGATAGGTAACCAGCTCCTCATCGCCGGCGTAGAAGCCCGCACGGAAGCCCGCAAGGTTCGAACGCTTGGAGATCGAATGCACGGCGAGCACACCCGCCGAGCCGTGCTCGAGCATGGAACGAGCCGGCGTCGCCCAGGTGAACTCGGCGTAGCACTCGTCACTCGCGACGAGCACGTCGTGCGATCGGCCCCAGGCAGCGATGATGCCGAGATCTTCGAGCGCACCGGTCGGATTGCCCGGCGAGTTCGCCCAGAGCACGAGGGCACGAGCGGCATCGCGTTCATTGATGGCGGAAAGATCGAGACGACCATTAATCATCGGCACGGCGACGGGACGCAGCCCGGCGAGGGTCGCGCCCATCGCGTAGGTCGGATAGCTGATGGCCGGGTAGAGCACGGTGTCGCGCTCGGGCGCGCGCAGGTGCAGGTACTGGCCGAGCGAGCCGACAAATTCCTTGGTACCGACGCACGCCGCGACGTCATTCGCCCCGAGTGCAAGTCCGAATCGACGGTTCATCCAGCCAGCTGCCGCCTCGCGGAAGCCGAGCGTGCCGGCAGATGGCGGATAGCCGCGCGCCCCGACGCCGCGGGCCAGCTCTTCGATCACGAAGTCCGGGGGTGGATCGATCGGCGTACCGATGGAACAGTCGATGGCGCCACCGTCAAAGACACTCGCGGCCTTCTTCAGACCGTCGAGTCGCTCGTAGGGATAGGCGGGGGGCGAAAAGCTCACGCGGGTACTCTCCATTCGCTAAATCGTGCCGCACCGACCGCGTCGAGCACCACATGGATCAAGACACCTTCATCGCTCACCGAGGTGTCAAGGACATCGCCCTCACGGTGGGCCGCGGCGAGCAGGTCGCCACGATCGAGCGGCAGCTGCAGCGTGACGATCCGGTCGTGCACGCGGAGACGCTCACCCACGGCCGCCACCAGCTCCTCGACATTCTCACAGGTCATCGCCGACACCCAGACGCTGCCGTCATAGAGCTTCGCGAGATCCTTCGCGCGAGACCCCGGCACGTCAGCCTTGTTAAAGACGAGCAGCTCGGGCACGTGGGCGGCGTCGATCTCGGTCAGCACGTCGCGCACTGCGGCGATCTGTTCCTCGGCGCGATCGCTCGCACCGTCGACGACGTGCACCAAGAGGTCGGCCAGCTGGACCGACTTGAGTGTGCTCATGAAGGCCTCCACCAGTTCGTGAGGAAGATTGGAGATAAAACCAACCGTGTCCGTGAAGAGCACGGTCTCTCCACCGGGGAGCTGTCGCTGGCGCGTGCGGGGATCGAGCGTCACGAACAGGCGATCTTCGACCGGGACACCCGCATTGGTGATGGCGTTCAGCAAGGACGATTTGCCCGCGTTGGTGTAGCCGACCAATGTCACCTCGCGATGGCGTCCGCGATCGCGTCCCTGTCGTTGCACCTGCCGGGTGCGGTCGATCTCTTTCAGCTCCTCGCGGATCCGGTGGATGCGGTGCACGAGACGACGACGGTCGACCTCGAGCTGGGTCTCACCAGGACCACGTGTCCCAATGCCACCGGCTTGCTGGGAGAGCGATCCCCCGGCGCGACGGAGGCGCGGCAAACGGTACTGCAGGAGTGCGAGCTCGACTTGGGCTTTGCCTTCGGGCGTGCGAGCGTTCTGCGCGAAGATGTCGAGGATAACGGCGGTGCGGTCGATCGCGGTGCGACCGAGCAGCTTCTCGAGATTTCGTTGCTGGGCAGGGGTGAGGTTGTCTTCAAAGACGACGGTGTCCGCGTCGACGGCCAAGCAGACGTCGGCGAGCTCTTTCACCTTCCCCGATCCGATGAACGTCGCTGGGTCGGGCTTCTCACGGCGCTGCACGATACGCGCGGCGACGTCGGCACCCGCCGTGTCGACCAGCAGTGCCAGCTCGTCGAGCTGATGTTCGAGCTCTTCTTCAATGACGCCTGGCAGCAGGACGCCCACGAGCACGATCTTCTCTCGAAACGACCGATCAATGAGGGTATCGGGAATGTACGTCAAGCCGCGAGCCACTCCACGTCCGCGATGAACTGCAGAGGACCCGTCAGGGTCGCCTGGTCACCGTCGAACCGCACCTCAAGCGTGCCGCCGGGATTCTCCACCACCACACGATCACTCGCGAGACCGTCACGGCGAAGAATGGCCGCGACGGCGCACGAACCAGTTCCACAGGCCTCCGTCCAGCCGACGCCGCGCTCGATCACGCGAAGACTTGCATGCCCATCACTGAGCACCGTGACGAACTCGACGTTCGCACCGCCCAGTTGCGCGGCGAGCTTCTCGGCGAGCTCTTCACGAGCGACGTCACTCATCGCAACATCATCGCGCACCACGATGTGCGGGTTCCCCACGTACGCGACGCCCCACGCCCCGTCGAGATCGTTGCCGAGTGTCACGTCGCCCATGGCGACGCTCCCGCGCCCCGAGGTCTCGCTCGCCATCTCCAGCGAGACGGTTCGCCGTCCCGCCAACGTGTCGACCACCAACTCGCTCCATGTAGCGCCGGTTTCCCGACGAAGGGCGCCCGCGAAGCAGCGCACGCCGTTGCCCGACATCTCGGCAATCGATCCGTCCGCGTTGAAGAGGGTCATCGACACCGGGTCAGCGTGACGAGCCACCAAGAGACCGTCGGCGCCGACGCCGCTCGTGCGACGGCAGAGTGCTGCGGCACGTTCAGGCGTCCAGAACTCTGGGCCGTCCGCGCCCACGTCAACGAGAAAGTCGTTCCCCGCCCCGTGCCACTT
Source organism: Acidimicrobiales bacterium (assembly GCA_035552255.1). GTDB lineage: Bacteria > Actinomycetota > Acidimicrobiia > Acidimicrobiales > RAAP-2 > RAAP-2. The sequence continues at coordinate 30,590 of DASZLS010000120.1, read as the reverse complement.
CTGCAGTGATCGAACTGTCACCGTTTCAGTCTCGCACGAAGCGCTGAACGTCATTCAGCACCTCATTCAGTCGTATTCTTGCGGCCTCTGGGTCGCTCATCCACTCGACCCGCGGGTCACGGCGAAACCACGATCGCTGGCGCCGCGCGAGCCGTCGACTCTGGGTAATGGCGTCGGTGACGCACGCGTCGAGCGACGCGCCGTCTTCGAGGTGGCTGAGAAGCTGGCGATACCCGACGGCTTGGCGAGCGGTGCGACCAAATCCCCCGGGTCGCTCTCGAAGTCGCGCAACCTCCTCGAGGAGCCCTTCGTCCATCCACGCGTGAAATCGCCGGGCAATTCGTTCGTCGAGCGTCTCACTATCCGCGTCAAGTCCAATCTGAACCACACGCGCGGGGCCGTAGGTCATGAGCCCTTCACCGTAGGAAGAGAACGGACGTCCCGATCCGAGGGTCACCTCGAGCGCGCGCACGACCCGGCGTTCGTTCGTACGCTCCACGCGACTGGCGGCGAGCGGGTCGAGTTCAAGAAGCTCTTCGTAGAGCGCGTCGAGATCGGTCTGCGCGCGGGCCTCGAGTGTGGCGCGCACCTCGGGATAGCGAGCGGGGATGTCGAGATCGTCCAGCACCGCGCGTCCATAGAGTCCGGTACCACCGACGTAGAGCACGCCGTGACCCGCGCGTTCGATTTCGCTCTTGGCTTCTTGCGCGGCCCGCTGGAACTCGGCGACCGTGAACTCCTCGCTCGGTTCGACGAGGTCGAGCAAGTGGTACGGCACCTCGCGTCGCTGATCGAGCGAAGGCTTCGCGGTGGCGAGATCCATGCCGCGATAGACGCTCATCGCGTCCACGCTCACAATCTCGACGTCTGCACGATCGAGTGCGAGCTCGTGCGCGAGCTGGGACTTGCCCGTCGCCGTCGGACCCACGAGCGCGACGGCGGCCGCGAGCTCCGAGCTCACGTGGCCAACGGCACGCGGATCTTGTGGCGAGGAGCGCGAAGCACTGCGTGCATCTCACCGAGCAAGTGGTACGGCGCCCCGTAGGTGACGTCCACGCTCGCGAGCGAGCCCGCCCGCAGTGGATTTTCGACCACGGGAAAGTGAATCAATTTGCCTTGACGAGTACGTCCGGAGAGCATCTGATCGTTGCGCCGTGAAGGGCCTTCGACGAGCACTTCTTCGCGCTTGCCGACTCGAGCCTGGTGATGGCGAAGTGCCGATCGGTCGGTGACGTCCTTCAGGCGCTCAAAGCGCGCCTTGATGGTGTCCGCATCGATGAACGAGTCCGTCATGTCGGCGGCACGTGTTCCCTCGCGCGGCGAGAAGATAAAGGTGTAGGCGAGATCGAACTCACAGGCGGCGACCACGGCCAGCGTTTCGTCAAACTCCTCGTCGGTCTCGCCCGGGAAACCCACGATCAGGTCGGTCGTGACGGCGAGGTCGTCGATGGCTTCGCGCGCCGCAGCGAGCTTTTCCACGTAGCGCTCGACGGTGTAGCCACGGCGCATTCCCGAGAGCACTCGGTTCGAGCCGGACTGGAGCGGCAAGTGCAGCTGATTGCAGACGGTCGGCGTCTCCGCCATGGCGAGAATCGTCTCGGGGCGAAGGTCCTTCGGATGCGGACTGGTAAAGCGAATTCGCTCGATGCCCTCGACCTCGCCGAGGGCGCGCAGGAGCTCAGAGAAGAGCGGTCGTCGGCCGGTGATGTCGCGGCCGTAGGAGTTGACGTTCTGTCCGAGCACCGTGATCTCGGTGACGCCCGATTTAGCGAGCATCGTCGCTTCGTGCAGCAGGTCGTCAAGGGGTCGGCTGATCTCGCCGCCACGCACACTCGGCACGATGCAGTAGGCACACGTGTTGTCGCACCCTGTCTGAATGGTCATCCACGCGGCAAACGGCAACTCGCGCACCGCGTACAGGGCGGGCGCCATGTCTCGGCTCGAGGCCGGATCAGGTGCGTCGAGAATCTCGACGAGGGGTCCTTCAGTGACGGCGCGACGAAGCAGTGCGGGCGCCGACGCGAGGTTGTGGGTGCCAAAGACCACGTCAACCCACGAGGCTCGCTCGAGGATGGAGCCGCGATCTTTCTGGGCCATGCATCCGCCGACGGCAATCTGAAGATCGGGGCGCTCTTCTTTCAGCGCTTTGAGCTGGCCGAGCGCGCTGTAGAGCTTGAGGTCCGCATTTTCTCGAATGGTGCAGGTGTTAAAGACGATGACGTCGGCCTCCGCATCACTCGTCGCGGGGACCAGACCATCGGCGACGAGGAGCCCCGCGAGGCGTTCGGAGTCGTGCTCGTTCATCTGACAGCCAAAGGTTCGAATAGCGAACGAACGGGGTGCGGACACCACGTAAGCCTAATGGGAGAGGCCATTTTCGCTAATGGGCCCTATTGCACCAGCTCGCTCTCATCAACCTGCGAGCGGTAGGTGACGATCGCTCCCGCGACCACCACGCACGCGAGCCCCACGTACTCCCATCCGTGGATTCGCTGGTGCAGCAAGAGCCAGCCGACGAAGAACGCGATAGCTGGATCCAGGGCGAGCAACACGCCCGCTACCTGGGGCGTGATTCGCCGGAGCCCCTGCAGCTCGACGCCAAAGCCGATCACGATCGCGAGCGCTGCCACGAGGAGCATCCGCCCGAAGGTCCCCGGATGCTCGACGAGCTTCGCGCTCGAGCCGAGGGACAGCGGAAGCGTGATGATCGCCGCGATCGTCATCGAGACCGCGAGACCTTCAAAGCCTTTCGTCGTGCCCCCCACGCGTCGCGAGCAGTAGATGTAGAGCCCCCAGCCGACTCCGGATCCGACCGCGAAGAGCACGCCTTCGAGATTGAGCCCGTTGCCGGGTTGCGTCAGTGCCACGACCCCGAGGCCCGCGAGCACGACGAGCGGCAGCCGGCGAAGGGCACCTGATCCAAACGCCGCCACACAGAAAGGTCCGAGGTACTCAATCGCGGTCGCGCCGCCCAACGGGATCCGGGCGATGGCGCTGTAGAAACACTGATTCATAAGCGCCGTGGTGACGCCGAGCGCGACGGCGCCGAGCCACTGTTGTTTCGTCCAACCACGCACATTCGGACGGGTGAAGGCAAGCAGCATGATCGCGCCGAGCAAGAAGCGCCAGGCACTCGTGACTGACGGGCCAAGTACCGGAAAGACTCGCTCGACAAGGGCAGCCGACCACTGGGTGACGCCGGCACCGATAATCATGCATCCGGCGCCCGTAAGCGTTCGACTCGCACCGCGGTCGAGTGCGTTCAACGAGTGACCAGGCCCGTGCGGTCAGCCTCGAGGAGATACACCTCACCCGCGATGGAGCGTGCGAACAGGAATTCTTTCGCGGCGAGCGCTACGGCGTCGGCCGTCTCGTCCGTGACAAGCGCAAGCATTGATGGCCCCGCCCCCGACCAGCACGACGCCGACGCGCCACTTTCGCGCAGCCCGTCCAGTAAGTCGTCGGCGAACGGAAGCAGCTCCGCGCGATAAGGCTGGTGAAGCACGTCGTCCATTGACCAGTCCACAAAGTCGCCGTGGTGTGCGAGCCCGGCGATCAAGAGTCCCATCGCGTTCAAGTTGCTGACGACATCGCTAAATGACACGGACGTCGGCAGTGCGCGTCGCGCCTCGACCGTAGAGAGCTCTTCGTCGGGCACGACGGCGACGAAGCGCCACACCTGGTCGAGCTCGAGACGCCGAGCGACCACCCCGTGACCATCGCTTCGACTCGCGACCACCAACCCTCCGAGTGTCGACGCAGCGGCATTTTCCGCGTGCCCGTCGACGTCGGCGGCGACCGTGAGCGGATCGGGCGATCCCGCCGCCGCGGCGGCGGCAACGGCCAGTGCAGCCGACGAGCCGAGGCCGCGCGAGAGCGGGATGGACGAGTTGACCCGCAGTGAGAATCGGTCGTTGCCGAGCACGCCGCGAGCGACCCTCGCCGCCAGGTGGCGCTCGTCATCGAAACGCCCCGCGCCGCAGCCCTCGGTCGCGATGCTGAACTCGTCGGCCGGCTCGATCGAGACTTCGACGTAGAGCCCGAGGGCGACCGCGAGGGTGTCGAAACCCGGTCCGAGGTTGGCGGAGCTAGCCGGAGCGCGCGAAATCATTGATTTAGCGTAGGCGCTCGAACAGTGACGGCGGAGAGAGGTCGCCGTACGCGCGCAGCGCGTACGTGCGCGAGACCGCGCCCGAGAGCACGAGCGAACCCACCACTTCGCCACGATGAATGGTGCCGGTCAGTCGTTTGGTGTGCACCTGAATCGTGATGTGCTGCGCGGGCCACCACCAGAACTCGTGCGACTTCGTGAGCCCGTACCCCACGCGAACCGACGGGTAGGCAATCTCGCCCAATGCTCGATTGGCATACAAGGTGTAGTGCACACGCCCGGCGACGGCGGAATTGGCCAGGGCGAGCGCGGCCTCTCCTGCCGGAGTGAGGAGGTCGCCCCCGCGCTGACCGAGGACCACGACGTAGGCGACGTGCGTGACCGTCCCATCTTCGAAGGTCATCGCCATCGCGTCACAGCCGCCCGCGGCCAGCGTTCGTCCCGACTTCACGCCAATGACGTTGTCAATCCCGACGTCGGGCGTGAACGAGGCTTGGGTACCAGCGAACGGCAACGTCACGCTCGTTTGGATCACGATCGAGCGCACCAGCGCTGACTGCATGATCAGCGCCGCGAGACGCACCTGATCAAACGCGGTCGATACGGATAGCGGGGAATAGCCCGTGACGTCGGAGTACGACGTGCTCGTCAAACCGAGCGTCTGAGCATCTTCATTCATGAGCGCGATGAAGGCGTCGTTGGTGCCAGCGACCATGTTGGCGAGCATGACGGCGTAGTTCCCGGCCGAGTGCACGAGGACTCCTTCTAAGAGGTCGCTCTCGCAGAGCTGCTCGCCGACCTTGACCGGCACGCTCGACTCGTCGATCTGGGACATGCTTTGAAACGTCTCCACGTCATCACTCGTCACGACGTGACAGGGACCGGTTTCGCCGATAGAGAGCGGCAGGTGCTGGAGCGCGACATAGACGGTCATCATCTTGGTCAGACTGGCGATCGGCACGACGGTGTTGTCGTGGCTCTCTGCGACGTGGAGCGAGGGGATGTCAATCGCCGCCGATCCGACGCTCGGCCAGGCGATGGCGCTCGTCACCGTCGTGGGAATCGAGTGAAACGCCACGTACACACTGGCTGGCTTGTGCACCCATGGCTCTTGCATCGCAACGATGCCCGCCCCCGCGACGGCAATCCCGAGAAGGATGCCGAAGGTGCGCGCAAACAGGCCGCGCAGCGCAGGACGACGTTGCTTTCTTCTAGATCGAGCCACGGGACTACAACGACGTCTGCTGCTCGTACTCCTCGCGCGTGACGAGCACCTTTCGAGACTTTGACCCATCGCCCGGCGCCACGATGCGCTCTTCTTCGAGCTGGTCCATGATGCGCCCTGCGCGGGCAAAGCCGACGCGCAGCTTTCGTTGGAGCATCGAGGTCGAACCGGTCTGGGTGCTGATGACGAGGTCGCGCGCCTTGCGCAGGATCTCGTCATCGTCGTCGCCACTGCCGCCACCCGACGACGACTGGCCACGCGAGGACACCTCGTCGAGGGCGACCACAGTTTCGCGGCGCCCGCCTTGCGCACGCCACGCTTCGACGACCCGACGCACCTCTTCTTCAGAGACCCACGGCGACTGGAGGCGTCGAGCGATGTTGCTCGAAGCGGTGACGAGCAGCATGTCGCCTTTGCCAATCAGGCGTTCGGCGCCAGCTTGGTCCAAAATAACTCGACTGTCCGCGAGTGACGACACGGCGAACGCCATGCGGCTTGGCACGTTGGCTTTGATGACGCCCGTAATGACGTCAACACTCGGGCGCTGGGTCGCAAGGACCAGGTGGATGCCGACGGCACGAGCCATCTGGGCGATGCGCACGACCGACTCTTCAACGTCACGCGCGGCGACCATCATCAAGTCGTTCAGCTCGTCAACGACGATGACGACGTAGGGCAGATCTTCCGGACCGGGCGCGGGCTCGACATCACTCGGTAAGCCCGTCGCGCGCTCGAACGCCTCGGCGACCAACTCTTCATTGGACGGCTCGGTTGAAAGCTCCCCGCGCGCCATCATCTGTTGATAGCTCGTGATATCCCTCGCGCCGCATTCGGCGAGGATGTCGTAGCGACGCTCCATCTCCTTCACGGCCCAGTGCAGCGCTCCAGCCGCCTTCTTCGGATCAACGACCACGGGGGCGAGCAAGTGCGGCAGGTCGTTGTATTGGCTCATCTCGACTCGCTTGGGGTCGATGAGCAAGAGACGCAGCTGGTCGGGCGTGGCGCGCATCACGAGCGCAGTGATGAGTGAGTTCATGGCCGAGCTCTTGCCCGCCCCGGTCGCCCCCGAAATCAGCACGTGGGGCATCTCGCCCAGGTTCACTACGACCGTGCGTCCGGCGATATCGCGCCCGATCGGCACGTCGAGCGGATGAAGCGCCAACAAGGACTCCTCGGAGTTCAACAGATCGCCGAGCGCGACGAGCGAGCGCTGACGGTTGGGCACCTCGACGCCGATCGCCGAGCGACCAGGAATGGGAGCCAGTATTCGTACGTCAGGCGAGGCCATGGCGTAGGCGATGTCCTTATTGAGCGAGGTCACGCGCGAGACCTTGACGCCCGGTCCGAGCTCGAGCTCGAATCGAGTCACGGACGGTCCAACGGTGTAGCCAACCAGCGTGGTCTCGACGCCGTGGGCGCCCAGCGAGCTCACGAGCTCCGCGCCGGCTGCTTCGGTCAGGGCTCGATCGAGCTTCTGGTCGCGAGTTCGCTGCAGCAAGGTCAGCGGCGGTAGCTCCCAGTTGCTCGGAGCCCGAACGTAGACCGGTCGCGGAGTCTTCGCAGGTTCATCCTCTTCGGCGTCGTATTCGTCGTAGACGAACTCCTCCTCCACGTCGGACTCGTCTTCGTACTCGTCCTCTTCTTCCTCGTCGTCGTCTGGCTCTTCGTCCTCGGGTTCTGGTTCGACGACGGCTCGGACACGTCGGCGTGGCGCGGGCTCTGGTTCTGTGTCGTCGACGTCCTCGTCTTCTTCATCCTCGCGCTGCGGTCGAGCGACCCACCAGCTGGCGAGCGTGCGGCCTATCGCTCGCAGCACGACGCCACACCCAACGAACAGTGTGCGCAGACCGATGGCCGTGGCGATCATCATCGCCACCACGAAGAGCGCGAGCAAGATGATGATCGCTCCTGCATCGCCGGTACCACTCGCGAGTTCGCCACCCGTGAGCACACCGAGCCATCCGCCCGCGTGACCGAGGACACTGGTCGTCGCGTGCACGCCCGGCCGACCGCCCGCCACGTCGGCGAGCCCGCTGACGGCGACGAGCCCGAGGACGACGGCCCAGCCCGCGCGGGCACGATCAAGCTCGACTTTGCCCCAGAGGAGCGCAATGCCGAGCGCGAGGAGAATCACCGCCAGCGCATAACGCCCGACGCCGAGCACGTCCGACAGCGCCCGGGAGATCGCGTGCCCCACGGGTCCGAGGGCGTGCAGGTCGGCGAGGGCGACGAAGAGACCGACGACGACGAACCCAATGATCAGCAGGTCACGTTGGTGGCGCTGCCAGATGTTGGGTTCGACCGGCGCCGCCTTCGCGCGCGAACGAGTTGCCGTCTTTTTTACCGGCTTCTTTTGGTGTTTCGCTTGTACCACTGCCATCTAACTTACTAACGACCTGTCCGATTCCCGGACCAATCACTCGCCTACTCGTATAGCGAATCATGAGAAACGCCAACAATTGAGCGGCTTATGATGAGCCGATGTTCGGTCGACGAAGCGAAATGACGTCGAAACGTAACAGTGATGATCGACGAATGCTGACTCCACCGCTGCGAATAAAAGCGACACCCGAGATTCGTCTTTCGCTTCGAGCGGCGTTCTGCCTGAGCTCACCGCTCACTGTCGGGGTGATTATCAATCAACGCGAATACGCGATCATCTTCGCTATCGGTTCGCTGTGGGCAATTAGTCAGGACGGACTCGACGAGTGGCACGTACGAGGACCTCGACTGCTGTGGGTCGCCGTCGCCGCGGGCTTCGGCGTCTTGCTCGGGGCGAGCTTCGTAAATCACGAGAGCGCCAGCTGGGCTCTCATCGTTCTCTATAGCGTCGTCGCCGTCATTGCCGGTTACGTCGAGGCGTCCAACCGAGCGACTGCCGGTGCCTATCTGCTGGTAGGCACCATTCTCGGAGGAGGCCTCGAACTGACGGGCAAGATCTGGCAGTCGGCCCTCGCGATCGCTCTTGGATCGTTGTGGGTCTTTCTCGTCGCGTACCTTATGAACCGCTGTGGACGCTGGAGCGTGCAGCGCCTCACCCTGGCTCGAACGTTCGACGAGCTCGCGGGCGTGGTGGACGCGATCGGCACGCCGCAGTTCTTTACCGTGCGCGATCGCGCCTTGACCACACTCGACCGCGCGAACGATGTCGTCGGCGTTCGTCCCCTGCGCGGACACGACCGAGAGGCCGCGGCGTTGCAACGATGCCTCATCGTCGCACTCCGCACGGGCGAAGTCATCTCGTTTCTCGAAGCCAAGGGTCTCCCCGTCGATCCCGCAATGGCCAGCGGACTTCGAGACGTCGCCAGAATCCTCAACGAGTCGAACGCCACGGCTGCGGTTGTCGCGCTCGAAGGATTCCCCCATCGCTTCGAGAGTCCGAGCGGTCTTCATCCCTCTGTCCTCGCGGCACTCGAACCCGTGACGCTCGCGGAGCTCGCGGCCGACCCGCTTCGCCCGGTCACGGCGTCCGCCACGCGCTCGCCACTTGCCGTGCGAGAGCGATTACGTTTCGCGTTGATTCTCGCGGTCGCCATCGCTGCGGGGACTGCCATTTCGGTGACTTTGGACGATCCGCACGGCTTTTGGCTGCCCATGAGCGTGGCGCTCATCTTGCGCCCTGACGTCGGACCGGTCATTTCCCGCGCCCTGGCGCGCACGGTGGGCACGGTCGTCGGCGTGGGTATCGCCGGCATCGTCGTGCTCACGGGCAACACGATTCTCGCGCTCATCGTGCTCTCCTGCGTGATGGCGGCAATCCAGCCCTGGGCGGCACGTCGCTCGCACGCGCTCGCCATCATGGTCTTCACTCCCCTCGTCTTCATTTTCCTGGGACTGCTCGGGAGCAACCGCGGCCTGTTCGCTGCTCGCATCGTCGATACTGCGCTCGCCGCGGGCGTCGTGCTCATACTTGACGTGTGCGTGTGGACGACCGCTCCCTCGATGCGACCCGCCGCGCAGCTCGAAAAGGCGCGCGCCGCCGTGGCGCGCTACGAGCGCGACGCTCGGCTCGAGGATCCCGTTTCGCGCACTCGCCTGCGACGCGCGGCGCTTCGCGCCGTCGTGCGCGCTCGCGCGTCGCTGAGCCAAAATCGGACCGAACCGCGACTGCTCGGGCGCGACGACCCGACGATCGCCGCCCAGCTCGACACCGTCGAACACTCCATTGACGCACACACGGCGTCCCTGCTCGACCAGCACGTCTAAGCGGCTCACGAAGAGCGACTTATAGGCTTGTCTCCAATGACCAACGAACCCGCCGCCACCACCCGTCAACTCGCCGAACGCCTCAACGCGCAGGCCCACGTCTGCGAAGTGGTCTCTGCTTCGAAACTCAGTACGTCGGTCTTTGCGGTGGTGCTGCGCGGCAACGCGACGGCGCTCGGCGGCGTGCCCGGCAATGACGTCATGATCCGACTTACCGATGCGCACGGTCGCTTGGTCAGTCGCCGCTACAGCGTGCGATCCGTCGACGAGGCCAATGACACGTTGACCCTGTGGGTCACCGTTGAGCACGACGGCCCGGGCAGCACGTGGGCCCAGCAGGCAACCGCGGGTGACATCATTGACGTCATCGGACCTCGCGGCAAGATCCCGCTTGATGCCGTCGCCGATTGGCACCTCTTTATGGGTGACGCCAGCGCCTTCGCCGCGTTCTACCGGATGGCCGAGAGCATCGAGGTGCCCGGACGAGCCATCTTCATCATCGAGATCGATGCGCCCGACGATGCGCTAAGCGCCACGTTCGACGAGGGTCTCGGCGTGACTGGCATCTTCGTTGACCGAAAGGGACGAGCGCTCAATGATCCGGCGGGGCTCTTTAGCGGGCTCGCCGCCTTCGAGCTACCGAGCGGCATAGGTCACGCCTACCTCTTTGGCGAGTTTCACGTGGTGCGCGCGCTCCAAGACGCGCTCGTCGATCGCGGACTCGAGATCGAGCACATCAGTCACAAGCCCTACTGGCGCTCCGGTCTCAGCAACGCCGAGCACGGCGAGCCCGATAAGTCGTAGCTACAAGACGACGATCGCGGGCAGAATCACCGGCTGGCGACGGTAGCGCTGACCGAGCAGTCGGCCTGCCGCGCGCTGGGCGACCTTGGAGAGCGAGTCGGTGTCGAGGTCCCCTCCGGCGATCGCCTCTTGAATCGCATTTCTGACGGCACTGGTGATGTGTCCGAGGATGTCGGTGTCGCTCGAGCCCTCAAACCAGCCGCGCGCCGTCACGACCACCGGCTGGGCAATCTGCGCGCTCGTCCGATCGACGCCCGCAGAAATGAGGATGACGCCGTATTCAGCGAGCATGCGGCGCTCTTCGAGCGGGGTCTCATCGAGGTCGCCCGCGCTGCCGTCGATGTAGTGAAAGCCCGCCGGGACCTTGCCCGTACGGCGAATGCCCTTGTCGTTGACCTCGATCTGGTCGCCGTCTTCGCAGATGAGGACGTGGCGCGGGCTGAGTCCCATCGAGACGGCGAGCTCGGCGTGGTGGACCATGTGTCGGTACTCGCCATGGACCGGCACGAAGTTCTTCGGACGCAAGAGCTGCTGGTAGGTGCGCAGCTCGCCCTGGCGAGCATGTCCCGACGCGTGGACGGGCTCTTGGCCCGAATCGATGACCTCGGTCGCCTCACGGTGCAGGTCATCGATGACGCGACCGACTGACCACTCGTTGCCGGGAATCGGGTGCGAGCTCAGAATCACCGTGTCGTCGGGTCCGACCTTGAAGTTTCTGGCGTCCCCCCGCGACAGTTTGGACAACACGGCGAGCGGCTCACCCTGGCTGCCGGTGCAGATCACACAAACCTGACCCGGTGGAAACCGGCTGATGTTCTCGACGTCAATGATGTCGGCCGACTCGACGCGCAGCAAGTGCAGCTTGCGCGCGAGCTTGACGTTCGCTTCCATCGATCGACCCATGAAGGCGATCTTGCGGCCCGTGTCATGGGCGACGTCCGCAATCTGTTGGATCCGGTGAATGTGACTGGCGAAGCATGCGACGACCATTCGGCGCTTCGGCCGTTCGAGAAAGAGCCGGCGCAGCGCCACGCCGACGCTCGCCTCGGAGGGCGTGAAGCCGGGCTCTTCGGCGTTCGTGGAGTCAGCCAGCAATAGCGCCACTCCCTCGTCACCGAGTGCCGCCAAGCGGTTGATATCGGTGCGTCGTCCGTCGATCGGCGTCAGGTCGAGCTTGAAGTCACCCGAGTGCACGATGATCCCGACCTTCGTGTGAAACGCGAGCGCGTGGGCACTCGGTACCGAGTGGGTGACCGGGATGAACTCGACCTCAAATGGACCGATGCGGCGACGCTCGCCGTCGGCGACCTCGATGAAGGCGAGATCCTTCGCGACCTTCGCTTCGGTCAAGCGGTGCCGGGCAAAACCGAGGGTCAGAGGCGATCCGTAGATCGGGACGTTGACGTCTTTGACCAGATAGCGCAGCGCTCCCGTGTGGTCTTCGTGCCCGTGGGTGAGCACGATGGCGTCAACGCGGTCACGCCGCTCGATGAGCCAGCGAAAGTCCGGCAAGATCAAGTCGACGCCGTACATCGTGGGCTCGGGGAACATGAGCCCCGCGTCGACGACGACGATGCGACCGTCTTGTTCCAGCGCGAGACAGTTTCGACCGATCTCCCCGAGGCCACCGAGGAAGGTGACGCGGACGGATTCAGCCACGGGCAGACTTCAACGAGGAGACAATCTCGGCCGCCGCAATGTCGAGCTCGATCTCACTCGGGCCATTGGGCAGTCGGCACTCGCCGACGTTGAAGCCCAGTACGCGAAGGGCGGCTTTTGACGGCATGGGATTGGGGTACTCCTCAGTGTTCATGAAGGCGAAGCTCGCCGCCGCGCGCTCGTGCAGCTGGCGCGCCGTCTCCCAGTCCCCGCGGGCGGCGGCGTGCGCCATGCCCGCGACTTCTGGCCCCGCCCAATGGGCGGCGACCGACACGACGCCGACGGCACCGATCGCCATGAAGGGAAGCGTCATCGCGTCGTCGCCGCTGTAGATGGTGAGCGCGTCGCCGAGCATTGATTTCGTGTGTGCGGCCGAGGTGAGGTCGCCTGACGCGTCCTTGAGGGCCGTGATGTTGGGATGGTTGCGCACCAGGTTGATGGTCGTCGACGAGGCGATCTTGCGACCCGTTCGCGCAGGGATGTCGTAGATCATCACCTCGAGCGGCGTGCTGTCTGCGATCGCGCCGAGGTGCCCCGCGATGCCCGTCTGATTGGGTCGCACGTAGGCGGGCGTCGTGGCGAGCACGCCGGCGACGCCGGTCGCCTTCACTCGCTTGGTGAGCGCGATCGAAGCGGCGGTATTGGCGAAAGTGGAACCCGCGAGCACCGGGACGGTCACGGCTTCGGCCACGCATTCGAACAGGTTGAGCTTCTCATCATCGGTGAGCGACGCGCCCTCCCCCGTTGATCCCGCAACCACTAGGCCCTCGCTGCCTTCGGCCACGAGGAACTGGGCGAGCTTGCTCGCGACGTCGTAATCAATGGAGCCGTCGGGTGAAAAGGGCGTGACCATGGCGGTCAAAAGTCGTCCAAATCGGGGGGCACTCATGCTTCGAAGTTACCAGTCGGTACTCGACGGGCCGGTCTTAGACAATGAATGAGGAGATGCCCTCTACGAACTGCGGGGTGGCGTCGATGTGCTCGACGGCGAGCGCAACGCCGTGCACGAAGCTTTGGCGGTCGTAGGAGTCGTGGCGAATCGTGAGCCCCTCCCCCGGTGCGCCGAAGAGCACTTCCTGGTGGGCGACGAGTCCCGGGAGACGAACCGAGTGGATCTTGATCCCATCAACGACGTCCGCCCCACGCGCGCCGTCAACCGTGTGGCGCGTGGTCGGATCGGTCAAGGGCGCGTCACCGGCGAGGCGGCGCGCCTCCGCAATCCCCGTGGCGGTGGTGATCGAGGTGCCCGAGGGCGCGTCCACCTTCTTGTCGTGGTGCAACTCAATGATCTCAACGCGCTCGAAGTATGGCGCGGCCAGTGCAGCAAAACGCTCCGAGAGAATGGCGCCGATGGCAAAATTCGTCGCCACGACGACGCCGACGCGGGTCGCCGCGATGGCGAGCGCCTGGTGCTGCTCTTTGGAGAGACCGGTCGTCCCCACGATGAGCGCGACGCCGTGTTTGGCGCACCAGTTGGCTGAGGTAGCGACGCCTTCGGGCGAGGAGAAGTCGATCACCACGTCGATTGATTCGCCTTCCACCTCGCTCAGCGCGGACGCGTATCGGGCTCCGAACAACTCGCGTGGCTCGTGGACGTCGACCAGGGCGACCAACTGATAGCCGCGCGCGCCGAGTCCTTCGCCGAGCGCCTGGCCCATGCGTCCCGCGCCGCCGACGATCACCAGTGACTTCACGAGATGACCTTACTGTTCCGACGTCTGCGCGACTGGCGTAGAAACCAGAGCGCCACGAGGATGAGCAGCACCGTCGAACCGGCGGACGTGGCGACGCTCAGCTCAATGTAGGGCGCGTGATAGTGGAAGTGGATCACCCAGGTTCCCTCGGGTACGTCAACTTTTTCGATCAGACCCGCGCGGTGCACGGTGAGCTGCACTACGCGTCCGGTCGTGGAATTCACGGCGGTCGCGCGCCAGCCCGGCAGATACGCCTCGCTGCGTTCGAGTGTGCTCGCCTTGGTCAGCGCCACACTCACCCAGGCATCGCCCCAAGCGGCCGTGCGAATGTTGGTCACCGATCCCGTCGACGTGGTGGTCAACCACGCGCGCGGGATCAACGTCGTGGCCTTGAAGACCGAGAAGGTGTCTTGGGTCGAGGTGAGGCGCCACTGCGAGGTCGCGATGGCCAGCTCGAAGTTGGTGTCGAGCTCGTAGCTCCACTTGGAGTTGTACGGCGTCACCACCGCGTTGCCAATCTCAACGCCGGACGAGGACGTCAGCTCGAAGCCCGCAGCGAATGGTGGCGCCGCGAAGTCAAAGACCGCCTTCGTCGCGGAGCTGTTCGTCGCCGGGTACCAGGAGCCGAACGCGTGGCCCGAGCCGTTGACAAATCGGAGGCGAAGCGGCGTCGTAGAGAGTGGCGCGTTCTGGCTGTTGGCATCGCTCGTGAGTATCAGCTCGCGCACCTTCAGCCGTTCGCCGAAGTACCGCTTCACCGTCCCTGCAACCTGTTGCTTCACGCAGGTCCTCGGGACCGGGCGCACGAGCACCGTATTGGTCATGAGCTCGGAGGCAGAGATGGCGATCGCCCCGAGCCGCAGCTGAGTGAACGTGCCGTCCGCCAGGTGGCACGCGTTGAGTGCGGCCTGGGGGTGGGTGCCGGTCGCGTTGTCGTAGATGGTGGAGATGAGGGCGCCGTATCCCTGCACGCTCGGCATGTGGGTGAAGACATTCATGTTCGGCTCACCGATCGTGCGGTAGTACCCGGTATGCACGCCACCCTGGTCGACGAGCGCGAATCGACCGTTGCTCGAAAGCAATCGTTCGGCCGCGGATTGGGACGCCTCGCGTGGTCCCGCACCTCCGATGAGCCCACTCGAGGTGAAGATGACGAACAGCGAGAGGTCGACGACCAGAATTGTCATCAGCACGCTGAAGAGCGTTCGCGCGTGACGCGCAAGGAAGACAACGGCGAGCACCGAGAGAAGGGCGACGCCGAGGAAGAGTGAGTTCGCCAGTGTGAGCTTGCTCTCGAGCTTGGCGTAGACGTCGTGGGTGATGCCGATCTTGTCGATGACCCACTGGCCCCAGCCCAAGAGCCCGCCCAACAGGACGATCGCGAAGAACGCCGGCACCAACGCAATCCAGCGCGAGAACCGCCGTAGACCCGCGCGCTCGAACTGCGCGTCACGAATGAGCTGGAGCCAGCGCCCGAGGAACAGTGCCAGCGGAAAATCGACCAGAATCACGTTGCGGCTCTGCAGTCGCGTCGAGCCGTAGATCGGAATATCGCGAAAGAGATGGCCAAGTGGCGTGAAGCTCCCCCAGGTCGCGAACAAACCGATGACGCCAATGACGAGATAGATGACCCAATCGCGGTCGGCACCGCGCCAGCCCTTGCGCGTCACGCGCGTCAAGAACGCGGCACCGGCGATGAGCGCCAAGACGCCCACGTATCCCGTCACCTCGGCGAGGTTGTAGTTGGCGAAGAAGCCCGCCTGTCCGAAGGCGCCGTTCCCTCCGAAGAGATCGGGGGTGAACAGCAAGGTTGTCCAGCGAACCGCGAGCGATCCCGCGCCGTAGAAGTCGTAGTTGACTTCGGAGCGCTCGGAGAAGTTGATGAAGGCCCAGCCCGGGAGGACCTGGACGAGTCCGAGACCGACCCCCCAGGCGAAGCCCACGGCCAGCGTGGCGAGGTAGGCAATCCGCAGTCGCCACGAGCGCAACCAGTACGAGCTGCGCAGGAGCAAGACGCACGGCACAACGACCAACGTGAGCAGCTCGATGCTCGCGATACCTCGGGGCTCGCCCGAAAGAAAGGTCAGGCCCCACAGGATCGCCACACCGACGACCCACGGAAAACCGACGCGCGCGAGGCGCCGCCAACTCGGCTCACCCGGAAGCTCGCTCAACCGGCGAGAGAGGGCCACCATCAACAAGAGCGCCCAGGGAATGAAGGAGTAGCCCTGGACGACGCCGAGGTGCACCATCTGGCCGATCATGGCGCCCGAGTACGTGTAACAGATCGCCGCCGCGAACGAGGGCCAGGTCCGAAGCCCGTGCCAACGACAGAGGGCAAAGACGCCGATGGACGCCGTCAGGTAGACGACGATCATGTTGATGAGCCACGCGACAATCGGCGGAATAAACGCAAAGATCACCGTGAGCGGATAGAGCGCACCCGCGTTCATGCCCCCGAGCAGCGGGGTGCCCGCATTGGTCAGCGGGTCCAACAGCGGAAGGTGTCCCGATGCGATCTGACGACCGGCCAGGACGCGCAGGGGGAAGTTCTGAATCAGGTTGTCGGCATCGATGGCCGGGTGCCCGAAGAGCGCCGGGACGATGAAGATCACGGCCGGCACCGCGAGGAACCAGTAGAACGCCCAGCGATCGGACCTCTGTGGGCGTCGCCACCAGGGACGTGATGCTGTCGCGAGGTCGGTACTCATCCTCGCCACGCTACGAAAAACGAACGGGCCGTGTCGCGCAGATAACTACCCGACACGGCCCGTGATCGCTTTAGCGTCGACGAGGTCTCGGGCTGCGGCGTCCTCCACCGTCACCGTCGCTGAACGAGGGACCACCGGGACCAAGGTCACCGATCTCTCCCGCCAGTTCAGCTTCGAAGGATGCTTCAAACGATGAAGCGGGCTCGGGACGACTTTCACGCTCCGGGCGACTTTCGCGCGGTGGGCGGCTGTCGCGCTCCGGGCGGCTGTCGCGCTCGGGACGGTCGTTACGAGGGCGTCGCGGCTCTTCAACCACATCGGGGAAGTCACCGACGAGTGAGAGCGAGACCTTGCCCTGAGGGTCGATGTCATCGACCTTCACTTCAAGTGCCTGTCCGAGCTCCAGGACGTCTTCGACCTGTCCGATTCGCTTGCCACCGTTGAGGGGCGCCAGCTTCGAGATGTGCAACAGTCCGTCACGTCCAGGCAGGATGTTGATGAACGCGCCGAACTTGGCGATCGACACAACTCGACCTGGGTACACCGCACCCACGTCCGCCGAGGGCGGGTCGAGGATGAGTGAGATGCGTCGACGAGCTTCTTCGACCGCACGGCCGTCCTTGGCACCGATGGTGACCGTACCGACGACACCATCGTCATCGACCGCGATGTCCGCGCCGGTCTCTTGCTGCAGCGTGTTGATGACCTTGCCCTTTGGCCCAATCACTTCGCCGATCTTGTCGATCGGAATCTGGATCGAGATGATCTTCGGTGCGACCTCGGCAACTTCTGCGCGGGGCTCCGCGATCGTGTCGGTGAGCACCTTCAAGATCGCAAGACGAGCGTCCTTCGCTTGAAGCAATGCCTTGGCGAGCACGTCGGCGGGAAGGCCGTCGATCTTCGTGTCGAGCTGGAGGGCCGTCACCGCGTCCGCGGTCCCGGCAACCTTGAAGTCCATGTCGCCGAAGGCGTCTTCGGCACCGAGGATGTCGGTCAGCGTCACGTAGTTACCCTCGTCGTAGACGAGACCCATCGCGATACCGGCGACGGGCGCCTTGATCGGCACACCGGCCGCCATGAGCGACAGCGTCGAGCCGCAGACCGAACCCATCGAGGTCGAGCCGTTGGACTGCATGATGTCAGAGACAACGCGGATGGTGTAGGCGAAGTCCTCTTCGCTCGGGAGCACCGGGACCAGCGCGCGCTCGGCGAGCATGCCGTGACCGACTTCGCGGCGCTTGGGCGCACCTACGCGACCAGTTTCACCGGTTGAGTACGGCGGGAAGTTGTAGTGGTGCATGTAGCGACGGAACTCGTCGGGCGTGATGGTGTCGAGCTGCTGGCGCATGCGGGGCATGCCGAGCGTCGTCACGTTGACCACCTGGGTCTCGCCGCGCTGGAAGAGCGCCGATCCGTGGGTCATCGGGAAAAGGTCGACTTCGGCCGACAGCGGGCGAATGTCCGCAATGCCTCGTCCGTCGATGCGCACGCCCTCTTCGACGATGCGCTTACGCACCAGCTTCTTGGTGAGCGAGCGAACGGCAGCCTTGATCTCGCTGCCGCGGCCTTCGAACTCACCGGCGAGCTGCTCGGTGACCGACTTCGCCACGGCGTCGAGTGCTTCGTTGCGCGCGGCCTTGGTCGTGATCTTGTTGGCTTCGGCGAGCTGGGTGCCGGCAATGCCCTCGACGCGGTCGAGCACGTCGTCCTGGTAGTCGAGGAAGGCGGTGAACTCAAACTTCGGCAGCGGTCCGCGAGCGGCGATGAAGTCGCGCACGAGCTCGCGCTGCAAGTTGATCGCCTCACGGATCCACAGCTTGGACGCTTCGAGGCCCTCAGCGAGCACCTCTTCGCTGACCTTGGGCGCACCGTCTTGGTAGCGCTCGTAGGAGCCTTCGGTACCGCCGGCTTCGACCATCATGATCGCGACGTCGGCGTCGGCGGATTCGCTCAATGCGCGTCCGGCCACGACGAGCTCAAAGTTGGCGGCGTCGCCTTCGGCGAAGGTGGGGTGAGGAACCCATTCCCCATCGTTGGTGTAGGCCATGCGAACGGCGCCAATCGGGCCGTCGAAGGGAATGCCCGAGATCATGATGGCGGCGGACGCCGCGTTGATCGCGAGGATGTCGTGCGGGTTTTCCTGGTCGGCGCTGAAGATCGTGCCGACGACTTGCACTTCGTTGCGAAAGCCCTTGGGGAAGGACGGGCGAAGCGGACGGTCGATGAGTCGACAGATCAGGATGGCCTGGTCTGACAGCTTGCCTTCGCGGCGGAAGAACGCTCCGGGGATCTTTCCCGCGGCGTAGGCGCGCTCTTCGATGTCGATCGTGAGGGGAAAGAAATCCATTCCCTCTCGAGCGGTCTTCGCGGCGGTGACCGTCGCGAGCAGCATCGTGTCGCCGAGGCGCGCGAGTACGGCGCCGTCAGCTAGTTGTGCGAGGTGACCAGCCTCAAATGACATGGTCTTTTCTGTGCCCGTAACGGGACTACTTACGCGGATTGCGTCAGTCATGGAATGGCTCCTTATGTAGCAACACTCCGCCCGAATCCCAGTGGGCGACCTTCGCCGAAGGCGACTGTCCTCCACTGGCCTTCGAGGCCTCGGATGTGTTGAGCACGTCGACGGCGTCGACGTGCGTGTTCTCGGCTAGCGACGAATGCCGAGACGGCCAATCAATGCGCGATAGCGCTCCACGTTGCCTTTTTGCACGTAGTCCAGCAAACGACGGCGCTGACCAATGAGCTTCATGAGTCCACGGCGGGTGTGATGATCGCCCTTGTGTTCCTTGAGGTGCTCGGTGAGATGCGAGATTCGGGCCGTCAGGAGCGCCACTTGGACTTCGGGTGAACCGGTGTCCGTGTCGTGGGCCTGAAAGTCCTTGATAATCTCGTTCTTCTCGGTCATAACGTCTGTGCCTTATTGAGTCGGGGGTCCCGTTGCGAGCCGCCAACGAGACGACCCACACGATCAGCGTCGCTGACCGAGTAACTATCTTAGCAGTTTGGATGCCTTCTTCGAAAACTCTGTAAATAATTGCTGAGTTTTCGCGACATCGAGCCCGATCTGCTCGGAGAGTTCGACCTCGCTGGCGAACGTCGTCTGGCCGCGCAGCCACTCGATGAACACGACGTCGAGCACCCGGTCGTAGAGATCCCCGCGGTAGTCGATGAGATGCACTTCGACCAGGAGATCTCCGTCGTCGTAGAACTGCGGGCGGCGTCCAACCGAGATCGCTGCGGGCCACCACTCCCCCTCGAGTTCGAGGGCGCCGGCGTAGACGCCCTCGGCCGGAAGCGCTTGGCGATCAGACAGCTGCAGGTTGGCCGTGGGAAAACCCAGCTCTTGCCCGCGCTCGTCCCCGTGGACAACCGCCCCGCGCAAGGTGAAAGGATGACCGAGAATTGACGCTGCTCGATCCAGCTCGCCGTCGGTGAGCGCTCGGCGTACGGACGTAGAGCTCCAGCGTTCGTCGTCGCCGTACGTAGGCGCCGCCACCACGTCAAAACCAAGCTCGTCGCCCGCCGCGCGCAGTACCGCCAACGTGCCCTCGCGATTGTGACCGAAGTGGAAATCCTCTCCCACGATGATGCACCGCGCACGCAGATCGTTCACCAGTACGCGGTCGATGAACTCTGTCGCCGTTTCACGCGCGAGTTCATTGGAGAACGTGAGTACGCGCACCTGATCGACGCTGAGCCGCTCAAAACCCTCGAGGCGCTGTTCGATCGTCTCCAGCAGTCGAGGTGCCCGTTCGGGCGCGAGCACGCTGGCCGGTGGCGGGTCGAAGGTGACCACTGTCGCCAACGCGTCATAGGAACGAGCGAGCTCGACGAGTTGTTGGAGGACCGCTTGGTGACCGCGGTGCAGACCATCAAAGACGCCGACGGCAACGACGCTCGGTTTGCTCGACGTGTCTGGCTCGCCGTCGTACCGCACGATCATGCTCCGAACCTACTCGTGCGCACTGGCGACATCGTCCGGCAAGACCACGACCGGTTGGAAGTGCTCGCCTCGTCGGCGCACCACCGCCACGAGTGCACCAGCAGCATTCAGTGCCGCGATCTCTCCGTCGCCGGGCGCGTCCAGGCTGACACGCTGACCTTGGCGAAAGCGACGTTCTTCGTCGTCGCTGATCGTCACCGACGTCAGATGCTCCACGAACGCCCGTGGCGGCGCGAGCACACTCGCTCCGAGACTCACCCGATCTTCGAAGTCGAAATAGGTCAATGCATCACTCACTACGTGATGGCCGCTCGCCACGCGTCGAAGAGCGCTCAGGTGGCCAATCGTCCCGAGGCGCTCGGCCATATCGCTCAGCAGCACGCGAACGTAGGTTCCCGTCGAACAGGTCACGGCAAACGACCAGGTGTCCCCTTCGAGCGGTGCCAGCTCAAATGCGTCGATGCGAACGGTGCGCGGTTCGCGCTCGACTTCGATGCCTTCTCGCGCAAGTGCGTGGAGCCGTCGCCCATTGACTTTGATGGCAGAAACCATCGGGGGCGTCTGCTGCTGCGAACCAAGCATCGAGGTGGCGCGCCCATTGACGACCGCGACGTCGAGCGCGGGCACGTCGCGTCGCTCGAGCACGTCGCCGTCGGCGTCGAGCGAGTCCGTGCGAACTCCGAACGTGACGACTCCTTCGTAGCGCTTGGTCTCGCTCTGGGCGAAACGCAAGAGTCTGGTCGACGCGCCGACGGCCATCACGAGGAGCCCCGTCGCCATGGGATCGAGCGTGCCCGCGTGACCCACGCGCCGCTCATTGAGGACCCGGCGCACCTGGTCGACCGCGTCGTGGCTCGTCGCCCCTTGGGGCTTATCGAGGAGGAGGAGACCGTTACTCGTCATCAGTGTGTTGGCGACGCAACAGCTCTTCCACTGCGGAGCCGCTCGCGACCGCGGGGTCCGCTCTGAACGAGAGCTTGGGCGTGCGCTTTAGGCGCGTCTGCGCGTTCACCGCGCCCTGGATCTGACCGCGTCGCTCCTCGAGCGCGGTGCGTGCCGTCTCTGAGAGCGAGTCGAAGAAGACCATCGCTTGGCGCATGTCGGGCGTCGTGTCCACGCCCGTGACGGTGAGCAGACCGAGACGATCGTCCACGTCAGAGATGCGTACGAGCTCGTCGGAGATCACCTCGCGCAGGATCTGATTCACCCGCGCACTTCGCGGGTATGGGTGATGGGAGCCGGTCGAATGGGCCATGGGTTAGGCCGTGCGCGGTATCTCGCGCTCTTCGTACGTTTCGATGACGTCGCCGGCTTTGAGGTCCTGGTAGTCCGAAAGACCGATACCGCACTCGAAGCCCGCGGGCACTTCACGCGCGTCGTCCTTGAAGCGACGAAGCGAGGTGACACTGCCCTTCCAGATGATGGTGCCTTCGCGCAGGAATCGAACCTTCGATCCTCGCGTGATGACGCCGTCGCGCACGAAACAACCGGCGATCGCACCGATGCGCGGCACACGAAAGACTTCGCGAACCTCGGCTTCGCCGGTGACGACCTCTTCGTAGACCGGCGTCAAGAGGCCGAGCATGGCGGCCTCGATCTCTTCGATCAACTTGTAGATGATTTCGTAGGTGCGGATCTGCACGCCCTCGCTGGCCGCGAGTTCACGGCTGCGCTTGTCTGGTCGCACGTTGAAACCAATGATCGTCGCGTTTGACGCCTTGGCCAACTGCACGTCGTTCTCCGTGATGCCACCGACACCACGGTGCACGATCACGAGCTTCACGTCGTCGCGCTCCAACTTCTTCAGCGACTCGGTGCACGCTTCGAGCGAACCTTGCACGTCCGCTTTGAGGACGATGTTGAGCGTGGCCGTTTCGCCTCGCTGAATCTGCTCGAAGAGGTCCTCGAGGCGGGCGCCACTTGACGACGCCACGGGCTGCTGGCCCACGAGGCGGGTCCGCTGAGCGCGAGCTTCGGCGAGTGAGCGAGCGTGGGCGAGGTCGCGCGCAACGCGCATCTCGTCGCCCGCGAAGGGCGGCTCGCTGAACCCAAGGATCTGGACCGGTGTGGAGGGTCCCGCCGACTTCACTTGCTTGCCCTGATCGTTGATGAGGGCCTTCACTTTTCCGTACGCCGGGCCAGCGACCACGGGGTCGCCCACGCAGAGCAGACCCTTTTGGACCATGACCGTCGCGACGGGGCCGCGACCGACTTCGAGGTTGGCTTCGATCACGGTGCCGACGGCGCGTCCCGTCGGGGGCGCCGTGAGCTCGGCGAGCTCGGCGACGAGAAGCACCTGCTCGAGCAGTGCATCGATGCCCGTTCCCTGGAGCGCAGAGATCTCGACGACGATGGTGTCGCCGCCCCACTTCTCGGGCACGAGTCCGTGCTCGGAGAGCTGTTGGAGCACGCGGTCGGGATTGGCGTCCGGTCGGTCCATCTTGTTGATGGCCACGATGACAGGCACCTCGGCCAGCTTCGCGTGCTCGATCGCTTCGATCGTCTGGGGCATGACACCGTCATCGGCCGCGACGACCAAGATGATGACGTCCGTGACCTTCGCGCCGCGGGCGCGCATGGCGGTGAAGGCCTCGTGACCGGGCGTGTCGAGGAAGGTGATGGACTTGCCGTGCCAGGACACTTGATAGGCACCGATGTGCTGAGTGATGCCACCCGCTTCGCCGGCGACCACGTTGGTTTTGCGAATCTTGTCGAGCAGCAGCGTCTTTCCGTGGTCGACGTGACCCATGACGGTCACGATCGGCGGACGCGGAATCGCGGGAATGACATCGTCGTCATCGTCTTCGTCGAAGAACTTCGCGAGCAGTTCAGCTTCCTTCTGTTCACCGGGATCGACGAGATGGATCTCCGCCCCAACTTCTGCGGCGTAGAGCTCGATCATGTCGTCGGTGAGGTTCTGGATGGTGGTGACGATCTCGCCCTGGAGGAACAAGAAGCGAATGATGTCGGCGGCACTGCGGTTGAGCTTGGGGCCGACATCCTTCGCGGTCGATCCACGCTCAATGATGATCTCGCCGTCGGGCACCGGGGCGCTGCTCGGCTGCCACGTCGTCATCTGGGTCGGTTCGAGCTCTTCGACGTTGCGGCGACGGCGGCGCGTGACTTTGCGCTGTGAACCGCGAGGTCCACCGCCTCCTCGCGCGGGTGCACCACCACGACCGGCACCGGCTGGGGCACCACCCGTCGGCGCACCGGGGCGTGACGCGTTGAAACCTCCACCACCGGGTCGAGACGGCGCGCCGGTACGCGGAGGGCCGCTGCTCGGGCGAGCGCTCATGGGGCGTGGACCACTCGATGGTCCGCCACGACCCGCACTGGGCATCGGGCGACGCACACCGGGCGGTGGCGGAATCGGACGGCCGGACGCACTCATGGGGCGACCGGGAGGTGGCGGGATCGGACGACCGGTCGCACTGAGCGGCGGTCGATTGGCGCCTTCACCGTCGCCTGCGCCACCGCGCTGGGTTGGGCGAATGGTGGTAGGACCGTCAGGCGAGACGGTGCGCGTCGGAACGGGCTTGGGCGGCGTGACTCGGGAGCGAACAACTTTGACTTCGCTCACCGCAGCGGCGACGGGAGCCTCGGCGGCAACGGGCACCGACGCGGGCACCGGAGCGGAAGCGGGTGCGGGTGTGGATGTGGGGGCTGATGCTGTGGGCGCGGCGGGTGACGGCGTGTCGCTCGCGGGTCGCGCGGGTGCTTCGTCGGCAGGTGCGGGTGCGGCAGGCGTCGTGACCCTGGCGGCACTCGTGGCCTTGGTGGCTTTGGACGCCTTCTCCGCCTTCGCGTCCGGCGTAACCTCGCGGCGAAGTCCGTCGGCGTCGGCGCGTCGGCGAATGCGATCGGCCTGCGCGTCTTCAATCGACGCGGACGGGCTCGAGGCGCCGATTCCTAGTTTCTGGGCGAGTGCGAGCAACTCCTTGCTCGTCAGCCCGAGCTCTTTAGAGAGCTCGTGCACTCGAATTTTCTTTGGCGCCAAAACGTTCCCTTACTTCGCGTACCCGCACATTCGACGGGCACAGTTTCCTATTCTTTCACAACTGCGGCCTTTTCTCGGACGTGAGACCTCGGATGGTCACGAGATCCGCGTCCCGGACGGCGGACCTTAGCGCCCGAGCGACCTGACCCACGCACAGCTGCGAGCCACATGTCCCGTCCTTGCACCACCACACGCCTCGACCCGCTCCTCGTCCGAGATGCCACGAACCCGCGCCGTCGCGGCCTGCGCGGACCATTTCGCGGTCGTCTCGTCGGTGCCGACAGACAACACAGGTTCGTACCGGCGCTATGCCTCGTCCTCCGTGACCATGTCCACGACGACTACTTCGTCGTCGCCTTCGGTGTCGGGGACCACTTCGTCCACGACCACGACTTCCTCGATCTCGCCCGCTGCGTCAGTGATCACGTCATCGACCACGACGGTCTCGACGCCGTCGGCGCCCTCAACGACGGCGACCGTCTCGTCCACGACGACGTCACCTTCGGTCCACACCTCTTCGACCACTTCGTCGTTGCCCTCGTTCTCCGAGCGGATGTCGATGCGCCATCCCGTGAGTCGCGCTGCGAGACGGGCGTTCTGCCCCTCTTTGCCGATCGCCAGCGAGAGCTGCTGATCGTGCACGATGACGGTCGCGATGCCCTCTTCTTCATCGAGACGCACTTCGCGCACGCGCGCGGGTTGCAGCGCCGACTGAATGAACTCGACGGGATCGTCGCTGTAGGGCACGACGTCGATGCGCTCGGAGCGCAGCTCGTTGGTGATGTTGCGCACACGAGATCCGCGCGCGCCGACACAGGCGCCAACGGGATCGATCATCTGATCGTTTGACGCGACGGCGATCTTCGAGCGGTGACCGGGTTCGCGCGCGAGCGCCTTGATCTCCACGATGCCATTCGCGATCTCGGGCACTTCGATCTCAAAGAGTTTCGCAACCAGCGCGGGGTGCGTACGCGAGACAACGATCTGGGGACCCTTGTTGGTCTTACGAACTTCCACGATGTACACCTTGATGCGCGCACCGTGCTCGTAGCGCTCGAAGGCGATCTGCTCCGCTTGGGGCAGCAACGCTTCGACGCGTCCGAGGTCGAGCAGCGTGTAGCGGTTGTCGTTCTGCTGGACGGTGCCCGAGACGATGTCGCCTTCACGGTTAGCGAACTCTTCGTACATCTGACGACGCTGAATGTCGCGGATGAGCTGCATCAAGACTTGCTTGGCGGTCTGGGCGGCGATGCGACCGAAGTCCTCTGGCGTCGCGTCCCACTCTCGCGTGACGTTGCCCTCGAGGTCGAGCTCGAGTCCCCACACCTTGATCTCGCCGGTTTCCGGATTGATCTCGACTTCGGCGTCTTCTGCGGAGTCGGGACGACGCTTGTAAGCGGCGAGCAACGCGTTGGCGAGTGCGATGAGCAGCTCGCCTTCGTCAATGTTCTGGTCGCGCGCGATCTGACCGAGAGCCTCGAGAAATTCGAAGTTAGCCATAATTAGCCTTTCCTGCTCGTCGATGAAGTTTTCGCGCCCGACGGTTTCTCGGGCTTGGTCGCACCCCACGCAAAGACGGTGCGTGCGCGTTCGATAGCGCTCATGGGAATGGTCAGCTCGCCGAGCTCACGCTCGTCGAGTGTGACGGAAGAATCGGTCGCCGAGGTCAACGTGCCTTCGAGGCGACGTGTCGGTTCGTTGCCGCGTAGTTCACGCAGCGTCACGACTTCGCCCACCGCGCTCTTGAAGTGCGTGGCGGTCCGAAGACGCCGCTCGAGCCCCGGGCTCGAGACGTCGAGGGTGTAGCGCCCCGGAATGGGGTCATTTGCGTCCAACCACTCGGAAATCTTGCGATTGGCGGAGGCCAGGGCATCCACGTCCACCCCACCGGGGCGGTTGACGATCACATTGAGGGTGCCGGAGGAAAATTCCACGTCGTAGAGCTCAAGGCCCAGTGATTCTATGAGCGGTCGCAGCGTGGTGTCCCATTCCATGACCGTCTCCTTTCAATGTCGCGAGGCCGCACGGACAAGGAAAAAGCGCGGGCCCGAGGCCCGCGCTTAAACGAGTCCAAACGTCCTGAGCGGACTGTGAACATCAATTGTAGCAGTCAAACACTGTGTCCACAACGGTGACGGGGCGCACAAAACACCAACCCTGTGGAAAAAAATTCTCTCTGCTTAGTTTACTGCGGTGTGGCTAATACGACTTGGCAACGAGACAGATCAGACCGCCTTCGTCGTCGTTTTCGGGCATGGAACCGTCTTGGCGCTGGAGGCAGCGAACGCTCACCGCTTGCGCGTTGAGTTCGGCCTCCCCTTCGCCCGCGACGAGGTCCCAGGCGAGGCGAGCGAAGCCGTCTTTCGCGGCGTCAAGTGCCTCGGCGACTGACGTGACGTCGTGGGTGCGCTCGTCGCGGTGCGCGACGGCGGACGCCAAGAGGTCGGTCTGGATTCGCTCGAGCAGCAACGGCACGTCCTTGATCACGGCACCGAGTTCAACGGTCGACTTCTCGCCCGTGTCGCGGCGCACGAGGGTCACGAGCCCCTGGGCGAGATCGCGCGGTCCGACTTCAACGCGCACGGGCACGCCCTTGATCTCCCAGTCGGTCACGCGGCGACCGAAGCTGCCGCGTCCGCGGTCCACCTCGACGCGCACACCGGCGCCGCGCAGGTCCGCCGCCACGCGGTCGGCGGCTTCGAGGACCTCGCTGTCGTCGCGCACGGGAATCACGATCGCTTGCACGGGTGCGAGCGCGGGCGGCACCTTCAAGCCGTTGTCGTCGCCGTGCACCATGATGAGTCCTCCCACCATGCGCGTTGAGGCGCCCCATGACGTGGTGTAACAGAGCTCGGCTTGTCCCTCTTCGCTCTGGTAGAAGATGTCGAAGGCTCTCGCGAAGTTTTGACCGAGCTCGTGCGTGGTCATCATCTGCAGCGCCTTGCCGTCGCGCATCACGGCTTCGCCGGTCATTGAGTTGATGGCGCCGGGAAAGCGCTCACTCGGCGGCTTGATGCCCAGGTAGCAGGGACAGGCGAGCACGTTCACCATGAAATCGTTGTAGACCTCATCGTGGATGCGTCGCGCGTACGCCGACGCGTCGTCGTAGCTGGCATGGGCCGTGTGACCCTCCTGCCAGAGGAACTCCGAGCTGCGCAGAAAGAGGCGCGGACGCATCTCCCAGCGTACGACGTTCACCCACTGATTGAGCAAGAGCGGCAGGTCACGATAGCTCTGAATCCACTTCGCCATGAACTCACCGATCACCGTCTCCGAGGTCGGGCGAACCACGATCGGCTCCGTGAGATCTTCGCCACCCGCGTGCGTGACGACGGCTAGCTCGGGGCTGAAGCCCTCGACGTGCTCGGCTTCGCGCGAGAAGTAGCTCTCGGGGATGAACAGCGGGAAGTACGCGTTCTTCGCGCCGGTGTCCTTGATGCGCTGGTCCATCTGCTGCTGCATGAGCTCCCAGATGGCGTATCCGTAGGGTCGAATGACCATCGTGCCGCGTACGGGACCGTTGTCGGCCATCTCGGCCTTCGCCACCACGTCCTGGTACCAGCGGGGAAAGTCTTGCGATTGGGGGGTCAGAACGCTCTGCGAGGCCACGATGCTCCTTGATGAATTCGAATAAGACTATCGGTGCGTTACTCCTCGACGCGCCGACGAATCCTCTCGATGCGGGCTTCGGCGTTGTTGGCATCGGCCCCACGGTCATCTAACAGCTCGGCCCGATCGGCCTCTGCTTCCTTCTCCGCACTCGCGTCGCGCGCAAGCAGCCGAGCTTCGATCCCCTCGGCGATGATCTTCTTCGCCTCGTCGACGAGCGCTTCGACCATCTCGTCTTCGGGCACCACGCGGATGATCTGACCCTGAATAAAAAGGTGCCCGCGATGCTTGCCCGCCGCGATGCCGAGGTCGGCGTGACGTGCCTCACCCGGACCGTTCACGACGCATCCCATGACCGCTACTTGGAGCGGCACGTCGAGCGCGTTGAGCGCCTCCTGGGCTTCGTTGGCGACTTTGATGACGTCAACTTCGGCGCGCCCACAGCTCGGACACGCGATGAGGTCGAGTCCCTTGCGCTCGCGTAGACCAAGGGATTCGAGCAGCGTGCGACCAGCACGCGCCTCTTCAACGGGATCAGCCGTGAGTGAGTAGCGCAGGGTGTCACCGATGCCCTCGGCGAGCAGCGTGCCAATACCGGCCGTTCCCTTCAGCAGTCCCCACGGGAGTGGACCCGCTTCGGTCACGCCGAGGTGCAATGGATGATCGAAGGTCGCCGACGCCAAACGGTACGCGGCGATCATGAGCGCGACCGACGAAGCCTTCACCGAGATCTTCACGTCGGTGAAGTCGACCTCTTGGAAGTACGCGAGCTCGATGCGCGCGGATTCGACGAGCGCTTCTGGCGTCGCTCCACCAAAGCGCTTGTAGATGTCGGGGTGCAGTGAGCCAGCGTTGACGCCAATGCGAATCGGCACGCCGCGGTCGCGCGCTTCGCTCGCGACGAGCTTGATCTCTTCGGGCTTACGCAGGTTGCCCGGATTGAGACGCAAGCCGTTCACGCCTGCTTCGAGCGCAGCGAGCGCCATCTCCACGTGGAAGTGGATGTCGGCGACAATGGGCACCGGTGAGCGCGGCACGATCTGAGCAAGACCCTCGGCGGCGGCGCGATCGTTGCAGGTGCAGCGAACGATGTCCGCGCCGTTGGCCGCGAGCGCGTAGATCTGCTGGAGCGTCCCTTCGACGTCGGCAGTCTTCGTGGTGGTCATCGACTGCACCGAGATCGGCGCGTCGCCACCGACCTTGACGGAGCCGACGGAGATCTGACGGGTGGGTCGACGGGGCGTGAGGGAGGTGGCGGTTACGTCCATCTCACCAGTCTGCCGTGTTTAGAGCGAAACAACGCCATTTACCCGAATGGGTTGGAGATCGGGTGGGCAATGTCGAGGTAGAGCGTGGAGGCGAAGAGGACCAGGAGCACCGTCATGAACGCATAGATGACCGGTGCGAGTTTGTTGATGTCGGCGTGGTAGCGACTCCCCCGCCGCGAGCGAAGGCGCTCGTAGGTGGCGATCGCCACGTACCCCCCGTCGAGAGGCAGAATCGGCAGCATGTTGAGGATGCCCACGAAGATGTTGACCTCAATCAAGACGATGATCAAGTCCATGGCTCCGGTGTTGGCCGCCTGGGTGGCAATGCGCACGACGCCCACGATGGAGTCAGGCCTGGTGGCCTGATTGGTCGGATTCGCCGCGGCTTTGGGCGACGCAACCTGGTGAAAGAGGCTCGCGAACTCGCCGGGTGAAAAGACGTGAATGATGCCGTGGTACGCGTCCGCAATGACCGAACCCACCTCGTGAAACGAACTGGGAATCGCCGCGAGCGGCGACTCGTGGACCGTCAGCTCATTGAGGCTGACGCCGATGTAACCGCCCTTGGAGAGCTTCACGCCATTTTCTTTGATGGTCGTTCCGCTGACGGGCGTCACGTGCAGCGTCAGATCATGACCGTTGCGCTCGACCACCACCGTGAGACGCTTGCCGGCCGAGCGATGCACCAAGTTCGCGAGCTGGGTCACGCTGGTGGTCTTGATGCCGTCAATGGCCACGATCTGATCACCGACCTTGAGGCCGGCGAGCTGGGCGGCGTTCTCCGTGTGGCCCTGCCAGGGAGAAAATGAGACCACGCCCACGTGACTCGCCGACGGTGCGCCAATGAACGTGAGCGCGCCCCAGGCGAGCAGCAGCGCCATGATCCCATGCATGATCGATCCGGCCGAGGCGAAGAGCACCTTCTTCGGATACGAGGCGGCACGGTACGTGCGGCTTTCAATCTCCGGATCGACGGGGATGCCCCAGGTCATGCCGGGCACCTTCACGTAGCCACCGAGCAGCAGTGCGCGTACGCCGTAGCGAGTCTCTCCTCGCTGCGTCGACCAGACCACGGGACCGAAACCAACGAAGAAGTCGGTCACGAGCAGCCCCGCGCGTTTGGCGGTGATGAAGTGTCCGAACTCGTGACCCATCACCATGACGATGATCAGAAAAATAACAAGGGGAAGCGCCCATCCTCCGACCCAGGTGAGGAGCGCGACGCCCACGACGGTGCCCGCGAGCAACGCCAGAGGCGACTGACTGAGTGACGCGGGACGACTCATAACTACGGATTAAGGCTAGCGCGGGCACACCTACGAGCATCCTGGTCATTTTCATAAAGTGACGATAAGGATTC
>DASZLS010000119.1:0-10046 GCA_035552255.1 Acidimicrobiales bacterium | reverse complement strand
ATCCAGGTCTACCTTCATGAACTCTGGCGTCGCCTCGACAGCGGTCGAGCGGTGGTGCTGACCGCCTCCTCCCACGAGGACGCCGCGGCCTTTGACGCATCGAGTGAGATTGTCGTTGAGCGCGTCAAGGCATCGACTCTGTTCTTCCCTTCGTGGCGGGCCTATCGAGCGATCGAGGCGGCCATCGAACGGCACCAACCCGAGCTGGTGCTGCTCGACCCGGCTTGGCCACTGGGTCTGCTCGGGCCGCGACTTTCGCGGCCCTACGGCGTCATCCTCCACGGAGCCGAAGTGACGATCCCGAGCCGAATTCCGTTCGTGGCCTCGTCGCTGCGCTATGTGCTGCGCCGCGCAATTGTCGCCGTCTGTGCGGGATCCTTCCCTGAAGACGAAGCCCGACGGAACGCGGGGGAATATCTCTGTCCCGTCATCCAGATTCCTCCCGGCGTTGACACGGGGCGGTTCGTGCCAATCGACGGCGATCGTCGCCACGTGGTGCGCGAGAAGATGGGTTTTCGTGACGATGAGATCCTCGTGGCGTCGTACTCGCGTCTCGTTCCCCGTAAGGGAATGGACACCCTCATTCGAGCGAGCGCGACATTGCGCGAGCGCTATCCGCAGCTGCGTGTCGTGGTCGGGGGAGCCGGGCGGGATCGAAAGCGACTCGAAGAGCTCGCCGCGAAGTTGCACGCACCGGTCACCTTCCTCGGCCGCGTCGACGATGAGCTGCTGCCCGAATGGCTCGCTGCGAGTGATCTCATGGTGATGGATTGTCGGAGTCGTTGGTTCGGTCTCGAGCAGGAAGGATTTGGCATTGTCTTCGTCGAAGCGGCGGCCTGTGGCGTCGCGCAGATCGCCGGTCGTTCCGGCGGCAGCCACGACGCGGTGCGAGACGGCGAGACGGGCATCGTGCTCGAAAATCCTCGCAGCGTCTCGGATCTCGCGACCGCCATGTCGTCATTGATTGATGACGAGGAGCGTCGCACTCGCAACGGTTTGATGTCGCGCGATGTCGCCGTGCGAGAGTTCTCGTGGGACCGTCTGAGCCGCCTGCTCGCCAATGATATTGGCGTGTTTGACGGCGTCGAAAGGGCTGAGCCACTGGCCTAAGGTGGGGGCGATGGAGGCCAGGTGACGCAGCGGGCGACGGAGTCGACGCTGGTCAACGCTCCGCCTGACGTCGTCTACCACGTCGTGACTGACTTCGAGCACTACATGGACTGGGTGACTGACCTGAAGAGGATCGACGTGCTCGAACGCGACGCGGACGGCAGGCCCCTCGAGGTTGAGTTTCGTGCGGCGGCCTTCGGGCGATCGACGACCTACACACTTCACTACGACTACAGCCGAGCTCCCGACGTACTCGCGTGGCACCAGAGCCGTGGTGATCTCACCTCAACGCTCAACGGCCAGTATCGCTTCGAGCCCGCCCCCGGCGGTGGCACTCTCCTCACTTACGATCTCGAAGTCGAGATGTCAGTGCCGATTCCCTCGTTCATCAAATCTCGCGCCGCGTACCGCATCCAGGATCAGGCCCTTCGCGAGCTCAAGTCCCAGGCGGAACGTCAATACCATGAGTGACGTGGCGATCGGCGTCGACGTCGGCGGGACCAAAGCGCTCGCGCTGATGGTGGCCCGTGATGGTCGCGTCGTAGGCGAGATCAAGTCCCAAACACCTCACGATGAAGGCTTCGGTGCGGGCGAAGCAACGGCGAAGGTCGTCGCTGAACAGGTCTTTGAGCTCTGTGAGCGTCAGGGCCTCGACGCTACCCAGGTACCGATCGGCATTGGTCTGCCCGGCATGATGCGCCGCGACGGACACCTGGCCTTTGCACCCAATCTGCAGACGGCGTCGGGTGCGGACCTCGGTTCGTTGCTCAGCGCCGCGCTGGGCAACTCGAGCATCTTTTGTGAAAACGACGCGAACTGCGCCGCCCTCGCGGAACATGAGTGGGGTGCTGGTCGCGGCATCCGTGACTTCGTGATGGTGACGCTCGGCACCGGCATCGGCGGTGGCGTCGTCGCCGACGGCCAGCTGGTGCGAGGGCGCAGCGGGTTTGCCGGCGAGATCGGACACATGGTGGTGGAGGCGCATGGCGCTCCGTGCTTGTGCGGCGGAAAGGGATGCTGGGAGCGGTATGCGTCGGGCGGGGGACTGCAGCGGCTGACCTGCAACGCTGCACTCGAGGGACGACTCGCCACGTTGGTCGAACGACGCGGCGGCGATCCGCGCGCCGTGCGCGCCGAAGACGTCTCGGCGGGTGCCGCCGAAGGGCTCGAAGAGGCCGCTGCACTGATGCGCGAGGTCGGCTGGTGGCTCGCGCTCGGCCTCTCCAACCTCGTCGCCATCCTCGACTGTGGCCACTTCGTCATCGGCGGCGGGCTGTCGGACGCGTCGGACCTCGTGCTGCCCGCGGCCCGCGAGTACCTCGCCGAACTCGTCGAAGGATACGAGACGCGTCCCACCATCACCGTTACGCCGTCGATGTTCGGACCGCGCTCGGGTGCCATGGGTGCGTCGCTCGTCGCCTTCGCGGGCGCGTGAAGCTCGGCGTACTGCTCCCGACGTTCCGCGATAACACCGATGACGCGCTGATCGTCGCCGACGAGGCAGAGCTCGCGGGACTCGACGGTGTCTTCGCGTTCGACCACCTCTGGCCGATCGGCTCACCCACTCGACCGTCGTTCGCGCCGATGCCGATTCTTTCGGCCGTCGCCACGCGTAGCGAATCGTTGCAGGTCGGCACGCTGGTGGCACGAATGTCGCTCGTCGGAACGTCGACGCTGATCGAGCGGTTCCTCACCCTCGAGGCGCTCGCGCCCGGTCGAGTGATCGCGGGACTCGGCACCGGCGACGAGCTCTCGCGGGACGAGCACGTCGCCTACGACATCGGGTATCCGAGCGCAGAAGAGCGCTGGGCACTGCTCGCGGACGCCCTGGCGGCGTTGCGCGGGCGTGTAGAGCAGTGGTGCGGCGCGGGGCGCCCAGAGACCGAAGAGGTGGCGCGCGAGCATGGCGCGACGCTCAATCTCTGGGGTGCGTCACCCGAGCGCGTGCGCGAGGTCGCACGACACGGTCCGGTCAATTGGGCGGGACCTATCAAGGGCGACGTATCAGCCACGCTCGATCAACTTCGCGACGCGGGCGCAACCTGGGCCGTTGTCGCGTCACCGAGTCTCATTGGCGAACTGCACGAGTGGCGTCACACAGCGTGACTTACTACCTTTTGTAGATGGAGTTTCGTCGCATCACGGGCCTGCCGCCGTACGTCTTCGCCACGATCAACGGGCTGAAGGCTGACGCACGCGCCCACGGCCGCGACGTGGTCGACTTCGGGTTCGGCAACCCGGATCTGCCGAGTCCTGACATCGCCGTTGAGAAGCTCGCCGAGGCCGCACACAATCCGAAGAATCATCGCTACAGCGCGAGTCGCGGCATTCCGAACCTGCGCCTCGCGATGGCCAATCGCTACAAGCTGCTCTTCGACGTAGATCTTGATCCCGAGACGGAAGTCGTCACGACGATTGGCGCCAAGGAGGGTTTCACCCACCTCATGTGGGTCATGCTCGGCCCAGGAGACTCCGCGATCGTGCCCTCGCCGAGCTATCCGATCCACTTAGCGGGTCCCGGATTCGCCGGCGCGACTGTCATCACTGTGCCGATGGTCGATCCCGGCATGAGCCCGAATGACCCCGGTGACGACTTCTTTGAGGGCCTGCTGCGCGCCTGGGAGACGGCGGTCGTGAAGCCCCGCGTCATCGTCGTGTCGTTCCCGCACAATCCGACGAGCGCCTGCGTGGATCTCGCCTTCATGGAGCGACTCGTCAACTTCGCCCTCGAGCGCGACGTCGTGATCTGTCACGACTTCGCCTACGCCGACCTCGGCTTCGGTGACTATCGCCCGCCGTCGATCTTGCAGGTTCCGCGTGCGAAGGAGTGCTGCGTCGAGCTCTACACGCTCACCAAGTCGTTTTCGATGGCCGGGTGGCGTGTCGGGTTCTTGGTGGGCAACCCAGAGATCGTGGCGGCGCTCACGAAGCTGAAGAGCTACCTCGACTACGGCACGTTTCAGCCGGTCCAGATCGCGGCCATCGTTGCGATGAACGAGGCGACGGACTACCCCGACCAGCTGCGAGCCATCTATCAGTCTCGTCGCGACACGCTGATCGATGGACTCCATCGGGTGGGCTGGGACGTCGTCGCGCCGCGCGGTTCGATGTTCGTCTGGGCGCCGATTCCCGAACCCTATTCGGAGATGACCTCGCTCGAGTTCTCGAAGTTCCTCATCAAAGAGGCGGACGTCGCGACGAGTCCGGGCGTCGGTTTCGGTGAGGGCGGCGACGGCCACGTACGCTTTGCGCTCATTGAAAACGAGCTCCGCACGGGTCAGGCGATCCGCAATCTGCGCCGCGCCCTCACCAAGCTCGGCTGATTACGGCCAGCCCGCGCCGGGCACGGCAACGTCAACTGCTTCGATCTTTGCGTCGGTGACGCTCGCGATCTTGAAGCGGTTGCTTGTCGGCGCGGTCATGACGAACAGCCGGTCACGATCCCGACCTCCGAGCATGCACGCGAATGCGTGCTGGCTGGTTTCGGCGATGGCCGTGATCTCGCCACCTTCTTTGACGCGCAAGCACTGATTGGTGAGGGCGTTGGCGAGCCAGATCTGCCCTTCGGCATCGAGGCACATGCCGTCAGTTGCGACGACGTCCATCTGCGCCCAGATGCGACGATTGGCGAGCGTGCCATCCGCGGTGACGTCGAAGGCGGTGAGGCGGTAGGCCATCGTCTCGCCGACGATGAGGGTCAAGCCGTCGGGCGTGAGCACCGCGCCGTTGGGAAAAGCCATGTCGGGAACGACCTGGATCGCGGACCCGGTGGCGTCGAGCACCACCAGGTTGGTCGTCGGCGGGGGAGTCACCATCATGCCCGCGGGACCAATATCGCGCAGCATGACGTCGAGATCGAAACCGAAATTGCCGACGTAGGCGAAGCCTGACGGCGAGACGGCCATGTCATTCGCCCAGAACTCGCAGTAGGGGGAGATGTCAGAGAACAGTGAGCTCTCACCCTGGTGACGCCTCATGACGCGCTGATCGGTCATCGAGACGTAGAGCAGATCACCGTCAGGCAACCAGCCGAGACCCGACGGTTGTGCGGGCACCATCAGCTCGAGTCGCTCGTCGCGGCCTTCTTCATCGATCGAGAAGATGGCGTGTCGAAAGAAGTCGGAGTACCAGAGCCGCTCATCGTGCCATCGAGGCGCCTCGCCAAAGGACAGCCCCTCGCGCACGACGCGCGTCGTGTAGTTCTCCATGATTCCCCCCGGAACGTTCAACGTGACGCTAGTTTCACGCTCGCTCGAGCGCGCGACTCCAGTCCGCGTAGCGGGCGTCGGCCTGAAGCGAATCGTCCGGTTCGAATCGAGAGGTGGCGTGCCACGTTGCTTCAAGCTCATCGAGCGAACCCCACAGTCCGATCTCGAGTCCCGCGATACTGGCCGCTCCTCGAGCGGTCGCTTCGAGGGTCGAACTTCGAAGTGTCGCCACCTTCGAGTTCGTGGCTTGCAACGAGAGGAGCAGATCCATCGCGGCAGCACCGCCGTCACAGCGCAGCTCGCGCAGCTCGACGCCGCCCTTTCGAAAGGCGTCGGTCATCGCGCGCACTTGGTAGGCGAGCGCGTCGACGAGCGCTCGCGCGATCTGGCCCTTTCCGACGCTTCGGCTGAGTCCCGTGATCGCGCCCCGCGCGTCGGCGCGCCAAAACGGCGAGCCGAGTCCTGTGAACGCGGGAATGAACTGCGCGCCCGCTGAATCGGGAACCGACAGGGCCAGCGCTTCGAGTTCGCTCGACGCCGCGATGATCCCCAGATCGCGCAGCCACTGAATCGCCGCTCCCGCGACGAACGCGGAGCCCTCGAGCGCGTAGGTAGCGGGACCGAAGGCGCCGAGGTCCCAGGCAACGGTGGTGACCAGCCCGTCGACGACGCTCGGCACGCTGGTGCCGGCGTTCGCGAGCACGAACGCCCCGGTGCCGTAGGTGGCCTTCACGAGGCCCGGGTGAAAGCAGGCTTGGCCGAAGAGCGCCGACTGCTGGTCACCGAGGATGCCGGTGATCGGTACACCTGACAGCTCCGGTGCAATGTCGGGGGAGACCGTACCAAAACGCGTCGACGAGGCTCGTATCTCGGGGATCATCGAGAGCTCGATGCCGAAGAGGGCCATCATGGATGCCGACCAGTCGAGGGTCGCGAGGTCCATGAGCAACGTGCGCGAGGCGTTCGACGGCTCGGTCGCAAAGATGCCTCCTTCGGCGCCACCGGTGAGCGTCCAGAGCAGCCACGTGTCGACCGTTGCGAAGCTGGGTCGTATCGCCGCGTCGGCGACCCCGCGATCGAGCATCCAGCGCATCTTGGTCGCTGAAAAGTACGAGTCGAGGACCAGCCCGGTGGCGGCTCGCACCGCGGGGCCGCGACCTTCGTTTTCGAGGGTTTGACAGAGCGCTGCCGTGCGGCGGTCCTGCCAGACGATGGCGTGCTGAAAGGGCGTTCCGGTTTCTCTGTCGAAGCCGACCGTTGTTTCTCGCTGATTTGTGATGCCGATCGCGACGACTTGGTGGCCCTCGCCGAGCACGCGCCGCGCGACGTCTCGGAGCGTCGTGACGGCGAGGCGGGCCATCTCTTCGGGGTCGTGCTCGACCTCTCCGGGGGCAGGAAAAAATTGGGTGAGTTCGCGGTAGGACTGGTTGACGACCTCAAGGTCAGGCCCAAAAGCGACGGTTCGCACCCCGGTGGTCCCGGCATCCAGGGCGAGCACGAGGTCCATTCGGGCCACGCTACCGAGGTGAGGGAGGTCGATTTCCGCCCCTAGGCTGGAGATAGAAGATTTGTGCAAAAGTCTTCCAAAAAGTAGTTGACAGCGTGTAATTACAGTGCTGTAATGACACAGCATCTTGCGACGTGGAGTGGAGCAACCACTACATCTTGTGGCTAGGGGGCCAAGGGTCACAAATCCTTGACTTTCTGACTCTTCGAAGCAGGATCGCGGTCTTGTGTCGGTAAAAAGAGAGAAGAGAGATTATGGCTATCGCACCTCAGCGACTCGGAATTGGAATTCGTCGGTACTTCACGAGCGAGGATCGTCATCCTTACGACGAGGTGGTCTGGGATCGTCGCGATGCGCGCATCTCCAACTTTCGCGATGGCTCCGTCGCTTTCGAGCAGCTCGACGTCGAGGTGCCGTCGACCTGGTCGTTCAACGCGACCAACATCCTCGCTCAGAAGTACTTCCGCGGCACGCTCGGCACGCCCGAGCGCGAGACCTCGCTCAAGCAAGTGGTCGACCGCATTGTCGACACCGTGACGACGTGGGGCACCGAGAGTGACTACTTCGTTGACGAAGAAGAAGCCGAAGCGTTTCGCGCGGAACTGAAGCATCTGCTCATCACCCAAAAGGCCGCCTTCAACTCGCCGGTGTGGTTCAACATCGGGGTGAAGGGTGTGCCCCAGCAGGGCAGTGCCTGCTTCATCCTCGCCGTCGAGGACTCGATGCGCTCGATCC
Organism: Acidimicrobiales bacterium; assembly: GCA_035552255.1. Taxonomy (GTDB): domain Bacteria; phylum Actinomycetota; class Acidimicrobiia; order Acidimicrobiales; family RAAP-2; genus RAAP-2. Next base: position 2,486 of record DASZLS010000119.1, on the reverse strand, counting down.
TCAACTGGTACACCGAAGAGGGCATCATCTTTAAGGGCGGCTCGGGCGCGGGCGTCAACCTGTCGCGGATCCGCTCCAGTGCCGAACCGCTCGAAGGCGGCGGCACCGCGAGTGGCCCGGTGTCGTTCATGCGAGGCGCTGATGCATCGGCAGGCACCATCAAGTCCGGCGGCAAGACTCGTCGAGCGGCAAAGATGGTCATCCTCGACGCCGACCACCCCGACATCGAAGAGTTCATCTGGTGCAAGGCTCGCGAAGAAGCGAAGGCTCGCGCGCTGCGTGATGCCGGTTTCGACATGGACCTCGACGGTCGCGACATCAACTCCATCCAGTACCAGAACGCCAACAACTCGGTGCGCGTCTCCGACGAGTTCATGGAAGCCGTCGTCGCCGACGGCGACTGGAACTTGACCGCACGCCACGGTCACGAGACCATTCGCACCGTGAAGGCCCGCGAGCTGTGGCGCCAGGTCGCCCAGGCCGCCTGGGAGTGCGCGGACCCCGGTCTGCAGTTCGACACCACCATCAACAAGTGGCACACCTCGTCCAACACCGACCGGATCAACGGCTCGAACCCGTGCTCGGAGTACATGCACATCGACAACTCGGCGTGCAACTTGGCGAGCATCAACCTGCTGAAGTTCCTCACTGACGGGGAGTTCGACGTCGACGCCTTCCGTGCCGCCACCGAAGTGCTCTTCACCGCCCAGGAGATCATCGTGGGCGCGGCCGACTACCCGACCGAGAAGATCGGGGAGAACTCGCGCAAGTTCCGCCAGCTCGGCATTGGCTACGCCAACCTCGGGGCGCTCCTCATGGCCTCGGGTCTCGCCTACGATTCCGATGCCGGACGCGCCTGGGCCGCGTCCATTACGGCGCTGCTCACCGGGCACTCGTACTTGACGAGCGCGCGCACGGCCGGCCGTATGGGCCCCCACGAGGGTTACGCGGAGAACGCGGAGCCGATGATCAACGTGCTGCGCATGCACCGCGACGCGTCGTACCAGATCGACGCGAAGTTGGCGCCCGCGAACATCCTCGAAGCGGCCCAGCACGACTGGGAAGAGGCGGTGGAGCTCGGACTGCGCCACGGCGTACGCAACGCGCAGGCCTCGGTGCTCGCACCGACCGGAACCATTGGTCTGTTGATGGACTGTGACACGACGGGCATCGAGCCCGACCTCGGACTGGTGAAGTTCAAGAAGCTGGTCGGCGGCGGGAACATGTCGATCGTGAACCAGACGGTGCCGCGGGCGTTGACCAAGCTCGGTTACTCGAACGAAGAGATCGCGATCATCATTGAGTACATCGATGTGAACAAGACCATCGTGGGTGCGCCGGCCTTGAAGGCTGAGCACTTGCCGGTCTTTGCTTGCTCGATGGGCGACAACACGATTCACTACTCGGGACACGTGCGCATGATGGGTGCCGTACAGCCCTTCATTTCCGGTGCGATCTCGAAGACGGTGAACATGCCCGAGGACGCAACCGTTGAAGACGTGGAGAACCTTCACCTAGACGCGTGGCGCCTCGGTATCAAGGCCGTCGCCATCTACCGTGACAACTGCAAGGTGGGTCAGCCGCTCTCAACGGCGAAGAAGGACGGCGAGGACCAGATCTTGCCGATCACCATCACCGATGTTGACGCGGCCGAGGTCGTCGACCTCTACGCGCGCATCGCTCGTCTCGAGTCAGCGCTTGAGCACGCTCGCGATGAAGGCGCGCATGTAGTGGTGGGTGCGGTACGTGAGCGTCTCCCGCGCCGTCGCGTGTCGTCCACCTTCGCCTTCCGCGTCGCGGACTGCGAGGGGTACGTCACCGTTGGTGAGTACGAGGACGGTCGTCCGGGCGAGGTCTTCATCAAGGTGGCCAAGCAAGGTTCGACCCTCGCGGGCATCATGGACGCGTTCTCGATCTCGATCAGCCTGGGACTCCAGCACGGCGTGCCGCTTGCGACGTACGTGAAGAAGTACCAGAACATGAAGTTTGAGCCCTCGGGCATGACCGACGACCCCGACTTGCGGATCGCGACCTCATTGGTGGACTACATCTTCCGCCGCCTGGCGCTTGATTACTTAAGCCCGAGCGACCGCGAAGAGTTGGGCGTGCTCTCGACGAGCGAGCGGTTGCAGCCGACGTTCCCCGAGATCGCTGAGCAGGCAACGCCGACGCACAACTTGCCGGTCCAGCCTTCGTTGCTCGAGGTCGGCGAGAAGCCGGCGGAGACGCCAACGCTGCTGAGCCGTTCCGAACAGCGCGACGCACCAATGTGTTACCAGTGCGGTAACTCGATGCAGCGCGCGGGCTCGTGCTACGTCTGCTCCAGCTGTGGTGCGACCAGCGGCTGTTCGTGAGCTGACCATCGGGTCATTCCGTGACTCCGTGAATGTGAGAAACACCTCCTCTGGCCGCGCCGGGGAGGTGTTTCTCATTATGAGGCCATTTCACCACGCCCATCACCGTTCGCGATGGTGCGCTCAGTGAAT
>DASZLS010000118.1:0-21574 GCA_035552255.1 Acidimicrobiales bacterium | reverse complement strand
GCCGCCGGACCTCGTCATCCTCGACGTCATGCTGCCCGACCTGACCGGCTTTGAAGTATGCCAACGACTCCGCGAAGCCGGTGTCGCCGTCCCGGTAATCTTTCTCACCGCCGCCGATTCGGTGGGCGACAAGGTCAGAGGTCTCACACTCGGAGCAGACGACTACCTCACGAAACCCTTCAGCGTTGAAGAGCTCGCGGCTCGCGTGCGATCCCTTCTGCGCCGTATCGGCAAAGCTCCGTCCCCGGCGCTTACCTACTTAGGCGATCTCGTCATCGACGACGTCGCTCACAACGTTGAAAAGGAAGGTACGCCAGTCGACCTGTCGCCCACGGAGTATCGACTCCTTTTATTTTTGGTGAAGAATCCTGGCATGGTGCTCACGCGATGGCAGATCCTCGATCACGTCTGGGACTACAGCTTTGAAGGCGATCCCGCCATTGTCGAGTCGTACATTTCTCAGCTACGCAAAAAGATTGACACCTCGCCTCCAACCATGATTCGAACGGTCCGTGGCGTCGGATACCGATTCGAACGACAGTGATCGCTCCGTGAGCCTTCGTCTACGAATCGTGCTCGCGGCAGCGCTGTTGCTCGTGGTCGCCTGTGTGCTCGGAGTCCTGCTGGTGCGTTCTATCGGCGACTCCGAGGTACGCCAAGTTGACCAGCAGCTTGAGGACTCCTTGCCGGTTGCTCGAACAATCAGCCCGTCCTCGCCAACTCTCCCCTCGGGTTCCGCGTCGCATAACTTCACGGCGAATCACTTCAGCGCCTTTTACATTGCTTCGATCAGCAAAGGACATCGAACGGTTATCTCCACTCCGGTCGACGCCAAGAAGTCTGCCCCTCGCACTCCGAGCGTGCTCTCGACGTCACGCAAAAACGTCAACATTGTGACGGTTGGGTCGAAAACCGGCTCGTTGAAATGGCGCGCAATTCTCGTCGCGAGACCGAGCTCGAACTCCGACCTCCTCGTAGCGGTCTCGCTCGCTGAGGTTGATACAACCATGAGCTTTCTTCGCGACGCGCTGTTGTTGGCGGGACTGATCATGCTCGCGGTCCTCGCTGCGACGAGCTTTTGGATCGCCCGACTCGGTCTTCGCCCCATCGCGGAGGTTACCGAAGTCGCCGACGCAATCACCGCGGGAGATAGGACGCGACGTGTCACGAGTGCTCGACGCGGCACCGAAGCGGGCAAGCTCGCCGAAGCGTTCAACTTGATGCTCGACGAGCAGCTCGCGCTCGAAGCGCGACTGCGCCAGTTCATCGCCGATGCGTCACACGAGCTACGAACCCCCGTGTCGGTGATCCTCGGTATTGCGGAACTATGGCGAGAAGGTCAACTGAGAGTCGGTGAAGATCGTGACGAGGCGATGCACCGAATCGGAGTGGCCGGGAACCAGATGGGAAAGCTCGTCGAAGAGCTCTTGCTGTTGGCCCGACTTGACGAAGGACAGTCGTTGGATCGTCAACGCGTTGACCTCGCGCAACTGGTCAACGATGTCGTAGCCGACGCGTCAACGACCGATCCCTATCGAACGATCACCGTCGACGTCACGAGCCCGGTGTTGGTCGAGGGTGACATCTTCGCGCTTCGCCGCGTTGTCGCCAATCTGGTGAACAACGCGCTTCGTCACACGCCGAGGGACGCTCGCATCGAGGTGCGTCTGTCAAGCGATGAGCGCACCGCTCGCCTCGAAGTCGAAGACTCCGGTCCCGGTATGACGAGGGAAGAGCTCGGTCACGCCTTTGACCGCTTCTGGCAAGCAGACAGCAGTCGCTCTCGATCGGGAGCCGGACTGGGGCTACCCATTGTGCGCGGGATTGTTGCCGCGCACGGTGGCGAGGTCACACTCGAATCGACGCCCGCAGCCGGCACGCGCTTCACCGTGACCGTGCCACGGATCGCAGGATCAAGCGAGGAGTCACCGTTGACGGCGAGTGACGACGCGCGTGATCTAGTCGAATGATGCGAGAAACGACGTGACGACGTCGCGATAGCGCTCAGGTTCCTCGATGAACGGCATGTGGCTCGACTCTTCGAAGATCTCCCAACGTACGTCGGGAATGCGATCAAAGTACGGCTGCACCGTCGCGGGCGTTGCCTCGTCGTGACGTCCTGAGAGCAATAAGGTCGGCGCAATAATCTGCTCGACGCGGTCGACGACGCTCCACTCGCGGAGCGTGCCAATGCAGAAGAACTCGTTCGGTCCGTTCATCGTGTTGTAGACCGTCGAATCCCTCGCCAGGAACTCCATCATCCGAAGGACTTCGGGAGGATTTGGCACGACGCGACAGACGTGTTCGTCGTAGTAGACCTGCTGGGCGGCGAGGTAGTCGGGGTCCGACGTCGTTCCCGCGGCTTCATGTCGGTCGAGTACCGCCTCCACCTCAGGAGGGAGCTGCCCGCGCAGAATCTTCGCCTCGCTCGCCCACAGATCCATCGAAGCGGGTGAGTTGCTGATGATGAGCGCTTGGAGACCCTCCGGGCGACGAATCGCATGCTCAGCACCGAGCATGCCACCCCAGGATTGACCTAGGAGGAAGTACTGGTCCGCGATGCCGTGCGCGTGCAGCAGATTGTCGAGCTCGTCCAAGAAGAACTGCACCGTCCAGAAGTCGGGTCCCTTTTCGGGCAGCAAGGTCGATCGTCCCCCGCCAACTTGGTCGTAGTGGATAACCGGTCGTCCTGTGCGCGCGATTTCGGCGAGGCTTACCAGATAGTCATGCGAGCACCCGGGTCCACCGTGCGCGATGACGAGCGGCGTCAGCTCGCTGTTGAGGTCGCCGGTGACACGAAACCACGTCGCGTAGTCACCAAACGGAACGAAACCCTCTACTACCTCGAGATCAGACATTCTTTGACGATAGATGATGCGCGCGGTCGAGGGCCTGGCAATTCATTCGGGTAGCCTGGACTCCTCTATGAGCCTGTCGATCGGCATTGTCGGACTGCCCAATGTCGGAAAATCAACGCTGTTCAACGCGCTCACGAAGAATCACGTGCTCGCAGCGAACTACCCGTTCGCCACGATTGAGCCCAATGTGGGCATCGTCGCCGTGCCCGACGGACGCCTCAACGTGCTCGCCGAGATGTTCCACTCTGAAAAGATCATCGCCGCGACCGTGACCTTCGTCGATATCGCCGGTATCGTACGTGGTGCTTCGACCGGAGAAGGACTCGGCAATCAGTTTTTGGCCGCGATCCGCGAGTCCGACGCGATCTGTGAAGTCGTGCGAGTTTTCGAAGACGATGACGTCATTCACGTCGACGGTCGCATCGATCCGGCAAGCGACGTGGCGACCATCGAAACCGAGCTCATCCTCGCCGACCTCCAGACGGTCGAACGCGCCGTCGCGCGACTCGAGCGCGACGCCAAGCGTGGCGGCGACGCCGCAGTCAAGCTCGCCGAAGTGAAGAAGGCTCAGGTCGCGCTCGACGACGGCCGCGTCATCAGCCAGCTCGGCGCCAAGGAGATCGATCGCTCGCAGCTCTACGACCTGCACTTGCTCACCGACAAGCCCTTCATCTACGTCTTTAACGTCGACGAGGACGCACTTGCGGACGAGGATCGCCAGCGCGAGCTTCGCGCGTCCGTTGCGCCCGCCCAAAGCGTGGTGCTGTGCGCGAAAGTCGAAGCGGAGCTTTCAGAGCTCGACGACGCCGAGGCCCTCGAGCTTCTCGAGTCTTACGGCCAGCACGAATCCGGGCTCGCCCAACTCTCCAACGTGGGTTTCACGACCCTCGGGTTGCAGACGTTTTTGACGGCGGGTCCGAAAGAAGCACGCGCGTGGACCATCCACCAGGGAGAAACCGCGCCGGAGGCTGCCGGCGAGATCCACACCGACTTCCAAAAGCACTTCATCAAGGCCGAAATCGTCTCCTTCGATGACCTGATCGCGGCGGGTTCGATGGCGGCCGTGAAGGCGGCCGGCAAGGCACGCGTCGAAGGCAAGGAATATGTCATGCGCGACGGTGACGTGGTCGAGTTTCGAGTTGGCGTCTAGCTGTACGATGTAGACAGGCGACTACGACAGAGGTCGGCGCCTGGAAAAACTCATACTCCTAGGAGAACCATGACCTCTGACGTCTTTGACTACAAAGTTGCCGATCTGTCGCTCGCCGAGTTCGGTCGAGCCGAAATCAAATTGGCTGAGCACGAAATGCCCGGGTTGATGGCGATGCGCGCCGAGTTCGGCGACTCGAAGCCGCTGCGCGGCGCCCGCATCGCCGGCTCCTTGCACATGACCATTCAGACGGCGGTCTTAATCGAGACACTCGTCGCACTCGGCGCCGACGTGCGCTGGGTGAGCTGCAATATCTTCTCGACCCAGGATCACGCCGCCGCTGCCATCGTGGTCGGTCCCGAGGGCACGGTCGACGCGCCACGCGGCGTGCCGGTGTTCGCCTGGAAGGGCGAGACTCTCGAAGAGTATTGGTGGTGCACCGAGCGACTGCTGCGTTGGCCCGGAGAAGACGGCCCGACGATGATCTTGGACGACGGCGGGGACGCCACGCTCTTCGTGCACAAGGGACTTGAATTCGAGCGCGCAGGTTTCGTGCCCGCACCGGAATCAGCCGAATCAGAGGAGTATCGCGTCATCTTGACGCTGCTCAATTCGATCATCGCCAAGGGCGACACGGTGTTCGAGCCTATGGCTGCGGGCATCATCGGCGTGTCGGAAGAGACGACGACCGGTGTTCACCGTCTGTACGAGATGGAGCGCGATGGCACGTTGCTCTTTCCCGCGATCAATGTGAACGACGCCGTAACGAAGTCAAAGTTTGACAACAAGTACGGCGTACGCCACTCGCTGATCGACGGCATCAACCGCGCGACGGACATTTTGATCGGCGGCAAGGTCGCCGTTGTCTGCGGTTACGGCGACGTCGGCAAGGGTTCAGCCGAGTCGCTGCGCGGCCAAGGTGCGCGCGTCATCGTGACCGAAGTGGACCCGATCTGCGCGCTGCAAGCCGCGATGGACGGCTTCCAGGTGACCACGCTTGAAGAGGCGCTCCCCGAAGCCGACTTCGTTATCACCGCAACCGGGAATCGCGACATCGTGACGGCCGAACATATGCAGATGATGAAGCACCTTGCCGTGCTCGGGAACATTGGTCACTTCGACAACGAGATCGACATGGCGGGGCTCACCAACTTGCCGGGCGTCACCCGAGAGACGATCAAGCCGCAAGTCGACAAATGGACGATGCCCGATGGTCATTCCATCATCGTGCTCTCCGAAGGTCGACTGCTCAACCTCGGCAACGCGACCGGACACCCGAGCTTCGTGATGAGCAACTCCTTCACGAACCAGACCATGGCCCAGATCGAACTGTTCGTCAACAACTCGGACTACGAGAAGAAGGTCTACGTCCTGCCCAAGCATCTCGACGAGAAGGTCGCGCGTCTGCATCTCGACGCGCTCGGGGTGAAGCTGACGACGCTCTCGAAGACCCAGGCCGACTACATTGGCGTGCCCGTCGACGGTCCCTACAAGCCCGACACCTATCGGTACTAGTTACCGATAACCGGCAAAGATGTCGGTGACGGAGCCCGAAAGCTTCTTCGGATTCGTCACCCGCACGAACCATTCAGTGCCCATTGCCTGCTTGAACTCATCGCGGCTCATCTTCATCCAGAACGACTCGCCCACCTGGGAGTTATGGGCGGCGAGGGCGTCGTACTTGGCGTCCGTCGCCGCGCTGACGTCGATGGCGGCACCGATCTCTTCGTCGGGCGTGCCCATCTCGATGAGGTCTTCTTCGCTCATCTCGGGATCAGCGGAACGCTCGATGCCTTTCGCGGCGTCGGCCGCACGCTGCTCGCGCTCTTCTTGCTCCCAGCGCGCGCGCATGATCGCCATCACCGAGTTGGGAATCGCGTTGAAATAGAGAGTTGGCTCGTAGTCGATCAGCGACAGTGCCGACATGGTGATTCGGTGCGCTTGGATGTGGTCGGGGTGGCCGTAAAAGCCGTGCTCGTTGTAGGTGACGACGACCTGGGGGCGCTCTTCCATGAGTACGGCGGCCAGACGCTCCGCCGCTTCGTTGATAGGCGTGGACCAGAACGCGCCGGGGTCTTGGTTCTGTGGCCAGCCCATCATGCCCGAATCGCGATAACCGAGTCGCACCGAGCGGCTGATGCCGAGGATCTCGACGGCCTTGTCGAGCTCGTATTTCCTGATCTCCGCGACGTCGTCGGCGTCGTGGCCTTCGTCCTCGGGCTTGATGCCGCCGGGCGCATCGCCGAACTCGCCCCGGGTGCACGTGACGAGCACGGTGCGCACGCGCTGGTCGGCGAGCGTACGAAAGAGCCCCCCCGTGGAGCTCGCTTCGTCATCGGGGTGTGCGTGTACCGCGAGAAATGTCAGTGCCATTAGAGCCCTCCCATGAGATCTGTGCGGTCGTCACTCGTGTGGTGACGACTCCATGCGCGTTGGTAGTACTCGGTGCTAAAGAGTAGCGAAAAAAGCTCGGCGTTCATCTCAACGAGGTCCTCGTTGTCGATTTGCGACGCGTGCGCGGCCATCGAATCGTGCTTTATCTGCACGTATTTGCTGACGTCTAGCGCCGTCGAGACCACGTCGTCGCGCACGTGCGTCCCGGCGTCAGTGACCCAGCTGGGCATCGCAAGACCCGACGCCGTCGCGTCAGCCACGAGCGAGGTAATTATCCCCTCGGGCACCACCGAGTAGTAGAGGCGTTCGACGGTGTTCGACAGGGCGATCGCGGCGCGTGTCACTTCGTTGGCCTTCACGTGATCGGGGTGTCCGTAAAAGCCGCTCTCGTCGTAGGTGACGACCACGGCGGCGCGCTCTTCGTCCATGATCGACGCGATCGTTCGAGCAACGGCGTCGACGTCTTTGTTCGCAAATGCATTGGGCGCGTCATTTTCCGCCCAGCCCTTCATGCCCGAGTCGTCGTAGCCGAGGTTCACGACGCGCGAGATCCCGAGAATCGCGGCGGACTTCTGGAGCTCGCCCGCGCGCGTGACCTTGGTCTGGCGCGTGTCGTGACTGGACTGATCACCGGATCGTCCCGCGCCGTCGAAACCGAGCTGACCAATCGTGCAGGTGATCAGCACTACTCGATGCCCGAGCTCGGCGTAGTGCGCACTGGCGCCGCCGCCGAAGAAGGCTTCGTCGTCAGGGTGCGCGTGCACGCAGACGAGGGTGGGGAGAGACTTCATGACGAGAGACTACGAGGTTGCGAGTTGAATGATTCGCACCACGAGCAAGATGCCAGCCGTGAAAAGATAGACGCTCTGAGCGCGCATGAGCACGCGGCGCGCCTTCGATGTCGGCATGGGCGCGAGTAGGGCCAGTCGAGGCGTGCGCCAGTCGCGCTTGTCGATGTCGTAGACCCGCACGGGTGCCATCTGTCGCAATCCGATCGGCAATCCCACCGCGAGTCCTATGACGGCGACGGCCCCGAGGATCTCGAGCAGCGCCAGCACGTCGATTGACGTGAACAACGTCGAGATCATCAGCGTGAGCGACAGCACGACCAGCACCGCCACGATGATCACGGCAACGATGTTCAACCAACGCCCGTTCTTCCACGGGCCCATGAGCTCTGCGTCGTTTGCGAGCATCAGCACGATGATGGTCGTACTCGGCAGCATCAGTCCACAGAGCGCCTGCACGGCGAGCGTGATCACGCCGAGTGGCGCGCCCGGAATGATCGCCACGGTGCCGGCCACCACCAACAGCGCCGCGAAGGCACCATAAAAACCCTTCGCTTCAACGATGCGAGCGTTCAACCCCTGGTGCGTCGAGGAGAGGTCGCCGAGCGCGTAGGAGCTCGCCAGGGTCACGACGGCGGCCCCGATGATCGAGGCGTTGAGCAACAGCACCGCGAAGAGCGCGCCGACGTCGTGTCCGAGGTAGCGATTGAGCCCTCGTGCCACCCCGAGTGCGTTGGTATAGGAAGACGTGTCGCCGTGGCTCGCCAAGCCGACGGCGCAGACGGCGACGAGCACTGACGCCACGATGACGACAATGAACGAGCCGATGATGGTGTCAACTCGTTCGTAGTTCAGCCAGCGCGGGGTGATGCGCTTGTCAACGATATTGGACTCCTGGAAGAACAGCTGCCACGGCGCGACAGTCGTGCCAATGATGGAGATGATGAGCAGGACCGCACTGGAGCTCGCGCCACCTCGAATATGCACCGCAAAGACGGCGCGGGACATGGAGCCAACGGACGGATGCGCCAGGATCGCGAGCGGAATGATGAGGAAGTTAACGGCGATGAAGAGCATCATGAATCGTTCCCAACGACGGAACGACCCTGAAGCAGTCACCGCAAACAGCATGACCACCGCGAGGGGAACGGAGATATAGGGACTGACGCCGAAGTAGTCCATGGAGAGCGAGATGCCAATGAACTCCGTGATGATGATGAGAAAGTTCACAATCAAGATGGAGAAGATGGACAGGTTGCCCCAATACCTGCCGAACCGCTCGCGAATCAGGCGACCGTGACCCACACCGGTGACCGCCCCAAGACGTGCCACCATCTCTTGGATGACAATGAGGACCGGGATGAGCAGTGGCAACGTCCAGAGCAGCGAGTAGCCGAAGTTCTGCCCCGCTTGGGCGTACGTCGAGACGCCGCCCGCGTCGTTGTCGCCAATCATGACGATCAGTCCAGGTCCAATAATGGCAACCAAGGTGAGGAGACGGGCACGAACACCACGGCGACGATCGTCGTCGTGCTCGCGGATAGAGCCGAAAGCTCCGGCGATCTGTGTTTCTTTCGACTTCTCGCGCTGCACGTGCCATCTCCTTTCGTCTCGTCGTGGTCGTTGGGCGAAACAACCACGCGGAAACCAAAGGGGCCTAGTAGCGCTCCTGATTCGTCATGCGAAGTTGTGTCGGTACGTCAAAGGCCTCTCGGCCGGTACTAGGGGGTTTCAGAAAGACCCCCTTAGAACGTGACCATGCAGAGCGCGCATCTATTCCTCCGCCGCGCTCATGCCGAACTCGGCGCGCCAGCCCTGGGGCAGCAGCTCTTCGAGTAGGTCATCCACTGTCACGACCCCGATCATCTTGGAGTGCTCGTCATCGAGCACCGGCAAAACGGTCAGGTTGAAGTCGCTCATCTTTCTCGACACGCGCAACACGTCCCAGTGCGGATGCACGTGAGCGAGTTGCGTTCGAGCAACAGAAAGGGCGAGTTCGTTGGGGCGCGCACGCACCAGCGGAGCAATCGACGCAGCCCCAATGGGCTGGCCGCTGTCATCGACGATGAACACCGCTTGCAGTGACTCGGCAGGCACGCGCGAGGTTCGAATCGCGTCGAGTGCGTCGGCCACGGTTGCAGTGGGTGCGACCGACACGAAGTCGGGATTCATGAGTCCGCCCGCGGTATCGGCGTTGTAAGACAGCAGCTGGCGGACTTTCGCCTGCTGCTCGCTGGGCAACAACTCGAGAATCGGCAGTCGCCGCTCCTGATCGATCTCGGTGATGAGGTCGGCGGCGTTGTCCGGCTCCATCCGCGAGAGCAAGCGCGCGGACTCCGCGTCAGAGCGCGATTCGAGGAACTCGAGCTGGTGAGTCGTGTCGAGCTCTTCAAAGACGTCCGCCTCGAGCTCGCGGTCCAGGCCTACCGCCTCGATGATCTCTTCGCCCTCCTCGTGGCTCGCCTGCTCGACGAGGTCGGCGATTTGGGCGGGGTGGAGCTTCGCGAGCTTCCGATAGGGGATGCGCAGCCGCGCTGAGGGTACGTGGGAGACGAAGGGTTCGATGGATGCGAAGTCGACGATCCGGTCGGATTGGACGTGTGATCCAATCTTGTGGCCAAGCACGCGACGTAGCATCGAACGTCGACCGGGGTCCACGCCGACGACTTCCCAGCGCCCGTCGATCTGGGCGATCTCGATCTCGTTGGCGATCATGATGCGACCGCGCACCAGGTTGATGAGGTGGCGCGCAAGAAGATCTTCGGCGAGAAGAATCTCTCCCGGGCGACGCTCGAATCGTCGTAGGTCAACGCGCCGGCCCTCAAAGGTCATGCGACCTTCGGCCAAGCCACCGATCTTCTTGATCGACATGAAGAGGTCCCGGCCCTCGATGCGAATCACGGCACCCACGATCGGCGGGTGCGGATCGTCGCCGAGCTTCGCGACCAGGTCTTGGACGCGTCCAATCTTGTCACCGTGCGAGTCGTAGATCGGACGGTGCAAGAACGTAGAGAGGTGGAGAATCTCAGTCACGGGTACGGCTTTCAGCGCCTTGAGCCTACCCCTCGCGGGCCCGACACTCCCGGTCCGAGCGGATTAGGAAGCGCTGAAACGCGCCAGCGCGCCGGCGACGAACTCAAGGTCGTCGTCGCTGATACCTGCGTGGGTGACGAATCGCGCTCGCTTTGGCGACACCGTGCCCCCCTCGACGCCGAGGGAGCCCAGCTTCGCGACCACTCGACGCGCCTCGGGGTGGTTGAACGACACGATGTTCGTTCGACACGTCGAGGGGTCGTAGTCCGATTCGGGGAACGTCGCCGCAAAGAGGTCTGCGAGCTGGCGGGCGCGAACGTGATCGTCCTTCAGGCGCTCCACCATGGTGTCCAGCGCGACCAGACCCGCCGCCGCGAGAAACCCGGCTTGACGCATCGCGCCACCCAGCCGCTTGCGCTCGATGCGCGCATGCTCGATCAGCGCCGCCGGTCCCGCGAGCAACGAACCGACCGGGGCACAGAGCCCCTTGGTGAGCGCCGTCATCACGGTGGTCACGGGTGCCACAGTCTCGGCCACAGTGGCGCCGGTCGCGACGACGGCGTTGAACAGTCGAGCGCCGTCGAGGTGAAGAGGCCGGTCGCCGATCGAGCCCGCGAGGCGACGCAGGTCTTCGACCTCCCAGGGCACGCCGCCTGAGTACATGTGCGTGTCTTCCACGGTGACGAGTCCGACGTGGGGCTGGTGGTCGTGCTCCGCATCGATGATCTCTTCGACATCAGCGATGTCGAGCACACCCTTGGAGTCATCGACAGTCACGAACTGCACGCCCGAGTTGCGCGCCGCCGCGCCCATTTCGAAGCTCACGAGATGCTGATTCTTCCCCGCGATCACGAGATCGCCCGGCTGGGCGAGGATGCGCACAGCGATCTGATTGGCCATAACGCCCGAGACCACGAAGACGGCGGCCTCCTTGCCCACGAGCTCAGCGAAGCGACGCTCGAGCTCGTTGATCGTCGGATCTTCGCCGTAACCATCGTCACCAACGACGGCGTTCGCCATCGCTTCACGCATGGCCGGGGTGGGCTGGGTTACCGTGTCGCTCCGTAAATCAACGCGTCGAGTCATGCCCGAAAGGCTATCGGCTCCCTACACTGACCCAATGAGCGACAACCCCTTGAAGGCATTCACCCAGGCCAACGTCAATGATCAGCTTGGCGTCGAAGTCGTGAGCGCGACACCCGACGAAGTCGTCCTCTGCGTCGAAGTTGGACCGAAGGTCCATCAACCCTTTGGCATCTTGCACGGCGGCGTGTCGGCACTGCTCGCCGAGGGCGCCGCGTCCATCGGCGGGTTCTTGAGCGTCGCGCCAGACCACATCGTCGTCGGCACCGAGCTCAACTGCTCGCACCTTCGCTCCATGACCTCAGGCACGCTCACCGCCGTGGCGACACCGTTCCGCAAGGGACGCACCGTCCAAGTGTGGGGCATCGAGCTGCGCGACGACGAGGGTCGCCTCATCTGCGTCGCGCGCTGTACATTGCAGGTTTTGCCGGCTCCGGCGCCCCAATAAGACCACCATCTAGACTTTTCAACAGGGCTGACGAAGGGGCAGGTACATGGGCGCTCGATTTATTGGCTGGGGAGTAGCGGTTCCCGACAGGGTCGTCACCAACGACGAACTCTCACTCACCATGGATACGAGCGATCAGTGGATCACTGAACGCACCGGCATCCGCGAGCGACACATTGGCGGCACGACGACGGGCCTCGGCGCGCTTGCGGGACGTCGCGCCATCGAAGACGCTGGCATCGATCCCAAGGACATTGACTTTCTGGTGCTCGCCACGACGACCCCGGATCGACTGATTCCCGCAACGTCCACCTCGATCGCCCACCAGCTCGGTCTCGAATGCCCCGCAATGGACCTGAACGCTGCCTGCAGCGGATTTATGTACGCCGTCCGTACCGCTCAGGGCCTGCTCGAAACCGGTGCAAAGCGCGTGCTCGTCATCGGCGCAGAGACCCTCTCGCGCTGGGTCGACTGGACTGATCGCAATACGGCCGTGTTGCTCGCTGACGGCGGCGGCGCCGCCGTTCTCGAATACGACCCGACGGAAAATGACCTGCTGTCATTCTCGCTGGGCGCCGACGGCGCCGACGCGGACCTGCTGGCGTGTGAGCACGGCGGCTTTATCACCATGGACGGCAAGGAGATCTTCCGACGCGCCGTTCGTGCCGTGGTGGATTCTTCAGAAAAGGCGCTCGCCCTCGCCAACATCACCGCCGATGACTTGAGCCTCATCATCCCGCACCAAGCGAACATTCGCATCATTCAAGCGGCCTGCCAACGGCTCGAGATCGATATGGATCGCGCCGTCATTTCTCTCGATCGCTTCGGCAACACCTCAAGCGCCTCTATTCCCTTGGCGTTTGACGACGCCCGCAAAAATGATCGAATTCACAAGGGCGACTACGCATTACTCACTGGATTTGGCGCCGGCATGACGTGGGCGTCCTCGGTCGTAAGGTGGTCCAAATGAGCGGACCTTCTCTGGTTATTCTCGCTGCGGGACGTGCCCGTCGCTACGGCGGCGTCAAGCAGCTGGCCCCGGTGGGCATGCACGGTGAAGGGGTTATTGACCTCATCGCCTCGGACGCCTACGCGGCCGGCTTCGATGACATCGTGATCGTGATCAACCCCGATACCGGTCCGGAGATCATCGAGCACGTCGAAGAGTTCTGGCCGAAGAATCACCAGGTCACCTTCACGCACCAGACAGAGTTGCGTGGCACGGTCGACGCCGTCCTCGCCGCCCAGTCCTCGCTCGATCTCACTCGCCCCTTCGCCGTGTCCAACGCCGACGACCTCTACGGTCGCGAGTCGTTCCAGCTGCTCGGGCATCACTTGTCAACGAGCGCAAACAACTGCCTCGTCGGTTTCGAGCTCGAGCGCGCGCTCGTCGGCGAGCTGCCCGTCTCTCGCGGGGCGTGCATTGTCGTCAATGGACACTTGACCGAAATCGTTGAGCGGCGAAACGTCTCGGCCACGCTCGACGGCTACGCCGCTGATGACGGCCTCGAGCCGAAGGTTCTTCACCCTCAGACGACCGTCTCAATGAACCTGTGGGGCTTCCAGCCCTCGATCATCCCCCTCATGCACGAGGTCCTCGATCAGCACGACTTCTCCAAGGAGAAAGAGATCCAGCTCTCCACCTTCGTTGGCCAGATTCTTCATCACACGCCGCTGCGCTTCGACGTGATGAAGACGCCCTCGCGCTGCATCGGCGTAACGCACGCGGAGGACCTCCCGCTCGCCCAGATCCTCGTGCGCGAAGAGATCGAGCGAGGCGAGCGACCCGAATTCGCTTTCGTCAACTAGGTCCCGAACACCCGCACGATTATCGGCTCCGGATCGCCCGGTAACTGTTAATCTCACGAATGTTCGCCACCACGCGGCGAGCGAAGGGACCTGAGGACAGCCACCCTTTCTCGGTTGCGTGCTGGATAGATCAACTCGTGGCACGAACGCGCGCGAGGAGTCCACATGAGTGAACAGACCGCTCTGATGAACCTCGGGTTCACTCCCGAGCGGTTCCCGCCTGGCACGCACGTCTGTCTCATGTTTGGCGACGAGGTCGATCGCCGCAGCGTGATCCATCCGTACGTCCGCGCAGGACTCCGAGAGGACGACGACGTCTTCTACTTCGCTGATGCGCTCGTGACCGAGATTCTGGATCGCGCCATCGACGAGCGGAGTGTCGCGTCGTTGACGCGCGAACAGTTGAGTCGCCTCAGCATCACGAGTGTTGAGGACACCTACTTCCCCACCGGCACCTTTGTGCCCGAGGCGATGATCGACGGCCTCGAGCAGCTCTACAAGACCAGCCGTGACGACGGTGCCTCCGGATGTCGGGTGAGCGGCGAGATGGCCTGGGCGCTTCGCGCGGTGCCGGGGGCGGACCACCTTGTTAAGTACGAATCAGAGATCAATACGTTGGTGCGAAGGACGCCCATGATCGTGCTCTGTCAATACGACACGGAACAGTTCGACGGAGAGACGCTCTTCCGCGTCCTCTCGGTGCACCCCCACATGATCGTGCGAGGTCAAATCATGCACAATCCTTGCTACGTCGAACCCGAGGAGTTCGAAGGCGGTTCGCCCGATGCGTCGGGGCTCTCTCAAGAGACGATCCTCGCGCGCCTCTACTTCGTCCAGCTGGCCCTCGCCTCACTGCCCGACGACCAGCGCATCGCCGACTTCGTGCGCTGCGCCTTTCTTCAGGTTCCCGGTATCGAGGACGTGCACTTCTGCCTCGCCGACGTGGTGATCCCGCCCGACGGCCGCTATGACGACATCGCCCATCAGTGCGCACGGGCATCGAGTTCTCCGAACTCTTTCGACGTGATGGCCATTGAAGAAGAGACCGGCTCCGCCGTCTTCGTGTTGCGCACGACCACGCGTCTCTTCGGCGTTGTGCTGATCGGCGTCAAGGACGAGTTCGCCTTCTCTCCCTATCGTTACGTCCTCGCGAATATCGCCAACGCCATCGCCATGGCCCTCGACGCTCGGCACAGCAGCACCGAGACACACGTATGGCCCGAACGAGTGGCGAACCTCGAGCGACGTCTGTGGCGAATCGCGCGCGAGTTCGAAGGTGCCGGGGTGCTGGCCAATGTCGCCACGGTCGCTGATCCGTATTCGACGCCCGGGGTCGCAGAGCTCTCGCCGCGACAGTGGGAAGTGCTCACGCGCCTCTTGCAGGGTGAGCGCGTGCCGCGTATCGCCGACGAGCTGTACTTGAGTCAGAGCACGGTGCGCAACCATCTCGCCGACATGTTCAAGAAGATGGGCGTGCACTCTCAAGAAGAGCTGCTCGACCTGTTTCGATCGAACAAGACTGACTGACTCAATGCCAGTCCCGTGAGGACGGCGTCGTCGCTCCGAGTGCGAGGGGTTCGACGAACTCCGCCACGAGCGTCACGATCCCCTGGCCCCGTTCGAGCGAGCCACGGATCACGAGCGCCGGGGCAAGGCCGGCCACCTTCGACCAGCGCGCCCACGCCCCCTTGGTGAAGATCACGTTCACGTGTCCGGTCTCGTCTTCCAAGTTGACGAAGACGGCACCGTTGGCGGTCTCTGGGTGCTGACGGTGCGTGACGACTCCTGCGACGGAGACGCGAGTCGCCTCAACAGAGAGCAGTGCGTTCGCGCGCGTCACGCCACGTGCGTTGAGCTGGGGGCGCACGAGCTCCATCGCGGTCGCCTCCGTCGTGAGACCCATCGCCCAGAGGTCGTCCGCGACGCGCTCGAGCTCACTCACGAGGGGCAGCAGAGGGGCAACCTCACCGGTGACCACGCCCGGCAACCGATCGGGCAGTGCTTGTGCGGCCGCTCCAGCCGACCAGGTGAGGGCGCGACGACTCGCACCAAAGCTGTCGAGCGCGCCCGCGGCCGCCAGCGCTTCGAGATGCTGTTGTTGGGCGCCGGCCCGACGCACGAGGTCGGCGCTGTTACGCCAGGGGGCACCCGCCACGATGCGCTCGGCGAGCTCTGAGCCCACCCCACGCACGTCGCCGAGTCCAAGACGCACGCGTGAGCGCTCCGGCGAACCCTCGAGCGCGGCGCCGACCTTGGACGCGTTGACGTCGGGACGACACACCTCCACGCCGTGGCGCTGCGCGTCCGAGACGAGACTCTGCGTCGACCAGAAGCCCATGGGCTGAGCGTTCAGCAACGAGACGAGAAACGCGCCCGGGTAGTGCACCTTGATCCAGGCTGAGCAGTAGACGAGGTGGGCGAAGGAGACCGAGTGCGACTCGGGAAAGCCAAAGTTCGCAAACGCGGCCAACGCGTCGAAGAGTTGATCGGCCGCGGCGTCCGTGATGCCGTTCTCCGCCATGCCGGCGTAGAAGCGGCTCTTCAGCTTCATCATGCGCAGCTCCGAACGCTTGGCGGCCATGGCCTGGCGCAGCTCGTCGGACTCGGCCGGTGAGAATCCCGCCACGGCAACGGCCATCTCCATTAGCTGCTCTTGGAAGAGCGGTACCCCGAGCGTGCGCCGCAAGATCGGTTCGAGACGCGGGTGCAGGTAAGTCACCGGCTCTTCACCGCGGCGACGTCGAATGAAGGGATTGACGGCGCGACCCTGGATCGGACCTGGACGGATGATCGCCACTTCGATGACGAGGTCGTAGAAGCAGCGCGGCTCGACGCGCGGCAACGTCGCCATCTGAGCGCGCGACTCCACCTGAAAGACCCCGACCGTGTCGGCCTCGCACAAGAGGTCATAGACCGCGTCCTCTTGAGGAAGCGCTGCGAGGTCGAGGCGCACACCAAAGAAGGCCTCGACGGAGTCGACCGCGCGATGCAGCGCCTCGAGCATGCCGAGTCCGAGCAGATCGAACTTCACGAGCCCGATCGCCGCACAGTCGTCCTTGTCCCATTGGAGCACGCTGCGCCCGGGCATGCGCCCCCACTCGACGGGACAGACCTCGAGCACGGGCCGGTCACAGAGCACCATGCCCGCCGAGTGAATACCGAGATGACGCGGTCGGTCCAAGAGCTCGGCCGCCATCGTCGTAAGGAGCTCGGATACCGCGGGATCCGTCGAGGTCATGGTCTCTCGATCGACGTGGTCGCGGATGTAGTTGGCCTCTTCTTCGCTGTGGCCGAGGGCGCGAGCGACGTCGCGCAGGGCCGAGCGCGACCGGTACGTGATGACGGCCGCCACCTGGGCGGCGTGGTGACGTCCGTAGCGCTCGTAGACGTACTGGATCACCTCCTCGCGTCGACCCGACTCAATGTCAACATCGATGTCGGGAGGGCCGTCGCGCGCGGGAGAGAGGAAGCGTTCGAAGAACAAGTTGAGCGCGACGGCGTCGGCGTTGGTGATGCCGAGCGAATAACAGACCGCCGAGTTCGCCGCCGATCCTCGACCCTGACAGTAGATGTCGTGCGTACGACAGAACTCCGTGATGTCCCAGACGGTGAGAAAGTAGCCGGCAAAGCCGAGCGTCTTGATGACCGAGAGCTCGTGGTCGATCTGACGCCAGGCGCCCACGACGCGTTCGTGATCGCGCGGGCCGTAGCGCTGCGTGGCGCCATTCGCGACCAGCTCTTCTAAGTACGACTGCTCGTCGTGTCCCTCGGGGGTCGCGAACGCGGGCAAGTTCGGTGCCACGAGGCGCAGGTCGAAGGCAAGCTCGGCGACGAGCTCGCCTGCGCGATCGACTACTCCGGGCCAGCGGGCAAAGCGGCGACGCTGCTCGGAGTCGCTGCGCAAGTGCGCGAGCGGCGACGCACTAAGCCAGCCCTCCATCTCTTCGAGGCTGCGCCGGGCACGGATCGCCGCAAGCACGCTCGCGCGCGGAAAGTCCCGCGGCGCGGCGTAGTGCACGTTGTTGGTCGCGACAACTGCCACGTCAGCGCGCACCGCGAGCTCGGCCAGCGCGTCATTGCGCGCCACGTCATCGGGCTGGCCGTGGTCCCAGATCTCGACCGCCACGTTCTCTCGCCCGAAGCGCTCGATCAGCTGGGCCAGTCGGCGTTGGGCGGCGCGAGGACCTTCGTCGAGGAGCGCACGCGTGAGAGGTCCCTTCCGACATCCCGTCAGCACCAGCCATTCCTTCGCCGCATTCGAAACCTGATCCAACGTGAAGCGCGGCGATCCCTTCTCCCCGCGCTCGAGGTGGGCGAGCGCGAGCATTCGCGAGAGCGCCGCGTAGCCCGTCGGCGAACGCGCGAGCAGCACGAGATGTTCGCCCGAGGGGTCCGAGACGCCCACGCGGTCGTCGTTCCCGTTCAAAGTGACTTCGGTGCCAAAGACGCTCGCGAGCCCGACAGCCCGGGCCGCTTCAGCAAAACGCACTACGCCGTAGAGGCCGTGATGGTCACTGAGCGCGAGACCCGAAAGCCCTAAGCGTGTCGCCTCGACGACGAGCTCTTCGGGATCGCTCGCGCCGTCAAGGAAGCTAAAGCCTGAATGTGCGTGCAGCTCTCCGTAGGTTGCCATCAGTCATAGATTCCAACGAGCCACCATCGACTCGATTCGGCAACCACGAGCAGTGCCTCGCCGCTCGCAAGCACCATCTGCAGATGCGCACGACGCCGACGCCGCGACCACCAGCGCTCGACGATTGGCCAGGGACCGGCGTGCCAGACGATCTCACGACGCAGTGGCGACGAGAAGATGACCGCCGTCGGTTCGGCGCTCAGTACGCCACGCCCGTTCAAGACCACGGACCGATTGGCGCCATCGCGTAGCTGCAGCGGCACCGGGTGCGCGAGTGTGGTCGCTGGCGATGGTGCCGCGAGACGCCCCGGCCAGGGCGCCACGTCGCGCTCGTTCGCGCTCGGTGATCCCCAGGGCACGAGCGTTGCGCGGTCTTCGGGTCCGCGTCCTCCGTGAAGGTTCGCCACCACGATGGACTCGGCTCCGAGACGTCGGCGTACGCGGTGCGCGGCGGCTTCAGCTCGGTCGTCCTCGGCGCCACGCTGACCGAAGAACCCCTGTTGCTCTTCGAAGAGCATCTCTTCGCCGCGCAGTTGGGCGAGACGACGCGCGAGGCGGGTGTCACGCTGCGCGTCGAGTTCGTGGAGCTCGCCGCGAGCTATCCGGTGGAGGTACGTCGCGTGGCGGTTGAAGCGCTCGGCCACCCGCGCGGGTGCGAGATCTGCGAACGCACCGAGCGTGTGCAGTCCGAGACGCTGACACGTGGTCGTCAAGTCCTTTCGACCCAGCACCTCAAGGGGTTGGGCCCGACGAAATGCGTCGCTCCCACCTCGAGGCACGACGATCTCTCGGTGAGCCGCGAGCTCCGCGCAGAACAACCCCTCGGCGACTCCAAGCTTGGGCTCGGACCCAACGACGTCGAGCACGCACTGGCGCACCATGCGAAGCACCACCTCGTCGCCACCAAAGAACCGGCTTGGCCCGCGCAGAGGTAGTGCGTAGAGTCCGAGGCGGACCACCTCGGTGAACGGACACATCGCTTCAAGCGCGTCGAGCAATGCGCTCGTCTCGCGCAACGTCGAGCCATCGGGCTGTTCGATCGCGAGCGACTCCACCCAGATCGCGAGGAGTTGCTCCGTCATTTCGCCTCCGCGCCACCCTGACGGTTCGGGATCACCACCACGTGCTCTGCTCCTCGGCTGAGCGCGCCGCGACCACTCACCTGCACCGTGAGATAGCGAGCGTCAAGTCGCGACGAAGCGACCCACTCAGCCTGGATGACGCGAAAGCACAGATCGGCCGGGAGCGGCCAGGGAGCGCGAGGCTCACTGAGTGCGACCAGCACGGTGCCGCGTTCTCGCACCCGATCCATCAAGCGACGGACCGATCCGTGTCCGGGGCGTGACGGCGGACGCACGAGCACGAGGTCGACGCCGTCAAGAAGATCAGCGGTCGACTCCGCCCAGGCTCCCCTCGGACGCGGGACGAAGAGCACGCGGCGCAGGTCGATCCCAAGTTCGACCATCGCCACGACACCGGGGTCGTCGACGCCGACGACGGCCGCCCAGTGACCCCGCGTGCTCGCTTCGCTCACGAGGCTGAGCGCCAGGCTGAGACCGCCGAGGCCGACCGGCGCTTCGACGACCACCGTCGAACCACGCCGCAGTCCCCCCTCGGGCACGAGCCCGCGCCAGGGGTCCCCGAGGGGGATGGTGCGGGTCTTCGCGAGCGACACAGGGCGCACGCTTGCGAGGAGTTCGGGAGAGAGGGAGGGTCGAGCAGGCGAAAAAGCGAACATATGTTCGTAAGAGTAGCCGGTGACGTGTAACTTAACAAACCCATAATTCCATGGGATAATTAGCTATGGGGAAAATCACGATTGTCAATATGGCCCGTTTGATTCCTAGCGATTTCGCGGCGTACGAGTACATGGAAAGCCTGCGTTGGCCCGATGGTGAGGTCGTCTGCCCCCACTGTGGCGTCATTTCGACCGGTCACTACTACCTCACGCCTGCCGATGGGATGACACGTCTGACGACCCGCGGGAGCGTCTCTCAGCGTCGTGTCTGGAAGTGCTCAGACTGCCGTAAGCAATTCTCCGTGACCACGGGAACGGTTTTTCACGGCTCCAAAGTGTCCTTGCGTATTTGGCTGTTCGTGTTCTTTGAGATGTGCGCGAACAAAAACGGCATCGCCGCTCGCGAGATCTCTCGCAAGTACGGGGTGGCTCCTAAGACGGCCTGGTTCATGACGCAGCGAATTCGCGAAGCGATGATGAACGACTCATCGGGCAAGTTGAGCGGGAACATCGTGGCCGACGAAACCTACATCGGTGGCAAGCCCGAGAACTGGCACAAGAACGACCCGCGTCGGTCTAAGGACGGTTACAACACCGCTCGCAAGG
Organism: Acidimicrobiales bacterium; assembly: GCA_035552255.1. Classification (GTDB taxonomy): domain Bacteria; phylum Actinomycetota; class Acidimicrobiia; order Acidimicrobiales; family RAAP-2; genus RAAP-2. The sequence goes on along the minus strand of DASZLS010000118.1, from coordinate 1,034 downwards.
TGCCTGTAGTTGCCCTCATTTGTGAAGAGTCAGGTGAGATACGCGCCAAGGTGATTACGACCGTTTCAGGTCCAAACATCCGCCGATTCATCACGGAGAACATCAGTCTCAAAGAGACTGAGTTGCACACGGACTCCGCGGGTGTCTATCGCACCATTGGCAAAGAAATGACGGCGCATCACGTGGTCAATCACCACATTGGTCAGTACGTCTCGGAGCTTTTCAGACGGCACGAACAAGGCTGAGAACTTCTTTAGTCAGTTGAAGCGTTCGATCAGCGGAACGCACCACAACATCAGCCCTGAGCACTTGCACCGTTATCTCAGTGAGTTTGCCTACCGTCACTCGACCCACATGATCAGCGATACGGAGCGCATGGTGCGGCTGATGGGTCAGGTTCACGGCAAGCGCGTGTCGTACAGGCCGCTAACGCAGAACTAGAGTTTTACTTCTGCTTTGAGAACTTCCTTGCCAGCAGCCATAAGACTCTTGAGGCTCGTTTGCACCGCAAGTCCAATCAGTATCGCGCCACCGCGAGTCACGCTCCCAGGAATGAAAACGAGCAAGCCTCCGATAGCGCCGTAGATGATCGCGAGAACTACTGCTTCAATTATCCGAGCAATGCCTCCGGCTGCCTCGACCCAGGAGCGTTTTATCAACACCGCCTGTGCGTAGCCAGGCAGCACAAACAGCGCCACGGCTCCAGCGAATCCCCCTGCGGCTCCCCACCAAAAGGGATCTTGAAGTGCCACGATAAATCCGGGCTAACGGCTCCTAGAGAAACCAGCTGTAGATAGGAAATCGAGGACGTCATAGGCTTTACGCGCCCAGCGAGGAGAGGATCCGGCAGGTCTACTTGATGTTTTTCTGCGTGCCTGAGAACGGCCAGTCGATTTTTTAGTTGGCGCTACAGTCCTCCGTATTCCCTTCCACTAAAGGGGATACTACCGGTTTCCTAGACCGTGGTCTACCTCGGAAAGTCTTATATTTCCTTACGCTCAACATAGGATGACTATATGACCCGTAAGGCTTTC
>DASZLS010000117.1:0-6822 GCA_035552255.1 Acidimicrobiales bacterium | reverse complement strand
CTCCCATGATCACCACGGTGAGGGCCGCAATCGCGAAGATGTAGTTAGGTACGAGGCCATAGAAGAACGCAAGCATCCAACCGATCGCGTGGAAAATTGGAGCAAAGATCGTGCCAAAGAAGTGGGTTATCGAATGCATGGCGGAGTGCTCCTAGGGTGACGGGGTTCGGGAACGAGGTCTATGCCGTGCGGGCCAAACGGCCGACAGCGAAAAATTCGGCGGACGGCAAGCCAGGTCCCGCGTAGAGCGCCGTGAGTTTCGACGGCCTCGACGGCATACGCGGAGCAAGAAGGATAAAAACGACAGGGAGCGACTCGGCCGGCGCGAAGACGTTGATAGGAGCGCACAAGGAAGATCAACGTCGAAGCGACGCGAGAATTAGCGGGCGTGTGCTCGCTCAAGGGCTCTTTCAAGATGGTGTAGGAATTGTTCATAGGAGAGGTTTCTCGTCTCATTACCACACCTGATCAGGTATGTACCTGAATGTGGTTGAGGCTTAAGGTCGTCTATGAGTGCCCGGAGTCGGCGGCGGATTCGGTTTCGCTCCACCGCGTTTCCGACCTTTCGGCTGATCGCGTATGCCACGTCGACTGCGTTACGATCTGGGGGATTCGCCACGAAGCTAATTCGCAGCGGCCCGCTCTGACCGCGTCCAGTTGGTGACGCAAAGAGCGCGAACTGCCGGCGGGTTCGGACCCGACCGGGCACCGCAATTAGACCGTCAGCTGGTGACGGCCCTTATTACGACGAGCCTTGAGGACGGCACGGCCGGCGCGAGTGCGCATGCGCGCGCGGAAACCGTGTGTTTTAGCCCTTTTCCTCTGATTCGGCTGATAAGTACGCTTCACGAAAACCTCTTCTCAAATAGTTATTGCGCTTCGCGTCACCCCCTGGGGGTCGCTCGTACGCCATAGCGTGCAATCTTACCCCACCCATTGCTTCGCCCCGGCGGGAGAACAGAAATAGGTGTAGGGTTGCTCTCCCTGCCGGACAATCCGCGGTTTCGGTCGGTGATTTGCTTGTGGATAATGTCAGTGGTGGCCTGTGGAGGAACATTGTGCAAAGCGGTGAAGAGATCTGGTCGGCTCTACGAGACACCTTACGCGGCAACGCTTCTGAGGCAGTGTGGGCGGCGGGGCTCAGCACACTGCGCCTTGTGGATTACCACGACAACGAACTCGTCATCGGCGCACCGAATCAAATTCAGTTGTTGCGCGTTCAACAACGCTACTTACCCTTCATTACGGAGCAAGCGCAGCAGCTCGTCGGTCGGCCACTCCAGGTTTCCCTAACGGTCACCGAACCGACATCGTCGATGGTGCTCGATGATCGTGCAGATGACCCGGGTGTCGCTCCGGTGATCACACCTGCCGTCACGTTCGCCCCCAGCGTCGATCAACCCGCTCGGCTCGATCCGCGAATGACCTTTGACTCCTTCGTGCCGGGACCTTCGAATCGCCTTGCGTTCGCCGCCGCTCAATCAGTCGCTGAAACTCCTGGTCGCGCCTATAACCCTCTCATGATCTACGGGAATTCCGGACTTGGAAAAACACACCTCCTCCACGCAATCGGCAATTACGTGCAGGAGAACTATCGGGGACGGAAGGTCCTCTACGTCTCGACCGAGACGTTCTTGAACGACTTCATCCGAGCCATTCAAACGCGCACGCAGTTGTCGTTGCATGAGCGATATCGCGAGAACGACGTCTTGCTCATTGACGACATCCAGTTCATGGAGACGCGTGGGGAGACCTTCCATGAAGAGATCTTTCACACGTACAACGCGCTGCACGGCGAGGGTAAGCAGATTGTGTTGACTTCAGACCGTTCACCTCGGGACCTCGCGGGTTTGCAGGATCGATTTCGCAGTCGCCTTCTCCAAGGACTCGTTACGGAAATCGACCAACCCGATCTCGAGACGCGTATCGCAATTCTTCGATCGAAATCAGAGCGCGAGGGCATTGCGTTGCCAGACGACGTCGCCGAGTGGATCGCCCAGCGCGTGCGGGACAACATTCGTGAGCTCGAGGGATCGATCACCATGCTTCGCGCCTTTGCCAACCTGCGCCAGGAGCCCATCACGTTGGAACTGGCCAAGGCTCATCTGACCAACCTTGGCCAAGAGCAAGTTATCCTCAAACCCGAGACAATTCTCTCTGTGGTGGCCGACTTCTATGGACTTTCCGTCGAGGAAGTCCGCGGATCGAAACGGCTGCGACCGTTGGTGCACGCCCGCCACGTCGCGATGTACCTGATTCGTGACCTATTGAACAACTACTCGTACCCGATGATCGCTCGAATCTTCGACGGGCGTAATCACACGACCGTCATCAGCGGGGTCGAGAAGATCCGAGAGCAGCTCACGTCGAATCCCGAGATGCTCTCTCAGATCAATCAGTTGAAACGACGTTTACAGGGGGAGAATTAAGCGCGAGCGTTGTGCGCAAACTAGGGACGAGTCTGTTGATTAGACGTTGACAACCGACTAGTCGTGCACATCATCCCAAGGTTGAACCGTGAGGGTTGAGAGAGTTACTCACAGCACTGTGGTTTCGCAGGGTTCCAGAAATATGGTTTTACCAGGGTCTCTACAACAATCAACACATATCCACAGCACTACTACTACTAAGACCTCTGTACATTGAAAGACACACCGTAGCCTCAGAAGCAAGGAAAGGTAGTTCTATGAAGTTCAAATCAGAGCGCGACATCCTCGTCGAGGCGCTCACTGCCGCAAGTCGCGTCGCTGCTACCCGACTGATCGGTGCCTCGTCTGGAGTCCTCCTCTCTCTGACCGGAAACCAGCTCGTCGTGACGGGTACTGACCTCGACATCACGGCTCGAACAACAGTTGACGTGATTGGGATCGAAGACGGCTCGACCGTGGTGCCCGCGCGCCTCATTGTTGATGCGGTCCGGTCGCTCGAAGCGGGGGCGGTCACTGTCTCGAGTGGTGAAGACAACGTGGAAATCTCCTTGGGGCGTGCAAAGTTCTCGCTTCGCACGTTCCCAGTCGCCGATTACCCGAAACTCCCGCCCGTGAGCGGCGCCGTGACGTCCATCGCGGCGCTCGATCTCATTCAAGGCCTGAACCAGGTAGTGCGCGCTGCCGCCAACGACGATGCTCGCCCCCTGCTAACTGGTGTGTTGTTCACGACCGACAACGGCACGCTGCGACTGTTCGCAACCGACTCCTACCGGCTTGCCGTGCGCGACGTTCCTGGTGTGAAGGGGATTAGCGACACAGAGGATCTCCTCGTTCCTGCCCGCGCACTACAAGAACTACAGCGCGCCGCCTCCTCACTCGCTCACGACGCAGAGATTGGTGTCACCTTGAGCGATGCCGAGATCTGTTTCATCGTCGGTCCGACGAGCATTGCCTCGCGACTGATCGATGGAAACTACCCCTCGGTGCTGCAGCTCATTCCCGCGAGCTTTCCAAATCAGCTGCGCATCGCAAAAGACACGCTGCTCACCTCGCTTCGACGCGCAAAGCTGCTCGCCAAAGACTCCACGTCATCAGTGCGCCTCACGATGAAGGATCGCAACCTGGAGATTCGAACCCAGAGTCATGACGCGGGCGACGTCGAAGACAACGTCGACGCCGACTACGCCGGCGAGGAGATGACCATTGCGTTCAACCCGAGCTTTCTCATCGACGGTGTTGAAGCGGTGTCCGGAGACGAAATCGTGCTCGAGATGTCTGACTCCGTGCGCGCCGCCATGGTCCACGGTGTCGACGATGTTCGGTTTCGCTATCTCTTGATGCCCGTTCGAGTTCAGTAGACAGTGCGTCGTGGGCCTCCACGAACTCACCCTTCGCAATTTTCGGCTCTTTCGCGAACTCACCTTCGAACCTGATCGGGACGCCATTACGGTGTTGATCTCTCCGAACGGAACGGGAAAAACGTCGGTGCTCGAAGCGGTCTACGCACTCGCGACCGCGTCGTCATTTCGCACAAGTTCGGCGAGCGACATGATCCGCAACGGCGAATCAGTAGCAGAGGTGCATGGCGTTGTCTTTCAACGCGAACGTCGCGTGCAGGTCGACCTCACGCTGACGAGGGGAGTGCGTAACACCACAAAGCGCATGCTCGTCAACGGACAACGCCCGAGATCGCGCGCGGAACTCTCCGAGGCTCTACCCCTCACCGTCTTCACTCCGGAGGGCGTCGATGTCATTCGCGGTGGGCCCGAACATCGTCGCAACTATCTAACGACGCTCCTCACCGACGTCGAACCATTGACGGGTGAGGTGATCGAACGTTTCGCACGCGTGCTGAGTCAGCGCAATGCGCTGCTGCGGGCACTCGAAGGAATGAGGCCGTCGATAAGTCAACAGTCTGAGCTTGAACTTTGGACGAGTGACTTTTGCGCCGTCAGCACCGAGCTCGTTGCACACCGGACGATGTTGATTGAAAGCTTGGGGCCACTCGTCGCCACGTTCTATCAAGAACTTTCCGAGAGTGATAGCCACGTCGAGATCACCTACGAGAAGTCCTGGATTGGTGAGCTCCAAGACGCGCTCGTAAAGGGTTTCGACGACGACCGGTTCCGTGGTTATACGACACTCGGTCCACATCGCGACGACCTAGGAGTTGTACTTGAAGGTCGAGATGCTCGCCGACAGGCCTCTCAGGGCGAACAGCGTTCCCTCGCACTCGCGCTTCGACTGGCCGGTCACGAGCTCGTTCGACAGCGTCGCGGCATGGACCCATTACTCCTGTTGGACGACGTTTTTAGTGAGTTGGACCCGGCCCGAAGCCACCGTCTGCTCGGACTCTTGCCCGCGGGACAGACGCTCGTGACGACAGCCTCGCCGTTACCGGGGGCTCTCACACCGGCTGCGGTGATCGACCTGTCATTGGTGACGTCGTGAAGCCTCGCGATGACCCCGCGTCGTTGAATGAGCTTCTCGACACCTTGGCGGGCCGTCTTCGACGAGTCGATTTGCGACTCATCGATCGGGCTCGAGAGCTGTGGCCGAATGTGGTTGAGCCGGTAATCGCGGAGCACTGTCGAGTCGAACTCATCAAGGACGGAGTCCTCATTGTGAGTGTGCCATCGGGCGCATTTGCCCAACAAATTCGAATCGAAAGCGCAGCAATTGTGAGCGGATTTTCGACCCTTGGATCCGGCGCGCCAACGTCGGTGAAAACCGTCCTTCAATAACGTAAAAATCCGGTCGAAACAGGCGTTTTGAGCGCTCGTTTGCGGATGAAGGTCACATGCATTCGGGTAGGATAGAGGCATCAAATTACTGACATCGCCCGCACGATCACGTGCCCAGTCGTTTTGCATTGAAAGGATCATTTAGTGCCCGAAAAGACCAAAGGTTCGTCTAGTTACGGAGCTAGCGACATCACTGTTCTTGAAGGGCTCGAACCGGTTCGAGTTCGTCCGGGAATGTACATCGGGTCTACGGGTCCCGCGGGCCTTCACCACCTCATCTGGGAGGTCGTGGACAACTCGGTGGACGAAGCAATGGCTGGCTTTTGCACGCGAATTGACGTGACGTTGTTGGCAGACGGCAGTTGCCGAGTGACCGACGATGGCCGAGGAATCCCGGTCGAAGAACACCCTCAGTATCCCGGCAAATCAGCGGCGGAGATTGCCCTGACGATCCTTCACGCGGGTGGAAAGTTCGGCGGAAACGGCTACAAAGTCTCCGGAGGCCTCCACGGCGTTGGCATCTCGGTGGTGAACGCCCTCTCGAAAGAACTGATCCTCGAAGTGGATCGCCACGACGAGCACTACAAGATGACGTTCTTGGATGGCGGCAAGCCGCAAGGAAAGCTCAAAGTCACCGGTCCTGCACCGCGGGGCCGCACGGGAACTACCGTGACCTTCACGCCCGATCCGACGATCTTCGAAGAAGTCGAATTCCGCGCGCAGACGGTTGTCGAACGACTGCAGATCATGGCGTTCTTGAACCGAGGACTCGAGATCCGTTTCGAAGACGAGCGTCGCGGGCGCGAGGCGAAAGAGACCTTCAAGTACAACGGCGGAATCGTCGACTACGTGCGCCACCTGAACAACACGAAGGAGTCCCTCTTTCGTAAGGTCGGCTACTTCGAGCAGACCGAAGAACACCAGGAAGTGGAACTCGCCTTTCAGTGGAACACGGGTTACTACGAGAGCATCTACTCATTCGCGAACGGCATCTCTACCATCGAAGGCGGCATGCACGAAGAGGGGTTCCGCAAGGCGCTCACCAACGTCGTCAACCGATACGCCCGGAAGCGTAATTTGCTGAAGGAAAAGGAAGAGAACCTGAAGGGCGAAGACATCCGCGAAGGTCTCACCGCGATTGTCTCGGTCAAGCTTCGTGATCCTCAGTTCGAAGGCCAGACAAAGGGGAAGCTCGGGAACGTCTCCATTCGTTCGATGGTCGAGCGAGCCACCAACGAGAAGCTCGCCGAGTGGCTCGAAGAAAATCCGCGTGAAGGCAGCCAAATCGTCGCGAAGGCGATCTCCGCCTCGCGCGCACGCATGGCAGCGCAAGGCGCGCGCGATCTCACCCGCCGCAAGAACGCGCTCGACGGCGCAGGCCTGCCCGGCAAGCTCGTCGATTGCTCGTCTAACGACCCGCGCGAATGCGAGCTGTTCATCGTTGAGGGCAACTCGGCTGGTGGCTCTGCGAAGGACGCTCGCGATCCTCGCGTTCAGGCGATCCTGCCGATTCGCGGAAAGATCTTGAACGTAGAAAAGGCTCGTTCGGACAAAATCCTGAAGAACACCGAAATTCAAGCGTTGGTCTCGGCGATCGGCGCCGGCGTTGAGGGTGAGTTCGACTTATCCAAGATTCGCTATCACAAGAT
>DASZLS010000116.1:0-4061 GCA_035552255.1 Acidimicrobiales bacterium | reverse complement strand
CGCATGGGTCGTGACAAGGCTCGCCTCATCGTCGACGGGACTACCCTCGCCGAACGCACCGCCGCACTGCTTCGTCGTGTGACCGCCACCGCTGTCGAAGTCGGGCCGGGCGTTTCAGGGCTTCCGTGGTCCCTCGAGGATCCTCGTGGCGATGGCCCTCTTGTTGCAATCGCCCAAGGTAGACGAATGCTGCAGGAGCGAGGACACGACGGACCGGCGCTCGTTTTGGCGTGCGACTTGCCGCTCCTCAGCGAGGCGCTTCTTCGATTTCTCGTCGAACGGAGCGCGCCTCAATCGGTCGTGCCGGTCGTCGAGGAACGGCCCCAACCGCTCTGCGCAAAATGGAGTCCGCGCGATCTCGATTCGGCAGGGACGCTCGCCAAGAGCGGCGTTCGATCAGTCCGATTTCTCTCTGATCTGCCTGAAACGATGCTGCTCGACGAGTCGGCGTGGCGAGAAACGATCGACGGAGTTGAATTTTCTGACGTCGACTACCCCGACGACCTGCGTCGACTGGGCATCGATCCTTGAGTTGACAGCGTCTGTCGTCTCAGGCGCTCTCGTCAGACAAGCGCAGCGCGATCGCTTGCGCATCGCTGAGCCCGAGCCCCGCACGAGCCGCCAGCCAGCATGCGACCGGCGCTGCGGTTCGCTCCGAAGAATGCGCAGCGACGCCCGCAAGGGCGAGAATTTGATTGACTTCTTCCTCCGTCGGCGCCTCGATACCGAGCGCCTCACTGTACGAGGCAAGCCAATCTGCTGCGGATGTGGTCATGGACGCTCATCCTACGACGCAGCGCGTACAAGTGCCTGCGAGGCCGCAACGTATCGTCATTATGCTCACTTGCGTTCGGTCGCTCGGCCGAGGTTGCTCGAGAACGTGAGGACGAAGTGAGTCGCATTGCGCCACAGCGAGACGTTCTTCGAGTTACCGTCGGAGCATCCGCCACGCACCGCCGCGATACCTTGGCGGGCGAAGAGCCGTTGGAACTTCGGGTTGGCGGGAAGTCGCTTGCGGTCACGATGAGAACTCCTGGCGCCGACTTTGATCTCGCTGCTGGCTTTCTCGTGAGCGAGGGAGTGATCAGTCAGAATGACGAGCTCGTGGCGATGCGGTACTGCGCGGGCAAGGGCGAGGATGGTGTCAACCAATTTAACGTCCTTGATCTTTCATTGGCCCCTAGCGTCTCGCCCCCCGACGAATCCGTTGCACGAGCATTCTTTACGACGAGCTCGTGCGGACTCTGCGGCAAGGCATCGATCGACGCGGTGCGCACTCGATCGCGATTCGACGTCCGCGACGATCCGATCCTGGTTTCTTCTTCGCTGCTTGCAACCCTCCCTGCGCGCCTTCGCGAGGCGCAGCAGGTCTTCGAGAAGACGGGTGGACTCCACGCAGCCGGTCTCTTCGACCTCGGCGGGAACTTGCTCGCTGTTCGCGAGGATGTCGGACGCCACAATGCCGTCGACAAAGTCATCGGCTGGGCGTTGCGTGAAGAGAAGTTGCCCCTGCGCGAGACGATTCTCCTCGTCTCGGGGCGCGCGTCGTTCGAGTTGGTGCAGAAGGCGGCGATGGCTGGACTGCCGATGCTCTGTGCCGTCTCGGCCCCTTCGTCGCTCGCCGCTGATTTGGCCGACGAATTAGGCATCACGCTCGTCGGCTTTCTTCGTGACCCCTCAATGGTGGTGTACACCAGGCCAGAGCGGGTCACCGAGTCGTAGAAAACTCCTCGAAAATGTGGGGACACGAAGCGACGCGGACAATCGAATCGTTTGCGTTTATCTCAGGATGCCGCTTCGATGCGAATGATGATGGACTTTGACGTCGGTTGGCTACTCCCCCGAGCCGTTGAATCAAGCGGCACCAACACGTTGGCCTCAGGGAAATACGCCGCAGCGCATCCCTTTGGAGTCGGATAGGCGACCGCTCGAAAACCTTTCGCGTAGCGTTCGCCGTCGGACCAGACACTAATGAGATCTACCTCGTCCGCATCGTGCAGTCCCCGATCGGCGAGGTCGGCTTCATTGACGAAGACCACTCGACGCCCTCCTCTGATACCGCGATAGCGGTCGTCGAGTCCATAGACAGTCGTGTTGAACTGGTCGTGCGCGCGCACCGTCTGCCGCCGCACGTCACTCCCCGTGCGCAAGTATTGACGTTGTTATCGAGATCTGAGCATGAGGCGAAATGGATGAATTGACCACTTTTGAGAAGCGCCGTTCGCGAAGTGAGGTCTCTGGTGTTCTGCCCGTCTTCCAGACGCCCTTCGATCGAGATTGCGAGGTCGACTTCGCGGCGCTGAATCGGGAGATCGCCTGGCTGCTCGACGGGGAGGCCGATGGTGTGGTGTTCGCCATGGTCTCAGAGATCTTGCGACTCTCGACCAATGAACGCAACGCCGTAGCTGCCGCTGCCTGCGAGTACGTCGGAGAACGCGGCACATCAATTATCTCGGTCGGTGCCGAATCGACGATGCTCGCCGTCGCGTACGCTCGCCACGCGCAGTCCGTCGGCGCGCACGCCGTGATGGCAGCTCCGCCGGCGCTGCATCGAGTCGGCGACGATGGGCTGTTCAGCCACTTCATGGCGATCGCCGAAAGCGTTGACGTGCCGATGATCGTTCAAGACGCGAGCGGATACGTTGGTACGTCGCTCTCCATCGCGTTACAGACGCGCCTGCACCACGAACTCGGCGACCACTGCATGTTCAAGCCCGAAGCGCCACCCATCGGACCTCGACTCAGTCAGCTCATGGGCGCCACGGACGGTCACGCACTCGTCTTCGAAGGAACGGGTGGCCTCCACTTAATCGACAGCTTTCGCCGAGGCGTCATCGGCACGATGCCCGCCGCCGACCTCGTGTGGGCACTCGTCGCACTCTGGGATGCGCTCGTCGACAGCGACTTCGATCGCGCCTACTCGATCGCCGGACCGCTCGCTCTCATGGTGTCGCTGCAGACGAGTCTCGACAGTTACGTCGCGATCGAAAAGCATCTCCTCGTCGTCCAAGGCGTGATCGAGTCCGCGTCGATGCGCGGTCCGGTGAGTCACGGGCTTGACGACGCGACCCTCGCGGAGTGCGAACGATTGATGGAGCGGTTGCGCGACGTCGTCGATGGCGAAGGCGTCGACGACGAGGAGGACCTCTCAGTCAGCTGAGCTCGTCGTCTCCGCCGGAGGATCGACCGGCTGTCGATTGCGTGCCGCAACGATGGCGATCGCCGCCAGCCCAATCAGCTCACCAACGATTTGCAACGTCGACAGCGACTGGCCGAGGATTGGTATCGCGGCGACCGCGGCGACCAATGGTGCGAGGCAACTGATGGCCGACGACACCGACGCGTCGACAAAGCGATGTGCCCAGTTCATCATCAGATGGCCCGATCCCGGTACGATCGCCAGCAATACGAACCAGCCCCAGTCGCTTGCGTGCACATGGCCAATTGCGCGGCCTGATGCGAGCACCACGATGCTGGTCACCACCGCCGCCATGATCGTCACGCCGGCGGTGTACTCCATTGCCTGGGTTCGCTCTCGGGCGCGCTTGGAGATGAGCCAGTAGGCGGAGAAGGCCACCAGCGCACCGACCGAGAGGAGATCACCGAGCGCTCGGTGGCGAGCTGCGGAGCTCGGCCCAAGCACGGCGATGGTCACGCCCGCCATCGCGATGATGATCCAAAAGACGTCCCAGCGCCCGAGGCGCTCGTCGAACATCTTTCGTGCGGCGACGAGCACGAGCGCAGGTTGGAAGGCGCCGATCACCGTCACGTCGACGATGCTCGTGAGGCGAACCGCACTGTAGAACATCATCATGTCCGCGCCGAGGAAGATGCCGCCGAGCCAAGTGTGTCGAAGCGTCGCCCAGCTCAGCCGCTGACCAACCGCATAGGTGATGATCGTGAGCAGCGCTGCTCCGAGCCAGAGTCGGTAAAACGCCGACACCAGCCCCGAAGCGAACGTCAGCGCCGCGAAGATTCCGCCGAACGCCCACAGGGTCGCCGCGAGTGCGGACGCGCTGAGTCCCAGCGTCGAGCGTCGAGTGGCGGTGCTAATCGGTCGT
>DASZLS010000115.1:0-58725 GCA_035552255.1 Acidimicrobiales bacterium | reverse complement strand
TGCGGGTGCGAGAATTCCGTTGGGCTCGAAGTAAGGAAGCGTGAATGTGATGAGCATCACAATGAGCAGTACGACCAGGGACTGAAGGAGTCTCCTGACGACGTAGGCAAACACGGCGAAAGTTTATCAGTAGGGGTACTTGAGTTCCGATAGAGGGTGCGGCCCTGACTATGCCAACCCAATGTCAAACGCCCCCCAAACGGGGGGCGTTTGACATTGGGTTGTAGGACACCCGGACTACTTCAGGGAGTAGTACTCCGGCATGAAGTTTTCAAGCGGATTCGGCGTGAAGCCAATCTTGCTCTTAAGCGTCTTGATTACTTCGCCAATACCGCCAGCGGCAAAGTTATCGGTGGTGTTTGGCTGATAGAGGTCGGGAAGGTCCTTCGCTGCGTCATTCGCGAACGTCGCGAGCGTCGCCGTTCCGAAGGTGCTTGCCTTCACCGCGCTGGTGAGCGCAGCGTTGCTGAACAAACCGATATTAAAGCTCGCGCCGGGAACGAAGAGCGACTCGCCGGACGGGTAATAGTCCGGTGAGTAGATCCATCCTGCGCCCCAGAGGCAAATGCTCCAGTTGGCGGGATTGCCCACGCAGTCACTGACCACACTGTCGAAGGGCTCGGCCAAGGTGCTCGCACTGATACCGATTGTCTTCCACTCCGACACCTCAGTGGTCACCTGGAGGAGCAGTGCGGGAAGGCCACTGCCGTACTCGAGGGTGACGGCGAGCTTCTGGCCGCTCTTGATCCCTGGGCCACAGTCCGTAGCTCCGGACCCTGGCTTCTCACAGACGTCAACTCCGCCCTTGTCGACCCAGCCGTGGCTCGTGAGCAACTTTTTGGCTTTGGTCGGGTTGTACGGGTAAGGGTTCTTCGTCGAGGCACCGCCGGCAATCGCCGCCGGCGTGACCGGTGGCATCGGGTTGATCTGGACGTATCCGTCGCCCTTGTAGATCTTCTTGATCATGGCTTTCTGGTCAACTGTCATTTGGATTGCTTGACGAATGTAGAGCTGATCGAGGAAAACTGAATCAGGACTCTTCTTATTGAAGTTATACGCCGCGTAGTCAACCGACCATGGCGCACCGACAACGAGGTTGTAGTTACTCGCAATCGCCGACCAGTTGGCACCGGGCTTGTTAGGGGTTCCATCTGATGTCAATACCGAGTTGTCCACGTAGCCAATATCAACCGATCCCGCGCGCAACGCTTCTTGCTCGGCAGCCGCGGACGTGTACGCGAGTTCCTTCACGTACTTCACTTGCGCCTTCTGAGGACCGCTATACGCATTGTTCGCTTCGAGCGTGACGTTGCCGAGGTCATCAATCGAGGTAAGCTTCCATGGTCCACTGACGCCCGACTGCCACATGGTATCGGTGTAAGTCGAGATCTTCGACGCCTGTGCGTCTAAGTACTTCTCTACTGCCTTGCACGCTGTCGTGGTCGAGGTGGCACCGTATGCGCCCGTAGCGCAGGTGGAGGTCTTACCAGGAGCCGTGATGTCCCACGAGTTGGGCATCGGCGTCAGTTCGGACAAGTAGTTGTACAGAATCCAGTTCGGATTGACTGAAGTCTTGAACTTGATGGTGACAGTATTGCCCTTTCCTGAGGCGCTAGTGACCTGGTCAGGGATACCATAGCCAGCGTTGTAACCGCAGTATGAGGTCGGGTCCGCCTTGTACATGTTCAAGTAGAACATGACCGACTGCGCATCGATGGTCTGGCCGTCCGCGAACTTCCAGCCCTTCATGTTGATGGTGACGGTCTTGTTGCCGTTGCTCATCGCTGGCATTGCCGCGAGCGAGAGCTTGGGCTGAACGACGGTCGTCGTACCCAGACCGAACCAATAGACCGGTCGGAACATCTCGTATTGGAAGGCCTGGGTGTTATCCACCGAGAAGTATTTACAGCTCATGTACGGAAAGATGTAGTTCGGAAATCCGCCTGGAGCCTCGGCGAACGAAATCGTGTTCGATGCAGTGCTCGCCGCGCCGGCGCTCTCCGTCACTGCGATTAGCCCCAACGACAGCGATGCGGCTGCAGTGCCGAGTGCCACCAAAAGCCGAAGCTTTGTTTTCAATTGCATATTGTTATTGCCTCCCCGTACCATTACTGGTTACGTCCAGTTTGCACATCCTTCAAGGATGACTGGGCGTAACTGTACCGGGGGAGTGTGGGTGAAACAAGTAAGCCCACGTCGCCATTTTCGTTCTTCGTAAGGCGATTGTCACACTCGACGACAGTTTTAAAATCCGCCTTAATTACCAGTTGTTTGGTAGCAAATGGTTTCTCGGCGCACGCGAACCCAGGTATTACACGCTTCAATGCCGCAGCGTTGGCGCTCGCTAACGGCGCAGAAGCGCCATCTCATCAAACGAATGCGTGACGCTTCGTGCATGTCAAACGATTGAGAGTTGGAGTAATGCATTACACGAGTTTGATGTTTTAGAAGTGCAAGTACTCGGGAAGGAGCGTCCCAAGGGCGTTCGGCACCCACCCGACCGTGCTCTTAAGGCTCCTCGAGGTCTCGATGATGCTCTCTTGGGTAGGCAGGTAGAGGACCGGCAATTGATCTGCCGCGTACTGCTCGAACGCGCTCAACGTCGACTTGCCTCGCGTGTCCGCCGCGACGAGCGCGTTCATTTGCGTGTCGTCGTATCCACCCGCGTTGGCACTCGCGCCCGAGACGAACATCTGCTCACCCGAGGGGTAGTAGTTGGGCTCGTAGGTCCAGTTGTCGCCGGACCAGCAGATCGACCATTGCGTCGCGCTGGTTGACGTGCACTCGGTCGAGAGATTGTTCAACGTGTTGGCGGTCGCCGTCACCGCCACGCCGATAGCGTTCCAGTCGGTGGAGATGGTGTTGACGGTCCCGTCGACGGTCGGATCGCCAGTGACATACAAGAGCGTGAACTTAAGTTGGGCGCCCGATGCGATGTTCGCGCCACAGTGGGTCGCCGAGGTGCCCGGGCTCGTGCAGGTCATCACGCCCGACTCGTTGGTCCATCCATGTGACGTGAGGAGAGCCTTCGCCGCCGTCAAGTTGAAGGGATTCGGATTGGTGGGCTGGCGGCCGAAGCTCGTCGGCGCCGTCAAGGGCATGGGGCTGTCTTCGGTGACGCCGTAGTTGTCATCGACGGTGCGCACGATGCTGGCTTGGTCGATGGAGTCCTCCAAAGCTTGTCGAATGTAGAGCTGTTGGAACTCGGGCTGGAGCGGATTAGAAGATGAGAAGTTCATCTGGGCAAAGTCGAAGGAATATGGAACCTCGACGCTGAGGCGATACTTGGCGTTGAGCGAGCCCAGATTGGCGCCCGGCGTGTCGGGCTTGGGCGCGGGCTGGGTCAGATCGGATGAATCGATGTAGCCAACGTCGACCTTTCCGCTCTGCAGGTCGCTCTTCTCTTGCGATTCGGAGGAGTACGCAATCTCTTTGAAGTAGCGCACTTGGGCACGCTGGGGACCAGCGTACGAAGGGTTGGCTTCGAACGTCGCGTCGCCCGCCGCGTCAAAGCGGAAGAGCTTCCATGGACCATCGTCGCCGCCCTGCCAGAACGCCGTCGTAAAGGTGCTGGTGGTCGAGGCGAGCTTGTCGAGGTAGGCCTCGACGGCTTTGCACGTTGCCTTGGTTGACGCGGCGCCAAACGTTCCCTCGGCGCATCGTCCCGCTGAATGTGCAGACGTCATGTCCCAGCGATCGGGGAGCGGCGTGATCTCAGAGAGGTAATTGTAGAGAAACCACTGCGGATTGACCATGGCCTTCATGTGGAGAACGACGGTCAGTCCGGAACCACTCGCGCTCGCGAGCTCGTCTGGTATGCCCGCGCCGGGGGTGTAGGCGCCATAGCCCGTCGGATCGGCATCGTAAAGGTTCAAGAAGAACATCACGGACTGCGCATCGATCGGTTGACCGTCGGCGAATTTCCAGCCCTTCAAATTGATGGTGACCGTACGGTTTGAGTTGGAGAGCACGGGAGTACCCGCGAGCGAGAGTGACGGCACGTAGGCGGAGGTCTTTCCGAGCCCGAAGAAGTAGAGCGGACGGTACATCAGCTGTTGGAAGTCATTGATGTTGGAGGCGGAGAAGTTGAGATATCCGGTGTAGGGAAAGATCCAGTTCGGCGCCGCTCCCGGCGCCTCGGCGTAGGTGATCGTGCCGCTGGCGGCAGCACCGGAGGAGCCCGCAAGCGAGAAGACGGTGGCCCCGACAGCGACCACGAGGGCAGCGGCATATCTCAACTTACGATTGAACGTCATACGCCTTGCCTGCCAGTAGCTACCAAATTGCATTGGGGGGATGTGCGAAATCACATCAGAATGTCTGCACTCACTGTACTTGAGGCCCCTATTGCGAAACTGTCACAGTGGTGGCACGACGCAGCGCATCTCACGGCAATCACAAGGTAGGGCGCGGCCGGAGGCGACTACTACTCGTCAAGTGACAGTGCCGCACGAACGGTCGAATCGGCGTCGCGATGAGTGAACTCGAATCCCGAGTCGAGGAGACGACCCGGCGTTACGCGTTGACTGGTGAGCAACAGCTCGTCGGCCATCTCCGCACCGAGCACGTTCGCCAGCACAACTCGGGGCACGCGCAGCTTCACCGGCCGATGCAGCGCCTGCCCGATCGACTCGCTAAAGCTTCGGTTGGTCGACGGCTCGGGCGCGACCAGGTTGATGGGGCCTTCGAGGCGATGATCAATGACCCAGAGAATCGCGCGGACTTCGTCGACGAGAGAAACGGGACTCATCCACTGCTGACCCGAGGCGAAGTACGCACCGAGTCCGACGCGAAATAGGGGGAGCTGCTTTTTCAATGCGCCGCCGCGTGCACTCACCACGAACCCGGTTCGAAGGTGGGCGACCGGCGTGGAGGATGCGTACGCCGCCGCGTGCTCCCACTCGACGCACACGTCCGACAAGAATCCTTCGCCGTGCGGGCTGGCTTCGTCGAGCACCTCGTCGCCACGGTTGCCGTACCACCCGATAGCGGACGCGCTCGCGAGAAATCCGACACCGCCGGCGAGCTCCGAGAACGAGCGAACGAGTAGCGACGTGCCTTCGACGCGAGACCGTACGATCTCGGCCTTGCGAAGCGAAGTCCATCGGCGATCACCAATACCGGCGCCCGCGAGGTGCACGACGGCATCCAGGCCACCCACCAGTCGAAGGTCATCGACGTCGATGATGTCGCGGGCGGGATCCCACCGCACCGAGGGCGAGTGATGTTCCTTCGTGGTTGGCCGGATGAAGGGCACGACCGTGTCACCGCGCTCGTGCAATGACGCGACGAGCGCTCGCCCGATAAGGCCGGTTGCTCCCGTTACCCCGACGCGCACGCGTCCCAGCGCTCTTCAACGAGTGTGGCGAGCAAGCGAGGGTGATCGAGGTGTGCTGCGTGACGAGCGTCGGGAATCTCGGCGGCCGTGACGAGCGGGTTGCGGGCGCTCATCGCTGAGGTGAGTGCCCGAAAGTAGGAAGCGGCGTCGGCGTCACCCGTGCCGTAGACATAGGTCAACGGCGCGCGCAGGTTTGCGATATCGAACGGTGCGTGCTCCTGGCGCACGGTCCCCAAATCGCTGAGCAGCGCAGGAGCATCAAGTCGGCGTGATTCGCGCTGCACTTCGCTCAGGCGATCCCACGCCACGTCGGAGACGACGCGACGGAAGAATCGCTCGACTTCGGCGGGACTGTTCTCCGTGAGCGGAGGGTAGGCGTTGGGTCGGTGCAGGATCCACGGGGCCGGCGATTCGTAGTTGATCAGAAGGTTGATGCGCGATGGATCCTTGATTGCGGTACAGATGGTGACGACGCCACCAAAGCTGTGTCCCAACAGGATGATCGGGCGACCCGGCTCCTCACGACGGATAAGTGCGAGGAGGTCGGTCACGTGATGTTCGAGATCCGAGGGCTGTAGACCGCGCGAACCCTGGTAGCCGCGCCGGTCATAGGCGACGACGTCAAAGTGCTCCAGCCGGCGCGCGAGCCGGGAGAACGATCCTCCGCGGTCGAGCGCGCCGTGCACGCAAATCAGCGTGGCACGGGGACTTTCGACGCGCCGTTCCGCGACGGCGAGTCCCGCGACGGGCGAGTTGGCGATGAAGTGCAGCCGTAGCGGCGCCGTCGAGGGAGGCATGATCAAAACCTACCGCTCGCCGTCATCCGCCAACCCATCTATATATGGCTTTTGCGCCCTAGGCTGGAAGGGTGACGACACCCCCTGATTCATCAACCGACCGCTCCGCGCGCGGCTCTTTTGGGCCCAACGCGTGGCTTGTCGACGACATGTATGACCGTTTTCTAGCCGATCCGACCTCCGTTGCCGAGAGCTGGCGGGAGTTCTTTGCTGACTACCAGCGCTCCACGTTGCCAGCGGTCGCGACTGCGACGCCGGTGGTGTCGGTCGCGCCGGTCCACGAGATAAAGAAGACCGCCATTGATGTCGAGGCGACACCGCTACGTGGGGCCGCCGCACGCATCGTGACGAACATGAACGCGAGTTTGGCGGTGCCGACAGCGACGAGCGTGCGCACCGTGCCCGCGCGCCTGCTCGAGATCAACCGCACGGCGATCAATGAATCGCTGGCGCGATCGAGTGGGGCCAAGGTCTCGTTCACCCACCTCATCGCGTTTGCGATTCTGAAGGGGCTTCTCGAAGTTCCGGCACTCAACTCGACGTTCGTTGACGCGGTGGACGACAAGGGAACACCCGGGGTCCGTCACCACGAGCACGTGGGACTCGGCCTCGCCGTCGACGTCGAGAAGAAAGATGGATCACGCAACTTGCTCGTGCCGGTCATCAAGGACGCTGACACGATGGACTTCCGCGCGTTCCTACTTGCCTACGAAGATCTCGTTCGAAAGGTGCACGGTGGCGCCTTCGGCGCGGACGATCTCGCGGGCGCCACGGTCTCTATTACCAACCCCGGCACGCTCGGGACAGTCCAGTCGGTCCCTCGACTCATGAGCGGACAGGGGGCGATCTTTGGAGTTGGTGCGCTCAACTGGCCCGCTGGCTTCGAAGTGGCCGACCAGCGCGCGCTCGCCGAGCTCGGCGTGGGCAAGGTCATGACGCTGACCTCGACGTACGACCACCGTATTATCCAGGGCGCCGAATCGGGTCTGTTCTTGAAATACGTCGCGGAGTGCTTGACGGGTTCGCACGATTTCTACGACCAGATCTTCGCGTCGCTCGGTATTCCCTACGAACCCGCGCGCTGGGCGAAAGACGCTAACCCGTCGACGAGTGAAGGCGAAGCCGAGCGGATCCTGAAGCAGATTCGCGTCCAGGCCCTCATCAACATGTATCGCGTACGCGGGCATCTGAACGCCCACCTCGATCCGTTGAGCAGCGAACCGCCGGCGCCGCACGTCGAACTCGATCTGGCGAGTTACGGCCTGACGATCTGGGATCTCCAGCGTTCGTTTGTGGTCGACGGGCTGGCGGGTCTCTATGAGGCCACGCTCGAGACGATTCTCGCCATCCTGCGCGACGCGTACTGCCGCACCACGGGCATTGAGTACGGGCACATCCTGGACCCCGTGCAAAAGCGCTGGATACAAGAGCGCGTGGAGGGAGTCACGACGAACGCGAGCTCCGACGAGCAGCGTCGGATTCTCGGAGCGCTGAGCGAGGCGGAGGTCTTCGAGAAATTCCTCCACACTCGTTACGTCGGCCAAAAGCGCTTCGGTCTCGAAGGAGCTGAATCCACCATTGTGGCGCTGCAGACGATGCTCGACGAGGCGGCCGCCCGAGGTCACAAAGAAGCCGTCATCGGTATGGCCCACCGCGGTCGACTCAACGTGCTCGCGAACATCGTGGGCAAGTCCTACAGCGACATCTTTTCGGAGTTCGAAGGCAACCTCGACCCCGAGAGTGTCCAGGGGAGTGGGGACGTCAAATACCACAAGGGCGCAACCGGCGTCTTCAAGAGTCGAAGCGGCGCCACCATCGACGTCTCCATGGCGTCGAACCCCTCTCACCTCGAAGCCGTGAGCCCGGTCGTCGAGGGCATCGTTCGGGCCAAGCAGGACCTTGTCATACGTCCAAGCGATGGCACCGAGCAGGATTCGACCACTGTGGAGCATCCTTATCTGGCGGTCGTGATCCACGGCGACGCGGCGTTCGCCGGCCAGGGCGTGGTTGCCGAGACGCTCAACCTCTCCCAGCTGTCGGGATATCGCATCGGTGGCACCATCCACATCGTCATCAACAACCAGGTCGGCTTCACGACGGCGCCGCAGTCGGCACGTTCGAGCTTCTATCCGACCGATGTCGCCAAGATGATCCAGGCGCCGATCTTTCACGTGAACGGCGATGACCCCGAAGCGTGCGCGCGTGTGGCGCGGCTCGCCTTCGATTATCGAGAGACCTTTCAACGCGACGTCGTGGTCGACATCGTCTGCTATCGCCGATACGGCCACAACGAGGGCGACGACCCGAGCTACACCCAGCCGCAGATGTACAAGATCATCGATCAGATGCGCTCCGTGCGCAAGATCTACACCGAGACCCTCGTTCGTCGCGGTGACATATCGATTGACGAGGCCGAGACCGCGCTCAACGAATTCAACGCTCGCTTACAGAGCGTGCTCGATGAAGTGCGAACCATTCCCGTGCCGAAGCTGAACGGTGTGCACGTAGCCGATACGCCCGTTGATCCGCCCGCACCCGAGACCGGGATCGAGCGCGCCACGCTGCTCGAACTCGCCAAGGTGACCGTCAGCGCGCCCGCGGACTTCACCATGCATCCGAAGCTCGAACGACAGTTCGCTCAGCGTATGGCGCTGCTCGAGTCCGGAGAAGTTGACTGGGCCTTCGGTGAGGCGCTCGCCATTGGATCGCTCGTGCTGGAAGGCTCGAATGTCCGGCTCACCGGCCAGGACACTCGACGGGGCACCTTCTCGCACCGCCACGCGGCCTTGATTGACTACGAAAACGGACGTCAGTTCGTGCCGCTCGCCAACATGGAAGCGCCTGGATTCTTCACCGTGCGCGACTCCTTCCTCTCGGAGTACGCGGCACTCGGTTTTGAATACGGGTATTCGGTCGAAGCGCAAAACACGCTGGTGGCGTGGGAGGCGCAGTTCGGGGACTTCGCGAACGGCGCCGAGATCATCATTGACAACTTCCTCGTAGCGGCGGAGGACAAGTGGGGTCAGCACGCGACGCTCACCATGTTGCTGCCGCACGGGTACGAGGGTCAGGGCCCTGAACACTCGAGTGGACGAATTGAGCGTTATCTGTCGCTCAGCGCGCGCAACAACATCCGCGTGGCGCAACCGACCACCTCGGCTCAGTATTTCCACCTGCTGCGCAGTCAAGTGCTGCGTGACCGCGTGACGCCCCTCATCGTCTTCACGCCCAAGTCAATGTTGCGCGCCGTGCAGACCCGCTCGCCGATTGCAGAGTTTGAGCACGGATCGTTTCAGACAGTCCTCAACGATCATGTCGAGGACGCGGGACTGGTCACGCGCGTGGTGCTCGCCTCGGGCAAGATTGCTCACGAAGCGATCGCCAAGCGCAACGAGACCCAAGCGAACCACGTTGCTATCGTGCGGGTCGAGCAGCTCTATCCCTGGCCTACGGCGGAGATCGAGCGCGTGCTGGCGTCGTATCCCAATCTGGTTGAGGTGATCTGGCTCCAGGAGGAGCCCGAGAACATGGGCTCCTGGCCCTTCGTCCATCTGCGGATGCATCACGAGTTTCGTGGTCTCAGCGTGTCCCACGTTGCGCGCGCCGAGTCGGCGAGCCCAGCCACGGGCAGCGGCCTCGTGCACGCCGCCGAGCAAGCGGATCTTCTGGCGCGAGCGCTTCGGTGAGTCCCGCCAAGAGTCCACGCCTGCGCGTGGTCGTCGACGGATCGAACCTCGCCACCGAGGGACGGGTCACGCCCAGCTTCACCCAGCTCGACGAGGCGGTGAGCGCGTTTCGCGAGGAGAACCCGAGCGCTGAAATTATCGTGGTCGCCGATGCGACCTTCGAACACCGGGTCGCGACGAACGAGCGAAGTCGATTCACCGACGCCTCGCTTGCTGGCGACATCGTGACGCCACCGGCGGGTGCCGTCGGACGTGGCGACGCCTTCATCTTGAAGATCGCCGACCGCATCGGCGGCGTGGTCTTGAGCAACGATTCCTTCCAGGAGTTCCAAGATGAGTACCCCTGGTTGTTCGATGTTGGTCGCCTCATCGGTGGCAAGCCGGTGCGAGGAGTGGGCTGGGTCTTCACGCCGCGCGTCCCCGTGCGCAGTGCCAAAGTGACGCGCCCGGCGAAGAAGCTGGCAGTGACCCTCGCGAGTGGTGAGAAGCCGACGATCGGCACCACACTTACGCCGGTGAAGGCCAAGAAGGCGCCCGCGAAGAGGGCGGCCAAGGCCGAGAAGGTGGCCGAAAAAGTTACTGAGAAGCCCGTCGAGAAACTTGAAAAGGCGGCCGAGAAACCGGTAGGGCGTCACACGACGAAGTCGGCGAGCAAATCGACGAAGAAGTCCGCGAAAGCGCCCGATGCGGCGAAGAAGGCAACGGCGAAGAAAACGGCGAAGGTTGCCAAGGCTCCGAGGAAGGTGGTCGCAGCGGCGCTCGCCGAGGCACCGACCCCCGCGCCCGCAGTCGCGTTGAAACGCGGACGTCAACCGGTGAACCCAGAGACCGACTTCGCGCAGTTCAAGAGCACCTATCGTGTGGGCTCGAAAGTGCCCGGCGAAGTAACCGCCTTCACGTCCCACGGTGCCGTCATCAAAGTTGAGCTGAAGGGCGACCACAACGTCGAGTGCTACGCGCCGACCACGCTGCTCGGAACGCCGCCGCCCGCCCGGGCGCGGGACGTCTTGAAGCGGGGCGACCAGCGGACGTTCCGTCTGGTGACCGTCGACAGTGAGCGACGAATCGCGGAATTGGCGCTCGCATGAGTGAACTTTCACTCGATCCGGCACACTGGTTGCCCCATCGTTCGCCCTTTCTCCTCCTCGACACCATGCTCACCATCGAGCCGGGTGTTCGCGCGAGCGCGCAGTGGACCCTTCGCGGCGACGAGTGGTTCTTCCCCGGCCACTTTCCGGGCCGTCCGACGACTCCGGGCGTGCTCCTGCTCGAATCGATCGCCCAGTGCGGCGCCGTCGTGGTGCTGAGTGACGAACGTTACGCCGGACGCCTTCCGCTGTTCGGAGGGGTCGAGCGCGCTCGGTTTCGTCGTCAGATCGTGCCCGGTGACACCGTGCTCGTCGAGTGCGAGATGACCAAGCTTTCTGCGCGCGGTGGCAAGGGTTTCGGTCGAGCAACGCTCGACGGTGACCTCGCGGCGTCGGCGGAGATCTTCTTCGTCCTCGCTGACGCCACGTGAAGATTGCTACGTGGAACGTCAACTCGCTCACGGCTCGCTGGCCGCGCGTCGAAGAGTGGCTCGTTGCCCAAAAGCCCGACGTGCTCTTGCTGCAAGAGACGAAGCAGACTGACGAGAAGTTTCCCTTCGGAGCCCTGTCGACGCTCGGATACGAGTCGGCGCATTACGGCGAAGGTCGGTGGAATGGCGTTGCGATTCTCTCCTCGGTCGGCGTACGCGATGTCACGAAGGGATTCGGGGACGACGACCCGGAAGCGCGCTTCATCGGCGCCACGTGCGGGGACCTTCGTGTCTACTCGTGCTACGTGCCCAACGGCCGCGCGCTCGACCATGACCACTACCAGTACAAGCTGCGCTGGCTCGCGTCGCTCGCGACGCATCTGGGCGCTCGGGACCCCGCGAGTCACGTTGTCGTGGCTGGCGACTTCAACGTTGCTCCGAGCGACTTGGACGTCTACGACCCGAGCGCCTTCGTTGGGATGACCCACGTGAGTGAGCCCGAACGCGAGGCCATCCGCGCTCTGGAAGCGTCCGGCCTCGTCGACCTCACGAGACGCCTCCAGCCCGACGTGCCGAGCTATTCGTGGTGGGACTATCGCAACGGCGCCTTTCATCGCGGCTTTGGACTGCGCATCGACTTGCTTCTCGTGGATGAGGCGCTCGCCGACCTCGCCACGGCGAGTTATGTTGATCGCGACGCGCGCAAGGGCGTGAAGCCCTCCGATCATGCGCCGGTCGTTGGCGAGTTCTCGCTCTAGGAGAATCGCTTGGGTAGCACTGCTTCGATGAATGTCGGTCCAGGGGTCGCGTAGGAGCGCTCGAGGGCGACGACGAGCTCATCGGCCGTGGTTGCTCGCTCACTCGCGACGCCCATCGAGCGAGCGAGGTCGGCGAGCTGCAACGTCGGATCGTCAAGGTCGAGCATTCGAGCACTGGCGTCACCGTCCGACGTTGCGCCCACGCGCGAGAGCTCGTAGGTGAGCACGGCGTAGCTGCGATTGGAGAGCCCGACGACTGTCACATCGAGTCCCTCGCGCGCCATGGTCCACAGGGCCTGGGAGGTGTACATCATGGAGCCATCTGACTCGAGCGCCAGCACGCGGCGATTGGACGCGATGGCGGCCCCGACCGCGACGGGTAGCCCGTAGCCAATGGCGCCTCCGGTGAGGGTCATCCACTGGTGCTCGGGCGCAAAGCGCGTGGCGCCAAAGAGATGCACGCCACTCGTGTTGGACTCATCGGCAACGATGACGCCTTCTGGGAGTGTCGCTCCGATCGCCGCCGCGAACGAGTGCGTGGTGAGTTCGCCGTGGGGTGCACCCGGACGCTCACCGGTGTCGAGCGTGAGAGCGGGCGCCTTGAGGGCGTCAGCCAGGGCCACGAGAGCCTGATACGGGTCTTCGCCGGGCGCGACCAGGTCGATGATCTCGGCGGCGTCAGGCGCCAGACGACTCGTGAGACTGGGGTAGGCGAAGAAGCTCACTGGCTCTCGAGCGCCGAGGAGGATGAGCGCCTCGTAGTCCTTCAGTTGATCGATCGCGAACTCGGGAACATAAATCAGTCGCTCGGCGTCTGCGACGCTGGCCCCGCGATCCATGATCGTCGGGAATGTCTCGGTCAAGAGTCCAGAGGACGTGACCGAGGCGATTCGACGAGCGAGCGCGAGGTGCTCCTTTGTGAGCGAACCTCCGAGGACGAGGGCTGTCTTACGTGTTGCGAGCACTTTGACCGACAGCGCGAGATCGTCCTCGTCGAGTGTTGCGGCACTCGGGCGCGCGGCTCGCGGCCACGAGGCGGGGGCGTCGACGTCATTCCACGAGACGTCGGCTGGTAGTACGAGCGTCGCGACGACCCCCGGTGGGCCGAAGCTCGCGGCGATGGCGTCGGCGGCGTCCTGCGCGACGTCCTTGGGCGAGGTGGTTCGCCGGTACCATCCTTCGAGGGGAGTGGCCAGCGATTCGATGTTGCTCTGTAGCGGCGCGTCGTAGATCGCGTGCGACGTCGCGTGGTCACCGACGATGTTGACGACTGGCACGTGCGCTCGGCGCGCGTTGTGGAGGTTTGCCCAGCCGTTCGCCAGGCCCGGCCCAAGATGGAGCAGTGTCGCCGCTGGCGTGCGTCGCACGCGCGCATAGCCGTCCGCTGCGCCCGTGGCGACGCCTTCGAAGAGGCAGAGCACGCCGCGCATCTGGGGCGCGTCGTCGAGCGCCGCCACGAAGTGCATCTCCGAGGTGCCAGGATTCGCGAAACACACCGTGAGGTCGTTGTTGATGAGGGTCGCCAACAGCGCGTCGGCTCCGTTCATGCTCGGCTCGCTTCGATCGTGGTGCACGTCACTGGCAGCGAACTATACCCGGCTGAGAAATCACCTTCGAGCGCGACTGTCCTGTTCGATCTGCTCGAGGCTTTCGGTGAGTGACGCCTTGATGGCGGCGAGGCGTGCCTTGCGCGCGTCACCGCGCAGGGGAGCGTTACGCGCTTCAATCTCGGCGACGACGGATTGCACGGGGCCGAGAAAACGCGAGGGAAGGCGGTCGGGATAGCGCGGATCGTTGCGGCCGCGGCTCCAGGTGATGAGCAGCGAGTCTTCGGCGCGGCTGAGTGCCACGTAGGCGAGGCGTTGCTCCTCGGCGAGCTGAGCGCCCGTCGTGGCGTTGTAGTTGGGCAGCTGCCCTTCCGCCCAGCCGATCGCCGCGACGTGCTGAAACTCAAGTCCCTTCGCTCGGTGAATTGTCGACAGCGCGACGGCGTCGCGATCGTTGTCCTCGAGTCGTCGCGCGGGCAGCTCGGGAGCCATGAGATCAGACGCGGGGGAGTGTTCAGGACCTCGGCGTTCGTTGGGCACACCCGCCGCGTCGAGGTAGCTGGAGACGAGCTCGAGTTGGGCGTTCGTGCGCGCCAGCACTGCCATGGACTTCCACGGACTGCCGGGCTGGTGCTTGGCCGAGAGCCACGTCGCGACGTGGCGAGCCTCTTCGTCGTCGGTGTCGTAATCGCGTACGAGAGGCACCTCACCCTCGTCCTTGGCGGGCTCGATGCCGCGCGCGCCTTCTTCCAGCAAGGTGTTCGCGACGGCGATGATGTTCGCTGTGGAGCGATGGTTTCGAGTGAGGTCGAGGATCACCGTGTCGGGCCAGGTCGCGACGATGTCGTCGATGAGCGTCGGGTTCGCGCCGTTGAAGCCGTAGATGGACTGATTGGGGTCGCCCACACAAAACAGGTCCGGATCGTCGCCCGCCATCTGGCGCAGCAGCATGAACTGCAGCGGGTTCATGTCCTGGGTCTCATCGACGTAGAGCGAGCGGTTGCGATAGCGAAACGAGGCGAGCACGTCGGACTCGTCACGCAAGAGGGCAATGGCTTCGCTGAGGAGGAGGTCGAAGTCGATCACCCCGCGGCTTCGACAGAGACCGACGTAGCGATCGAGGACTTCGGCGAACTGTGCGGGCGGCAGTGGGGAGTCACGTTTCATCCGTCGTGCGACCTTCGCGTACTGGGGTCCCTGAAAGCCTTGGCTCAGAGCCCAGCCGATCTCTTGTTCCAGCCGCGGGAGCTGCCAGTCTTGGAGCTTGAGCTCCCCGCTCTCGCGTAGCTGCACGGCGAGTGCCGTCACGATCTTGCGGCGATTGGGCTCGAGGGTGAGGGGCCGCAGACCGTGATCTTCGCGGTACTGGGTCACGAGGGTCAGCGCCGCGCGGTGGAACGTACCGGCACGCACGTCGCGGACGCCCGCTCGAAAGAGGCGCTTTCGCAGTTCGTCGCCCGCCTTTCGCGTGAAGGTCATGGCGAGGATCTGGTCCGGCGCGACCTCTTCGTCAGCGACCCGGCGCTGGATGCGCAGCGTCAAGACGTGGGTCTTTCCCGAACCGGCCGTCGCACGCACCAGCAGTCGTCGGGCGGGGGACATCACCGCTTCACGCTGCTCAGGGGTGAGTCCTACGAGCAGCTCATGAGAGAATGCGGCCTCGTCCATAGTCCCTACGACGCTACTGGGGGGCCGTCACGTAGGTTCCGGCAGTGCGACCAGCGTCGATAACCTCTTATCGTGCTTCGAAGCTACGGTGACTCACGCCTGTTCGGCGAAGCCTACGGATCAAGTGGGGCGCGCGTCATCTGGCTCCATGGCTGGGGCAGAAGCGCCCAGGACTTCACGCTCGCGGCGAATGCCCTAGCCGAACGCGGGATCGGTTCGGTCGCCCTGGACTTGCCCGGATTCGGTGCCTCGCCGACTCCTGAGGTTGCGGGCGGCGCACGTCACTACGCCGAGCTGATTCTGCCGAGCCTTCGAGAGATCGCCTCAGAGCCGGTCGTCCTCGTGGGCCACTCCTTTGGCGGTCGAGTTGCCGTCGTGGTCGCGAACGAACATCCCGAACTTGTGCACTCGCTCGTCTTGACCGGAGTGCCGCAGCTCGTTCGCGTGCGCTCGAGCTCTCGTGCGCCGTTGGCATATCGCAGCGTTCGCTGGCTCGCGAAGCGACATCTCGTGAGCGAAGCCCGTCTCGAAGCGGCGCGCCAAAAATACGGCTCAGCCGACTACCGCCAGGCGCATGGCGTGATGCGCGACGTGTTGGTGGCGAGTGTGAACGAGAGCTACGAGCCGGAACTCACCGGACTCACGGTGCCCGTTTCCTTCGTCTGGGGAGAGCGCGATAGGGAGGCGCCGTATGCGGTGGCGACGAGCGCGGCGGCGCTCGTGACGAGCCCGACCACTCTTCGCGAGCTGGCGGGTGTTGGACATTTTGTGCCGCTCGAGGCACCAGACGCGCTCGTTGACGCAGCGGAGAAGGCCCTTCGCCCGTGAACGTTGCACTCGCGGTGATTCTCTCTGTGCTGCTCGCGGTTGCGTACTGCGCTCAGATGGCGCGCTGGCTGCGGGTGTTGCAGCGAGAACACTACGACCCGACGTCGATGATGCGCTTCCTCGCTCGCTGGACTTCACCGAACGTCTCCAGCAAAAGGGTGCGTCGGCCAGTGACGGTGAGCCATGTGCTCGTGCTCGCGATGATCGTCCTCCTCGCACTTCGCCTGTGGGACCTCTTCGTCGTCGCCGTGGTGACCTACGGACTCGTCTGCCCGTGGGGTCTCGCGGTGCGCGGGCGCACGAGCCCGCTCGACTGGACTCGTCGCCTTCGCTCGACGGCGATCGTAGCGGGCGTCATCACCCTCGCCGTGGCGGGACTCGGAGCGCTCGCGCCGCACCCGCTATTGGTTGCCGCGGTGACCGTGCTCGTGGTGCCGCTGGTTCTCGATCTCACGACGCGAGCGCTTCGGCCCTACGAGGAGCGCGGCGCGCAGCGCTACGTCGATCAGGCAGTGCAGCGGCTGGATCGCACGCACCCGCGGATTGTCGCGATCACCGGGTCGTACGGCAAGACATCCACGAAGAACTACCTGCGCTCGCTGTTGGCCAATGAGTACGGCGTTGTCGCGTCACCGCGCAGCTTCAACAATCGGGCTGGGCTCTCGCGCGCGATCAACGAGAACCTCGACGAGGCCACGCGCATTTTCATTGCGGAGATGGGCACCTACGGTCCGGGGGAGATCCGAGAGCTCACGTCATGGTGCTCGCCCGAGATTGCCGTCGTCACGGCGATCGGATCGGTGCACCTCGAGCGGATGGGGTCCCTCGACATCGTCGAGGCGGCCAAACGTGAAATCACCGAACGCGCGGGCACCGTCGTGCTCAACATTGACGACCCTCGACTCGCGTCGTGGCCCGCGTCACTGCGCGCTGAGGGCAAGCGCGTGATCACTGCGGGATCGACAAACTCGGACGCCGAGATCCGCGTCATTGCCGACTCGGGTTGTTGGTCGATCAACATCGACGGTGCGACGCTCGCGGCGGTCGATGAAATCGTCGGCGTGCAGCCGACCAACCTGGCCTGCGCACTCGGCGCCGCGGTCGCGCTCCACGTGGACACCGAGCACCTGCGTGCCGGTCTGGCAGGAGTGAGTCCGGTCGCCAATCGACTGAACGTATCGACCGCTGCTTCTGGGGTTGTCGTCGTCGATGACACGTTCAACGCGAACCCTGCGAGCGCGTCCGCCGCATTGAAGGTGTTGAGCTCACTGCAGCTCGCTGGCCGCCGGGTGGTCGTGACCCCTGGACTCATCGAGCTCGGTCGTGAGCAGGATCGCGAGAACGCGCAGCTCGCACACGCGGTCGAGGTGATGTCGGGCGAACTCGTCGCGATCGGACTCACGAACGCCCGAGCCCTCGCGGCGGGCTCGTCGACGACGCTGCGGCGATTTGGCCGTCGCGAGGACGCCGTCGCGTGGGTGCGATCGACGTTGGGATCGGGTGATGCGGTGTTGTTCTTGAACGACCTTCCCGACCACTACCCTTGATGTCTTAATGACGTTGCGAGGTGTGCGGTGACCAGTGGTGTGCTTTTCGGGGGTCCGACGCCCGAACACGACATTTCTATATTGACGGGCCTTCAGGCGCTTCGCGAACTCGCGCGGAGCGAGGGTGACCCCTTCGGCATCTACTGGACTAAATCTGGATCGTTCTTCTCGATCGCCAGTGACGTGGAAGCGGATGCCTTCCTTGACGGTGTGCCCAAGGGCTCCAGTGAACTCGCGCTGCGGCTCGGCGATGGCGGCGGATTCTTCTCTACGGGAGGTCGCCTGGCGAAGGAACGCAAGATTGAGCTCGACGCGCTGATTCTGGCGACCCACGGCGGCCCCGGTGAGGACGGAACGTTGCAGAGTGCACTCGACCTTGCAGGCATCAACTATTCGGGTCCCTCGCTTGCGGGGGCGGCGATCGGCATGGATAAGTGGGCGTTCTCTTCGCTTGTCGCACAGGCCGGGTTGCCGACGCTGCCGCGCGTGCTCTTTGCGGGCGACACCGACTCGCTTCCCTTCGAGGGACCGTATATCTTGAAGCCGCGCTTTGGCGGGTCGTCAATTGGCATCGAGGTGATCGCCGATCTCGCGACGGCGCGCGCGCGGCTCTCGATCAATCCACACTTCGCCAACGGCTGCGTGGTCGAGCCGTACCGAGAGGATCTCACCGACGTACAGATCGGCTTGCGCACGTATCCAACACTGGGCCTCTCGGCGATCGAGCGACCACTGCGCAGGTCTCGAGCAGAGATCCTCGACTATCGCGATAAGTACGTGGCGGGCGAGGGCATGGCCGCCGCTCCGCGTGAGCTGCCGGCGGTCCTCCCGCCCGGACAAGAAGAAGAGATCATCCGTCTGACGAAAGCGATCGCAGAGATCTGCCTCGTGCGCGGTGTCGCGCGACTCGATTTCCTGGCCAACGCCACCGATATCTTCGTGAACGAGATCAACACCATCCCGGGATCCCTTGCCCGGTACCTCTTCGTGGACCCGCCACTCACCTTTGGGGCGTTACTTCGAGATCTGCTGGCTGAAGCGCGAGAACGACCAGCTCATCGCTACAGCGCCGCGGGGGCTGACGGGACCGTGCTGCGATCGGCCACCTCCATCGCCGCCAAACTCGCGTAGCCTCGGCACCCGAGTCAACGCCTCACTGAGCGCGTCACTGTAAGGATCGATAAGGCGACCCTGCTGAATCGCCCAGAAGGCGAGCTCGTAGTTGCCTTTTTCGAGCGCCGTATGGTGCAACGCGAGCGCCGCCCACTCGCCGTCTCGCGCGAGGCGCGCGCCGTGACCTTCGGCGAGAAACCACTCGAAGCCACGCAACGCGCTCGCGAGCGGCTCGCCCTTGATGAGCAGCAGCGCCCGATGACAGAGCGACGAGGCGTCGCTCACCGGCAGCTGGCGAGCTCGCGACAGGAGCGAGAAGAACGTTTCGACGTCGCTCGACACAGCGTGGGTGACGTACAGGCCCGATGACGTCACCGGGTGCAACCGAGGCCCATCGGCGTCAACGCCGAGGCTGCGCCGCACAGCGCTCGCCGTGTTGGCGAGTGTGCGTTGGGACGCGTCGACATCGGCGTGGGCGAGGACGCGTGTGCGCAACCGCTCGCCGGTCACGGGTTCGTGGCGATGCAAGGCCAGATACGCCACCATCTCAATGCAACGTCGCCGCAGGGTAGGAGCGAACGGCTCGACGAGGCCCTCGACGACGGGGTCGGCCCGCAGCAGTTCGACGCGAAGGTCACTCGCCAGGGCGGGCGTGATCGGTAGCGATGATGCGGTCTCGCCACGACCGACGTGGGGTACCACCGTGACGGCGCAGGCGGCCAGCTCGTCGTCTAGCTGGTTCGCCGCACCGAGGTAGACCACCACGCTCTGTTGGAGGGTTCTCGTGGCGAGCGCGCGCAGCAGCTCTGCCTCGCTTTTGGCGAAGACGACCTTGCCCTCGTGCAAGGCCACGATGTTCTTCGCGATGTCCTCGCCGCTCCACGAGGGCGCCACGGGCAATCTGCCTCCTTCGCGAGCGAAGCCGACGAGCGTACCCGTGGCGGTAGGCGCGAGGACGCAGGCGACGAGTGGCGTCGTGGGGGTGGTCAGCCCGCTTGCGGGGGTGCTCTCTTTGACGTCCAATACGCCCGCACGGCGCTCGCCAATGAGCCCAACCAGCTGGCAGATCAAGTCCGGGTTCCTCGCACGTAATAGCTCGATTGACTCATCAACATCAAAGTCACCCGCTTCATCGGACTGCTGGCGCAGGAGATCGCCGCGCCGCTTCGCCATGAGGGCGAGGGGCAGGCTTCCAAGGCCAGCTGTCGACGTCCGATGTGGTGTCGTCGGTGCGTGGTGCTGGTCATGAAACGGAATCGTGATGGGCGTTGCCTCTTTGAGCGTGGCGTGTGACGCGGGCGCTAGGAGTGCGAGCAACGCCACGACGAGGCCCGCGAGCCACGCGCTGCCGCCCGCCTTCACGCGTGCGCCTCGACGAAGCTGCGTCACATTGCGAACCACCTGGTAAAGAAAACCGAGCCAGAAGACGGCGAGCACGACCAGGAGTGCTCGAACGAGGGTGGCGTGACCCTCGCCTGCGGCGTGTCGCCACTTCGACAGGACAACGTAGGGGAGCAGGAGGAAGTAGAGCACGAGGGCGGTGCCGTGCACCCGCGCGCTGAAGGGACGAGTTAGTGGACCGGCGTTAGCTGCCACGTCAGAGAACTCCCGGGGGTCGTCGCGATGATCGACACCTGGCATTGCTCCTTCGCCCCGATCACGAACTGAGAGCTCACGGGGATTGAGGTGCCCGAACAGGCGAGGTTCACGCTCACCGGTGAACTCGACGCGACGTCCCAGGTTCCGGGACCGGCGAGTGGGAGATCCGCCACGTCGAAGGAGGGACTGAGGTGACCGCTCAGCACGCCGCTCGAGGCGCTCTCGGCGGGCGCGCTCACGACTGACCCGGCGTTCGAAGCGGTCACGCTCGAGGAGCCGTTGCTTGGCGAGACGCTCGTTGTCGTAGGGACGGTCACGGTGATCACTCGCGTCACGATCTTCACTGAGGAAGCTCGCGCAATCTTCGTTCTCCGTATCGGGATCGTCGTCGTAGTGGTTGGGAAGGTGGTACTCGTGCTCGTAGTCGTGGGACCCGAACGAGATGCCGGATGCAGCGCCGCGGAGCGGTGCAGTGGCGTCGAACTTGACGACGCGGTCAAGGTGAACACGAGAATCAAGAGGAGAATGGGACTTGACCACATCACCCAATGAGTGCTCTTGAGTGAGTGGAGACGTCTCATATTGGTCCTTGCAGGGTACCGGAGCAGTTGGTGGATTTTCGTTGAGCATTCACAACCTTTGATAATCGCTAGAGCAAAAATCGGACAGCGAAATGTTGCAACTCCGACTGCAGCGACACGGGTGCGCTGTGGTCGTGTGCCGCGAGTTCATGCAGTGATCGACCTTCGAAGACACGCGCGTAGGTGAGTCGCACGAGTCGGTCGTGCTCGCCGCCGCGCAAGCTCTCGAGTCGGCTGAGCAGCGGTGATGCCTCTTTGGCGGGTCGCTCGAACGCGTCAAAGGTCGACAGACGCTTGGCCGCTTCCTTCTCCTTCAATAACCACCGGCGTAGCCGCCCGCGCAGCGCAGAGAGCAGGTCCGGCGCTGCGTAGGCGCGCGACTGACCGGCCCAATCAATGAGCAGCTCGCTCAGCAATGAGATGGCCATAGCGAGGGTCTCGCTCGGCTCCTCGATGATGCCGCTGCCAAAGCGCAACTGGCGACAGACGCTGACGACGCCGGGCAGCAATGTCTGGAGGAGGGCGCGATGGATATCGGGGTCGCTCGCCTCTTCGAGCAGGGCTCGCACGATGCGAGCTCGTTCGAGGACGTTGCGTCCACCTCTCGATTCCAGGAGTGCGACGACGTCGCAGAGATCCTCTTGGTGATTGAGGTCGAGATCGGGATGGCGATCGTCAAGGCGGCGAGTGGACTCGCGAGCGCTCGCTCCCCGTCCAATACGTTGCCATTCGGTTCGCAGTTGGGCCAGGATGTCGGTAGATGTCATGGAGCCCAGTTGAGGGTGGACCACACACCGGACCGCGACCAGCGCGACGACCCGCCGCACGACATTTTTCATGACCCAACTATGACGACGCGCGTTCACAGCGCAGCGCACATACTGACGACGTAGTCTTGGGCAATGGACATCGAATCCTTTTACGAACAGAACGAAGCACGGCGTGAGAGCGCCGAATTTGAGTTCGGGAGTGAGTGGACCGACTCGGCAGACAACGAATACGAGTTGTCGTGGGTCGAAGCGACGGGTGAGCTTTACCTGATGGTGGAGCCAGATGCAGTCGTCACGGAAGATATCTTCGGTGACTTCCTCATTTCCAGCGAGCCCGTCAACGATCTCACGGTGGTCGTCATCGGTAAGGTTCCTTCCCTCGCCGCGCTCGAAGATCTGCTGGAGGGCTGGGAAGAAGCGATGTTGGAGGAGAACTCGCTCGTCTGGCTACGCGAACGTCTCCCCGAAGGGAACTAGAGGTACGGATTTTGCGAGTCTGCGACTTTGCAGAGCCGAGTCAACGAATCAACGAGGTGCGCGATCGGCACTCGCTCGGCCTCATTGATGGTTGTCATGAGTGGATTCCAACTTCCGTCAATTGACGTTGCCGCGGCGGCGGATGGCGTCGCCTTCAAAAGCTCGCTCAACGCGTCTGCCTGCAACGCGCTCCGTCGAGCGGTGCTGACGCCTGGCTGCTCGCTTCGGCGCTCGAGGGTGAGGGCGCGCTTCACGTCAACGCAGCTGTGACGAACGTCAGCGATGGCGCCAGAGCTGCCACACGAGGCGAGAAGCCCGCTCGCTACGGTCAGGGTCGCCAGTACGCTCGCGAGTCGAGCTAGCCGAGCCACGAGTCAGCGGACTGGAGCAGGAAGTCGCTCACACTCCTTCCGCGCTCAAAGATGTCACAGAGAGGGTCTTCACCCTTTGCGACTTGGCTCAACGAGATCGCCCGGCGAGCCACGATGGAGATGCGCCGTTCGCTGCTCTCAGTGGGCGACGCGAAGACGTCGGTCGCGGTCACCTCAAGGGGCATCTCGAGTCCGCCGATTGGTGCGAGGTCGATCGCCAATCGCAGAAGGTCCGGACCGTGAGGCATGGGGGGCAAGCTCCAGGTCAGGACGAGGGGGAAGTGGAATTCGTCGGGAGGGTCAACCTCATCGGGCAGTCCCAGCACCGCGTCTTCAAAGGCGAGAAGTGTTCGAGGGTCCACGTCGAGCTCGATATGTAGATCGACGGGGCCACCGCATCCGTCTTCTGGATGGAGGTCGACTTCCCAGGCTTGGCGCAGCGAATACGTCTCGACGAAGTGTCGTTCATCGTGGACGTGGAAACCGTGGGTCACCGCGTGGTCTTTGAGGTCGGCAACGAAACCTGCAACGTCTATGGCGGCCATCACCTCTCAGGTTAGTCGTGAAGCCCACTACCGTTGCTATGTGAACGTAGAACTGTTTGGCCCCCTTCGCGAGTGCGCGCAGGAGATCGGTGCCATTGTGAAATCGGGAACGCACGATGGTTACTCAGGCCTTCGCTCCACGCAGTATCACCTTGATATTGCCGCCGACGAGGTGGCACTCCGCGTACTGCACGGAGCCGGTTTTCGCGTGGTGAGTGAAGAGTCGGGTGTGTCCGGTGAAGGTGACATCACGGTCGTTCTCGATCCCATTGACGGATCGACGAACTGCGATCATGGCGTCCCGTTTTTCGCCACGAGCCTCGCGGTGTTGAGAAACGAAGAGCTGATAGCCGCACTGGTCATGAATCAGGCGACGGGCACCGTATACGAAGCTGAACGTGGATCGGGCGCGTACCGAGACGGCGTCGCGATTTCACCGAGCGAGCAACGAGACTTCACGAAGGCGATTGTGAGCTTTTCGGGTCTTCCCGCGCAGCACATGGGCTGGGCGCAGTATCGCGCACTCGGTGCAGCGAGCCTGGAGATCTGCCTCGTCGCGGATGGCTCACTCGACGTCTTCAGTGTGGCACGACGATCGGGGCTTCATCCTTGGGACTACCTCGGTGGACTGCTGATGATCAACGAGGCAGGCGCCTTCGCGTCCGACTACGACGGCGAGGAGCTCGTGGCGAGCGAGCGCGTACGCCGCCGCCCAGTCTTCGCCGGCACGAAAGAACTACTCGACTTCATGTGCAGCGCAGCCAGCATTTAGTCGTGGATAATGCCCTCCAGTTAGGCTTGATTACTCCGGGCGCTTAGCTCAGTTGGTTAGAGCAGCTGATTTACACTCAGCAGGTCGGGGGTTCGAGTCCCTCAGCGCCCACTCCGGAAAATATGAATTCAAGGAGAAACGTGCCAGACGCAGCGCTGTTGAAGACCATTCCGACCCGGGCCGGCGGTGAAATAACTGTCAGCGTGCGCGGCAGCGGCCCTCCTCTCATCTGGGTCGCCGGTCTCGGCGATGACCACACCAGCTTTGACGCTCAAGTGGATAAGTTCGTAGACGACTACACGTGCGTCTCCTTCGACAACCGGGGCACCGGACAGAGCACGAATCTGCCGGGTCCGTATTCCATGAAGGATTACGCTGACGACGCCCACGACGTCGTTGCCGCGCTCGGTCTGGGCCCCGTCAGCGCAGTGGGTTCCTCCATGGGTGGCGGGATCTGTGAG
This sequence comes from Acidimicrobiales bacterium, assembly GCA_035552255.1. Lineage (GTDB taxonomy): Bacteria > Actinomycetota > Acidimicrobiia > Acidimicrobiales > RAAP-2 > RAAP-2. The sequence continues at coordinate 34,348 of DASZLS010000115.1, read as the reverse complement.
ACCTGGGCACTCCACTATCCAGACGACATCGAGCTACTCGTGCTGTCGAACACATGGGCGGAGCAGGACCCGCTCCTCGATCTGCTGTTCGGGCACTGGACGTCCCTTGCGACGAGTGGGTTGAGCGATCGACTCGCCGAGAGCCTGCTGATGGGCTGCTTCAGTGGCGAGTACTTCAAGAGCCACCCTGAGGTCATCCCTGAGTTCCTCGCTGCACCGCTCCCCGACATGGACGGTCTCATAGCCGCTGTTGCCGCCTGCAGAGGCCATGATCTGCTGGACCGGCTCGCCGAAATTGACATCTCGACCCTCGTCATCGCCGCGAGTCAGGACGCGGTCGTACGGCCACAGATGTCCTTTCGCATCGCCGAACGACTTCCACGCGCACAACTCGTCCAAATCGACTCCGGTCACATGATCATGTGGGAGCAGCCCGACCTGTTTGCCGAAGCAATCAAGACCTTCCTCGGCGAGCATCTCGCCACCCGCTAAATACGGGCTTACTGGGAGCAGCCCCGCGCGACGACCCACGCCGCGTCGACGACGGTATCCCCGCGCACCATCCAGATGACGTCGTAGAGATTGACGGTGGGATCGCAGTGAGGAGGGATCAGGCTCACTCGATCGCCGCGGCCAAAAGCTTCGCGAGGAGCGTCGAGTCGTCCATGCTCGTCGCCTTGAAAGTGGTACGCGATTGACGTCTCGTGGCCGACCACGACCGGCGCTCCTGCGTCAGTCGCCATGGACTTGAGACCCGCGTCGATCGTGACGTGACTTTCGTGATTGGTGGAGATCACGGTCGCGTCGATCGTGAGACTCTGTGCGAATCGTCCCTCGGGATCGTCGCCTAACGCATCGCGATACTCACGATCCATGAAGACGTAGCTGCCGCACTGGAGCTCATTCAAGACGCCGAGCTCGATATCAATGAGCGCACTTCCGGTGCCGCCGCCGCTGCGCAGCGGAACGTCGTGGCCCGCCTCCTCGAGGGCGGAAATGATGACGCGCAGGCGCTCGGTCGAAACGGCGATGCGTTCGCGTCGTTCCTGTCGACCGTGCACATGCTGATGGTTTCCGGCATAACCCTGGACGCCGCCGAAGAGCAAACGACGAGAGTCATGAAGACGATCGGCGAGACGTAGTGCCGCCGCGGCACTGGTGACGCCCGTTCGTCCCTGACCGACGTCCACGTCGCAGAGCACGCGAAGCTCCGCGTCCCCGCGGGCCGCATCGTCGAGCTCGTCAATTCCCTCTGGCGAATCCGCAACCACCGCGAGGTCGCAGTGCTCCGCGAGCTGCCACGCGCGCTCGGCGAGACTGGCTCCGACAAGCGGCGAGGTGAGAAGCGCGGAGACCCGATCGTGGTAGCCAAGCGCGGGGAGTTGCTCGATGACGATCTCCGCTTCCGAAAGCTTGACGAACGCGAGTCCGACGGCGCCCGCCCGCAGCTGGCGCGCCGCGACGAAGGCGCCCTTATGAGACTTGACGTGCGGGCGAAGCGCAATGGACGCGTCGCGGGCGACGCTGGCCATCGTGTCGATGTTCTGATCTAGCGCGTCGAGATCACAGACCAGAGCAGGCGTCGCGAGCAGCCTGCGCGATCCGGGCTCACCGAGATGCATGAAGACGGTCTGGAAGCGTGGTTGATCACAAAATTTCTCTTGCACGACGTCTATTGTCACACGTGCTCGCGTACTTTATGACGTTCACACCGAGCTGAGGGAGCAGGCCTTCATCGTCCTATTCGACGTTGGTTTATCGAAACCCGACGACACCGTGAGTCTTATAGCCCGCTTCCAGTTCGGCAATCTCCGCGTCGTCCAGCTCGAGCTCGACGGCAGCCACCGCATCGGAAAGGTGCTCGGGTTTCGTCGCACCGACGATCGGACTTGAGACAACGGGATTCTTCAGCACCCAGGCGAGCGCGACCTGCGCCGGTGGGACGTTGCGCTTGCTCGCAACCCGCAAGACCGCTTCGACGACCGATTGGTCGTCGTCGGAGTAGAGGCTGCGACCGAACTCATCATTTTCGGAGCGGTTGGTCTGTTCGGCCCACGGGCGAGTGAGTCGGCCGCGCGCGAGCGGGCTCCACGGAATGGATCCAATGCCCTGGTCGGCGAGAAGGGGGTACATCTCGCGCTCCTCTTCTCGATAGAGGAGGTTGTAGTAGTTCTGCATGCTCACAAAACGCGTCCAGCCATTGAGGTCGGCCACGTAGAGCGCCTGAGCGAACTGCCACGCGTACATGGACGAGGCGCCAATGTAGCGGGCCTTGCCGGCCTTCACCACGTCGTGCAGGGCTTCGAGTGTCTCTTCGATCGGCGTGTCGTAGTCCCAACGGTGAATTTGATAGAGATCGACGTAGTCGGTCCCGAGACGACGAAGACTGTGGTCGATCTCACTCATGATCGCCTTGCGCGAGAGTCCGTGACCGTTGGGTCCGGGGCGCATTTGGCCGTGCACCTTGGTCGCGATGACGACTTCGTCGCGTGACGTCATGGAGAGCAGGGTCTGTCCTGTAATCTCCTCGCTGCTTCCGAGGGAGTACACGTTCGCCGTATCGAAGAAGTTGATACCTGCGTCGAGTGCTTGGCGATAGAAGGGCTCTGCACTCTCGCGACCGAGCGACCACGGCTGATTGCCCCGGCTGGGATCGCCGTAACTCATGCAGCCGAGGCAGATGCGCGATACCTGAAGGCCGGTAGTGCCGAGTGCCACGTATTCCATAACGTCTCCTTCGCAGTGACTCACGAGGCGATCAACCTCGTCAGTGCAATTCTTCCAGTGTCCGTTTTAGCGTGTCGAATGTCCTGCGATGCACGGTTGCGCGGCAGATTTGCGCGGTCTAGCGCGTCTCTAATGTGGTATGGCGAACGAGGAGCATCCATGAACCAAACGTCAACCATTGTCGTATGCGACGGAGATCAGACCGGCCAAGAGTTGCTCGAGGAGTCGCTCCGCGCGCTCGCCCCATCGGTTCTCGGGTTTGATATCGATCTCGTGCATTTCGATCTCTCACTGGCCAGCCGAGAGGCCACCGACAACGGTGTGGTGCACGACGCGGCGGCCGCCATGCGCGAGCACGGTCTTGGACTGAAGGCGGCGACCATCACACCGACGGAGATCGGAAGTGTGGGCTCGCCGAATCGCATACTGCGCGAAGGGATTGACGGCAAGGTGATCGTGCGTACCGGACGGCGCATCCCGGGCGTCACCCCGATCGTGGCGCTCAGCTATCCGGTCGTCGTCGTGCGGATGGCGGTCGGCGACGCCTACGGAGCTCCGGAGGGTCGTGATGGCGAGCCGGGCTCGCTCGACGAATCGGCGTGGCGCACCGAGCGGATTGACCGTTCCACCTGTCGCTCCGTGGCGGAGTTTTCGTTTCGCATGGCGGATTCGCTCCGAGGCCTCGTCTATGGCGGCCCGAAATGGACGGTGTCACCAAGCTATGAGGGCATGCTGAAAGAGGAGATGGACGCCGCCGCCGCTCGCTACGCCGCGGTCAGCTACCGACCGATGCTGATCGATGCCGCGTACGCGGGACTTATGACCGAAGACTGGCATACGCCGGTCGTCATACCGGCGCTCAACCGAGACGGCGACTGCCTGAGTGACTTGGTTCTTGCCATGTTCGGCTCGATTGCTGGCGCGGAGTCGGTGCTGTTATCGCTCGACGAGCACCTGCGACCGACCGTCGCGATGGCGGAAGCTCCTCACGGCACCGCTCCGTCGCTTGAAGGAAAGAATGTTGCCAATCCAATGGCCATGTTGCTCGCGTGTGCCGCGGTGCTCGAACACGCCGGGTATCGCGGCGACGAACGCTGCGCGAGCGCCGCGGGGCTCCTGCGCGATGCGACACTCTCGACCGCGAACGACGGGATTCGCACCTTCGATCTCGCGGGAGAGGCGTCGACAAGTCAAGTGGTCGACGAAGTGATCCGACGCGTGAAGGGCAATCGCGGGTAATCACGCAGTGGTTCTCGCCCGCATTGGGGGCGTGCTGCGCCTACGACTCGTCGCACGGTGACAGTATCTAATTAGTCACCACCGTGAAGGAGCTTCGTGGACAACCGCCAAATCGTGCTGGAACGTCGTCCGAGTGGCCCCGTTGACGAGAGCATCACCACGCTCGTCACCACGCCCCGGCCCAGCTGTGGCGAGGACGAAGCGCTCATCAAGGTCGCCATGCTGAGCATCGATCCGACCATTCGGACGTGGATGGATGACGCGCCGGGCTATCTGCCTCCGATCGAACTCGGTGCCGTCGTGCGAGGCGGTGGCGCCGGTGTCGTTGTCGAATCGCGCAGCGATCGCTACCGCGTCGGTGACGTGGTCTTTGGTATGACCAACTGGCAGGAGTGGACGCTCGCCACGCCCGAGGAACGGTTCACGGTGATTCCGACCGGTCTGGGTCTCGATCTGGCGACCGTCATGAACGTGCTCGGGGTCACCGGCATGACTGCCTACTTCGGTCTCGTGGACGTCGGGCGCATTTCGACGGGTGACGTCGTGGTCGTGTCCGGCGCGGGGGGAGCGACGGGATCAGTCGTCGGTCAAATTGCTCGAGCGCGAGGCGCAAGCAAAGTGGTCGGCATTGCGGGAGGAGCGGAGAAGTGTACCGAGGTCGTCGAGCGTTACGGCTTTGACGCGTGCCTCGACTATCGCGCAGAGCACCTGCGTCATCGACTGCGCGAGGCGTGTCCGAACGGCGTCGACCTCTACTTCGACAACGTCGGCGGTGAGATTCTCGACACAGTCCTCACGGTCCTTGCGCTCAACGCGCGCGTCGTGCTCTGTGGGGCGATCTCGCAGTACAACTCGACCGGTCCGCGTCGAGGCATTGAGAACACGAGCGCCCTCATCACACGGCGGGCGCGAATGGAGGGTTTTCTCATCCTCGATTATGCGAGTCGTTTCGCGGAGGCCCAGATGGAGCTCGCGACGCTCGTGCTGTCGGGAGCGCTCGCACACCAAGAGCACGTTCTCACGGGCTTGGAGCGTGCGCCCGAAGCGCTCAATCTTCTTTTCAGTGGCGGCAACCACGGAAAGATGCTCGTCGCGGTTGACGAGAGCGTGCACCTTGGCTGATACATCGCTCGTCACGATGGTGCGGCGCAACTGGCAGCGCGCCACCATCGCGCTGTTTCTCATCGCATTGGTGGCCGGTTTTGCACCCTTTGGGGCGGTCGCGTCGCTTGACAAAGTGGCGAGCTACTTCGGACATCACACTTCGAGCAAGTCGCTCCAAAGTGTGGTTGGCCTGTCGGGCTCCCAGCTCGGCATCGGTCTCGCGGTGCTGCGACTTGCCTCACTGGGCGCTTTGCCGCTCGCGTCGCTCGCGGACCGCTGGGGGCGAGTCAGCACCATGCGCCGAACGTTGTTGGTGGGATTGGTGATTACGTCCTGTGCGGCGCTAAGTCCTTCGTACTGGTTCTTCGTTGCGTGTTTTGCGCTCGCGCGTCCGTTGCTGACCTCGACCGCCACGGTGGTGCAGGTCGTGACGGTCGAGCTTTCGAATGCCCAGACTCGCATCGATCGTTTGGTCATCGTGTCGGCGGGCGCGGGGGTTGGCGCCGGACTCGCTGCGATCTTCTCCGGGCTGCTGCGCGGACCAGAGTCGTTTCGTTGGCTCTTTGCCCTCGCGCTCGTGCCCGTCTTCTTCCTTCGCCCACTGCTTCGCTCGGTACCCGAACCAGTCTTTCGAGGAGCGGGCGGGCCGCTCGCGCGCCTCGGGGCCGTACCACAAGGTCTGCGCTCGCGCGTGGCGACCGTCGGCGTCATTGTCTTTGTAATCGGCGTCGTCTCTGGGCCAGCGAGCGGATTTACATTCGTCTACGGCGAGGGTGTCCTCAAGATCAGCCCACTGATTGTCTCGCTCGTGGTGTCGCTGAGCGCCCTCACCGGACTTGCGGGCTTGCTCCTCAGTCGATACTTCGCGCGCACGCTCGGTCGTCGAGGCACCATCGTGATCGGGACGGTGGCGACCGCGCTCACGGCGGCGCTGGCGTACGGCGGAGGCAAGACGGCGTTCGTCATTGGCTACATGAGCGGGGTGTTGGCGGGAGGCCTCTTGGCGCCCGCCATTGCTGCGCTGAGCACCGAACTGTTCCCACATGCCTCGCGTGCCACGGCGGCGGGATGGATTGTCGTGGCGGGCGTTCTCGGTGCGATGGCCGGGCTTCTCGTCTTTGGTCTCGTCGGTGACAGCGTGCACGTGACGGGCCCCGGTTCGTTGCGCCTCGCGGCACTGGTGACCTTCTTGCCGCTGTTGCCGTGTCTCGCGCTGCTCTACCGATTGCCCGAGAGCTCTCAGATGGAGCTCACCTAACGGAGCTCAACGTCAGCGATGAGGGCGAGGTGGTCACTGCCTCCGTCGCGGGTGTAGCTCTGGAGCGATTTCCACGGACCTCGACCGAGGATGTGATCGATCTGGGAGTGAGGTCGCTTCGCGGGCCAGGTGCGCCCCCTCGCGAGGGTGCGCCATCCGGGAAAGAGCACCCGCAGGAGTGGGCGCCAGCAGTTGAAGTCGCCCGCGATGAGCACCGGCACGTCCGGTTCAAGTCCAGCGACGATCTGGTTGATACGCCGGTACTGGCGATACGAGCCATGACTGATGTGGGCCCCGTGGATGGCCAGTGCGTAAAACGGGCGCGTGCCATCGCTGAGTCGCGCGACGATGAGCGCGCGCGTGACCTTTTCTCGCGGCAGGCGCCCGAGTGGGGTGATGGTGATGTTCTCGACCGGGAGGCGGGTGAGGAACCCGAGCCCCCAGGTACCGGCTTCGACGCGTCGGCTGAGTGCTCGTTTGGCGAGCTGGTCTTTCGTGAGCTCGCGGTGCTCTCTGAAGAAGAGGCCGCGTTCACCGACGAAGTGAGCGAGCATTGGCTGCCAGGAAGCAGGTCCCTCGCCGGAGGTCACGCGCTCGCCGGTCGCGAGCGGAGCAAATTCACCCGTCATGCGCAACGATGTTGCGAGATCGTCGTAGAAGTCCGGCCCGTCGACGGCCCGCCACAGTTCGGGCAGGATCAGCACGTCTGCGTCAAGGTCTTTGACCACGTCGAGGACTCGTGTGGGCCGACCCCAACCGTCGACACCGGCGTGAAGGTTAAACGTCGCGACACGCACCGTTCAACACTATCGGGAGGTCCGTTGCGGGTGTGGCAGTCTCTTAGCGTGGAATCTGTCGACGTTGCCTTTGGCCATCGACTGTGGTGGGTTGACGCGTTCATCGGGGCGAACGAGCGCGGTAATCCCGCGGTCGTCGTGCTGCTCGAACGCGCGCTGCCCGACGACGAGCTCCAGCAGATCGCCTTTGAGCTCGGGGTCTCTGAGACTGCGTTCGTGCGACGCGTAGGTGACCAGTGGTCGCTTCGCTGGTTCACTCCGACGGTCGAGGTGGATCTGTGTGGACACGCGACGCTTGCCACCGTGCACGTGCTCTTGAACGAGCTCGAGGCGCCCGGGTCAGAGTTCTTCTTCGCCACGAGATCGGGCGCGTTGTCCGGTCGTCGCCTCTCTGGCGGACTCGTGGGCATCGACTTGCCGCGGGCGTACCTCGAGCCGATCGATCCCGCGGTTCTTGCCGACGCGATCGGGCACGTCGATGAGGCCTATCAAGCAGGTCCCTCCAGCGTGCTCGCCATCGTTGACGACTACGAGACGCTGTGCGCGCTCACGGTGGACCCCATGAGTCTGTTCTTGGTGCCGAGCTCGCTGGTCATTGCCGCCTGTTACGGAGGGCCGGACGTGGACGTCTCCATTCGCGTCTTCGCTCCGCGCCTCGGTCTCGCCGAAGATCCGGTGACCGGCAGCGCGCTCTGCGCCGTCGCACCGTGGTGGGTAGAGAAGGTTGGATCGCCGACCGTCGCGGTTCGCCAAGCCAGCACCCGCGGCGGCATCATGTACGCGCGCCTCTTTGAGCGCAACGTTGAAGTCGCGGGTATGGCGAGAACGTTCTTCTCGGGCGAGATCTATCCATGAGCGCGGAGCCGCTCGGTCCCGGTCCGCGGACCCGCGTGCGAAGACTGCCGAAGAAAGCGTCCTACGACGAGGAGACCATCTTCGCCATCTTGGACGAAGCGTGGGTCTGTCATGTCGCCGCGACGGTGCACGGCAAACCTACGGCGCTGCCGACGCTCCACCTACGCGAGGACCACACGCTGTACCTGCACGGCAGCCCGGCGAATGAGGTCTTGAAATCACTCGCTCGCGAGGGCGAGGCCTTCGTGACGGTCACGATCTTTGATGGCATCCGCGTGGCGCGCAGCGGCTTCGAGTCGTCAATCGCCTACCGGTCGGTCGTTGTCGTTGGCGAGGCGCACGAAGTCCTCGACGCGAACGAGAAGCGCCGGTTGCTCGACCGCTTCGTCGATCGAGTCTTGCCGGGTCGAGCCAGTGAGGCGCGCCCGATGACCGAGTCCGAGCAACGACTGACGATGCTTGTCGCGGTGCGTATTGACGAGGCCTCCGCGAAGGTGTCTATGGGTGAGACCGAAGACGACCTCGACGACCAAGCGCTTCCTATTTGGGCGGGCACCATTCCCGCGCGTCTGGTCTTCGACGATCCGGTGCCGGACACGCGGGGAGCGATGGCGAACGGGGAGGTGGACGTGCCCACGTCCATCCACGCCTTCTTGGAGGAGCGGTGATCGAGAGGCTACGAGCGCAGATCGAGCGCATCGACCCCGTCAATGAGCGCGAAGCGGCATCGATCGTGATGACGCTCGATCGGCTGAGCTGGCCCGGTGATCCATTCTCGGAGACGGACAACGTCCATCACGTGACCGCTTCAGCTTTCGTCGTCTCAACGCGAGGCGTGATCTTGCATCGCCACCGACGGCTCGGCATCTGGGTGCAGCCGGGCGGGCACATCGATGCGGGGGAGTCGCCCGAAGCGGCGTGCGTGCGAGAGACGAGGGAAGAGACGGGACTCGAGGTTCATCATCTCGATCCGGTCGAGCTCTTTCACGTCGACGTGCACGCCGGTCCCAACGCGCACACCCACTACGACCTTCGCTACGTACTGATTGCAGAGCCGGTCGATCCCCAGCCGCCCGAGGACGAAAGCCCCGACGTTTTCTGGTTCGACTTCGCCTCCGCGATCGAACGTGGCGAACCGGAGCTGGCGCCCGCGATCTCGAAGCTCGCCGAGTCGTTCGACGCCTTCGGCGTGAAAGACTGACTGCGTGAGTGTGAGTGAATCGCTGCGGGCCCTCATGGAAGCCGATCGCTGGATTGACCGCGTTCGCGCACAAAAGACGCACTTGCCCGAGCTGGCGGAGCTCGCAACGCTGGAGGCTGAGCTGCGAGCCCTGCTCGGTGCGCTTCGCGCCGCGGAAGCGGACCTCGCACCGCTCGCGAGTCGACGAGATGTCGCGGCCGCCGAGTCACTGCGGCTGAAGAAGCGAGCGAACGATCTCGATAGTGCGCTCTCTTCGTCAACGGCGAACGCTCGAGAGCTCAGTGCACTCCAAAACGAGCTCACCCACGTTCGCCAACTGCTCGTGACGAGCGAGGATCGCGAGCTTGAGCTCCTGGTCGAGCTCGAACCCAAGGAGGCGACGATCGAGGACGTCAAGCGTCGTGCGCAACCGGGCGTCGCTCGGCGCGCCGAACTGCAAGCGTCCATCAAAGACCTCCAAGCTTCGCTCGACGAAGAGCTCGTCGCGCTCGCGAGTACCCGTGGCGAGACCGCGAGCGCCGTTCCGCCAGACCTCCTTGTGCGGTACAACGCTGCCTTGGCGCGGAGCGGCGGGTCAGGCGCCGCGTTGGTAATCGAGGGGCGATGCGACGGGTGTCGCATCGCGCTCGCGCCGTTGGACTATGACCGATTCAAATCGTTGCCGGTGGACACCTTCATGGACTGTCCCGAGTGCGATCGTCTCTTGCTGTCGTGATCTATCTCATTCGTCACGGACAGTCCACAACCAATGAGCTCGGCCTGCTCGTCGGGCGAAGTGATCCCCGCCTCACCGAACTGGGCCAACGGCAAGCCCGAGCATTGACGCCGTGGCTTGGCAACGTTGACGACGTGTGGGTGTCGCCACTCGTGCGGGCTCGTGAAACGGCCGAGCTCGCGTTGCCGGAATACGCGCAGACGGTGCGAGAATCATTCATCGAAGTCGACTACGGCGAGCTCGATGGCACCTCGCTCGCGGAGATCACGACCGAACACTGGCGGTCCTTTGAATTTGAACACGAACACGCCTTCGGAGGCGGAGAGTCGCTCGCGGACGTCGACAAGCGAGTCCACGCGGAGCTCGACGGGCTGCTGGACGACGACTCAAGTCTTCTTCACTCGTCGTCGCGGCACCTCGCGATCGTCAGTCACGTGTCGCCAATCAAATCCGCAGTGACCTGGGCGCTCGGAGTGCCGGGATCGACGTCCTGGCGCATGCGGCTGGAAAACGGCTCGATGACCGTGATCGGCGTGCGCGCCCGCGGACCTCAGCTCATCCGTTACAACGTGGTGCCGCTGCTTTAGCGCAGCGCGATGGCGATGGCGGCGAAGTTGAGGGCCGCACCCACGAGCGTCGCCGCATGGAAGAGCTCGTGGTACCCAAAGACTCGCGGGAAGAGACGCGGCCGCTTCAGACCGTACGCGAGCGCGCCGAGCGTATAGGCGAGGCCGCCACCGGCGACGAACGAGAAGCAGAGCGGGCCTCCGCCTCGATAGATCTGGGGAAGCACGGCGACGGCCGCCCAACCCACGCACAGATAAGGGAGTGTATTCACCCACTTGGGCGTATCGAGGGCGAACTGTCGAATGGCGACGCCCACGAACGCGCCCGCGATGACGATGATGAGGAGCACCAGCCGGATCGTCCCGTGCATCGTGAGCCCCGCGATGGCGAGGTAGCTCCCGGTGATCGCGAGGAAGATCGCTGAGTGATCGGCGCGCTTCATTGCTCGCCGGTGCGTGGGCGTCCACCGCACACGATGAAAGAGCGAGCTGGTCACCAGCATCGATTCGACGCCAACGACGAAGCAGAGCACCCAACCGACCTGCGCCCACGTGTGGGCACGAAGGAAGAGGATGGGCGAGCACGCGGCGAGTATGAGGGCGCCCGCGACGTGCAGCCAACCACGTAACAGCGGTCGGATCGTGGGCGCTGCCGTGTCGACAGCCGTCATCGGGGGCACGTCCTTACCATAAGGTGCTTTGGGAAAGGCTTTAGAAACAACGGAGCCCGTCTGCTTCGTTACCGAAGCAGACGGGCGCTCGATGTTTGGCCCCCCCAGCCAATGTCAAGAAATTACTTCGTCCACGACTACTACTCTGCTCGCCAAGGCCTTTAAACGGGCTGTTGTGAGCAATTTCACATGGAGGTTACGTATGCAACGTCGCACATTGACCAAAGGACTCGAGGTTTCGGCCGAGGGACTCGGATGCATGGGCATGAGTGAGTTCTACGGAGCGGGGGACGACGACGAGTCGATTGCCACCATCCGTGAGGCGCTCGATCTGGGCGTCGACTTCCTGGATACGGCTGACATGTACGGCCCTTTCACCAACGAGCGACTGGTCGGGCGCGCCATTGAAGGGCGCCGCGACGAGGTGGTGCTCGCGACGAAATTTGGAAATGAACGGGCGGAGGATGGGACCTTCATCCGCCTGAACGGCACGCCCGAGTACGTGCGGGCCGCGTGCGATGCGTCGCTGGAACGCCTGAATGTCGAGGTCATTGACCTCTATTACCAGCACCGGATCGACCGCTCTGTTCCCATCGAAGAGACCTGGGGCGCCATGAAGTCGCTGGTCGAAGCCGGAAAGGTCCGTTACCTTGGGATCTCAGAAGCGTCCTCGGCGACGATCGAGCGCGCCCACGCGGTGCATCCGATCGCGGCGCTCCAGAGCGAGTACTCATTGTGGTCGCGCGATCCTGAAGACGGTGTGCTCGCGACGTGTCGGCGCCTCGGCATTGGATTTGTCGCCTACAGCCCGCTGGGACGCGGCTTTCTCACGAAGGAAGCCGAAACGCGCGTCGCCGACCCCACGGACTTCCGCAGTCAGCACCCGCGTTTTTCCGGCGAAGCATACGAGCACAACCTGGCGTTCGTGAGGAACCTCGAGCGCATTGCGACCGAGAAGAAGGTCACGGTTGCTCAGTTGGCGTTGGCGTGGGTGCTCTCGCGCGGCAGCGACGTCGTGCCCATTCCCGGCACGAAGCGTCGCGAGTGGCTGCGCGAGAACGTGGCGGCGCTCGATATCACCTTGAGTGCGGAGGACATCGCTGCACTCGAAGCTGCCGTGCCGCGTAATGCGGTCGAAGGGGAGCGCTACCAGCCCGCCGGCATGCACAGCCTCAACGGCTGAGGGGCACGAGCTCGCCGGCTCGGATCTCGAGAACGACGTCGCACCAGCTCACCACGTGCTCATCGTGCGTCGCGACGACCACCGTCGCGCCAGTGGCGCCGAGAAGGTCGAGCAGTCGAGTGGTCTCGTCGCGACCGAGCCCAGCCGTGGGCTCGTCGAGCAAATAGAGGTCCGGGCTCGTGACAAGGGCGCGAGCGAGGGCCACGCGGACACGTTCGCCGCGCGAGAGCTCCTCGAAGCGAGTCGTGCGATCGGTCGCCAGGCCCAGCGCGCGGAGGTCGTTGAAGGGATCGCGTTCGGTGCTGCGCCCGAGGAGCACGACATCCACGGCGTAGCCACGCGTCAGACCTGGCTCGCTTGCGACGTACGTCACATGTCGGCGGAACTCCGCTTCATTGATCTCCGCGATGTCGATGCCCCCGATAGTGATCGCACCCACGTTCGCGTGTTCCAGTCGTGAGAGCGCTCGCAGTAGCGTTGACTTGCCCGCGCCCGAATCGCCCACGATCGCTAGGCGACGCCCGGGCTCGAGTGTGAGGGTGCCCTCGCGCACCAAGACCCGTGCGTCCTCCTCGAGCGTGAGTTGATTGACGCGCAACGTCACATCCGCTGGCCAGTGCAGCGCTCCACTGTGGGGAGCTGTCGTGAGCGCATCGAGGCGTTCGCCTCCGCCACTCACTGTGACGGCCGCATGAAGGGACGAGCGCACGCCCGAGAGGAGTTCGAAGTTAGAAAGTCCGATCATTGCAGCGATCACGAGCCAGACGCTCGAGGTCGCCGGATGACTCACGATGCCGACCAGTGCCAGCACCGAGATGACGATCACGAGCGCATCCGACGACCGACGGCTCCGTCGTACACGGCGCTCGGCGTGGTGCAGGATTGCGGCGATACTCGCCGAACGCGACTCGGCGTGTGCGAGGCGTCCCAAGAGCGCAATCTCGGGGGTTGCGGCGCTCAGCTCCACCACCTGTGCGCGATAGAGCCCGCGTGCGTGGCGGAGCGCACGGTCGCTCACGAGTTCGCTGCGCGCGAACATGCATAGTCCGCCTACGCCGATGAGCTGCAAGATCGCGAGATTCACCGCGTAGGTCCACCAGCGCCCGTGAGGCGGCAAGATCGCGATGACGACATCGCTCGCGATCATGACGGCGACGAGATCGACGAGAGGAATGACGAAGCGGAGCCAGAGGTCCTGGAGCTCGTCGGTATCGCCAAGAGCGCGCTCCAGCAGATCGCCTGACGCGTAGGTGCGCCACTGGGAGTAATTCAGCTGTCCCACGACGAGTACAAGCCAACGGCGCCATCGAGTGACGGCGGCATAGCCCAGCCGGTGGGCGGACAATCGTTCGCCGAAGCGAAGCGGCGAGCGCAAGAAGGCAAGCAGCTCGATCAGGATCAGCACGGCCGCGACGGCGCGCAGTCCCGGTCGTGTAGCACTCTCGACGAGTAGCGCAATCGCGCCTACCAGGAGTCCCACGTTGGTGGCACTGGCGACAAATCCCATGAGGAGTGCTCGTACCAGCTGCGCGCGAGGTGGTTGGGCGCGGCGCAGCCACCGGCGAAGTCGGGCGAAGTCGTCGTTCACGGTTGCAGCTCGATGCGCTGGGTTGCTGTCATTAGGAGCGGCGAGTCGACGGTCGCTTCAATGATCGCGAGGTCGCCGAGTTGACCGAGGGCGTTGCGAACATCATCTCGGGCGCCCGCGTCGAGCACACCCGCCACGTCGTCGAGCATGAGCAGCGATGCACCATTCAGAATCGCGCGGGCCAAAATCAGGCGAACCCGTTCGCCCGAACTCATGCCCCGGCCGTCGCTCAGTAGTTCGACATCGAGGTCTTCAAAGCGCGTTCCGATGAGACCGAGGGAATGAAGGGTCGCGAAGAGATCGCCGTCAGCGATCGATGCGCCGAGCGTGAGATTCTCTCGCAACGAGCCGGACAAGAGGCTGCTTTCGGCACTCACGTAGCCGATGGGCTCGTCAGTGCGCTGCAGCGTTCCCGAGGAGGCGGGGCGCCACTCGAGCAAGGTGTGGAGCAGGGTTGTCTTGCCAATGCCCGATGGTCCCGTGACGAGGACTCGATCGCCCGGCTTCACTCGGAGCGTCACTCGGTCCGCGTGTGCTTCGGTGACGAGATCGTCGACGACGAGCAGCTCATCACCCGCCGTGCGATGGTGCGCGGTCCCCAGGGACTCGAGCGTCGCTCTCGCGCGCGCGGCGTCGTCTCGTCGGTGAAATTCGACTCCGTAGCGGCGCACCTGGGCGAACAGCTCACTCGTTACGAGGACCGCCACCAATGCGCGCACGAGGCTGATGCGCCCTCCGAGCAGTCCGAAACCCACGACCATGGCAACGAGTCCGATGCTGACCCCGCTCAGGAATTCGGTGACGAGCGAGGATTCGAGCGCGACGCGGATGGCGCGAAGGGCGAGTGTGTGCTCGCTATCCGAGATGGCGGCAATCTCGTTGGCACCGTACGTCACGGCCCCTAGGGCGCGCAGCTCGGGTGCGTGTTGGAGCACCTCAAGTTGGCGCGCTTCGAGGACCGCCCTGCGGTCCTGGTACTGCGTTGCCATGTCTTCGCTCCGTCGTCCCGCGCGCTGGTAAAGGGGCACCGCAACCCCGAGCAGCGCGACCGTGATCACGAACGGCAACCAACCGGCCGCGATGAAGACGATCACGACGCCGAGTACCGCGCTCGCGGCGCTCGCGCCGAGGCGCTCGAGGGACGGGGCATCCGCCGCGTGATCAATCGCGAGCGCGAGATCACCGCGTCCTCGCTCACCCTCGGGACGAGGTACCGCGAGCTGAGCGACCAATCGTCGCCGCCATCGCGCACGAACTCGGACGGCCGCCGACTCGCCCCATTCGTCGAGCAAGGCGCCGACGGCCCAGCGAAGGACCACCACCGCAACGAGGTACCAGAGACCGGTTTCGAAGTGGCGCTGAACGAGATCAGAGATGGCGAGCGCGCTCAGTCCGGCGAGTGCCAGCGTCACGAACGTTGAGCTGACACCGAGGAGGCGCGCCAGGGTTACGTCAGAGGCACTCGACGACGACTCGGACGATGCGGGGGCCACCGTTCAATGCTAATGACCGAGCATTGAACCTATAAGGGGTCGTCACGGTGCGCGAGGTGTCGCGCGGGGCCGTTCAACCAATCGCGTAGCGCCTTGGTGGCTCGGCAGTCGTCTTCGTTGTAGGCCATGATTCGCTCGCGTGAGGCGAGCGCGTCAGGTGTGTCGCCGCGAGCCACTTCGTACCACAGCATCGAAGCCTCACCGCTCGGGTTCGGGTCGCGCCAGTGAAATCCCGCCGCAACCGCGAGCTGCTTCAGCCCGAAGGGACCTTCCGTCTGGATCTGCCGCTTGACCTGTTCGTGCAGATCGATCCACACGGGCGGCGTCGCTTTGCGAAAAGACATCAGGTCAGCGGCCGTCGGTCCGTCGGGTAGCGGCGGGTCGACGGCTCTATTCATGGCGCCGTCCTCTGCTTGGGCCCAGAAGCAGTACGCGGCAAAGGTACGACCCTCGTTGGCGCAGAGCCGGCGGATCTCTTCGAGCCACGTCCAAAACTCGCGAAAGATGTTCGCTTCGGCGTCGCGCGTCAGTTCGTCCCATTCAACGAAGGCGTAATAGCCCGCGCTCACGCTGGTGGTGGGCTCGTTCACGGTGACGCTCGCCCCCCAGAGGTACGTCGCGTCGTCGTAGCTCTCCATGTCGACGTCTACTTCGATGTCTGCCGTCGGACATCCCACGTGATTCGACGCAACGACGCGCAACGACGTTCCTCGTTCAAAGGCACGCGCGCGATAGATCAGATCGTCGAGCTTGTCGATGGTGCGCCCAAGGACCTCTTCAGGTTTGTGGGGCTCCAGAGGATTGAGCACTTTGCCGCGCGCCCGTCGTGCCAGTTCCGGATCGAGTCGGGCAAGTTGCGCTCGCGTCTCTACGCCATGCTCTCTTAGCAACAGTTGCTGCGAGAACGACGTGAAGCGCACGAGTGAGACGTCGTCGAGCTTTTCGAGTTGCTCTTCACAGTGTTCGCGAAAGGGACAGTCGGGGCAGTCCCGGTGCCAATAGGGAGCAGTGGGGAAGTTGGCGTCGTGTCGCATCCATTCTTCGTGACCGAGGAGTACGTCGAGCCGTTCGTGATGCAGTCGATCGTAGGTGGCGAGGCTGAAGCGCGGATAGCTATTGGTCGCAAGATCGAACCACCACAGCCGCCCCTGACGGTCGATCACGCCGGCTCTCGCCGCAGGATCGGCGAGGCCGTGCGCCTCGAGGACGCGCGTCGCCTGGGCGAGGGAGAGTCCGCTGCGCGTCATGGGGAGTGCTGCTCGAGTCCCGTACCCGTCGATGTACTGAGCCTCGCTGGGCCGTAGGCGCTCGAGGGAGCCTTCCAGCGTGCGACGAGTGCTCGCCGATTCAACGACTTCGTGATTCTTGATGAGTATTGGTGCGTACGCGAAGTGCTCCTCGTTGCGCCCCACACGCACCAAAAGGTGCACGGAGGCGCTGCGCCGAGCGACGTCGTCGTGTGCGAGGCGAGGTCGAACGATCAGCTCGCATCCCTCGCGCATGAGCCTGCTTGTCTCGTCGACACTTGATGGCGTGACAGCCTCGGGGTGAAAGATCGCAATGCGCTCGAAGACCTGTTGGCGATGCTCGTGCGCCGCGCGCCGACGCCGTTCCAGCTCGGGCGTAAGTGGGGGTGCCGTGAAGTGGAACGGCGCCCCGCGGGTGAGCGCGATGCGATGAACACAGGCGAGCACTTCGTCACTACGGAGATACTCGGCCACGATTCCAGCCTACGATGCGGTCGGCTTCTCGTTCCGCCAGCTACTCCACAGTGCGGCATATTCCCCGTTCAGTGCGACCAGCTCTTCGTGTGTGCCGATCTCGGCGACGACACCATCAACGACGACGCAGACCCGGTCGGCGTCGTGAGCGGTCTGGAGGCGATGCGCGATGGCGATCACCGTGCGACCCGAGAGAACGGCGCTCAGCGATCGCTCCAAGTGTCGCGCGGCGCGCGGGTCAAGGAGCGCGGTCGCCTCGTCGAGTACGAGCGTGTGGGGGTTGCTCAGCACCAAACGGGCGAGCGCCAGTTGCTGTGCTTGAGCGGGCGAAATGGCATACCCCGTCGTGCCAAGCTCGGTGCTCATGCCCTCGGGCAGGAGCCTGACCCACTCGAGTGCGTCGACGGCGCCGAGGGCGTCTTCGATCTCCGCGTCGGTTGATTCCGGTCGGGCGAGGGCCAGATTGTCGCGCACGGTGCCGATGAAGATGTGGTGCTCTTGGGTGACGAGTGCGATGTGCCGTCGCATATCGGCGAGCGGCATGTGGGAGACCTCGACGTCGCCGACGCGCACTGATCCGCTACGGGGCGCGTCGATGCCCGCAATGAGTCGACCAATCGTTGACTTGCCCGCGCCCGATGGGCCGACAATGGCGAGTCGCTCACCCGGGCGCACGACCAGGCTGACGCCGTTGAGGACGTCATGACCTGCTCGATAGGCGTAGCGGACATTCTCCAAGGTGATGGTCTCGTTGGTAGGTTCGCGACCGCTCGTCGGGCGGTCGTCGCGCACGACCGACACGCCGATCAAGCGGGCGAGTGAGGTCTGACCGATCTGAATTTCGTCAAGCCAGGAGACAATGCGGTCAAGCGGATCGTTGATCTGGACGACGTAGAGGGTGACCGTCGTCGCGGCGCCGATCGAGACGTGTCCGTTGATCGCGAGCCAGCCGCTCCAGGCGAGGGTCACGGCAACCGCCAGAGCGAAGGCGCCTTCGACGGTCGGAAACCAGATCATTCGCAGCAGGAGCGTGTACATCTCTGAGTAGAACGACTCGCGGACATTGTCTTCGATACGCGTCACCTGACGGGGTCCGAGACGATGCGCGTCAATGGTGCGCGCTCCCTCGGCCGTTTCTGCCACCGAGCCCGACATTGCCGCGTAGCTCATGCGCTCGCGCCGATAGCCCGGCGTCGCGTAGCGCAAGTAGTAACGCGTCGAGAAGAACAACACCGGGAGCGACACGAGGCTCGCCACGCTTGCGAGCGGACTGACGAGGAGCATCGCGCCAAGCGTGAGCACCGCTTGGAGGATCGCGACCATCCATTCGGGCACGGCGAAGCGCACGGTGCGCGAGAGGGATTCCATGTCGTTGGTGGTGCGACTGAGGAGGTCGCCAGTGCCCGCGCGCTCCACGTCGCCGAGTGGAAGGGCGAGGACGCTTTGAAGAAACTCTTCGCGAAGTTGCGCAAAGACGGTCTCGCCGAGCACGTAGCTGCGGCGTCGGGCGAAGTACGTGAGCACGGAGTAGGCGAGTGACGCCGCGACGAGGAGCCCAATGTAATCGGTGATCTTTGGCCCAGTGAGCTGGTGGTATGACGCGAAGTTGGTGATCTCTCCGATGACCCAGGCCGGAATGAGCGACATGACGGCCGCCGTGGCGTAGAGAGAGAGCATCCGCGACAGGGCGCGACGGTGCTCGCGCATGAGGACTTTCGCGTATGCGGCAACGGTCTTAGCGTCGGCGATCGGTAACTGCACTACGCGTCCTCTCGCAAGACGACCTGTCGATACTTCGACGACCGCGCGACCAGCTCGTCGTGGGTGCCCTGATCCACGACTTTGCCCTCCAACACGAAGAAGATCTCGCTCATCTGCTCGAGCAGCAAGGGGCTCGTAGACGCCACGAGGGTCGTGTGCCCGGCCCGCACCTCACCGAGACGCGCCGCGATGCGACCTTCGGTGTGCGTGTCGACGGCCGACGTCGGCTCGACGAGGATCAGGACTTCGGCGTTCGTGAGGACGGCGCGCGCCAGGCTGAGTCGCTGACGCTGGCCGCCAGAGAATCCACGGCCCCGCTCTTCCACGATGGTCGAGAGGCCGTCATCGAGCGCCTCGAGCACGTCGAGCGAGCTCGTGGCCTGCAATACCTGAAGGATGCGTTCATCGTTGACGAGGCCATGGGGCATGAGCTCAAAGCGCAGCTCGCCCGAGAAGAGCCGTGGTTCGATCTCGCTCACTACGAGGTGAGAGCGAACGTCGTCGAGCCGGAAGGCGCTGATGCTCACGCTGTTCACGAAGACATCGTCACTGTCGGCGACGAATCGCCCGAGGCGGTCACAGAGCAGCGCGGCGTCGTCAGGCGTATCGGTAACGAGACCGCAGAGCCCCCCGCGGGTGAGCACGAGTCCGCTACGGCGGTCTTCGAGGCGGTCGACTTGCAACGGCCAGACGAGTGGATGCTCGGGATCTTTGACGCTCGCTTCGATGGCAAGGACGCGTAGCACCTTGCTCGCGCCCACGACCGCGCGCGTCGACATGATCACGTAGTCGATTGCCGTGCGAAGGGGGGTCGTGAGGAACATGGAGTAGCCAAAGAAGGCCACGAGCTCGCCGGGCTGGAGGGTCCCGTTCATCACGTCCCGTGCACCGAGGAACGTCACGATGCCGGTCAGAATGGCGGGGAGGAGCACCTGGCCCGATTCGAGTCCCGCTTGGGGGGCCGCGATGCGATTACCCGCGGCGCGCACGCGTTGGCTCTGGCGGCGGTAGTTCTCAAGAAAGACGTCTTCGCCACCGGCCCCGCGAAGAATTCGCAGGCCCGCGACCGTGTCCGAGCCAATGGCGGCGAGTCTCCCTGCCGCCTCACGTTGCGCGGCCTGGGTTCGGTGCAGTGGCTTCATGAGGGGAACGGTCAGGGAGCCAAGGATCGGCACGCCTAACAAGACCACTAGCCCAAGCTCGACGGACGTTGAGAGGAGGATGAAGGACACGACGATCCAGGCGACGATGGCGCCAGAGAATCGCGCGAAGCTGTCGTAGGCACTGCCGATGCGCATCGCGTCAGCAGCAACGGTGTTGACGACGTCGCCGGCAGGAATCTCGTCAGTCAGCGCAGGGCCGGTCGTCGCAATATGGCGGCCAATCACCTGAACGGTTCGATAGGCCGCATTCATCCAGTTCGTCACCGCGAGCTGGTGGCGCAACGATCCACAGACAGCCTGAATGAGACCAAGTACCACCACGACGGCGACCCACTTGAAGAGCTCGCCGGTCTTGTGCTGTTCCACACCGTGGTCGATGGCGGCACCAACCGCGGCCCACACGAGCGCCTGGGCCACCATCCAGCCAATGCCGAAGAGGGCGTTCAGCGACAAGAGCCAGCGCTGGTTTCGCGCGAGCCAGCCGAGGTAGCGAACGGGCGAACCGGTATCGGGCGCGCCGGGATCGTCCACGGGCAGCTCGCGGTACGGCAGATGCAGCACGGTTCATCCTTCTGAGTCGTTGATTGAGTGGTCAAGGGATGGTGAGTCGACCTGTAAGCGGGGTTCTGTCCACCTTCGTAAACGAAGGCTGGGCGGCCATCCATCTCAGCGATCTACCTAGGGAGTGCCTCTTTTACAAGGCGCGCGGGCAGCCTCCCATGTTTGATCTTGCTCCGAGTGGGGTTTACCAAGCCATCGTGATTGCTCAAGATGCTGGTGCGCTCTTACCGCACCGTTTCACCCTTACCTGTACTTGGTTGCCCAAGCCATCGGCGGTCTGTTCTCTGTGGCACTGTCCTGCACGTCACCGCGACTCACGTTTCGTGAGCACCCTGCCCTATGGAGCCCCGACTTTCCTCACCGCCCGTTCCCGGTCGGCGCGGCCACCCAGTCGACTCACCATCCATGTTCAGTCTGACACAAGATTTCGGGGCTAACAAGGAGTAATCGCATGACAGACCTCCGGTAACCTCGCCACGTGGTTCTCAACACCGACACCGACGAGCCCATCTTGGAGGTGGGTGAGTTCTACCAACTACTCACCGCGCATCTCGAATCGGGCTTCGGGCGACGACGTCCGCACTGGGTTCGCGGCGAGATCGCGAAGGTCTACGAGAAGGGTCACGTGTACGTCGACCTGGTCGACGCGGGCACCGCGTCGAGCGACACCAAACGGCCGGTCTTGAACGCCCACTGCTGGGCAACGCCCTGGGCACCACTCAAGCGCCGCCTCGCGGCCGAGGGAGTCGTGCTCAAAGCGGGGATGGTTGTCAGCTTCTACGGCTACGTCGATGTCTACGCTCCCCAGGGCAAGATCGGCTTTTCGATCACGGAGATCGACGTGGAGGGGCTGCTCGGCGACGTCGCTCGTCGGCGCCAGGAGCTGATTGCGCGCCTCGCCGCCGAAGGGCTACTCGACCTGAACAAGCGAGTGGCGCTGGCTGCGGTGCCGCTACGCGTCGGACTCGTGGCAAGTCCCGGGACCGAAGGGTATAGCGACTTCACCGGCCAACTCGTGAACTCGGCGTTCAGTTTCGCCATCACGCTGGTCAAAACCGTCGTGCAGGGCGATGCGGCGCCCCGTCAGATCGCGGCCGCCATTGCGGCGCTTGACGAGTACGGCGTGGACCTGATCTGCGTGGTTCGAGGCGGCGGATCGAAGGGCGACCTCGTGTGCTTTGACGATGAGCGGGTGGCGAGGGCTGTCGCGTCCTCAGCGACGCCCGTCTTCACTGGCATCGGCCACACTGGTGACGAGTCGGTCGCCGACCTCGTGGCGCACACCCGTGCCATCACACCGACCAAGCTCGGCGAAGAGGTCGTCGCTCTCGTGGCGCGCTGGTACGAGTCCAACGTCCAGGCTCCAGCGCAGCGGCTGCTCGAAGCGAGCAACGACGTGCTGGACGAGGCGACCGCGTATCTGGCGGAGCGCCGAAGGACGATGATCTTTGCGGTACGCGATCGCCTGCGGAGCGAAGAGCGCCATCTCGCAAGTACCCGCCAACGACTCACCATCCAGAGCGGTCACCTGCTCGCGTCGGCGACGCAGATGCTCGCGAGCAATCGCCAGCTCCTCGCCGCTTATGACCCCGCTCGACGACTCGCGCAAGGCTGGTCGGTCGTGACGGACTCGAGCGGGGCTGTCGTAAAGTCTCTGACGGGCATCGCGTCAGGAGATGACGTGCGCGTGCTCGTGAGCGACGGAACATTCAATGCCCGCGTGGGCGATAAAAAGGGGCCCACATGAGTGTGAGTGACTGGAACGAAGCAGCTAGCGAGCTGAACGCGATCGTCGCGTCGTTTGACGAGGGCGAAGTCTCCGTCGATGACCTCTTCACCAAGCTCGAACGCGCAACGGCAATTATCGAGTCACTGGAGGCGCGCCTCGCGCTCACCAAGGCCAAAGTCGACGAGCTCACCCCGCGCATCGCACGTGTGATCGACGAAGAATGAGCAACGACCTCTACTTTCGCCAGCTGCTCGCTGGCCGCGATTTCGCCGTTGGCGACGCCGTCGGACTTTCGATGCGCAATTTCACTTACGCGATTGGCGACCGGCGGAGTGGGGAGGCAGTGCTCGTAGATCCCGCGTACCGGCCCGCGGAGCTGATCGAGCTGCTCCAGACCGATGGCATGAAACTCGTGGGTGCCGTCGCAACCCACTACCATCCCGACCACATTGGCGGAACGTTGATCGGACAGCAGCACATTGCCGGTGTGTTCGAGCTACGCGAGATGGCTGGTGTGCCGATCCACGCGCACGCTGACGAGATTTCCTGGATCGTGGAGCGAACTGGCATCGACGAGTCAGCGCTGGTAGCCCATAGCGATCGCGACCAGCTGCTCGTCGGCGACGTGGAGATCACGTTTCTCCACACGCCCGGGCACACGTCGGGCAGCCAATGTCTCCTCGTCGAGGGACGCCTCTTGAGTGGCGACACCCTGTTCATTGACGGGTGCGGCCGTACCGACTTTCCCGGAGGTGATAGTCGCGCGCTCTTCGTGTCGCTCAACGAACGTCTGGCGACAGTAAGCGACGACACGATTCTGTATCCAGGCCACCTGTACTCTGCGGAAGGATCGCTGCCCATGGGCGATGTGCGCGTGCGCAATCCAGTGCTGTCGGTGGCGAGTCTCGAGCAGTGGCTCGCCATGTTTGGCTCGTGAGCGTTCGCCTGCAGATCCCGCAGTGAGTTTGCGCTCGAGCGATCATGTCATTGTGGTCGGCGCCGGACTCTCGGGGTGGCGCTTCGTCGAATTCCTCCGACGTGAGGGCTATGACGGTGCGATCACGCTCATCGGCGACGAGCTTCACGCGCCCTACGATCGGCCGCCGCTCTCGAAGCAAGTGCTCTCGGGGAAATGGATCGCCGACAAGGCAACGCTGGCGAGTTCCGAGAAGCTCGCCGAGTCGCTCGCGACGCTGATGCTGGGCGAGCGAGCTGTCGCACTCGACGTTGAGGGAAAGTCGGTCGAGCTCGCGAGCGGCGCGAGGATCGAGGGGACGCACGTCGTGATCGCGACCGGTGCCAGGGCGCGAGCACTGTCGTTCGAGTCCTCGGGCAACCTGATGACGCTGCGCACTTTCGATGATGCTGTGCGGCTGCACGAAGTACTCGAGGGGCTGGCGCCGGGCAGCGTGGTCGCAATTATCGGCGGCGGCTTCCTTGGTGCGGAAGCGGCGACCTCGATCCAGGCGCGAGGACACGTGCCGATCGTGCTTGAGGCCGCCGAGCGTCCGCTCATCACGGTCCTCGGCGACGAAGTGTCGTCGTGGCTGATGCTCGTGCCGAGGGCCGCCGAGATCGACCTGCGCACCAACCAACGAATCCGTGACGTGGTGATCGCAGACGGGGGAGTGACCATTCTGCTCGACGACGGCGAGTCGATCGAAGCGAGCGCCGTGATCGCTGCCGTCGGGTCCTCATTCGAGACTGACTGGCTCGAGTCGTCGGGCCTCATCATTGACAATGGCGTGGTTGTTGACCGGAACTTTGAGGCCGCGCCACATGTCGGCGCTATTGGCGACATCGTGAAGTTCCCTCTTCCCGGCGTCGAAGGCGACGAACTCGTTCGTATTGAGCACTGGCAGGTAGCAGTCGAACAGGCATTAGAGCTTGCGCGCTTTTGGACGTCCGACAACGCCTCCACGACGCGCATGATTCCCTACTTCTGGTCCGACCAGATGGGCAAAAAGATCCAGCTGCTCGGACACCCTCGTGCGAGCGATGAGGTGAACCTGGTCTCGGGAAGCCCCGAAGAGCTGAAGTGGGTGGCGATCTACTCGCGTCGTGGACTGGTGACGGGCGTAGTCGCGCTGAGCAATCCGAGGGGTCTCACGAAGTCTCGAGTGCTCCTCGACGAGATCACCACGCTCGAGGACGCCCTCGCCCTCGCGCCCTGGTCCGATTGACCCGGGTCTTCTAGAAGGCGACGTCAGAGAGTTCGGGAATGGTCCGGGCCGCGCGCTCGACGATCGCCGCCCACTCTCCGCGAGCATTCAACCGGTCACGGTCACTCAGCGATGGCGCGAGGACTGCACCGGGCGACCAAAGTTGTTCCACGTCGTCCACGTGCAGATGACCCGCGCTGACGAGCGCCATCAATCCTGCGCCTCGCGTGGTCGCTTCGCGCTCGGAGGAGACCGCTACCTCGCGCCCTGAAAAATCGGCGAGTCGTTGCATGACGTATCGATTTGTGCTCATCCCGCCGTCAACGCGCAGCTGAGGCAGTTCGATGCCCACCTCGGCTTCGGCCGCGTCCAAGAGATCGGCTCCGCGATGAGCAATGCCGTCGAGGACCGCGCGAGCGAGATGGGCGCGCGAAGACCCGCGAGTGAGGCCAAAGAAGGCGCCCCTCGCACCAAAGTCCCAGCGAGGGGTGCCGAGACCAGAGAACGCGGGAACGAACGAGACTCCGTCGGACGACGTCACGCTGGTAGCGAGCGCCTCGCTCTCGGCAACGTCGTCGAGTAGGCCCAGCTCCACCAGCCATTGCACGCACGATCCGGCGCTCAAGATGATGCCCTCAACTCCCCAGGTAACGCCCGTTGCGTCGCTGCGCACGACCGTTGGATAACAGCCCGATGCGTAGCGCGACAGGCTCTGGGGAGCGTCGGCGCGGTGCACCATGTCGAGCATCGCGCCCGTGCCGAAGGTGATCTTGGCCCCCGATCGCACGCACGATTGGCCGAAGAGCGACGCCGGTTGATCGCCAATGAGAGCGGTGATGGCAGGTGCGCCGGCGAGGGCGCTGGCCTCGCCGTAGAAGCCCATGGTGTCGACCAACTGGGGGAGTCCGATCTCGCTCACGCCGAGTGCATGCAGTGTCGCGGAGTCCCATCCGAGGTCAACGTCGACCAGTCCGCTGACGCTGGCGTTCGAGTGATCCGACACGTAGGCAGCCCCTTTGGTGAGGTGCCAGGCGATCCACGTCTCAATCGTGGCGAAGCGAAGCTCGTGAGCGGGTCGGCTCGATTGCTCGACGAGCCACTTGACCTTGGTCGCCGACTGATTCGGTGCGAGACGAATCCCACTGGCCTGCAGAACGAGGCAGTCGATCACCGTGCGCAGATCCTGCCAGCTCAGCGCGGGGCCGACGGACGTGCCGGTGCGAGGGTCGAAGACGATCGTGGTCGCGCGCTGGTTGGTGACCCCCACGACGTCGCAGGCGCCCGCGTCGCGCAACGCGGCCGCGCCGAGCTCGAGAGCCACGTTCGCGATTTCGCTCGGATCCAGCTCCACTTCGCCCGGTTCGGGCGAGCGGACCGTGAGGGGTCGTTGGAGAACGTGGGACACCGTGCCAATCTCGTCGACGACGGCGCTTCTCACTGACGAAGAACCGATGTCGATGGTGAGCGCCCTCACCAGGGCTCGCCACCAAGTCCGAGCACGCCGGGATTCAACAGTCCTTCGGGGTCGAGCATGGATTTCACGTGTTGGAGAAGCCCGTAGGACGAACCGAGTGCGCGCGCCATGTGGCGTGCACGGTTGCGCCCAATGCCGTGGTGATGGCTGATCGCTGCTCCGAGATCGATGACCTCATCCATTGCCAAGTCCCACGCTGCGCGATAGAACTCGTCCGCTGTGCCGTCGGGCTGACCGGCGAAGGTGAAGTAGAGGCACGCGCCGTCGACGTACGCGTGCGACTGATGCACCGAGACCACCAGCATTCCCTCCAGCGCGCGCAGCGCCGCGATCACGCGCGCAGTGAGCGCGGCCAAGGTGCTCCACGAGCCCGCGACTTCGATGGTGTCCACCACCAGTCCGCGCTCCCACAGCGGCACCAAGGCACTGACGTCGTTGCGTCGCTCGAGCCACTGGGCGACGAGTTCGTCAGCGAGACGGTCCGCGGAGGCGCACTCCTCGTCGACGACGCTCATCGTCGCCTCGACGAACGCGCGCTCGCCCTCGTCGAGAACGATGAGCGCGCAGCCCTCCACGTCAAAGTTGCGTCTGGATTCCGTCTCGTCGTACAGGCGGAGCACGGCGGGATTCGCGCCGCGCTGCACCACGCGACGACACGCATCTAACGCTTCGGTGAACGTGGCGAACCGGTACGCCCGACGAACTTCGTGGGGAGGACGTTGACGCACAACAAGCGTTGCTTCACTGATGATGCCGAGTGTGCCCTCCGAACCCACGAACAGCTGGAGCAGATCGGGACCGACGGCTCGTCGCGGCGCGCTGCCACCGACGTCCAAGATGTCGCCATTCGCGAGTACGACCCTCAGGGCACGCACGATGTCTTCGATCTTTCCGTATCGGTTTGAATACTGACCGGCCCCGCGACACGCGATCCACCCTCCGACGGTTGCGAGATCAAAGGACTGGGGAAAGTGTCCAATGGTGAGACCGAGCGGACCTAGTGCGACTTCCAGATCCGGGCCGAACACGCCCGCCTCGACACGAACGGTATTGGAGACTTCATCGATATCGATGATTCGATCGAGTCCCGTGAGATCGAGGGCGATCGCTCCTTCTTCAGGCACCGCACCTCCGACGACGCCCGACCGGCCACCTTGGGCCGTCACCGGCACGTGGAACTGAGTCGCCACGCGCAGCGTCTCACTCACCCCGAGCGTCGTCGTGGGCCGAACGACGAGGCCTGGCCAGCGCTCTACCTCGCCACGGCTCGTGTTGGCAATAAGACGGGGCCACCAATCGCGAGCGTGCTCCGCACGTTCACGGATCGACACATCACAGGCAATGCCCACGGCGGAGAGCGCTTCGGCGAGCGCGAGCTGCGCGGGGGGAGCATCAAATTCGCGCGAGGGAAACTGATTGGGCGCGGTCGGGCGGGTCACTGAGCTAGACGCTGAGGCCAGCGGCAGAAAACTCGTAGTCCACAAGCGCTCGATACGCGTCGACTTGGTGCTTCTGGTCGTCGGAGCCCCATGAGAGTTCGACCGCCACGAGCTGGGCGATGGCCGGAGCGGCTGTGAGCGTGGCCCGCGCGTCTTGAAGGTGAGCACGCGTGCGTCGCGTGAGGAGATCGATGAGTGAAGTCGTCATCTCCTCTCGCGCGCTGAACACGAACTCCGCACCGACATAGGGCAGACCTTCGATGGCGGTCTCTCCGAGGGCGGGATCAGCGTTGATCAAGGCGAGTACTTTGCGCGCGTCTTCGCCGAATCGCCGGTAGAGATGTTCTTCGAGGGCACCGTCTGGTCGCCAGGCACCCGTGCCGTAGAGGCGAAGCGTCTTCGTGTGTGCCCGCGTCATGTCGCTGAAGTACGGCTTGAGGGCGTTCACCGCATCCTCTGCCATCTTTCGGTACGTCGTCCATTTGCCGCCCGTTACGTGCACTACGCCGTCGCCGGAATCAGCGACCTGATGGCGACGAGAAAGGTCGGCGGTGCGCTCTTTCATCTTCTTGCCT
The DNA here is from genome assembly GCA_035552255.1 of Acidimicrobiales bacterium. Classification (GTDB taxonomy): domain Bacteria; phylum Actinomycetota; class Acidimicrobiia; order Acidimicrobiales; family RAAP-2; genus RAAP-2. The sequence continues at coordinate 6,366 of DASZLS010000115.1, read as the reverse complement.
TTTTCTGGAGCGAGCAGTGGACGCAGGCCCGCCCAGACGCCAGTGACGTCGTCGGTCGTGAGGTCAGACGACGTGGACGCGTTCACCGTGGAGAGCAAGTACGAGACGTCCTCGGGCCCGCACGTCGGTGCGTCGAGCGAACCCGTGAAGGGCGTATCGGTCGTGCCGATGTACGTGAAGGGAGCGTCCTCAAAGGGAACGACGAAGATGCTGCGTCGATCGTTGGGTACGTTCAATACGGCCGCGACGTCGGCGGGCAGGCGCGAGTTAGGAACACTCACGTGCACTCCCTTGGCGGGTGTGATGCGGTGCGACGGTTGGTGTTCGGTGAGCGTGAAAATACTGTCAGCCCAGACGCCCGTGGCGTTGACGACGGCTCTGGTCGAGATCGTGAAGTCGGTGTTGTCAAGCTCGTCGTGGCACACCACGCCGGTCACGCGCCCGTTGATGTCGGTGACGTTGACCGCACGCACGTAGTTGGCGACACTCGCGTCGAACATCTTGGCGGCGGACTTGGCGAGCGTGAGCGCAATCCGTGCGTCATCGCCGCGGGCGTCGTAGTAGAGGAATCCCGCGACCAGTCGATCGGTTCGCAGCGTGGGCAGATGCGAGAGCGCTTCCTCACGAGTGACCCGGCGATAGCGATGCCCAATTCTCCAGCCCCCGCTCACGTCGTAGATGCGAAGTGCCGTTGCGTAGCCGCGCACCAGCGCTTTGGATGCCACGCCGTTCGAGCCGAAGAGCGGGATCAGGAACGGAAGTGGTCGGACCAGGTAGGGAACGTTGCGCAGCATGCGCTGCCGTTCGTGCAGATTCTCATAGACGAGCCGAAACTCCTTTTGCTGGAGATAGCGAAGACCGCCGTGTGCCATCTTGGACGACTTCGAACTTGTGCCCGACGCGATGTCGCCCGCGTCGATCAGGGCGACGGTGAGACCACGGGACGCGGCGTCGAGCGCGACTCCCGCGCCCGTCATTCCTGCGCCAATAACGACCACGTCGAAATCGGTTGACGAGAGCGATCTCACCTCATCATCTCGTCGGAAAGTTGTCATGGCGCAATGTTGGCACAACACTTCTTGACCAGAGGGTTGCGCATGTCAGAGAAAGCGAGCGATCCCGTCATGTGGAACACGACGGGGTGCATTGCTCGACGCCTCTCGCTCGGTTAGTGTTTCGCCGAACGCCACCAACGGCGATTACATAACCCCGTGGGAGGGTATGGATTATGGCACCAAGATCAATTACGAGGGTCCTGCTTGCCGGTGCGACCTTGGCCAGTGTTGCGGCCATTGGAGTAACGGCAGAAACAGGAGCCGCGAGTGGTGCGGCAAGCGTGAACTGGGGAAAAGTTACCCATCTCACGAAGACCGGCGCTACGTCGATGTCGTCACTCGTGAAAGCCGCGAAGAAAGAGGGACACCTCAACGTCGTAGCGCTACCCGATAACTGGGCGAACTACGGCAACATCATCAAGGGCTTTTCCAAGAAGTACGGGATCAAGATCAACTCCGAGAACCCTGAGGGCTCCAGCGCGGAAGAGATTCAGGCGATTCAGTCGGACAAGGGGCGCTCAAGCGACCCTGACGTCATCGACGTGGGTACCAGCTACGCGGTAACTGCGAAATCTGAGGGTCTGCTTGCACCGTACAAAGTCTCAACGTGGAGCGAGATCCCGGCCGGATTGAAGAATCCGAGCGGGTACTGGTTTGACGACTACGGCGGCTACGTGGCTATTGGTTGCAACACGACGACCGTGACCAACTGCCCGACCTCGTTCAAGCAGATGAGCACCGAAACTGGCGCCCAGGGTTACAAGATCGGCCTGAACAACAGTCCCTTGACGTCGAACTCGGCGCTCGCGGGTGTGCAAGCGGCAGCGATTGCGAGCGGAGGCTCACTGAACAACGTGGCTGCCGGCGTGAGCTTCTTTGCGACGCTGAACAAGAATGGCGCGTTTGTGAACACCATCGCAGACGCCTCGACTGCTCAGGACGGCACGACCAACGTCATCATCTGGTGGGACTACCTGATGGCCAACGGCGGCATTGACGTGCCGGGCTGGAAAGTAGTCATTCCGAGTGACGTGCTCCTTGGCGAGTACTACACCCAGGGCATCAACGCTGGTTCTCCGGACCCGGCCGCGGCTCGACTGTGGGAAGAGTACCTGTACTCCACCACGGGTCAGAACCTTTGGCTGGCCGGTGGTGCGCGTCCTGCGGAGCTTGCGTTCATGACGGCTCACAAGACTGTCAATCAGACGACGCTCGCGAAATTGCCGGCGCTGCCTTCCGGTGAAACCCCGCAGTACCCATCGACCGCGCAGATCACCGCCGCGGCGACGACTGTCAACAGCACATGGGCCACAGAAGTAGGCGCTAGCTCGTAGTTAGCTCGGACGGACTCCGCCCATGACAATCAGTGAAGCAGTTGTTTCAGATCCCGGTGCGAGTGCGCCGGGATCTGAAACAACTCCTTCAAAACCAAAAAGCTTCCGAAAGTCTCTGCGACGATTGGAGTCCGCGTTCGCGGTGACGCCGTTTGTCGTCTTCGCGTTCGCTGGCCTCGGCGTGCCGGCTCTCGCAGTGATCTACCAGGCGTTTCACGGTAATACCGGCGGATGGACGCTCAGCAACATGCGTCTCATCTTGAGCGGCTCTTCGAACCCGACGACGCACGGAATCTTTCTCATTGGATTCGAGAACAGCATCAAGCTGGGCCTAATCTCCGCGCTGATTCCCGGTGTGGTGGGCGTCTTCGTCGCGTACGCCATCCAAACGTCGAAGAGCAATCTCCTGCGACGTCTGACGTCGACCGGATCTGGGGTGCTCGCCAACTTTGGTGGCATCAACCTCACCTTCATGTTCGTCGCGACGCTTGGTTCGGCAGGCGTGCTCACCGCCTGGCTGCACGCGGTGGGCATCAGCCTCTCCAACGTTGGCTTTAATATCTCCGGTTTCTCAGGCGTCGTCGTTGTGTACATGTACTTCCAGCTCCCGTTGATGGTGCTCGTGATCACGCCCGCGCTCGGTGGACTGCGTCAGTCATGGCGCGAGGCGGCCGAAAACATGGGTGCCTCGAGCCTGCGCTACTGGATACACGTGGGGATTCCGGTGCTGATGCCCTCAATTCTCGGTGGCATGTTGCTGTTGTTCGGTAGCGCGTTTGCCGCCTACGCAACCGCGGCAACGCTAACGCTCGGCCTCATTGCGCTCTCGCCGATTCAGATCGGTAACTTTTTGAATGGCAACGTCATCGCGGGTGAGACTCACGTGGGTTACGCGATCGCCTTTGGCATGCTCGTTATTCTCACCGTTGTCATGCTCATGTACAGCCTGGTTCGAAAGAGGGCATCAAAATGGCTCCGTTAGCCAGCGGCGATCCTTTCGAAGTAGTTCAAATGGAAGACGAGACCGTACCGGAGTTCTCCAACGGGAAGCCCAAGCGGAGGTATCACTTTCGTTGGTGGCGTTTTATCGTCCTGCTGCTCGCTGGCGCATACATTCTGATTCCTCTTTACGCGGGTCTCAAGTTCTCTTTTCAAGGTGTTACCGGCGGATTCTCGACGCTGGCCTACACCAGCATTCCCTCGGCGCCTGGGTTTACCGCAGCGCTTGCTCTGTCGTTCAAGTTGGCGATCGTCACGATGGTCGTGTCGACGATCCTGATGGTGCCCACTTCGATCTACGTGCATCTGCGCATGCCGCGATTCCGCCGGGTGATGGACGTCGTGTCAGTGCTGCCAATCGTGATTCCGCCGATCGTGCTCATCGTGGGTGTCATCGGCGATTATCCGCTGTGGGCGAGGTCCTCGCCGTATCTCCTGAGCTTCATGTACGTGATTCTTTCCATGCCGTTCGTCTACCGCTCACTGGATGCGGGTCTCAGTGCCATCGATCTGAAGACGTTGACCGAGGCTTCTCGTTCGCTCGGAGGCAACTGGATCAAGACCATGTGGCAGGTCATTCTTCCCAACATCCGCCCCGCACTGCTTTCGGCGACCGTCCTCACGTTGGCCCTCGTCTTTGGCGAGTACACGATGGCGAGCCTTGACCTCTGGACGACGATTCCCGTCTGGATTGCGCAGTTTCAAGTATCCAGTGACGGCCACGTACAAGTCGCGGCATCGATGGTGGGGCTCATCGGCACCTGGATTCTGCTGATCTTGGTAGTCTCGCTCGATCGTTCGCAGTCTCGCCGCAATCGTAGGCGGACGGCCTGATGACCCAGATGAAAGAGAGTCCGATGACCGAATCGACATCTGCGCCACGTAGCACCGGAGCGGGGGTGAGCCTCGAGAATCTCGTGCGAACGTTCGGAAAAGTGCGCGCGCTCGACGGACTGACTCTTTCCATCGAGCCCGGCGAGTTCATGGCACTGCTCGGTCCGTCGGGGTGTGGCAAAACCACGGCGCTTCGAGTGCTCGCGGGGTTTGAGACGCTCGACAGCGGTCGCGTCATCGTTGACGGCGACGATCTCTCTGATATGACGGCGAGAAAGCGCGACATGGGCATGGTGTTCCAGAGCTACTCGCTGTTTCCCAACATGAGCGCCCTCGATAACGTCGCCTTTGGCCTGCGCATGCGCAAGCAGTCAGGTCGCGTTCGTCGCGCGAAGGCGGCGGAGCTCCTCGACATGGTGGGACTTGGTGATCAGCGGGCGAAGTACCCCCACCAGATGTCCGGAGGGCAACAGCAGCGCATCGCGCTCGCGCGCGCGCTCGCGATCGAGCCGCGCGTACTACTGCTGGACGAGCCGCTGTCTGCGCTTGACGCCATGGTTCGTGCAGAACTTCGCGACCAGATCCGTTCGCTCCAGCAGCGGCTCGCTATCACCACAGTCTTCGTGACCCACGACCAAGAAGAAGTGCTCTCCATGGCCGACCGCGTGTGCGTGATGTCCAAGGGCCACATTGAGCAGGTGGCGACGCCCGCCGAGTTGTACTCGCGACCGGCGACGGCTTTTGTCGCCCAGTTCGTAGGGATATCAAGTCGATACCCGGTCGATGCGGCGAGCCAGCGCGTGGGTCTCTTCGGTCAAGATTGCCCGGTGCGTAGCGGGGAAGGTTCGGCACTGTCGGGGCCCGCGGACGCGCTGCTGCGACCGGAGGACGTCTCGATCGACGTCGATCCCGCGGGACAGGGATTTGTCACGCGTAAGAGCTTCCTCGGGGCAATGACTCGATTGACCGTGCAGATCGGCGAGATTCCGGTTCGCGTGGATCTACGCAGCGACCGGGCGAGCGAGATCGATCTGGGTACTCGGGTTCGTATGAGCGTCGTCGCTCGCGACGTGCTGATTGCACCTCGTCAGCCCATCATCGAAGAACCGGTGAGTTAGCCGCTATTCGCCGAAGAAGTCGGCGTCGTCTGCAATGACGGCCTCGACACCCGGCAACTCGCTGAGCGCGGCCACGAGATCATTGACAAGCGACTGACCACGCACCTGCAGTGTCACGCCCACCATGGGTTTCTCTTCGTTGTCTGCCGTCGCGTTGGAACCGGTCGCGCGCTGGTAGCCAATGGACTCGGTGGAAATCTCTGAAAGGGTGAATCCGCGAGCGGTCGCGAGCGCCAGCACCTGACGCAACACGCCCTGCCCGTCGGGGTAGCGAACGCGAATGACCGAAAGCGACGAGGATGCGCGGGGTAGGCGACGAGAGAGTTGGGGAAACGCGGTGGCGACAATGAGGTAGATGCAGGTCGCCGCCACACCGAGCACAATGAGACCGGCTCCGCACGCGGCTCCTATCGCGGCCGTCACCCATACCGCGGCCGCGGTTGTCAGGCCGCGCACGGAGTCGCGACGTACGAAGATGAGGCCCGCACCGAGGAAACCAACGCCCGAGACAATCTGCGCTGCGACTCGAGAGGGATCGAGCATGATGCGCCCAGGAACCAGCACGTCATTGAACCCGTATTTGCTGATCAGCATGAAGAGTGCCGCGCCGACGCCCACCAGCGTGTGGGTACGCAGGCCTGCGCTCTTCTGGTGGATCTCACGCTCGATGCCGATGATCATGGAAAGCCCGAAGGCGACCACGAGCTCGCCGACCTGCGCCCATCCCTGAATGTTGGGAGAGCCGGCTGCGATCAGCGAAGGGGTCAGGGTCGTCAAGGACATCGGTCTAGGTTAGCCGCAAAGTGAACTAAAGATGAACTAAACGTGACGAGTACGTGAACAAATCGTAGAAATGTTGTTGAATCAACGGGCTAACTTTCAAGCTATGGACTTTCAACTCAGCCCCGAGATGCACGATCTCCAACAGAGCGTGCGCCGTTTAGCCCAGGAGAAGATCAAGCCCCGGGCCCGGGAGATCGACCAATCGGGCGAGTACCCCGAGGACATCTTCCAAGCCTTTAAGAA
>DASZLS010000114.1:0-2704 GCA_035552255.1 Acidimicrobiales bacterium | reverse complement strand
GCGATCGCCTCGACGACGCCCTTGCCAAGTCCGTGGCGCGGCGGGTCGAGCACCACGATCGAACCCTCGCGAACCGTATCGTTCACGGATCGCGGCGACACCGACCACTCACGAACCTTCAGATGTCGAAGACCCTCTGCGTTCTCTCGCGCGTCACGCACTGAGTTAGGTGAGGACTCGACCGCGCTCACGCGCCCGCCCGGTCCCACGAGCTTGGCGAGCGGCACGGAGAACAGACCCACGCCGCTGAAGAGGTCGACGACGTCGTCTCCGGCCGACACATCCGCGAACTCAAGGACCGAGTTAACGAGAAGTGTCGGTGCGTCTCGGTGAGACTGCCAAAACGACTCGGGGCCAACGGTGTACACGTGGTCGCGCACGGCGACACGCGAGCGCGTCGAGGGATTGAGCGGTGCGCCGTCGAGTGAACGAAGGTCGAAGTGTCCCCCTCGTTCAGCACTTCGGCGAGCAACCGCGAAGGGCACCCCCTCTCCGATCGCGCGCAGCTCGACTTCGTCGACCCCGGGCCAGGCATGGGCGAACGCGGCGGCAAAGATGGGATCGGAGATCCAACAGCGATCAATGGCGACGAGCTGGTGGGATCTCGCCTGACGGAGACCGAGGTTGCCATCTTCATCCACTCCGCAGCGAAGCCTGGTGCGCGAACCCTCGCCGGTGCCGGGCGTCGCCGTCACCTCGACGTCCCTTTCAAGACCCGCGATGCGACGAAGGTGCTCTTTGACGAGCGCTGCCTTCCAGTCGCGCTGGGCACGTGAGGACGCGTGCTGGAGATCGCACCCACCGCATCCGTCAGCGTGGAAGTACGGGCACGGGGGCATAACGCGCTCGGGGCTCGCTTCGAGGATCTCGATGGCGTCCGCGCGATAGAAGCTCGATGTGATCTCTTTCACCTCGACTCGCACGAGCTCACCGGGCAACGAGTGCCGCACGAAAGCGACTCGACCATCCGGCGCGCGGCCCACGCCGCCACCGCTTGCCGGACGTTCGACGCGAACGTTGAACGTAGTCTCAGACAGCTGGTCGTCCATGCGTCTAGCCGACTCGCCGTAAGAAGACATCGACCAGCTCTTGCGCGCGTACGCGCGCTTCGGGCGTGCGACGGGCCGTCTCGTCGAGCAGCCCCGCGACATCGAGACCGAGTTCACGGGTCTCTTCCTCGTCACTCGCGAGCCATTCTTTCAGCTGCGCATCATCAATCTCCGGGTGAAACTGCACACCGATGTGGGGGCCGATCGCAAAGGCCTGCACCGCGCGAGGTGACGTGGCCCATAGCGCCGCCGACTCGGGCAGCTGGCACACGTCGAAGTGAAATTCGAACCACGGGCCGGGCGACAGCTCAACGCCGTCCATCACGTCGATGTCGAACCAACCAATCTCGCCGTCGGCTGCGCGACTCACGACACCGCCAAAATAGCGACACAGCGCCTGGGCGCCAAAACAGATGCCGAGGATCGGAAGGGCGCGCTCGTCCGCCTTGCCAATGAGCGATAGCTCGCGATGGAACCACGCCCTTTCAACCTCGTGGTCGTACACGGCGCATTTGGAGCCGAGAATCACGAGAGCGTCGTAGCCGTCCAGGGAAGGGGTGACGCTCTGTTCGTTCATCATCACGAGGTCGATCTCGTAACCGCGTGCCTCAAATGCCTCGCCGATGAGTCCGGGACTGTCTTCAAGATGGTGACGTAAGACAAGAGCGCGGGACATGTTGACTACGACTCTAATGAAGCTGCCGTCGAGCTAGGACCCCGGCAGCGACCAACCGAGCGATACGGCGATCTCCTTGCACGTCGGACAGACGGGATACTTGGCTGGATCGCGACCCGGCACCCAGACCTTTCCACACAGCGCGCGCACGGGCGTCGCGTTCACCATCGCATCGACCACGGAGTTCTCGATCGGGACGAACTCTCCGTGCTTCGGCGTATAGCCCTCGAGCACAATGTGCGTAAATCGTTCGTGGTCTCCGTCGTCGAGCACCGTGTTGGTGGTTACTTCAACGGTGGTCTCCAGCTGAACGCTCATGGTTCCAACATTACGAGAACACGTAGTTTGGATGCCATGAAGCGCCGCCGCCGACACATTCCCGCTGCACCCCGCTCGGCTCGCGTGTCGTCGCACTTCACCCGCGAGGGCACGGCCAAGAATCCCTACCGCACTGAACAAGAGGCGAAAAGTGCGGCACAGCTCGCCTGGACACTGGATCGAGCAGAATTGAATGCCTACCGATGCGACGTCTGCCACCAATGGCACATCGGCAAGCGGTTCCGTGAGGATTAGCGCAACGCTTCGAAAACGGGCAATATAGAGGGATTCGAAGAGAAAGGTCTCTCATGTCGGTACAGGCGTACATCCTGATTCAGTCAGAAATTGGCTCAAGTGAGAAGGTCGTCATCGCCACTCGGGCCGTACCCGGCGTGCTCGAGTCCTTCGAGGTCACGGGACCTTACGACGTGATCGTTCGCTGTGAGGCCGGGAGCGTGGACGACCTCGGCAAGTTCATCGTGGGCGCCATCCAAAAGGTGCCGGGGATCACGCGCACGCTGACCTGCCCCGTCGTCAATATTTAACGAAACCGGTCGCTGTCAGTCCCACCACAGGTCGTGGTGCAGCACCCCTCGACCAATGAGGTCGAGCTGGATCTGGCTGGTGCCTTCAACGAGGGTGAGCTGCTTGGCGTCGCGGT
>DASZLS010000113.1:0-5788 GCA_035552255.1 Acidimicrobiales bacterium | reverse complement strand
GGAGAATTTATGCACGTCCGCGGGGTGAGTCGAAAGCCCGGCGGGTGGGCCCAAGCGAGCTACAACGTGCCGACGGGCCCGCCGCTTGCCGCGCCAGGACTCATGACGCTCGTCGCGGGCATGGGTGTGCTCGCGGCATTGTTGCGAAGAGAGCGGTAGGTGAGCGGGACCGGCGCGTCGATGCCCTTTGACCTGAAGAAGGCAGATCACCTCCCCCAGCATCGCGAAGATGGTGCGACGCGCGATCCAAATTGGCTGCCCGAGCAGCGTCGCGGTACGACGCCACAGATGATCGGTCGTTATCCCGACTATGACGTTTTTGACGCAATGGAGACGTGGGACGACGCGACGCGAGCGGTCATCGAGACTCGCATGAACGTCCCACGTGCCATGTCGTTTTTCAGCCACGACGAGCAGGCGACAGCGAGAAGGTTCTGCGATCTCGTTATGGCCCAGGACCGCGAGCCCCGAATCCCCGTTGTTGAACTCGTTGATGACAAGCTTCGTGCGGGCCGTCTTGATGGTTTCCACTACGACGACTTGCCCGACGATCGAGAGACATGGCGCCGCGTCCTCGCTGGTCTTGAGCAGACGGCATTGAGTCGCCTTGGGACGAGCTTCGCGACTTGCGCGGATGGTGAGGCACTTCGCATCGTCACGGATTTCGCCGAAGCGAAGCTATCCGGTGGCGTCTGGGAATCGATGAATGTCGCTCGGGCGTGGTCCGTCTGCACCCGAGCGATTCTTGCGGCGTTCTACTCTCATCCGTGGTCGTGGAACGAAATCGGTTTTGGAGGACCCGCCTACCCGCGCGGCTACATGCGTCTCGGCCCGATCAGCACACTTGATCCATACGAGCAACCCGGTGCCACGTCTGAAGACCCTGTGCGCGCGACCGGCGAGGCCGAGGCGTGAAGCGATTTCTGCTTAAAGGAGCGATTGGTCCGAAGGACAACGATTCGCGACATTTGCTTGACATCCATCGTCGAGATCTTCCGGGTGAGGATACGATGCGCCGATACGAGGACGATGACGAGCTGGATCTGGTCGTCGTAGGAGCAGGCGCGGGAGGCTCAGTGCTCGCCCAACGACTTGCGCGGCGTGGTTGGAGGGTGGCGATCATAGAGGCGGGACCTTTCTGGCACCCGGATGAAGACTGGGTTTCCGACGAGGCGGGAGCCCACGAACTCTATTGGACCGAGAATCGTGTGATCGCGGGCAATGATCCAGTGGAACTAGGCAAGAACAACTCCGGTCGCGGGGTCGGGGGTTCGATGGTTCACTACGCGGGCTACACGCCACGATTTCATCCCTCCGATTTTCGAACCCACTCCATCGATGGTGTCGGTGCCGACTGGCCGATCGCTTACGAAGATCTGAAGGAACACTATGAACTGGTGGAGCGAGAGCTACCGGTTGCAGGACAGTTCTGGCATTGGGGCGACCCCCACGGCTATCCGTTCGCTCCTCACCCGATCTCTGAAGCAGCGTCGGTGCTATGGAGAGGCGCATTGAAGTGCGGGATCACCATGCGAGTTGGTCCGGTCGGCATAGTGAACGGCGCTTTTGGCAACCGACCGCACTGCATATACAGGGGTTGGTGTCTCCAGGGCTGCAAGGTCAACGCAAAGGCGAGCCCGTACGTTACCCATCTACCCGACGCGCTCGCCCATGATGTTGAGATTCGCGCTGATTGCATGGTCTCAAGCGTGGTCATCGATCAGACCAGTGGACGCGCGTCCGGAGTGACCTACCTTAGGAAAGGCGAACGTACCGAGCGACAGCAACGCGCTCGCGTCGTCGCGGTCGCCGGGTATTCGATTGAGACCTCGCGACTGCTACTCAATTCGGTGTCACCCCGCTTTCCCCATGGCATTGGTAACAACGATGACCAGGTGGGCCGCTACGTGATGGTCCAAGGGGCCGCCCAGTCCGCCGGGCGTTTTCCTGACGAGTTGCGGATGTACAAGGCCCCGCCGCCGCAGGTATCCTCGGAAGATTTTTACGAAACTGATTCGCGCAGAGGCTTCGCGCGCGGTTTCTCCATTCAGACCGTGTCGCCCCAGCCAATCGGCTGGGCCGAACACGTTGCCGCAGAGGGCCATTGGGGTCGGGCGCTGCGCGAATACATGCGCGACTATAACCATTGGACGACCATCGGAGTGCTGAACGAGTTGTTGCCGCACCCCGACAATCGGGTGACGCTGTCTCACGAACGTGACGAATACGGTCTGCCGGTAACCACCTTCACGCACAGTCTCGGAGAGAACGACCGACACAGCATTGACTACTCAAAGAAGATTCTTCGTACGATCCTTGAGGCCGCGGGCGCGCAAGACATACTCACGATATCGCGCTACGCCCACCTGATCGGTGGTGCTCGAATGGGGACGTCACCGGGAAACAGCGTTGTCGATCAATACCAGCGAGTCTGGGCCGTACCAAATCTTTACGTCGCCGACGGTAGCGTTGCCCCGACGCAGGGATCAGCCAATCCGGCCCTCACGATTATGGCGTTGTCTTCGCGCCTCGCGCGTCACCTTGATTCGAGCGCCGCGTGACGAATGGCCCACCGGTCAACGCGCTCGACGTCAGCGTCTTTAGGGTCCCTACCGAGGAGCCCGAGTCCGACGGAACGCTCACGTGGTCTGAGACGACCGTCGTCGTGGTCCAGATCTCCGCCGGCAATATGCGAGGCCTGGGTTTCACGTACGCTACTCCGGCCTGCGCTCAACTCATCAACGATCTCCTTCGGACGGTCGTCATTGGAAGAGATGCCTTCGATATAGAGGGCGCTTGGGCGTCCATGGTGCGCTCGATCAGAAATATGGGACGACCCGGCATCGCGTCGATGGCCATCGCCGCGGTCGACTGCGCGCTCTGGGACCTGAAGGCGAAGCTGTTCGATGTCGCACTCGCCGTGCTCCTGGGGCGAGTGCGCGACGAGGTGCCGGTGTATGGAAGCGGCGGCTTTACCTCGCTCAGTAACCAGCAGCTTGAGGCGCAACTTGTCCATTGGGTGCACGATCAAGCCATACCGAGAGTGAAAATCAAGATCGCCGAAGGCTGGGGAAGTCGCGTCAGTCGCGATCTCGAACGAGTTAGGTTCGCGCGCCACGTGATTGGCAACGAGTGCGCACTCTATGTAGATGCAAATGGCGGGTATTCGACGAAGCAGGCCATTCGAATCGCCAAAGAACTGTTGGAGAGCGATGTCACCTGGTTTGAAGAGCCCGTGTCGTCCGATCATCTGACGTCGCTCGCCGAAATACGCTCAGTCGTCTCCATTGACGTGGCAGCAGGCGAGTATGGATACGACCTCTTTTACTTCGACGCCATGTGTCGCGCGACCGCGGTTGACTGCCTTCAGGCCGACGTCTCGCGTTGCGCGGGAATTTCGGAATGGATGCGGGTCGCGGTCCTCGCCGAAGTGAACGGTCTCCAAATCTCAGGACACTGCGCCCAGTCGCTACACGCGCACCCCGCGTGTGCCATAAACAACCTTCGTCATGTCGAGTACTTCTATGACCACGCACGTGTCGATCGACTTCTGTTTGAGGGCGTGCTCGAACCAGCGGGTGGTGTGCTTCGTCCGGACATGACTCAGCCCGGCCATGGCTTGGTGCTCAAACAAGCTGACGCGGCACAATTCCGTGAAGACTAAGTCGATCCCTTTTGGGATCGACTTTCGGGCGATTCATCCGCGCTAAGACCTTGGGCGGAACGGTCTGCCGTCAAGGTAGGCGGCCCTCGCAATATCCAAGCGAATCCAACCGCGATCGCTCCTCCGCAGAACGGACCAGCAATATAGAGCCATAGGTGCGACCAATCGTTCGCCATAATCGCCGCAGATGCGGACCGAGCGGGGTTCATCGCAGCTCCGGTCAACGGTCCGGCCCAGAGTCCCGCCGCTGCCATATAGCCGCCCCTCGCAATCGCAGCATTTGGGCCAACATTGTTCTGACCTGAGGCTGTGCCGAGCGTCACGGTCACAAGTCCAACGGTGAGCGCTAGCTCGATGAGAAATGCCGAATGACCCGACGTGCCCGAAGCGGGGGTCGACGTGACGGCACGACCGACGTCGCCCACAGTGAAGCGCAAGAAGGCCACTGCAGCGAGGCCTCCGGCGAGCTGGGCTAGCAGATAGCCGGGCACTCGGCTCCAAGGAAAATTGCGTCGCAACGCGTATGAGAACGTCACCGCAGGATTGACGTGGGCGCCACTGCAACTGCCGATGGTGTAGATAATCGCCATGATCGCGAGACCCGGCGCGATTGCCTGAGCGGTGAAAGGCACTTCTCCATGGGTCTTGATATTGACGACGATGGCACCGACCGAGACCAGTATGAGCAGAAACGTACCGAGCGCTTCCCCGAAAAGACGACGCAGCTCGTACAGCGGATCGTTCGGTTCGCCCATCCACGGCGTCTCATCGTCATTCCGCGCGCGACTCACGTGTCGTCGCAATCTCGAATCTGACGATTTTGTCACGACGTCCCTTTCTCGCTCACATGGTGCTTCGCACCGTTCGCCACGAATTATCTAGCGCTGCGATTTTGCGTTTGTTTTAACGGTTGTCAGCGCCGCCATCAGGTCACCGTATTTGTCAACTCGCTTCAGCACGTCTTCAGCCTCGAATCGGAGAAAGCTGGGATCGGCGCGCTTCACACAGATGTCGACCTCCTGCCACGTCACTGGCGTTGAGACGGTTGGTTCAGGCCGTGCCCGCAGTGAGTACGCGGCGACCGTCGTCTTTGACGAGTTGTTTTGACTCCAGTCGACGAGCACCTTGCCGTCGCGAAGGGTCTTTCGCATGGTGGAGACAACGTCGTTCGGATGATCTCGCTCGATAGCTTGAGCGATCTCGTGGGCCCGCTCACTCGAACGCTCCCACGACGTTCGCTGCACGCGGGTATAGAGCTGAAGACCTTTCGAACCGCTGGTCTTTGCGAACAGCGAATCGCGGTCGATGTGCTGGCTCACCCAGTGAGCGACCCGACAACAGTCGACAATGGACGTGCCCGGGCCGGGATCGAGGTCGAACACGATGTAGTCGGGAGGAGCGGGGATTGGTTTGCCTTTGGCTACGTGCCAAAGCGGAACGTGGAACTCGAGCGCCGCAAGATTGGCGGCCCAGAGCAACGTCGGTCGATCGCAGACGACGGTGTACTCGATTGGTTCGTGTTCGCCGCTCTTCGAAGGCACCTCGATGGTGTCGATCCATTCGGGTTGATGAGCTGGCGCGTGTTTCTCGTAAAACGACATACCCTCGACGCCGTGCGGATACCGGCGAAACGTCGTCGGGCGGTTCTGAATGTGCGGCAGCATGACATCAGCAATGCGCGCGTAGTAGTCAAGGATTTGGCTCTTGGTGAATCCGGTCTTTGGATAGAGCACCTTGTCAAGATTCGACAGAGAGAGCTCGCGCCCATCGACCTCGGTCAGTACTCGCTCAGGGCTCACGGACTACCTCCTCGGCACTCTTGTCATTTCGAAGTCCGCGCCACGAAGGATGACGCAGAATGTTGTCATTCGTCCATTCGGCGTATTGGACTTCGCCGACGATCTCGGGCCGAACGAAGTGAGCGAGAGCAGTCTCGGCGTGACTGAGGGGCGTCGAAAAGGGTGTTGTCTTTCGAGCGAGTGGCGCGAGAAGCTCAAGGAGCTCCTTACGCGACGCCACTGAGAAGCCGGTCCCCACCTTGCCCACGTACGTCAGTCCGTTGCTCGTCGGAATGCCGAGCAACAGTGCACCGAGGCTGCCTTCGCGTTCACCTTTGCCCTGGGT
>DASZLS010000112.1:0-3851 GCA_035552255.1 Acidimicrobiales bacterium | reverse complement strand
GCCGTGGTCTCCGGAGCCACGTTAAAGAGCCGGAAACAATAAATAAACGCCAAGCCTCAGCTTGCGTTTGCTGCTTAGGTAGCAACATCCGCCTAGACCCAGCCTTGCGGTTTAGATAACGGGTGTCATAGAGCAAGGCTTACCCGAGAGATTCGTTGGTGATCTACCGGGGACACTTCAGCCATCTAAGGATCATCGCCGGCGCTGGCATTGGTGACGATCCCGACAATCAATTGCTAGCTGCGCTCGGAGAATGTTCACTTGGAAGCTACTGGACCGGGGATCGTTCCCCCGCACCTCCACCAATCAGGAAATGAAGAAATACCCGTCGGCTGGGAAAGTTGGCGGTCGCACGGAAAAGAAGCTTCACACGGAACTACTCACGCGCTGACGGTGCGTGCCTCCGTGGACTTGGCGCTTCGTCAAAATTGATGCGCGTCGCGGTCGCCTTCGCCCACGCCGTGGTCGACACGATCCCCAACACGAGGACCATGGCGCCGTAGCCCGTACTGATCCACCAGGCCGTGTGCGTCGAGGAGGCGAAGTCGCGGTGCGTTGCCGAGGCGAGCGTCGCTCCCGCAATGGCGACGCCGAGCGCCGAACCAATCTGGCGGGTCGTTGAGTTGATACCAGACGCCACGCCCGACTGAGCGATCGGCATCCCCGCGACCGCCGTGTGCGTGATGGGTGCGCCCACGGAAGAGTTGCCAACGCCCATCAGTCCGTAGGCAACGAGGAGCCACCATATGGGCGTCGTCGGACCCTCTCTTGTGAGCATGAGCCCCGCTCCCGTCAGTGCGAGACCTGCAATGACGAAGGATGCACGCGCCCCGAACCGAGCCAAGATGCGCCCATTGATAGGCCCAAAAATCACGCTCGCCACCGCCAACGGAAGAATCAGCAGTCCCGCGTGCAGCGGGCTGAAGTGTCGACCTTCCTGGAGATAGAGACTGTTGACGAGCAGGAACGAGGCGAGGGCGGCGAACGACGTGATGGCAATCGCGTTGGCGCTCGTGAAGGGCACCCCCTTGAAGAACCGCAACTCGAGCAGCGGTTGGTAGCGGCGAGGCTCGTAGTACATGATCCCCGCCACCCCGAGAACCGTCACGACGAAGCACGCGATGATTTCGATAGATGTCCAACCGAATCGAGGACCTTCGATGATGCCGAACACGAGCGATGCCAACGTGACGATGACGAACAGCTGCCCTATCGAGTCGAGCCGTCGCGGGTGTGGCGAGCGAGATTCGGGGATGAAGCGTTGCGCCATGAAGAGCGCCACCACTCCGATCGGCAGGTTGATAGCAAAGATCCAGCGCCATCCGAGGCTGGATCCCACGAGCGCTCCTCCAACTACCGGACCAAGCGCCAGCGCGAGCCCAGTGACCCCGGACCAGACACCGAGCGCTCGCCCACGCTCGGCCGAATCGGTATAGATGTTCGCGATGATGGAGATAGCGACGGGCGTGAGCATGGACCCGCCAACACCTTGGATCACCCGGAACACAACGAGCCAGGCGAGATCGGGAGAAAGCGCGCAGAGGATCGACCCCAGCATGAACGTGACGAGCCCGATGTGAAACACGCGCTTCCGTCCGACTCGATCGGCGGTCGACGATGAGAGCATGAGAAGTGACGCCAGCGTCAAGGAATAGGCATCAATGGTCCATGAGAGAGAAGAAACGTTCGCGTGAAACTGGCGTCCGATGGTCGGCAGCGCCACGTTGACCGCGGTCAAGTCGATGCCGATGAGAAGGACGGCAACACAGCAGACGAGCAGCGCGTAGCTGCGTTGGCGCGATGTGAGCTGCGTCACGCGAGCACCGCCGGTTCCCGCGTCACCCTGATGGAGCCGGAAACTTCATGCGGACGGTTCTGTCGATACGTCATTTCATTCCAATGAGCTTGTGATTCGAACGAAACGTACGAATCGAACAGGGCGGACCGCCAACAGCGGACTGACCGCTCTGGGCCATCGAAACGTTAGCGGGAGCGACGCCTGTTTCTAACCGAGTCGCTCGCCATCGATCGATGGCCTATCGGACACTCAGGTCGGCAGCTGCAGGGCTTCTACGAACTCATCTGGTTCGTTGACGGTGACGATAAATCGACGCTTGCCGCGCAAGATCAACTCCAGCGCTTCCCCACGACGGGTGACGAGCGCCGCCTGTCGAAACAGTCGGAGGCTGCCGCGGTATCCCCATCCGCCCATCTGCGCGAAGGAGAAGTCCCGCGCGTACGCCTCTTGCAACTCCGCGTGCTCAAACGTTTGGCGTACGAAGCCACCGGGTCCGTAGAGAACTTCGAGGGCTCGACCTTCCGGCGTCTCAACCACGCGGACGATGACTCGCCAGAACAGGAACAGCACGACGGACAGTCCGCCAACGACGACGACCTCAATAGCGACCGCGACCGCAGGGGTTGACTTACTCGTCGTGAAAAAGATGCTCGACACAAACAGAAAGACAACCAAGATCACGCCGATCGCGAGCGCCACCCCGATCGACGCGAGACGCTGTTCGATGACGATGACACGTTCGATCACCAAAAAATCTTAGGTCAGACGACGCGGGTGAGCGGAGCGGTCACAATCACATCGGAATCTTCGAGGCGCGAGCGCCACCCTCGCCAGGACAGTGCTGCGAGCGACGCGGTGCCCTCAAGGAGTACCCGACGGGCCAGCACGCCCTTCACGGCTTTGGCGTCGTGGCCGACCGCACTTCGCTCGTCTCCCGTAACGAACCGCACGTTGATCACTTCACGCTCAGCGGCGAGTCGCTGCATATCCACGCTCGCGGTGTGTTCGTTCGTCAACAGATTCACGATCGTTGCGCCTCGCGTAGCGCGAACGATTGCGTCGGTGACGAAAGGCCGCCACCATCGCGAAAGCGACACGAACGGAGCAAGCGACGCGTTCATCTTGAGCCGGTAGTCGGCAATGGGGTCGTCGCCGGCGATGAGACCGTAGAGGCCCGAGGTGACGAGGATTCGTCGGCGCAAGAGCGGCGTCAGCGATTCAGGCGCGACGTGCGTCCACACGACTCCCTGATAGCGACGCCAGGCGGGTAGCAGCTTCGCCGCACCGGTTTCCAGTTCCTTCGTCGCCGCGATCGCGCGCTCGAGCAAGTCGCCCTTGGCAGAAAAGGTCGATTCGAGCTCGCGTTGTCGCCCTCGATTGATCGCATCGCCGAGGGCACTCAGGACGGCGTTACGTGGCTCGCTGAGCTCCTCTGCAAACGCGCCGCGAGCGCTCGAGCGTCGTCCGCCGAGTGCCTTACCGAGTGAAGGCGGCAGCAACACGTAGAGCCGTTCGGTCACGGCTCATAACGTTAGAGGATTGTCTACGCCGCGAGCGTGTCTTTGGTGAGACCGAAGGATCGAAGAAAGTTTCGAACTCTCACCACTTGGTCTTCGGTGAGTTCGCGCGTGCGGGTTGAGCCGAACGAGACGGTTTCACTGTCAACCGTTACCGCCCAATTTCCTCGGTGCGTCTCGTGCACCTCGCCAAAGCGAGCGAGCAACGAACACACGTCATGCCACTGAATGTTGTGATTCAGCGGGTGACAAAACAGTTTCTGGGCAGTGACACGGTGGTGATGATCTAACTTGATCGACATAGACGACCTCCTCAGCCGGATCGAACTTTTCGTCCCTCATCAAGCACTATCCACCAATTACGAAGGGCTGTCAAGGAGCGCCACGAGTTCGACGTGCTCGGTCATGGGAAACAGATCAAATACTCGCAGGTCACTCAGGACAAAGCCCCTCTGTAAGAAGTCTTTAAGGTCCCGGGAGAACGTGGCCGCGTCGCACGACACGTAGACCACTCGACGCGGCGCGCGGCGCGCGAT
>DASZLS010000111.1:0-10680 GCA_035552255.1 Acidimicrobiales bacterium | reverse complement strand
TGGACTGCATTCAATCGCGAGAAGAGGTGACCGGGGAGCAGAATCTTCGACCGGCGCACCCCCGAGCCGATGACGACGATCTCAGTTTCGGTGACCCGGCGATCAACCAATACGGGCCAGCCATGTGGAAGCCCGATAGGGGTGATGCTGCCGTACTCCATTCCGCTCAACTCAACGGCGCGATCTTGGGGGAGGAACGAGGCTTTGCGAACGTCAAGGATTCGTTTGACGACGTTGTTGACGTCGGCGCGGTCGGTGGCGAGAACTAGACAGGCGGCGATTCGCTCCACCCCTTCTCGTTTTCCTCCGATAATGACGCAGTTGGCCAGGGTGTTCATGGACAGTCCGAATACTTCCTGCGTGGTCGCCGTATCGGACACGGACGGGTCAATTTCGACCACGCCGACTGCGTCGAGTAAATCTGCTTCCTCCAGTGCCGCCAAGGTTGGCAGTGCCAGCAAATCGGTGCGAGTGGATGCCGGGACGGCAGCCAAACTCCCCAGCGTGAAAAGTGTCATGTAATCGACGCTACCGGAACTAAATACTGAGTTCTGCTGTGTCCATTCCGCGCAAGGTGCGATATTTTGACGAATTTACTTTCACTCGCCTTCCTTCAATACCGCTTCTTCGAGCTCTGGCTCGGTAGGGTGTTCCGACATGAGTGGTCGAATTCCGTTTCTCAATGCTCGCCTTCAGGGTTATACGAGCACGATCTTCTCGGAGATGTCTGCGCTCGCGCTCGCGACCGACTCCATCAACCTCGGCCAGGGCTTTCCTGACACCGATGGTCCGGACGCCATCAAGGCAGCGGCTATCCGAGCCATCGAAGCGGGCCACAACCAGTACCCGCCGCTCAATGGGATAAGCGAGTTGCGCTCAGCCATCTCGGCGCACCAAAAACGGTATAACGGACTCGATTTCGATGCGGATTCTGAGATCTTGGTCACAGCGGGCGCAACCGAAGCGATCGCGGCCTGTCTCTTGTCACTGTGCGAGATCGGCGACGAGGTGATCATGTTCGAGCCGTATTACGACTCCTACGCCGCGTGCACCGCAATGGTTGGCGCGGAGCGCCGCGTCGTGCCGCTGCGTGCCCCCGACTGGTCATTCGAACCTGAAGCACTTGAAAATGCGATTACCGATCGAACTCGACTCATTTTGGTCAACACCCCGCACAACCCAACGGGCAAGGTGTTCAGTCGCACGGAACTCCAGCTCATTGCGGACGCCTGCCAGCGTCACGATCTCATTGCCGTTACCGACGAGGTCTACGAGCATCTCGTGTACGAGTCGCCCCACATATCCCTCGCGTCACTTCCCGGCATGGCCGATCGAACGATCACGATCTCGTCCGCCGCAAAGACGTTCTCTGTGACGGGATGGAAAGTCGGGTGGGCGTGCGCGCGCCCGGAACTCATCGCGGCGATTCGAACGGCAAAGCAGTTCCTCACCTTCGTAAATGCTGCTCCCTTTCAACACGCAATCGCGGAGGGGCTCAACGTGTGCGACGACTACTTGATCACTGCCGCAGAGGTGCTTCAAAAGAAGCGAGACTTCCTGGCCGATGGGCTGAAGGCCGCGGGCTTTCAGGTGTTCCACTCGCCGGGGACATTTTTCCTCACGACCGATATCACGGGCCTTTCGAGCGAGGACGGATACGAGTTCTGTTGTGAGCTTCCGAAGCGGTGTGGCGTCGTAGCAATTCCGAGTTCGGTCTTCTACGACGACAAGGACGCTGGCCGACACCTGGTGCGATGGATGTTCTCGAAGCAAAACGCGGTGCTTGAAGAGGCGGTCGAGCGTCTCTCGCGACTTGGCTGAAGATCCCCGCGATCGAGACGTCTATTGGCGGACGAGTCGACGTGACGTCTCGCAACGTGACCGAACTTGATCACAGGCCAAAGAAGGTCCGGCGTCTGCGATCAACATTGAAAATAGTGTCGACGACCTCTCACGGCGTGACCCACCGCTCCGAGAATCCAGAGCACCAGTCCAATGACCAGCACGATGACTCCAAGCGTCCACAGAATCGCGATACCCGTAACGAAGCCGATCAAGAGAAGAATCAAACCAAAAATAATCACAACGCCTCCGGTGTTTGTACCGCTTTACATAACCGACACCCTGTTCGCAGCTTCACGGTACCGAGGTGGCGAGTGTGGAAATGAGAACTACTTACGTCGCGCCGCGTCTTGGCGCTGTCGGCTGCCTCTATGGCCGAACGTTCGGCTTGTTCGGCCGTCGCATCGACCTTTATTTTTCACTCGGCCAATTGTCTTCTTTGCATGAACGGCGTGGCGGTCCAACTTGCTCTCGGATTCAAGTCTCTTGTCGCAAGTGATGCCTCCAATCGTCCAGCATCACTGCTGGATAACGATGAAGACGTGAGCAGCTTGGAGTCTCTTTAGAACGAGACCCCTCCCGTTGCAAAGAGCGCGATCGAAGCGACCGCCATAAGAGCGAAGGTGAGCCAACCGAGGACGTTGGCGACGTGACCATTGACGTAGTCACCCATCAGCCGTCGACTGTTGGAGATGATGAGCACGACGACCAAGAGTGGGGCCGCGATGACCCCATTGATCACGGCCACGAAGACTAAGAGTTTGATCGGATTGACGTGCAAGAGGCTAAATGCGGTTCCGCCGAGCGTTCCGAGACCCACGAGCGAGTAGAACAGCGGCGCTTCGCGAATCGAACGCGAGAATCCCCACTCCTTGCCGAGTAAGCCCGATACCCCAACGGAACCGGACGCGGCGAGTACCGGGACTGCCAAGAGGCCACTTCCGATGAAGCCCAGAGCGAACACCGCGCTGGCGAGCCCTCCGGCGAACGGTTTGAGTGAGCTCGCGGCTTGCGCGGCACTTTGAATATTGGTGACGTGATGCACATGCAGCGTCTCGGCTGTCGTTGCAATGATCGCAAACATCACGATGTTCGAAAACGCCATGCCTGAGAACACGTCAAGGCGACTCGTGCGTTGTTTCAGTCGCGCTCGAGATCGGCTTCTCATGGCAAGCGTTTCTGGCAATGAACCGGCCTCGGGAGCGTCGCGCATCTCTTCGAGACGGTTGGCACTCTGCCAGAAGAAGAGATAAGGAGAGATGGTCGTGCCGAGAATGGCGACGAGAAGCGCAATATACGACTTGCTGAAGTGGATATGGGGGACGACGGTGTGCTCGAGCACTCGTAGCCAGTCGTGAGTAACGATGATCGCGACAATGATGTAGACGAGGAGTGCTGCCGCGAGGGTTCGGAAGATGAGCTCGATGCGAGCGAAGGTCCCTTTTACTAAGAGAACCGAGATTGCCACGCCGGCGAACAGCGCCCATAGCCACGTAGGTCCCGCATTCAGCAAGTTCATACCCGAGCCGATGGCAACCAGATCCGCCGCGATGTTCAGCGTATTGGCAACGATGAGCACGACAAGGAGCACGCCGATGAGCAATTTTCCCGCTCGCTGGAAACGCTGGCGCGCCAGCTCCCCGAGGCCCGTGCCGGTCGCAAGCGCCGTTCGGTCACACATCTCCTGGACTGCGGCCATGAGGGGAAGCGTCAGGATCGCTACCCAGAGGAAGGAGAGTCCATACTTGGAGCCAGCCTGGGCGTAGGTGGCGATTCCCGATGGATCATCGTCCGACGCGCCGGTAATTAGTCCCGGTCCTATCGCTCGGAAATATTGGCGCAATCCGACGCGTGAGTCTGAAGAACTCGTATCTCCGTTGGAGGCTTTCGATTTCTTCTTGGTCGAACTAGTCACCACTCAATAGTGGCCGTCGTATCGAAGATTTCGAGGACCGTCGCGCACTGTTCGAGTCCGCTGCACTCTCAACGTTCGACATCGAACTGATCGCGGATCGGGTCCTCGAGGAGCTCGGCCTGCCCTTTTCGATCGGCGAACAGGAGACCAGCGTCACTGTGAGCATCGGGATGGCCATAGCCAACGATACTGCAACGCCCGAGTCGCTCTTACGTGACTCGGACACCGCGATGTACCGAGCGAAGGAGCGCGGGCGCGGCTGCGTGGAGCTTTTCGACGAGGCACTTCGATTGAAAGCAGAACAGCGCTCGACGATGGCGGCGGCGCTGCATCGCGCGCTCGAGCGCGACGAGTTTGCGGTTCATTGCCAGCCCATTATCGACGTGTCGACCGGGGCAATGGTGAACGCAGAAGCGCTCTTGCGATGGGAGCATCCCGAGGGTGTGCTGGTAGGCCCCGATGAGTTCATCCCTCTTGCCGAGGAGACCGGGCTTATCGTACCCATCGGCGCGTGGGTGCTCGAACAAGCCTGCCAACGCTTGGCTCGATGGCAAAACATTGCACCGTCGACGTCCCTCGCCGTCAATCTCTCGGTGCGTCAGATGGTCGCTCCCAACATCGTCGATCTCGTGGCGTAGGTCATCGAGCGATCCGGCGCAGATCCCGAGGGACGGTGCCTGGAATTGACCGAGAGCTACAGCTCGTCGACGAGATCGGCGACGGAGTTGACCACGCGTGAAGGCTGATACGCAAAGCGCTCGATTTCATCTCGCTGGGTGATACCCGAGAGCACGAGTATCGTTTCGACGCCCGCCTCGACGCCCGCGATGATGTCGGTGTCCATTCGGTCACCAACCATGACCGTCGACTTTGAGTGCGCACCAAGAATGTTGAGCGCGTCGCGGATCATGACGGGGTTGGGCTTGCCGACGAAGTAAGGCTTGATGCCGGTTGCACTTTGGATCAGGGCGGCAAGAGCGCCACAGCCCGGCAGCAGTCCGTTTGGGGTCGTGCCGTTGGTTTCAGGATTGGTGGCAACAAACTTGCACCCATCGTCGATGAGTCGGATCGCTGTGGTCAACTCGTCGAACGAATAGTTCCAGGTCTCTCCGAGCACCACGTAGTCGGGCTTGGTCGCATCTTCGACGTAGCCAACGTCATTCATCGCGTCGTGCAGACTCGTCTCGCCAATGACGAAGGCGCGACCTTTGGGACGCTGGTCGTGGATGAACTGCGCAGTCGCGAGCGCGGACGTCCACAGCTGCTCCTCCAAGACGTCGACACCGAGCGAGGTGAGCTTCTCGTGCAACTCGCGTGGGGTGAAGAGTGCGTTATTGGTGAGCACGAGGAAGGATCGCTCCGTCTCGCGCAGTCGGTCGAGAAACCGGTCGGCGCCGGGCACCATGTGGCCGTCATTGATGAGGACGCCGTCCATGTCGCAGAGCCAGCTGACTACGTTTCTCACGTTATCCATCCCTCAAGTATGAACGAATCTCTGAGCGTGCGCAGCAAGTTCGACATTGCATATGAACAAAAACGGCCGCCCCGCGACTTGTTCGCGGGGCGGCCGAGTGATGTCGGTTAATCACGCAGGCTAGAAACGGTCATGGCTCCTTGAGTTGCCTGAATGGCCTCCGTCGTTACCGTGCTTACCGTGGTGATGACGGGTTCCCGGAATCTGCGGCGTCGGATGCACGTGCGTCTTGGGCGCGCTGATCACCACGGTCAACGCGTCAAGCGTCGTGCCGTTCGTATCGACGACTCCCTCGGCGCGAATACGAGCACCAACGACGACGCTCGCGAGTGTCGCGGTACCGCCGCCGTTCTCGCTATACGTCGTCGCCGAACCCACGAGGACCATGTGCGTGAATCCCTGGTGACCGGCGAGCGTGACGTTGTCGCCACTGACGGCGCTGACCGTACCCGAGACGTGCGCCAACTTGATGTAGATGGTCACGGCAGTCGTCGTTGCACTTGAGTCGTAGGACACACCCGCGTGCTCACCGACCGCGAGGTCAGACGTCGTCAGGGCGGCAGAAGAGTCGCCGAGAGCCTTGACGCCTGTCGTCGTGGTGTAGGTGAAGGTCGTGGACGTGCCACCCTTCGCCAAGATGGTCACCGACGAGCTCGTCACCGCGGTGACCGTGCCGTACGTGAAGTCCATCTGACCCGAGGTGCCGACGTCGATGCTCAGCGCGTCGAGCGTCGTACCGTTAGCGTCAACGGTGCCTTGGGCGATGATCTTTGCGCCGGCGACGACGCTTGCCAGCGTCGCGGTGGTGCCGCCCTGGCTGTAGGTCGTGGCACTACCCACCACGATGGTGCGAGCGAATCCCTGGGGATCCCTGATGGTGATCGTGTCTCCGCTCACCGTACTTACGGTGCCAAACAGCATCGCGAGTTCGATCGAGACTGACGTGGCCGTGGTTGTGCTCGCCGACGATACACCGATCTGAACCCGGTCTCCCACCACGAGTGCCGCGATGGTGGCGGCGGTCTTTCCCTCGGTATAGGTGGTGGTGGACGTCAGGGCGTACGTCGTGGTCGTGCCATTGGACGACTGGACAGTGACCGATGTAGGGGTCACGGCAGTTACATAACCGCCCGTGCCGCTACTGGCGTACTCAAAAGATGACACTCGTGCGCTCGCACAGTTCCCACCCCTGCTGTGGAAAGAGGAGGCCGACGCGAGGCTTGCGCCTCCGACTGCGAGAGCCGTTCCCATGGCGAGTGCGATGGCCGAACGGCCCACTACTCCCATCGATTTGCTATGCATAGTGCTCCCTTCAATGCGTTCGTCCGAGATGATCTCGAATAACGTCAGTCTCGCTAAGAAACCTGTGAGGGCCTTGTGAGGACACTGTGAGGGCGCTTATGAAGTGTATGTATCGTCTAAAAGGCGCGTGGCGACTGACGTTGACCATGAAAAATGTGATCGCGTTGATTCCCCATTGTCCTGATGCGGGCCGTTCCTTCACGCGCCCTGCGTCATTTCACTAGAGCCAAGGTTTCGCCGGAACGACCCGCAGTGATTCGACCGGCGTGTGGTCCTGGGCGGTTCGCGGGGGACTCCCGAACGGGTGAGGTGCCCGGGTTGCGGGAACCTGAACACGAGGCGACCCGAGTGGGGCGCGACGCGTTGCTCGACTGTCGAGTACGCGCTATTCGCTAGGCGCTTCACCTGTTGCTTTTCTGTGCTTTTCCCATATGGTGTGGGGTGAAACTACGAGTCAAATGAGGTCACCATGCCTGCCGTTACGCCTGAGAAGTGGAGCGAATTAGTACGTTTTTCCGCTGTTGATATTGCGAACAGTGTTGAGCGCCCGGTAAAAGCGGTGACGACGGCGCCCCAGGGCGTCGAAGGGGAGGGTTTTCCCGTTCGACGCGCCTTCGCGGGTCTCACGATGAAGGATCTCGACCCTTTCGTGCACATGGATCAGATGGGGGAAGTGGACTACGCCCCCGGCGAGCCCAAAGGGACGCCGTGGCACCCCCACCGTGGCTTCGAGACCGTGACGTACATGATCGACGGCACATTCCAACACCAAGACTCGCACGGCGGCGGGGGACTAATCGAAAATGGCGCGACGCAATGGATGACCGCAGGAAAGGGGATCTTGCACATTGAGACGCCCCCCGAGGAACTCGTTATCTCAGGGGGTCTCTTTCATGGCATTCAGCTATGGGTCAACCTTCCGAAGAAGGACAAGATGATTCCACCGGGGTACCAGGGGCTCGAGGCCAATGATGTGGTCTTCGTCGCCTCTCAAGACGCTGAGTCACTCGTTCGCGTTATCGCGGGCAATATCGCTGGACAAACTGGTCCCGGCTCCACGCACACGCCAATGGCGATGACCCACGTGTCGATCTCACCGGGGGCGCAGTTGGATCTGCCTTGGGACCCCACGTTCAACGCACTCGTCTACGTGCTCGCGGGCACGGGCTACGTCGGCAGTGAGCGTCGACCGATCGAAATGGGCCAGCTGGCGTCGTTCGGTGCGGGCGATTGGCTCCGAGTGGGTTCGAGCGATCGACAAGACTCGCGCACCGTCAACATGGAGCTGCTCGTCCTCGGCGGTCAGCCAATCGGCGAGCACGTCGAGCACTACGGCCCTTTCGTGATGAACACGCGCTCCGAGATCGTACAAGCGCTCGATGACTTTCAAGCTGGACGGCTTGGCGTCATCCCGCCCAATGCGCTCATGCCCCACGTACCCGATCCCAATCCGGTTCGCGCGGAGCACACGGGGATTTAGTGTCTACAGGTGCGTCGCGGGCGAACGCCCCCGACGGGCACGGAACCAATGTTGTCTTCCACGTTTGAGCGAACGACACACAAATTGCAAACTGCCGCATCGAGTTCTACCGCTGGCGCGATTGCAATGCAGGGTTCTCGCGGGCCATTCGGTCGCGCCGACGCACGACAAGGAATAAGGTGATCACACGCCCGTCGAAAGGATCCCTCGTGGACGACGAAACCATTTTGGAATTGATCGAGCGACTGTCGAGCGAAGAGCAGACACTCGAAGAGTCTCATCGCGGACAGCCGCTCTCAACGAACCAGCACGATCGGCTGAAGTCGGTTGAAGTGCAACTGGATCAGGCCTATGACCTTTTGCGCCAGCGGCGCGCCCGACGTACGGCCGGCCAGGACCCTGACGAGGCGTCGGTCCGGCCCGAAGGAGTTGTCGAAAACTATCTCCAGTAGTTGTATCGACGACGATTTGTAGGCTGAGCGAATGGATCTCGAGCTACGCGACAAGTCATTTCTCATTACCGGCGGCAGCGACGGGCTGGGCTTTGCGCTCGCCCATCGCTTGATAGACGAAGGTGCGCAGGTGGCAATCTGCGGGCGTGACCAGTCGCGACTCAATGAAGCAAGCGCAACGCTCGGCGACCGTGCGTTGTGCGTGCGCGCCGACGTCACCAACGCCAGTGAACTTGACGGCTTTATCGACGCGACGCTCGAGCGCTTCGGCGGACTCGACGGGGCGGTCAACAACGCGGGCAAGTCGTCGTCGAGTTCGGTCGCCGAGTCGACCGACGAGCTCTGGCGCGTGGACTACGAGCTGAAGGTGATCTCCGCACTGCACGTTTCGCGTCGCTTGCTGCCTGTCTTGGAAGCGAGTGGTGGTGCGATCGTCAACGTGCTCGCGACGGGCGCGCGCACTCCTGGTGCGAACTCTGCGCCCACCACGGCCTCTCGGGCGGCTGGTCTCGCCTTTACGAAGGCGCTGGCGAACGAGGCGGCGCCTCGCGGCGTCCGCGTCAACGCGATACTCATTGGACTGATTGAGTCGGGTCAGTGGGTGCGCCAAGCAGGCGACGCTGACGTCGATATGGCAGCGTTCTATGCGCAGATGGCAAAGAATGCAAAAATCCCACTCGGACGAATGGGTCGCGGCGATGAGTTCGCCGACCTGGCGTCGTACTTGCTCTCGCAGCGGGCGAGCTACGTGACGGGGGTGGGCATCAGCCTCGACGGGGGACTGTCGCCCGCGATCTGATCTCGAGCGTCACCTCAGCCTGCCGCAAGGCCGCCGATGAGCTTGCCCAACGTTGTCGCTACTTCGGAGGCGTGCGCGTAGGGAGCGAGCGCGGCCCCCGCGCGTCCGTGCAGAAAAGCACCGAGCGCCGCTCCTTCGAGCGGATCATGACCGCGCGCAATCGTTGCCGCAATGAAGCCCGCGAGGACGTCACCCGTGCCTGCGGTGGCGAGTGACGCCGTGCCGGAGTTGACGACGCGCAGGCGTCCTTCCGGCGAGGCGATGATGGTGGTCGGACCCTTCAGCAGCACGACGCAGCCCGTTGCTCGCGCGAGTTCGCGCACGTCGTGAAATCGATTGAGGCTGAGGTCGTGTCCGGAGAGTCGCACGAACTCTCCCGCGTGCGGAGTGAGCACCCACGAGCCGTCGTGTGGGGCAACCGCGTCGATCATGTTTCGGTCGAGTCCGTCGGCGTCGAGCACGACGGGACACGTGAGATCCGAAAGCGGATCACGGAGCCAGTCCGACGCATCTGGCCCGAGGCCGGGGCCGGCGACGACGGCCTTGCATCGAGTGTCCACCTTCGCATCGGTTGCGTGCACCACTTCGGGTGGCAGTTGAACTTGTGACGCGACGTCGCCTCGACTCACCAGACGAATCATTGATGCCCCGCCCGCCAGCGCGCCTCGCAGCACTAGCTCTGCCGCACCTGGCATGAGCGAGGAGCCGACCAAGGCTTGCATTGCGTGATTCCACTTGTGGTCGTCTTCATTAATGCGAACGAACGTGGAGAGGTCGTCGTCATTCATCAAGCCATCGTCGAAGGACTGCACGATGCCGAGGCTCTCGAAGTGCAGTTCGCCCGCGAAGTCGGCAGCGGGACCGTTGAGATGGGCGGGCTTCAACGCGCCCAGGGCGAGGGTTGCCGTCGCGATCATCGGCTCACCGAGGAGCGCTCCCGTATCGGTGTCAACGCCAGAGGGCAGGTCAACGGCGAGGACCTTGGTGCCCGCCATCACCCGTGGCGCCACGTACGGGCGGCTGCAACCAGTGCCGAAGGCGGCGTCCACGATGAGGTCGTAGCCGGCCAGCAGGGCGGGCGCTTCATTCCAGACGATGAGATCAACATGCGCACCGCGATCTCGGAGCCACGCTGCGGCGATGCGACCGTCGGCGCCGTTGAGTCCCGGGCCTGCGACGACAGCGATTCGTGCGCCGTAGCAAACACCGAGCATGTGGCGCGCCGTCAAGGCGACGGCGGTACCGGCAGCATGCACGAGCGCGTCCTGTCCTCGGCGATTCACCGCATCACGATCTGCGTCGCGCATGGCTGCGAGCGAGAGAATGGGAATCATCCAGCCTGCAGATCGGGTCGGTGCACGACCAGCATGTTAGAGGTGATCGGCGAAACTGGTGGCCAAACGCGCGCAGCCACCG
>DASZLS010000110.1:0-3790 GCA_035552255.1 Acidimicrobiales bacterium | reverse complement strand
TGTATCGCGCTGGCAATAAATAGATGAACTCGTATACGTCGCTACATTGTCGTGCTGGTGATTCGTGATCTGCGAGCACCAATGATCGACGCAATCAAGGATTGCTGCTTGCGAATGGGCATTGAGGCGGCTTCGCTTCCTACGTCTGAAGATCCTCGCCGAAATTCAAAGAAATCGATAGAACCTCAACACACCGTAGTAATCTACAAAACATGGTGGATATTTCCTCAACGAGCTTTGGTCCCTGGGGTCGCGTCAATCCACATTCTGGACTGCTTCACGGATATCCTCGGCAAATGGTATGGATTTTGGGGGGGGCCGTATGACCGTTGAAGAGCACGTCGAAGTGGTGCGAACTACTGCACTGATAAGGGATTCTCTCAAAACTTTGGGGAGCATTGTGCCGCTTTTGGCCCAAGCCATTGGCCCACAGAGCGAGGTCATTCTGCACGATCTCACGCGCCTGCCGAACTCAATTGTGGCTATTGGTGGAAATCTCACCAATCGGTCCGTGGGGGGCCCTATTAATACGTTCGTGCTGGAGATCATCCGTCAGGGCACCTCCGAGGATCTTCTCAATTACATGACCCATATGCCCGACGGACGAACATTCCGTTCGTCCACCCTGTTCATCCACGATGAATATGGTGCGGCAAACGCGTGTCTGTGTATAAACGTGGACGTCTCGGATCTGTTGCAGCTCCGCGACGCATTGACGACCCTGACGACGCCCGAGGTGCTCGACGGCTCCGATCTTGTCGAGACTGACGTCGAATCAGACTCGAGCTTCGCCGCTCTCACCACTACTGAGAAGGCTGAGACGTTCCCCGTCACGGTCGACGAGGTGATGGTGGGGGCAGTTCGTCAAGCCATTTCGGCAATTGACGTGCCGCCCGATCTGATGCAGAAGCGGCACAAGCTTGAGGTCGTGCGGCTCCTGGAGGAGCGAGGGTTGTTCCTCATCCGTGACGCCGTCGACTTCGTCGCCACCGCGTTGGGTGTAACGCGGTACACGATCTACAACTACCTGAATGAACTCAAGCCTGACGAAGAGGTTGTGGGTACATCGCGTCGACGGACCGCCGCGAAAAAGCTGCCGGACGCCGGCGATGCCACCGCTGCAGCGTCGAGCAACTGAACGCAATCGATAAACAAAGAAAGTTGGATGCACTGATGGAAGCCGATTCGCTGGAGAACGTGGCAACACCTGCGCCCGTGGGACCGTACACGCCCGCAGTGATCGCGGATGGCAATCGATCGATCGCGTTCTTGTCGGGCCAACTACCGCTTGATGCAGCAGGTGAGATCAATCCGAGCGACGTGGGTGGTCAGACCCGGGTCGCGCTCACCAACGCGCTCCAGTTGGCGAAGCTTCAGGGAGCATCCCCGAACGACGTGTTGAAGATCGTCGTGTACACGACCCAGCTGCACATGGTTGATGAGATCAACCACAACTACATCGATGTGCTCGATGGTGCGCGACCTGCACGCACCATGGTTGAAGTCAGCAAGTTACCCCGTAACGCGCTGGTCGAGATCGACCTCATCGCGAGTGTGCCATCCGGCACCTGATTCACTACCCTTCGACGAAGAGTAGAAAAGGCGTCATCAACCCCCTAAGTGATGACGACACGAAAACGCCGCTCGACGAGAGCGGCGTTTTCGTGCGTGTCTACTCAGAGGCTTGGAACGATGACCCGAGCGTTGGGTGCCGCGCTGAGTGACGCCTCGCCCAAGGCGGCTCGCCGGGGCGAGATGTCAAAGGGCGTGGCGCTTCGTGGCTTGTCCGACGGCACCGCTTTGAGAACGAACTCCTGAACCCGCGGCGGGTCGAGCTCATTGAGATGCACCATGCAGATAAGTTCACCACGCTCCCCGGGAATGGACCAGGTGACATCAGCGGCGGTTGCCGCGGATAAGACTTCGTGCAGGGGACGAGGATCTCCTAGTGGTCCGATCTCCGCTACGAAAGCGTCGATCTCGGCACGCCGATCAGCGAGGGGCCGATCGAAGTCGACGTTCTCTGCGAACAGCTCATCCGCATTGTCGTCGCTCCAGCTTCGAATCAGTTGTTCGGCCGCCAGACGAGCAGCGACGGTTTCCTTCCACAGGACAATCGTCTCTGAGGGAGCGTCGTGGGCGCGTAGAAGTCGGGCGTGGCATTCACGGGCTAACGCCACGGGCCGACCGCGATGGCTGTTCGTCAACATGACCAGTCCGAGTCCGGTCTCGGGATGCCAGCACATGTGGAGCACGTAGCCCGGCAGACCGCCCGAGTGCTCCACGGTGACCCCGCGGTGCAGGTCGTGATTGACGAAGAGACCAAGGGCGTAGCCACTGATGTCGACCTTCCACGTACCGCTCGGCTGAAGACCAATCGAGGGCGGAATAAGGCTTTCGATGCGCTGCATCTCTCGACGCGACGCCCGACTCAAGACATCGATCCCTAGGGACTTGCCCGGTCGGAACGCTTCGCCCAACCAGGTCACCCAGACGCTGAGATCGCGCACCGTGCTTACTATGCCGCCTGCCGCGGCAAAAGAATCGGATTCACGTATGCCGTAGGGTCGCCAGTTTCCATCCGCGTCCAGCGAGTGAGCGCTCGCGAGAATTGCCGGGTCGTGGGACGACGGGCTAAACGACGTGGACGTCATGCCCAGGGGAGTGAAGATCTCGTTGGTGACGAAGTCCTGAATACTCATTCCGGTGACTTTGGCCACCACGAAGCCCGTCAGCGTGAAGCCCACGTTGGAGTACTCGTACACCGTTCCCGGGGTGTGGCTGTACTTCAATCCTTTGGCCACGAGGCGCATCAGCTCGGCTTCGCTCATGCCGATCTGTGGGTCGACCCAAGAGTTATCTTCGGTCAGCCCACCGGACATGCTGAGCAGCATGCGAATGCTGGGCGGATCGCACGGATCCTCCGGAGCGCCGTTGGCGCGAAAGTCGGGCAGAAACTTGGTGATGGGGTCATCGAGTGAGAGCAGCCCGCGGTCGCGCGCGATGAGTACCGCGGCGGCGATGAAGCTCTTGGACATGGAGGCGATGGGAAAGGGCGTATCGGCGTTGGGTGCGGTGCCGAGATGATTGGCGCGTCCGAATCCCGCACTGTGCGTGAGGCCTTCGGCGGTGACGATGCCGTAGGCGAGGCCCGGCGACTGATCAGCGCTGACGTAGGCGCCGAAGGCGGCGTCGAGTTCCGCTTCGATGCTGACGGCGTTGTTCTCGGTGGACATAAGAACTTCCTCTCGGTTAGATGTTGCGTAGTCCCGCGTCGACGCTCCAGCGATCGACTTCGTCGCCGTTGTCATCGAGAATGATCAACTCACGGGCGAGGTTCGTCACCGGGCACACGTGATTGGGAATGAGTGCGAGTCGATCGCCCACGCTAGGTATGGGACCGCCGCGGGCATCGACCACACCGTGGTGATCGTAGACGCGCTCGATGCGTGCGTCGGGATAGTTGACCAACGCGCCGTATCCTTCGACGGTCAAGGGGAGATCCTTGGTCAGCACCTTCGCGGCAGCGTCGATGACGAATCGATCGCCGGTTACCTGTACGACGGTGGTCGCGACAAAGAGCGCGACGTCCTCGGCACGTTGTGCACCGAGGATGACTTGTTGGCGGTCCCCAAAGACAAAGGTTCCGGGACGCTCTTCGGTCACTCCTTCGACGGCGCTTAAGAGGGCCGTGGGCGTCGACCCGGCGCTCACCCTGTCGATGCGGTGCCCGGCGTTTCGCAGCGCGTCGGCGGTCGTGACGAGCGCACTCGCTTCGTCTCGGGCCGCG
>DASZLS010000109.1:0-10935 GCA_035552255.1 Acidimicrobiales bacterium | reverse complement strand
AGCCGTTCCGGGGCCTGCCAGGGTGATCGAGCTCGGGTCGATGGAGAACTGGGCGAGCTGGCTGCTCAGTGTCGCGTTCGCCGCATCGATGTCTGCCTGACGGGTCGTCGGTGATGCGCGGATCTCGGACTTTGCAACCGCGACGCGCAACGTGGTGGCGATGGTGCCTGAACGAACGCCTTGGGCGTAGGAGGTGACCGCACCGATCAAGGTGAGCAGCGATGAGACGTTGTGGCTCGACCATGTCGAGTGCGAGTGGGGCGCCGCGAGCGAGCGCGTCGTCGGCGCACCGTTCGTGCCAATGAGTGCGCTGGCGAACGATGAGGAGAGGGGGGCGAGTCGACTGAAGGCGTCGTGACTCAGTCCGCCCAGGAGGTCGTTCACGAAGGTCTTTGACAGCTCGTCCACCGGAGCCTCGATCACGACCGTCCGATTGGCGGGAGCGTAGGGCGCCTCGTAGTGCAAGAAGGCGAGCGTCGCGAGTGTCAGCGCGGCGCGTCGACCAGGCTCGATGGACGTGTCGCCGACGAGCGCCGAGAGCGGCCCGTCGGTACTGACGGCTGTCAAGCTGGCGGCGCCTGCAATGTGAAAAGGGGCCCCCCAGTCGAGCGTCGACGAAGGGGCCACGCTGAGATCTCCCTCTGGGAGCACGACCTCGTTGAAGCCGGCCCGGTCGAGGGCAAGCAGGTCGGCGGGGGAGTGGGAGCCGTTGATGATGACGGGAGTGTCGGTGTAGCGGCCGGTCAGTGCGGTGAGCAGGTCAGAAGAGAGGGTGAACTGTTGGGACACTTGGGTCGCGAGATGATTATCTGCGAGCCCCGCGTAGTCGACGTCGTTCGGAGGAGCCGCCACTGCGCGATGCACGCCGCTCTGCAAGGCATGACTGAGCGCGTCCGTCCAGAGTGTGTCGTGCGGGCTGAGATCGATGTCTGCGAGCGCCTCGTAGTTGGCGCTCACCGCGAGCGGCAGCGCGGAGTAGTGAGCGAGCTCATCGAGCGCACCGCGTGATTTTTTTGAATGGACGAGTGAGCTCGGCGCGAGGGTTGCCACGAGATTGACCTTGAGCGGCTCGGCCACAACTGCTGACTGCACAGCAAGGAGTGACCATTTCGTGACTTTGGTGCCGTTGACGCTCAAGGTGTATCGGAGGGGGTACACGCCCCCGCACGCCGCCCCCGAGCAGCTGAGGCGGAGCCGAGGGTTCACCCCATCACAGGACGTGGAGTGGGTCGCCCGCCCAGCCGTAAAGAGGGTGACACCGAAGGTGGCAGAACCCCGACGCAGGCACTTCAGTGGAAAATTCCCGGTCGCCGAGAGGGGACGACCGCTCACGCCGGTACCTTCGACGATCGGCTCGATCTGGCTGCGGGTGACGAGCGCCGGAAAGATGGCGACGCTGGCGATTGCCGTCGACTTCGCCGGCGTGACGGAAATGATGGTCGTGAAGGTGGACGTGCCGAGACTCGAGAGGGAGGTGAGCGCGTTCTGATGGACGATGTCGAACCGAGGCGTCGAGGCGGCCCACGAGGCCGAGGGCCACGTCAGCGTTGCGAGGCTAAGGAGTACGACGCTGAGCGCCCGCCACCAGGACGTAAATCGGTGGGACATTGCAGTTACAGGCTACCTTCGTACGAACGCGCAACTGGGCGCCGTATCCTTCTTTCGCAGTGACTTCCTTCTCCAACGCCCACGAACAACTCGATGAACTTGCTCGTTCGTCACGCCCGATCGCCAAAGCGTTCGCAAACGCGGGCTTCTCGCTCTACGCGGTTGGTGGTTCGGTGCGCGACGCGCTGCTCGACGAGCCCCGTCGCGAGGACTTCGAGATTGACTTCACAAGCAACGCTCGTCCCGACGACATCGAGCGACTGATGAAGCCGCTCTGCACCGCGTTGTGGCAACAGGGTCGAGCCTTCGGAACGATCGGCGGGGTGCTTCGCGACAGCGGCGTGAAGGTCGAGGTCACCACCTTTCGCTCCGAGGCCTACGTGGATCACTCGCGAAAGCCGTCCGTTGAGTGGGGCGACTCGCTCGAAGCCGACCTGTCGCGGCGCGACTTCACCATCAACGCACTCGCTCTTGACGTGATCGCCCTCAACGAAGAGACCCCCGACGTCCAGACGTTGTTCGACTTCTACCAGGGATTTCACGACCTTCACGACCGGGTCTTGCGCACGCCGATCGATCCCGAGATCCTCTTCAGCGACGATCCGCTGCGGATGTTGCGCGCGGCGCGTTTCGCCGCTCGTTTCGACATGACGATCGACCCTGCAGTCGAAGAAGCCGCAGCGAAGATGGCAGAACGGCTCACCAAGGTCTCGGCTGAACGCATTCGAGGAGAACTCGACCTCCTGCTGCTCACGCAGCGTCCCTCGATCGGGCTCGACTTCATCGTGCGCACTGGACTCGCCGACTACTTTGTGCCGGAGCTCCCGAAGCTGCAGCTTGAGCAGGACCCGGTTCACCAGCACAAGGATGTTCTGAAACACACCTGGGCGGTCGTTGATAAGACCTCGCCCTCGCTCGTGTTGCGCCTCGCGGCCCTCTTTCACGACATCGCGAAACCCAACACTCGTGCCATCACCGACGAAGGCGTGACTTTTCGTTTCCATGACGTCGTCGGCGCGAAGATGACGCGTCAGCGACTCACTGCGCTCAAGTACTCCCAAGACGTGATCGACGACGTCGCCGCGCTCGTGGAGTTGCACCTGCGCTTTCACACCTACAAGCTCGGCTGGAGCGACCGCGCGATTCGCCGCTACGTGCGCGACGCCGGAGATCTGCTCGAAGAGCTCAACGAGCTGACCCGATGCGACTGCACGACGAGGAACGCTCGCAAAGCGCAAACGCTCGCCGCGCGCATGGACGAGTTGGAAGAGCGCATTGCGGTACTTCGCGAGCAAGAAGATCTCATGCGACTACGTCCGGCGCTCGACGGGACCGCCGTCATGGCGCTCCTCGACATCAAACCCAGCCGGGCTGTCGGACAGGCGCTCGACTTCTTGATGGAGATCCGTCTCGACGAGGGCGAGATCAGCTCTGTCGAAGCCGAAGTGCGCCTACGCGAGTGGTGGAGCGAGCGAAACGCCGAATAGGAGGTCCGACGCTTCGCAATCACGAAGTTCGCGGGAAGCTTGACTATGTCGAGGCGAAGGTTGCGGCCAGTGGTCGCAACGAGCCCTTTATGAGGCCTTGAGCAGCGGTGGGCCTAAGGCCAGACCGGATTCTCCGCGCCTGCGGCGAACTCTTCAATCATGTCGAAGGCCACGTCGTCGTGGAACTGCACGGGCGGCGACTTCATGAAGTAGGCGGAAGGTCCGAGCAACGGACCACCGATACCGCGGTCGAGCGCGAGTTTCGCGCATCGCACGGCGTCGATGATGACACCAGCTGAGTTCGGCGAGTCCCAGACTTCGAGCTTGAGCTCGATGTTGAGGGGAGCGTCACCGAAGTTGCGACCCTCCATGCGGATGTAGGCCCACTTGCGGTCGGCGAGCCACGGCACGTGGTCGCTCGGGCCGATGTGGACGTCGTCGGGATCCATCTGCGCGAACTCGATCTGGGAGGTGACCGCTTGAGTCTTGGAGACCTTCTTCGACTGCAGACGCTCGCGATCGAGCATGTTCTTGAAGTCCATGTTGCCACCGACGTTCAACTGGTAAGTGTGGTCTAGCGTCAAGCCGCGGTCCTCGAACAGACGGGTGAGCACGCGGTGCACGATCGTGGCGCCCACCTGGCTCTTGATGTCGTCACCGATGATCGGTAGCCCGGCGTCAGCGAACTTCTTCGCCCAGACCGGGTCCGAGGCGATGAAGACGGGGATGGCGTTGACGAAGGCGACGCCCGCGTCAAGGGCGGCCTGGGCGTAGAAACGCTGCGCCTCTTCCGAGCCAACAGGGAGGTAGGAGACGAGTACTTCGGCCTTCGCGTCACGCAACGCCTGGACGACGTCGCACGTCTCGAACGGGGACTCTTCGATCACTTCGCGGTAGTACTTGTTGAGTCCGTCGAGGGTCGGTCCGCGCATGACGGTGACGCCGAGCGTGGGTACGTCGGCGAACTTGATGGTGTTGTTCTGGCCGCCGTCGATCGCCTTGCCGAGGTCGTTGCCAACCTTCGTCGCGTCAACGTCGAACGCAGCGACGAACTCGAGGTCGCTGACGTGGTAGCCGCCGAGGTCCACGTGCATCAGACCGGGGACGTGGTCGCCGACCTTCGCGTCGCGGTAGTACGTCACGCCCTGAATGAGTGAGCTGGCGCAGTTTCCGACGCCCGCAATAGCCACACGAATCTTGTTCACTGGCTTATTCCTTTCCTACTTCGCATCGTTCGCGAAGGTTTGCTGGTTACTACGTTCCGTGTTCAACATGTCGTCGATCCACAGGAGATCCAATTCGACGCCCTTGGCGGCGTGAGTCATCACGGCTCGCGCATAGTCGTCGAGTTCTTCGTTGTGCGCGCCGGCTCGCACTTCCGCGAGGCGACCGAGCAGATCCGCGCGGCGTCGTTCGAGCAGTCCAAGGCGCAGGTTCGGCGTCAGATACTTGGCGAGCGCCATGCGCAATGAGAAATTCTTGCCGTCGTCGAGCGTGGCCGGATCGCTCAAGAGCACTACAAACTCCTGGCGTCCGCGCTCGGTGATCCGATAGACCTTGCGGCCGCGGCGCCCGAGACCGGTCGTGGCGCGCAGCGATCGCAGCGACGCGCGCTCGCCCGAAAGCGACCCGGTCGACAGTGAGCTCATCCGTGGTGCGGGTATCGCCACCGCTTCGACGAGGCCGTGGCGTTCGAGACGTGCGAGGGCGGGGTAAATGGAACCAAAAGAGACGTTGGCCCATACGCCGAGCCGATCACGCAGCTGCGTACGGATCTCGTAACCGTGGTGATCACGATCCATAAGCAGGCCCAAGATGGCGATGTCCAACACGCGATCCATCATATCACTTCGATATATCGATCGAGACGGTCCCGCATCAGCCGGTGTTTTATTGGCCTGTAGCATCACCCGTAATGGTTAAGCGTTTTCGATCGAGTTCGGCCAACGGAGCCGTCGTCGAGTTCGGCCTCGTTCGTCACGCCCTCCTCGAAAAGCTCGCCGCAGGAAAGCTGCGTCCAGAGGACGTCTGTGACGCACATCCCGAGCTCCTACGTGCCGCTCGCAACTTCGGTCGCTCGACGGGCGAGACCTGTCCGGTGTGCAGTGACGCGGAGCTTGTCGAAGTCACCTACGTCTTTGGCGCGAGGCTGCCGTCGGGCGGAACGTGCCCGTCGACGCGTGCGGAGCTCTTAAAGCTTGAGCGTCGCGAAGATCCCGTCCAGTGCTACGCCGTCGAGGTCTGTGTCGCGTGCTCCTTCCACCATCTCGTTCGCAAGTGGGCGGCGGGCGGCAAGACGCGCCGCAACGCCTCCTTCGCCCAAGAGGCGGGGGAGTGAAGCTCTCCGCTCCACAGATTCGAGGCCGCAAGCGCCGCCACGGTTCGGCGCCACTGGTCATGGTGACGTGTTACGACGAGCCGAGCGCGCGCCTCGCGGCGGCCGCGGACGTTGACATCCTGCTCGTGGGCGACTCGCTCGCGAACGTCGTCCTCGGTCAAGCCGACACGCTGCACGTGAGCATTGACGACATGTGTCACCACGTGCGCGCGGTTGCCAACGCGAAGCCCGACGTGCACGTCGTCGCCGACATGCCCTGGCTCAGTTATCACGTCTCGGTCGCCGACAGCGTGCGCAACGCGGCGCTGCTCATTCGAAGCGGCGCTGACAGCGTGAAGCTCGAAGGCGGTCGCGTTCGCCGTGACGTCGTGCGTGCGATCCTCGACGCAGAGATTCCCGTCATGGGTCACCTCGGTCTCACGCCACAAAGCGTGATGGCCTTTGGTGGATTCAAGGTCCAAGCGAAGACTCGAGAAGCGGCCGAGCAGCTGCAGCTGGACGCGAAGATCCTCCAGGACGAAGGGGTCTTTGCCATCGTGATCGAAGCGGTCCCGAGCGTCGTGGGCACCCGAGTGACCGAATCGCTCGACATTCCCACCATCGGCATTGGCGCCGGACCCGACACTGACGGCCAAGTTCTCGTGTTTCACGATCTCTTGGGACTCACCAACCAGAAGCCCGCCAAGTTCGTTCGCCAGTACGCGAACCTCTCTCCGGTCATCACTGATGCCATCGCCCACTACGCGAGCGACGTGCGAAACGGTGAGTTTCCCGGCCCCGATGAGGTCTACGCGAATCCCGAAGATCTGATCAATTAGATAGATTCCCCCCGCTCCAGTACACTGGCTATTCCCACAAACGTGGGGAATGAATAACACCCTGCCCCGTTTCCGCGGGGCCCGAGCGCAAGTTCGGTCCAGAGGGAAAGGAAACTGGCCATGAGGCCTTATGAGACCATGGTCGTGTTCGACACGACCGTCGACGCGCAGTCGATCCAGATTGCATTGGACCGTGCGCTCGAAACTATCCGAGCCAACGGCGGAACCCCGGGAAACATCGACCGTTGGGGCAAGCGTCCGTTGGCGTACGAAATCAAGAAGCGTAAAGAGGGTTACTACGTACTCGTGGAGTTCAGCGGTGAGTCGACAACCGTCGACGAACTCGACCGCATTTTGACACTCTCGGACGAAGTGCTTCGTTTCAAGATCCTTCGACGCCACGTGCGAACCAGTGCCAGCCGTGTTACGGCCCAGGCCTAGGTTCGAGCGCGTAACGCTAAGGAGAAACTATGGCTGACAACACCATCACCGTCGTCGGGAACATCACTCGTGACCCGGAGCTCAAGTTCTTGAACAGCGGTCAAGCCGCGGTTCGACTCTCGATCGCCGTGAACCGTCGCTGGCAGAACCGCCAGACCCAAGAATGGGAAGAGCGCGTCTCGTATTTCGAAGTCACCGGGTATGGCTCGATGGCTGAAAACGCAGCGAACTCTCTGACCAAGGGCACTCGAGTCATCGTGAACGGTCGACTCGAACAGCGCAGCTGGGAAACCGAGAACGGCGACAAGCGTTCGATCGTCGAGATCAACGCCGACGAGATCGCGCCGTCGCTGCGCTTTGCCACCGCCGTTGTGACGAAGACCCCTCGCGCCGAGGGGTCGAACTTTCAATCGAACGATCGCCCCGCTGCGGCCCCGCGATCAAACGAACCCAGTAGCTACGCCTTCGATGAGGAGCCCTTCTAATGCCACGTATTAATAACCCCAAACCGCCAAAGCGCGCACCGAAGATTGATATCCGTCGTGGCGCGAAGAAGAAACCGTGTTCGTTCTGTCAGCACGGCGTGGACCACGTCGACTACAAGGACCTGGCGCAGCTGCGCAAGTACATCTCGGACCGCGGCAAGATTCGCGGCCGAAAGGTCTCGGGCAACTGCCAGCAGCACCAGCGCGATGTCTCGGACGCCATTAAGACGGCGCGCGAGTTGGCGCTTTTGCCGTACACCCAGCGCACGGTGACGGAGCGTCGCGGTGGACGCGGGCGTGACGACCGTGGCCCGCGCGGGCCGCGCCCGAGCCGCGACAATGCCGAGACGCCTACTGAGACGCCCGCTGAGGCTCCGGTTGCCGCAGTATTGCTGGAGGACGCGAGTGAAGCCGCACAGGTCTTCGAGACCGAGACGGTCGCGGAGGTCAGCGAATGAAGGTCCTGCTTCGTAACGATGTGAGCGGCCTCGGCCGTCGCGGCGACATCGTCGACGTGAAGTCGGGCTACGCCCGGAACTTCTTATTGCCGTCGGGTGCGGCGCTGCAAGCCAACTCCTCGACCGAACTGCAAGCGGCGTCCATGCGCAAGGCTCGCGACATCCTCGACGCCAAGAGCCGTGACGCGGCCGAAGCGCAAAAGGCGCTCATTGAGAAGAGTCACGTCACGATTGAGGCGCGCGCCAGTGCCAATGGACGACTCTTCGGATCGATCACCGAATCGGACATTGTGAACTCGATTCGCACCGCGACCGGCATCTCGCTCGACCGCCACGCGATCGTTCTCGCCGAGCACTTGAAGGACGTTGGCAGCGCGACCGCGACTGCCACGCTCTTTGATGGCGTCGAGGCTACTGTCACGATCGAGGTCGTCGCTAAATAGTTTTTGAAGATTTGATGTAGACATCGCCGGGGCCGTTGGTCCCGGCGATTGTCATGTAACAGCACGCTGAGAGTGTGTGTTACGTCGGGATTTAGACACAGGCTTTCCCCACGTTGTTGTTCTTGCGACCAACAAGCATTGTCGACAACCGTTGAGGTCTTATGACGCAGATAGAAGCACAACGCTCGCGACCCGCTCCAGGGGGTCGCGTCCCACCCAGCGTCATCGAAGCAGAAGAGTCGCTCATTGGCGCGATGCTGCTTTCGACCGAAGCTGTCAGCATCGCCTACGAGAACGTGACGGGGGAGGATTTCTATCGGCCGCTTCACGGTCAGATCTTCAACGCGATCATCGCGCTCGCGCACGCCGGCGAACCCGTTGACTACGTCACCGTCCAAGCGAAGCTGCAAGAGCGCGGCGCGGTCGCCGTCGAACTTGCCGTGCTCTCGGCGCTGCAGCTCAATACTCCTTCGGCCGCGAACGCGCAGCACTACGCCGAGCTCGTGCGCGAAAAGGCGCAACAACGTCGACTCATCGCGGTGGCCGGTGACATCGTGGACGACGCCTACGTCGCGACCGACGACGTGGTCGGGCTCATTGACGAAGCCGAGCGAAAGATCAACGCGATCGGTGATGACCGCAAGATTGACTCGGTCTCGCCCTTGCAGCGACTGCTCCTCGCCGAGGCGGACATCCTCGAGCAGCGCGGTGAG
The DNA here is from genome assembly GCA_035552255.1 of Acidimicrobiales bacterium. GTDB lineage: Bacteria > Actinomycetota > Acidimicrobiia > Acidimicrobiales > RAAP-2 > RAAP-2. Next base: position 2,144 of record DASZLS010000109.1, on the reverse strand, counting down.
ACTCGAGGTCAGTTCAATGGTTTGGAGACCGGCTACAAGTCGCTCGACGCAGTGCTCCAGGGCCTTCAGAAGAGCTCGATGACCATCGTCGGCGCCCGCCCGGCGACCGGAAAAACCGCCTTCGCGCTTGGCATTCTCATCCACGTGGGCGCGGTCGTAAAGCGTCCCGCGTTGTTCTTCTCGTTGGAGATGAGCCGCCAGGAGCTCGCCGAGAGAATTCTCGCTTCAACGGCGCGCATTGACTCCTCGAAGCTCCGCACCGGCGATCTGTCCGAGGCTGACTGGAACCGCGCGCACGAGGCGTTCGGGTTCTTGCAATCGGCCAAGGTCTTCATTGACGACAATCCGAGTCTTACGATCATGGACGTGCGCGCGAGAGCGCGACGCATCAAACAGCAAAACGGCGACCTCGGGATCGTCATCATTGACTACCTGCAGCTCATGAGCAGTCGCGGTCGTGCCGAGAATCGCCAAGTCGAAGTCTCTGAGATGAGTCGTTCGCTCAAGATCCTCGCGCGCGAACTGGAGTGCCCGGTTGTCGCGCTTTCTCAGCTCTCGCGAAAGCTCGAAGAACGCGCTGACAAGCGGCCCATGATGTCCGACCTTCGCGAATCGGGATCCCTCGAGCAAGACGCCGACGTCGTTCTCTTCTTGTACCGTCCAGAGATCTACGGCGAAGTGCCCAACGACATGAAGGCAGACGCCGAGATCATTGTTGGCAAGAACCGAAACGGTCCGACGCGGACCGCACACCTCACGTGGCGTGGCGAGTTCGCGCGCTTTGACAACGTGGCCGACGCGCGAGAGATCTAGCTGCGCGATCGTCGCGTCACGAGTGAGGCGGCCAACCGACTGCGTTAAAGACGGCAAGTGGATCGAGGTAGTCGCGCCACCGCGTGACCCTCCGGTCAGTGATCGTGATGACCGATATGTATCGATTGGCGAACGGCACTCCCGTGCCGACCACACAACCTTCGAACGCGTGCTCGAGCACGACGACGCCCGCCGCTCGGTCCTGGTGGACAGAGAGGTCGAAGCATCGCTGCAGCACAAACGTGTTGTCGTAGGGCCGGTAGAGCTCCGCGACGGAGGAGCGACCAACGACCCGGCGCGGATAGCCAGGAACCGTGATGATGTACTCAAACACGACCGACTCGGCGAGGAGATCGAAGAAATGGTCGCCGTCGACGAGCCCGCTCAGTCCCTCTTCGTTGATGCGAAAGAACGGGTGAGTGCTTCGAAGTCCCCGAGGTCATTGATGGCTGCCACGGACGACTCTCCCCGGTTCACGCAGCCAGGAAGCGGGCTGCTCCTGTGGGTCACCGTAGGGGGCGTGAGACAGCCGTACAGCGCCCTGACGCTAAGGAAGGCAGGTCTGGGTCGAGACGCTGCCGGACGTGGGCGTCGCGGCGAGGTCAGCACGAATAACGCTTTCGGGAATTGCGTAGCCGGTGCTCGCCTGACTGAGCGATTTTGACTCGACGATGCCCGCGACCTGATTGCCGACGAGCACGGGGCTTCCGGAGTTGCCAGGGTTGACGTTCACTTCGAGGTCGAGCACGGTCTTCAAGAAGAGCGTCTCGTCGTAGATGCCGCGACCCGCGGCGGTGAGCTCGCCTTCGTAGTAGCCGGGCGCTTCGGTGCGTGATCCATTCAGCGGGTAGCCAACGATTCGAACGGCGGTGCCTCGCGTGGGCTCGCTCGCAAGGAAGGTGAAGGGGCTTCCGCTCTGGCGCACGCGCAAGACCGCGAGGTCGTTCTTCGCGTCATAGAGCGCGACCGTAGCGGGCACGCCGTTGACCGTTACCTGCTTCTCTCCGGCGACGACGTGGGCGTTGGTGAGCACTTCGTCACCGGTGACGTAGAACGCGGTCCCTTCGCTCACCTCGCCGCAGGCACCGCTCGCGAGGACCTTGACGACGTTGCTCGGTTGACTGAGTCCGCTGACGAGCGGTCCGAGCTTGTTGGGCGCGACGGTGGGAACAAGCGTCGGTGCGACGACGTCAGCGAAGATGTTCGGCATGCCGGCATCGTGGAAGAGGCTCTGCACCTTTCCTTCGATATTGGGCACCGGCGGCATGACGTGGTCCATGGCGGAGAGGATGCTCGAGCTCTGAATGCCAGCCGCGACCGATCCCCAGGCT
>DASZLS010000108.1:0-2007 GCA_035552255.1 Acidimicrobiales bacterium | reverse complement strand
CGTGCCGATTTGATTGACCTTGATGAGCGCTGCGTTGGCGATCTTTTTCTTGATCGCGTCCCCAATGATCGCTGGATTTGTACACAAGATATCGTCCCCGACGAGCTCCAACCTGTCGCCAAGGCGAGCGTTGAGATCTTGCCATCCATCCCAATCAGACTCTGCCAGCCCGTCTTCGAGTAGCCACACCGGGTACGTGTCAACGAGCTCCTCGTACCACGTGATCATGTCCGAGCTCGAGAGCGACTCTCCCGCGACGTGATATCGGCCGTCACGGTAAAACTCGCTCGACGCGGGATCCATCGCAATCGCGACACCGGTTCGGTCGGCCCGGTACCCCGCATCCTCGATCGCTCGAACCAGCAGTCGAAGTACCCGCTCAGGCTGACTGATCGGCGGAGCAAAACCTCCTTCGTCACCCAGTCCCGTCGCGGAGAATTCATCGGAGAGTATCCCTCTTAACTTTGTATAGATCTCCGAGCCCGCTCGCAGCGCTTCTGCCATAGACGGCGCCCCGAGCGGCGCGATCATGAACTCCTGAAAATCAAGAGCGTTCTGAGCGTGTACGCCCCCATTCACCACGTTGAAGTGCGGCACGGGGAGGGTCGCGGTGATGTTTGCCGGGCGCAGGAACTCCCAGAGTTGCAGACCTTCGGACCAGGCGAACGCTCGCGCCGCGGCGATGGAGACGCCAACAATCGCGTTGGCCCCGAGCTGCGACTTGTTCGCGCTCCCGTCGAGATCAATGAGCGCTTGATCGAGTTCGCCCAGATTCACGAACGCTCGACCGACGAGCGCGTTGGCGATGTCGATGTTCACATGCGCGACCGCCTTCAGTACGCCAGCACCGCCGTAGCGGCCTTGATCACCGTCTCTCAACTCGACCGCTTCACGTGTGCCCGTCGACGCGCCCGAAGGAACGCCCGCCCGCGCCAACGTCCCGTCGCTCAGCGTCAGCGTCACGGCCAACGTGGGCCGACTTCTGGAATCGAGTATTTCGATCGCTTCCAGCGCCTTTACGGTCTTATCCATCATCTATACGCCTTTCCTCTTTGAAGTTCGATTGATGACGTCACACTGCGGGCTTCAGCTAACCAGACATCAAAGGACGTCCACCATCCTTGGGCTTCACGAGATTTCGGAGTTGGGGGGCTCACATCGGGCATGCGTCCGACTAACCCGAACCAATGAAGCGAGGCTGGCTCAGCATCTAGACCACCAACACCGGACAGTTGTGAGAGCGGATGAGCGCTTCCAGAGACCGACCTACCCCGCGGTGCATAATTTGATCACGCCCATGAGTGCCCACCACGACGAGGTCGAATCCGTGTTCCAGCGCAAACGCCGCAAGGGCTTCCGCCGGATCGTCATGATAGATCACGTGCGAAATCGGCGGACTGTCTCGCCCATTAACTGGCTGCACCGTGTTCAGGGTCTCGGTGAGCCGTGTTCGCTCCTCTTCCAGCATGGCGAGTCGCTCTTCGTCGGTCTCCGCGTGAGCGCGAGGCGTCACAACCGTCAGCACGTGAACCTCGCCGCCTAGATCGGACGCTAACGACCGGGCTATCCGCAAGGCGTATCTGGCCTCACCTGAACCGTCAAAGCCCACGAGCAGCCTGCGAAACACGCCGCTCCGTGCGTCACTCGGACCATGATGCTCCGCCATCATCTCACTCCTCTCATCGAATTGCCGCCACTACAGCAAGGACGGCGAGCAAGGCCACGAGCATGTACGCGACGTAGGCATTGAGACGTCCCGACTGCAAACGCTTGGCGATCCGCGCCACGGCCACGATGACCTGTCGCAGTGGTCGATATATATACGTCTCCACAGGTTCCACCACGACCACGGTTGATTGAACGCGCGATACCTTCGAAGACTCGAGTGATTCCTCCTCCTCATACGTCGACACCGTCTTCGTCGTGCCGAGGACGTTGCCGAGCACGTGTCGAAGGGGATTGGCAAATCCGAACGCGGTGTAGTTCGAGGGTCCACTCACTCCACTC
>DASZLS010000107.1:0-7512 GCA_035552255.1 Acidimicrobiales bacterium | reverse complement strand
GACCACTCCGGGGACTTGTGATCTCACTCAAGCAACGCGAGTTCATCCAAGCCGCAATCGGTGCGGGCGCCTCAGATTGGCGCATCTTGGGAAAGGAGTTACTGCCCAACGTGATGCCGAGCATCATCGTGTTCTTCCCATTGATGGTGGCGTTTGACATGCTCACGGAGTCGGCTCTGTCGTTCCTCAGTATTGGCGTCCAGCCGCCCGCCGCCAGTTGGGGCACCATCATCAACGACGGCCTTGATCTGCTCTACACGCGACCATGGGTCGCCATCGCTCCGGGGATCATGATCGTGCTGACTGCCGGTGCCCTCAACGTGCTGGGAGATGGATTGCGCGATGCCTTTGACCCCAAAGCCAAGCTACGGGGTTCGATATAGATGATTTCGTTCATCATTCGACGCTTCGTCGCTGCCGTTGTGGTTCTCTTCGCGATCAGCGTCTCCGTGTTTCTCATATTCTTCGCGACGCCCGGCGTGGACCCCGCGGCTCGCATTGCCGGTCGCAGCGCGACACCACAGATCCTCAATCAAGTTCGTAAGGAGTTCGGGCTCGATAGACCGCTGCCGATCCGCTATCTCTTGATGATGGATCACCTGTTCATCAAGCAGGACCTCACTTCGTACGTGAACATCGGTGATCGCGTCGTTCCTCAAATCACTCAGGCCGCCCCGGTCACGCTGTCGCTGGTGCTCGGAGCGGCGGTCATCTGGCTCATCATTGGCGTGATGGGGGGCGTCATCGCGGCGGCGAATCAGGGAAAATTTATCGACCCGCTGATCATGTTCGTGGGCATCGCCGCGGTGTCCGTTCCCGCCTATTGGCTAGGGGAGGTAGCGAACCTCATCACCCAAGGTGGCCTGCATCATTCGATCTTCTCCTGGGTGCCGCCGCCGGGCTACGTCTCGTTCACGACGAGTCCCAGCGAGTGGTTCCTCCATCTCCTGATCCCCTGGTTCACCCTCGCTGCGCTCTATGCCGGCATCTACGCGCGAGTGCTGCGCGCCGAGCTCGTCAACGCACTCAATGAGGACTACATCCGCACCGCTCGAGCGAAAGGACTCTCTGAGCGCCGCATTCTTCTGCGTCACGCTCTTCGCTGCTCATTGATCTCTATCGTGTCGCTGTTCGGACTGGACTTCGGCTCTCTCATCGGTGGGGCCGCACTCCTCACCGAAGTCGTGTTCGGCCTGCCGGGCATCGGGTACCTCACGTACGTCTCGCTGCAAAATTTGGACCTGCCCGTCATCATGGGCTGCGTGATGTACGGTGCCTTCTTCGTCGTCCTTGCCAACGCAGTGGTTGACGTTCTGTACGCCTATTTGGATCCGAGAGTGCGCGTTGCCTGAGCTCGCTGCTCCCGACGCACCACTCCTACGAGTGCGCGATCTGCGGGTGTCGTTCGCCACGCGCCAAGGTGCTCTACGTGCGGTCGACGGGCTTTCCTTTGACGTCGGCCGCAAAGAGATTGTGGGCATCGTCGGCGAGTCGGGTTCGGGCAAGAGCGTGGCAATGTACTCAATGCTGGGCCTCGTACGAGAGAAGAATGTCACCATCAGTGGCAGTGTTGCCTTCGAGGGTCGCGAGATTCTCGGGCTCAGTGACAAGGAGCTGCAGCCGATTCGCGGAGGTTCGATCGGCATGATCTTTCAGGATCCGATGACCGCACTGACCCCGGTGTACACCGTCGGCTGGCAGTTGGCCGAGCAGATCCGTCAGCATCAACAGCTCTCGAAGGCCCACGCGCGCGAACGCGCCATCGACCTACTGGGTCAGGTTGGCATACCTGACCCCAGGTCGCGTGTCGATCGCTATCCCCACGAGCTGTCGGGTGGCATGCGCCAGCGCGTGGTCATCGCCATGGCGCTCTCGTGCAACCCTCGTTTGCTCATCGCCGATGAGCCGACCACGGCACTCGACGTGACGACCCAAGCCCAGATCCTCGACCTGATGCTGACGCTTCAGGACTCCTATGACTCGTCAATCATCATCATCACCCACGACATGGGCGTCGTTGCCGAATTGGCGCATCGCGTCGTCGTGATGTACGCGGGAAGGCCCGTTGAGATAGCGCCCGAGCTAGATCTCGTCCGTCGCCCGCGCCATCCGTATACGTGGGGACTGCTCGATGCCGTCCCTCGAATCAGCGTCGCGCGCGAACGCTTGCGAACCATTCGTGGAAACGCCGTATCACCGCTGAATCTTCCGCCCGGCTGCGCATTTGCGCCGCGGTGTGACTACGCCATGGACGTATGCCGAGAGCGTCCGGATCTACTCGGCGATGAGATCCACCAGGCGGCCTGCTGGCTGAGCGACGACCAGCGCGTGAGCATTCGCGGCAGTCATGAGGGAGTCTCGTGAGCGACGACGTACTGCTGCAAGCGACTGACGTCGTAAAGACCTTCACTTCGCGGGGTGGAAAAGTCGGGACTCGAATCGTCTCACACGCTGTCAACGGTGTCTCGTTCGAGGTTCGCCGCGGCGAAACGCTGGGCATCGTCGGTGAGTCAGGCTGTGGCAAGTCGACACTGGCGCGTTGCCTCGTGCAGCTCACCCCCGTGACCTCTGGTTCGGTGATGTTTAACGGAACAACGATCTCAGGCATGTCGCGGCGACAGCTCAGATCGCACCGTCGCGAGTTTCAGCTGGTGTTCCAGGACCCGTACGCGTCGCTCAACCCGCGTCGCACCGTGGGTGACATCGTGAGCGAGCCAATGCGCATTCATCACGTGGCACCAAAAGGTGAAATTGACGAGCGCGTCAAGTCGCTCTTTTCGACCGTCGGGCTCGATCCTGACGCGACAAAGCGTTACCCCCACGAATTTTCTGGAGGGCAGCGTCAACGCATCGGCATCGCGAGATCACTCTCGGTTAATCCATCGCTCGTCATCGCCGACGAACCGGTGAGCGCTCTCGACGTCTCGATCCAGGCCCAGGTCCTCAATCTCATGGCGGACCTCCAGAGTGAGTTCAATCTCACCTACGTGTTCATCGCCCACGACCTCGGTGTGGTGCGGCACGTCTCGGACCGGGTGGGCGTGATGTATCTCGGACAGTTCGTCGAGTTCGCCGACGTCACGTCCCTCTACGAACGTCCGCACCATCCCTACACCGAGGCGCTGCTGTCGGTGGTGCCAGAGTTGAATGACACCGACGAGGTTCGACGAGAGAGAATCCTCATATCGGGCGACGTGCCCGACCCGGCGGATCGCCCGAGCGGCTGCCCATTTCACCCGCGTTGTCCTGTCGCGACCGATCGCTGTCGCGTCGAGGAGCCAAGCCTGGTGACGATCTCGCCGGGTCGCCAAGTGGCGTGCCATTATCCGCGAAACGTCGACGCTTCGGATCTCAATGCAGCGGCGGCGCCCGAGCGGTGATCTCGTGGTCACCGAGTGTGACGCCTTGTGCGCTCAAGGGGAGACTCCGGACGTGCACCGATTTCTCCAAGATCCACGAATCGAAGCTCCCTGAGTCAAGAGCACGCTCATACGTCAGTCGAACGCTCGAGTGCACATCGGGTCTACCGTCTCAGAGGGACGTTTCACGCGAAAGAGAGATCCATGTTTGAACGATTTACCGACCGATCGCGCCGGGTACTGGTGTTAGCCCAGGAAGAAGTTCGCGACCTCAATCACGCCTTCATCGGCACCGAACACATCCTGCTGGGCCTTATCCGCGAAGCCGACGGAATCGCCGCGAAGACGCTCGGCGCCCTCGGTGTCACCTACGACGAGGTTCGCGAGAAAGTGAAAGAAAAGACGAGCGGCGTTCCCGACTCCCCTGGTGCTCCCCCTTTTACGCCGCGAGCGAAGAAAGTACTGGAACTGTCACTGCGAGAGGCTCTGCAACTTGGCCACAACTACATCGGCACCGAGCACATCCTGCTTGGCCTGACAAGCGAGGGCGACGGCGTCGCCGCTCACATACTTTCTGAACGCGGCGTTGAACTGTCTGACGTTCGCGAGAAGGCAATCGGGATGATGTCGAACCAGCGCGGCTCGGAGCGCAGTGCCTGGCCGACACCGGCAGAATTTGATAGCGCGATTCTTCGCGGTGTGGTGCGCGCGGTAGGCCAACAGCTGCGTCCTGACCTCGGTGCGAGCGCTTTCGACGACCGTGCGGCGAGGATCGCTGACAATCTCTTCAACGAGCTCCGCACTAGCTGGCTTGAGCCAGACAGCCCTCGCTCGTCGGGCTCAACTCAATAGCGACGGATCGCCGAGCCATGCCTTGATTATTAGAGGACCTTCGAAAGGAAACTCTTCAGACGCTCAGATTTAGGGGCACCGAGCACGTCCGCCGGCGTGCCCCACTCTTCTATGACGCCCGCGTCGAGAAAGTAGACGGTGTTGGCAACCTCGCGGGCGAACCCCATTTCATGAGTAACCACGATCATGGTCATCCCGCTTTTTGCCAGGTCCTTCATCACGTCGAGCACCTCACCAACGAGTTCTGGGTCCAACGCCGATGTCGGTTCGTCAAACAGCATCAATTTCGGCTCCATCGCGAGTGCCCTCGCAATGGCAACACGCTGTTGTTGGCCGCCCGAGAGCTGGCTCGGGTAGTGCTTGTCTTTCTCCGACAAGCCAACTCGCGCCAGGAGTTCGCGGGCTTTTCTTTTCGCATCATTAGGTTCCAGCCCGCGAACCTTGATCTGGCCGATCGTGACATTGTCGAGTACCGTCAGGTGCTGGAACAGATTGAACCGCTGAAACACCATGCCGATCTGAGAACGTTCGGCGCAGATCTTTTTGTCGTTGAGCTCGTAGAGCTTCCCGCCTCGCGCCTCGTAGCCCACGAGCTGCCCGTCGACGCGCAGTTCACCCGAGTCGTGCTTCTCAAGGTGATTCATGCATCGAAGCAGGGTGCTCTTGCCGGAACCCGACGGCCCGATAAGACATGTCACCTCGCCGCGCGCGACGGTGAGATTGACTCCTTTGAGCACCTCGATGCCCGCGTAGGACTTGTAGATGTTGACCGCTTCCACCATGGGGGTGCTCATCGGACCTCCCGTGCCGGCCTTGGCGTTCGAAACCTCGCCAGCACGCCTCGAGTATCGGCCCGCAAGCGCTGAATTGGGGTTGGCGGTGGCGTCCGCAACGCACCTCGAGCGAAGTGTCGCTCAAGATAGAACTGCCCGAACGAAAGCACGGTCGTCACGATGAGATACCACAGGCTCGCCACGATCAGTAGCGGCATGATCTTGTAGTTGGCGGCGTAGATGTTCGTGGCGGCGCCGAGGAGATCGACCACTCCGGCCACGCTCACGAGCGACGTCGTCTTCAGCATCGAGATCAATTCATTTCCCGTCGGAGGAATGATGACGCGCATAGCTTGAGGAAGCACGATGTAGCGAAGTGACTGGCCACGCGTCATCCCAATCGATTTCGCCGCCTCCACTTGCCCTTCTTCCACCGCGATGAGTCCCGCGCGCGCGATCTCGGACATGTACGCGGCTTCGTTCAAACCCAACGCCAATACAGCGGCGCCAAAGGCGGTGAGCGTCGAGGTCGTGCTAAAGCGAACGATGTCCCAATGAGTAAATGGGACGCCGATGCTGAGCGTCGGATACAAAATCGCGATGTTGTACCACACGAGTATCTGCACCAGGACCGGGGTACCGCGGAAGAACCACGTGTAGGTCCACGCGGTCCCTGACAGCACTCGATTTGGTGACAGGCGCATGACGGCGATAGTGACACCAAGTACGACACCGATGACCATCGCGCACGCGGTCAGCTCGAGTGTGGTGACGAGGCCGTGGAGGATCTCCGACGTCGTGAAATATTGCCCCACGGTGTCCCAGGTGAATCGCCAGTCGGTCACGGGCACGCAATGGCGAAGGCCGCCTACGACCCGACATGACCGCGCGCCGGTCGGAAGCTTCGACAGCAACGTGTGGACGATCATCGCCACGAGCAGAACGACGAAGGCGACCCCGATCCACCGACCGACGTGACGAACGGGGACTACCTTTTCGGTGACGTCCCCGTTCATCGACATCTTCGATCCCGAGCTATGAAACGTCTAGGAGGTCGCTCCATTCAGCACAATCTTGCCGACCGGGAGCGCACCACCCGATACACCCCACTTCTTCAAGATGGCACCGTACGTCCCGTTCGCCACCAGCGTCTTGAGCGCCGCTTGAATGGCCTTGGCCAGTCCCTGCCCTGCCGGGGTCTTAGGCGTCGCGATCCCGTAGGGCGCGACGTTCACGGCGCTACCGAGCAACTTGAACTTGCCGGCCGACGTCGACACGATGTAGCCGGCGATCTGGCTATCGACAAAACCGACGTTTGCCTGACCCGAGAGCACGGCCAGGTTCGCTTCGGTCTGGGTCGGAAACGTCACCACGTCAATCTTCTTCGATGATGGGCACGACTTCGATGCGGCGGAGGCATCGGTCTGCTCGGTCGTTCCCGTTTCTACGGCCACCTTCCACCCACAGAAGCTCGAAAAACCCTTGAACTTCAACGTTGAGCTTGATTTGGCGTAGACGCCCTCTCCGGCCTGGAAGTAGTCGACGAAATTGACAGACTTCTCTCGAGCCTTCGTGTCGGTGAAGGACGAGTTCCCGATGACGTAGCGTCCGGCCGTGATACCCGCAATAATGCCGTCAAAGGTGACGTTGTTCTCCTTGATGTTGAGCTTGAGGGTGGTCGCCACCGCCTTCATCATGTCCACGTCGAAGCCGATCATGGTCGTGCCTTTCATCGACTCGTCGGGCGCGTACGTGGCGTCGGTCGCGACTTGAAGTGTGGCGCTCTTGTACGCCGAAGGCACGAGCTTCGCGTCTGCGGCGTTGTACGCCCCAGTAGTCGACGCCCCCGCCACGACGGTGGCTCCGAGCATCAACGACGCAACACCCGAGACCACCAGTGTTCGACGTATTCCCAGACTGCACTTCATGTAGTACCCTCCCGAAGTTCTCTGCTCCGCCCCTAGCGAGTCAGGACCTTATTGATACCAGATATTCGTCCGCCGCAGCGTTCGCAAGTGCTTACAGGTTCGCCCAAAGAGCGTTCGCCAATAGACCGCTCACGCTCAAACAACCGATTTCGCGGTGAATATCGACTTCGACGACATATGGGCACAATGCTCCCGAAGGAAGCCGATCGAAGCACTGACAAGTGACTTCCGATTGATCAGCCGACGCGCTCGACCTGTCGCCATTGCACGGTTCAAGCCGACTCCATGCCGAATCGAGCCATCAAGGCTCGCTCGTTGTCCTCGGTCGGTGGCTTCTCAGCGTTCCATAGCTCGTGCAAACCGGCGAAGTAAGCGTCCATGGCAGGGGCGTGAATGACCAAAAGGCGCGCCTCACGTCCCCCGCATTGCCGAATGTATGGGCAAAGCCTCTCGAAACGAGGAGAGATTCCTTAGGTCCCTAGCGTGAGATCGTCGCTCTCGGTCGCCACCGAAACCATCCCGTCAAGCACGAAATACGCCTCAGAGCAGTTCGTATGCCGATGAGCGGGTGGTCGTCGACCCGCTGGCGGAAGGGTTCGC
>DASZLS010000106.1:0-5950 GCA_035552255.1 Acidimicrobiales bacterium | reverse complement strand
GGCATCGCGCGACTCGCGTCGCTGCAAGCGGGCGCTCTGTCCTTCGGTCAGCGCAAGCTGCTCGAGTTGGCCTACGTTCTCGTTGCCAACCCCGACGTCATCTTGCTCGACGAGCCTGCGGGCGGGGTCAACCTCACGCTTATCAACGAGATTGCCGACAAGATCCGTTCGCTCAACAAGGACGGGAAGACCTTCTTGATCGTGGAGCACAATATGGAGTTCGTGATGGAGATCTGTGACGCGGTGACGGTCATGCATCAGGGCGTCGATCTCGTCTCGGGCACGCCGGAAGAGGTGCGCAACAATCCCGACGTACTCGACGCCTACCTGGGCGGTACGGATGATGACGATGTGGACGTGGCGTCGTGACGAACTGGGCTCCGCTGTTGCGATTTGAAGGCGTCGTTGCCGGGTACGGCGGTGGTGATGTGCTGAAAGGCGTCGACTACTCAATGATTGAAGGCGGCGTCACGTGCATCGTTGGGCCAAACGGCTCGGGCAAGTCGACGCTTCTAAAGACGGTTAGCGGTCTACTGCGACCCCGTCTCGGTCAGATCTTCTTCAAAGGTGAGCCCATTGTGGGGCGTAGCCCGCGCGACATATTGAAGCTGGGGATCGTCCAGGTTCCCCAGCAGCACAGCCTCTTTCGAGAGATGACCGTGCACGAAAACGTGGAACTGGGCGCTTTTCTCGTGAAGGACCGATCGGTCGTCGTCGAACGCATGGCGATGGTGCGTGAGATGTTCCCGATTGTCGGTGAGCGGGCGAAGGACAAGGCCGGGAGCCTCTCGGGGGGCCAGCAGCGACTCGTCGAGTTCGCGCGTTGCCTGATGCTGGAGCCGCAGCTCGTGGTGTTGGACGAGCCGTCAATGGGTCTCGATCCAAAGACGCTGCGGGTCATGTTCGAGACCGTGAAAATGATGAACAAGATGGGACGCAGCGTGCTGCTGGTCGAACAGAACGCCCGACAGGGACTCCGGCTGAGTAGCCACGGCGTCGTGCTGGAGAACGGGCAGGTGCGGCTCTCGGGGACCGGCGACGAAGTGCTGAACAATCCCGACATCGCAGCCTTGTACCTCGGAGGATCGGTTCGCGCCAAGATGGCTCCGTCCTCCAAGGTCGAGGCAAAGGAGAACAGCTGATGGGTAACGCGCGAGTGGGATGGATCGGTTGCGGTCGCATGGGAACGGCGATGGCCAAGCGGCTCGTGGTCTCTGACAACGACGTGGTCGTCACGAATCGCACGCGGGCCAAGGCGGAGGCGCTCGCAGAATTAGGAGCCACGGTCGTCGACTCGCCGAGGGAACTCGCCGACTGCGACGTCGTCTTCATCATGGTCTCGGCGGACGCCCAGCTCATGGAGGTAGTCACGGGACCGAACGGTGTCCTCTCGAATGAGTCGTCGAGTCCGTCCGTCATCGTCGACTGTTCGACCGTGTCAACGGAGACATCAGCAAATGTGCGCATTGCCTGTGAGCTACGAGGGGTCGACTTTCTGGCGGCTCCCGTCAGCGGAAACCCGAAAGTCGTCGCGTCGGGACGGCTGACGCTCGCCGTTTCCGGTTCGAGGGAGGCCTTCGATCGAGTTCGTCCTCTCTTTGATCTACTCGGTCATGGTGTCAGCTACGTCGGGGAGGGGGAGGGTTCTCGCCTGGTCAAGATCTGCCACAACATGTTGCTCGGCATTGTGACCCAGGCTCTCGCGGAGATTACGGTCCTCGCGGAACGCGGGGGCGTGCCGCGCAGCGCGTTTCTTGAGTTCATCAACAGCTCCGTTATGGGTTCCACCTTCTCGCGCTACAAAACGCCGGCATTCGTGAATCTCGACTTCACGCCGACGTTCACGCCCATCTTGTTGCGTAAGGACTTCGAGCTCGGCATGGCCGAGGCGAAGAAGACGAGCGTGCCCATGCCCGTCTCCGCGCTCTGCACCCAAATCGTCGTGAACGCCATCGGTGCGGGACACGTCGATGAGGATTTCGCGGTGTTGTTGTTGGAAGCAGCGCGGGGCGCCGGCCTCGTGTTGGAGCCCGAGAACGTGACGATCGACGACGGACTAGGGGCGAATTCGTGAGAGAAGGATTCGGTCCCATCATCAATACTCCCGGTCACGGGGGCGTCGATTTTGAGATGCGCGTCGACTTTGACCGGCTACGCGCCTATCGGCTCGCACGAGCGCGTGAAGCCCTCGAAGCCAGTGAGTTCGGCGCCATTCTCCTTTTCGACTTTTACAACATTCGCTACGTCTCACAGACGTGGATCGGCGGGGCGCTCGGCGACAAGATGTCGCGCTACTGCCTGCTGACCCGCCACGGTGAACCAATGGTGTGGGACTTCGGATCGGCCGCTCGTCACCACCGACTCTTCGCGCCGTGGCTCGAGCCGGACAACTGTCGAGCGGGGATGCTCGGACTGCGCGGCGCCATCGCGCCGCGAGCCGGCCTCTTTGAGTCCGCAGTGAAGGAGATCGTTGGCATCTTGAACGACCAGGGCGTGGCCGACCAGCCCATCGGCATGGACATCACTGAACTGCCCTTTCTCTTTGAGATGCAGAAGGCGGGCGTGGACGTGCGTGACGCGCAGCAGCTCATGCTGGACGCCCGTCAGATCAAGAACCCCGACGAGCTGATGTTGCTGAGCCAGGCTGCGGCGATGGTGGACGGTGTCTACCAGGACATCTTCGAAGCCCTCAAACCCGGGATCCGCGAAAATGAGATCGTCGCGCTCGCGAATAAGCGGCTGTACGAGATGGGCTCGGATCAAGTGGAAGCCATCAACGCCGTGTCGGGCGAACGATGCAACCCGCATCCGCACAACTTCACGGACCGAATCATCCGACCCGGTGAGCAAGCCTTCTTCGACATCATTCACTCTTACAACGGGTATCGGACTTGCTACTACCGCACGATGTCGGTTGGCAGCTCGACGGCTCCTCAGCGTGACGCCTACGAAAAGGCGCGCGTGTGGATGGATACGGCGATTGATCTGGTGCGCCCGGGCGTCGGGACGGACGAGATCGCCCTCGCGTGGCCAGCCGCGACGGAGTTCGGCTTCGCCAACGAGATGGACGCGTTCGGGCTGCAGTTCGGCCACGGACTCGGACTCGGGCTTCACGAACGTCCCGTGATCAGCCGACTGAACAGCGTGCGCGACCCGATAGAGCTGCAAGTTGGCATGGTCTTCGCGCTGGAGACGTACTGTCCCGCGACGGATGGCACGTCGGCCGCGCGAATTGAAGAAGAGATCGTGGTGACCGAACAAGGGCCCGCGATACTCACGCACTTTCCCGCGCAAGAGCTCATGGTCGCGAATCGGTACTAGGAGGATGACATGGCAACCACGAAAGTAGCGCCCGCAGAAGGCGATGTGGCGCACAAGATCGCGATGTACAAGAGTCAGTTCGCGCTTCGTCAGTTCGAGACGCGCGCCTATGACCTGTTTCTCGAGAACTACGTGAAGGGTACGAGTCACCTTTCAGTCGGCCAGGAGGCCATCGCGGCGGGTGTCGCTGCGGCCATGCGCCCGACAGACTGGACGTTCGCTACGTATCGCGGACACGCGCATACGCTCGCGCGCGGCGTTCCGATGACTCCCGTCTTCGCGGAGCTGATGGGACGCACCAACGGACTCATGGCGGGCAAGGGCGGCTCCATGCACCTCACCAGCGTCGAGCACGGGGTGATGGGCTCTTACGCCATCATTGGCGCGCACCTGCCGATCGCCTGCGGTGCCGCGTGGAGCGCGCAGTACCGGGGCACCGATCAAGTGGCCGTCGCCTTTTTCGGCGACGGCTCGGTGAACATTGGAGCCTTCCACGAAGCGCTCAACTTCGCGGCGATCTGGAAGCTGCCGGTGATCTTCTTCTGTGAGAACAATCTCTGGATGGAGTACACCCGGACCTCGGACGTAACCGCGGTCGTGAACCCTGCCGCTGATCGGGCCGTGGCGTACGGACTCGAGAGCATCATCGTTGATGGTAACGACGCCGACGAGGTCTACGACGTGACGAGTGAAGCCATTGCGCGCGCTCGCGCGGGCGAGGGCCCCAGCATGATCGAAGCGAAGACCTACCGACACGGCGGGCACTCACGCGCTGATCCGGGTAAGTATCGACCGGACGAGGAACTGGCCGAGTGGATGGCGAAAGATCCCATACCTCGCTATCGCCTTCGCCTGTTAGAGGCCGGTGTGAGTGAGTCAGAGCTGTTGGAGATCGAAGCGCAGGTTGACGCGGACGTTGACGAAGCCACCGAGGCCGCGAAGGCGGGCGGCGTCCCGGGAGAAGACCTGTTGATGAAGGATGTATGGGCTGACGGAGGTGCCGCATGGCGCAACTGACTTTTCGAGAAGCAATCGCACGAGGTATTGCACAAGAGATGCGTCGAGACGATTCAGTCGTCTTCTTAGGCGAAGACGTGGGTGCGGCAGGCGGCGTGTTCAAGGGCACGGTCGGGCTGTTCGAAGAGTTTGGTGGTGTTCGCGTGCGCGATACGCCCATCAGTGAGCAGGCGATACTCGGTGCCGCGATGGGCGCCGCGATGACGGGCCTGCGACCCATTGCGGAGATCATGTTTTCCGACTTCTTTGCCGTCTGCTGGGACATCGTCGCGAACGAGATCGCGAAGAGCCGCTATATGACCAACGGACAGATGTCATTCCCTTTGGTTATTCGGTCTGGGAACGGTGGGGGACTGCGCTTCGGCGCGCAGCACTCGCAGAGCGTCGAGAACTGGGCGATGATGATTCCTGGCATCAAAGTCGTCGTCCCGTCGAACGCGGTCGACGTCATTGGCCTCATGGCGGCGTCGATCCGAGACAACGACCCGGTCGTCTTTCTCGAAGCGAAGTCGCTGTATTCGTCGAAGATGGACGTGCCCGACGGGGAGATCGTCGACACCTTGGGTTCGGCAAAGGTACTTCGTGAGGGCGCTAACGCGACGCTCGTGGCACTTGGCGCCATGGTGCCCAAGGCCCTCGCCGCCGCCGAAGAGTTGTCGAACGACGGCATCGACTGCACGGTCATTGACGTGCGCTCGCTCGTGCCGCTCGACACTTCGACAATCCTGCGTGAAGTTGCCACGACGGGACGGCTGTTCACGGTAGAAGAGAACCCTCGACTCTGCGGCTGGGGAGCGGAAGTGGCCTCTATTGTCGCTGACGAGATTTTCTACGACTTGGATGGCCCCATCGTGCGCATCACCACGCCCCACATTCCCTTGCCCGCTGCGGATGCCCTCGAGGACATGGCCATACCGTCCGTCGAGCGCATCGTGACGACCGTGCATAAATCGATGAACACCTAAGCGACGCCGTCACGTCCCAGCGTTGCGCAATGGTTGATGTTGCAAGGTGATGTTACGGTCGCGTCATGAGTCCTTCGTCCGCAGATTTCGACTTCATCTTTGGTCGCTGGGTGGTCCACAACGAGAAGCTGACCGACCCATTTGAGCCCGGTTCCTCAGAATGGATCCAATTCGACGCGATCGATGAGGCTTCGCCAATTTTGGAGGGGACCGGTCACGTCCATCGCATGTACGTCCCTTTCCTCCCCGGCGGCGAGCCGTTTGAAGGCTTTACTCTTCGCCTCTACGACCCGGCCACTTCGGTGTGGAGAATTTGGTGGAGCTCAACCAGATCACCAGGAGTGCTGGATCCGCCATTAGTGGGGCGCTTCACGGACGGTCACGGTGTGTTTGAGTGTGACGACACACTCGACGGCAAACCCGCGAAAGTCAGATTTGAATGGCGTGACGACGCAACAACCCCACGCTGGCAGCAATCTTTCTCATTTGATGCAGGAGCGACGTGGCGATTGAATTGGACGATGACCTTTGAGCGAAACTGCTGACCGCACTTTTGGACGCGAAGGTCACGATGGCGCTACTGGTGGCTCGCGGTTCCGGCTGAACTCTTGGCGCGCCCCGCGTTAACCCGTCACGCCGAGATTGTC
>DASZLS010000105.1:0-18633 GCA_035552255.1 Acidimicrobiales bacterium | reverse complement strand
GCGAAGGGCTACCCGAGGCTCCAGTGGTGGGTGCTCGACTGGAATACGCCGTCGATCGAGTTCTATCGCTCACTGGGCTCCGAAGCGCTGGACGAGTGGACCGTGTTTCGCCTCTCGGGCCATGAACTCAAAGAGCTCGCCTCGTCGGAGTAATCACTCAGTTTCGGTTTCTCTGCGAACACGCGAGAGAATTCGAGCGAGCGCCTCGAGATCTTCAGCAGGCAAGTCGGAAAGGCTCGACGGCGGTCTATCCATGAGCTTTTGGGATCGCCGCGCGAGCACCCGCGCCAGCTTTGGTAGCGACCACGATCCGCGCCCTTCGATCAGTGGGATGAGGTTGGCGCTCATCCTGCCCAATTGTTCGAGATTGTCGACCATGGCAGTGAGATTGGGATCCTATAACGACGAGTGTGCCGAGCTCGCCCATTCCTAAATCAATTCGTGACCGAAGAAGTGAATGTACCTGACGTTAGCTGGACTGCCATGTCACGGTGAACGAGGTTCCGCTAGCGCTTAGCGGACCCGGGTACATATACGTCACCGTCGGGGGCACCCCGTCGACGTCAACTTCTGCGACCCCAGAAGGGTTGACAACAGACGTCTGCGACGTCGCTCCGCTGCTGCTAACCGACGCGTTGGTAAATGTCACGGTGCCGAAATTTGCGAGGGACGCTTCGGCGCAATCGGTCCCGTTGGAGCTGCAGATTTCAGGCGCTTCCACGATCCACTCGGCAGAACTTTGCGCAGGTGGAGACGAAGGTTCCGGGGCAGTCGTCGAGTACGTCCAGTGGTCGGTCGAGTTAACGAGTGTGAATGTCCAGACCCCCGCGGAATACGCGACGCTGGCAGACATGACGTTGCCCGGAGCTACAGGGTACGTATTTGGGGGGAGGGGATCCTCGAAACCGCCGAAGACGCTGGTATCCCCGTAGAACTCGTACCACGCGCTGTACTCGGGGGTCGAGCCTTGGCAATTTGTTGAAGTGCCGTCCTGGATGACGTAGTTGTCGGGATAGGAGCCGTCGATGCCCACCCATTCGGAAGCGTAGAGATCGCTCGACGAGGTGCACGACACGCTCGGAACAGTCCACGAGCCGCTCACCGAGCTGAAAGTGCTGTTCGTTAGGACGTAGCCGGCCCAGTTGCCCGAATAGGCGAGCCCGACGAGTTGCGCGGGTGACGAAGTCACGGAGCTTACAGAGTTAGTAAACACCGCTTCATACTCATAGCCGGTTGTCTCAGCTTCGAATGAATACGTGTCCGACGTTGCGCCGACAATAGACGACCAGTTCACTCCGCCATTCGTGGAGACTTGCCACTGAACTGACGGGCTCGGAGTACCCGAAGCGGACGCCGAGAACGACGCGGTCGCAGGGATCTGAACCTCTTGATTCGTGGGCTGCTGGACGATCACGGGCGCGGTATTTGATGTCCACTGGGCGTAGAGAGTCGTCGACGCGGTAAACGCGTAGGTGCCACCGTTGGCGTAGGTCGTACCCGATCCGTTCGCGTTCGTGGCCCACTCGAGGAACGTCAAGCTTCCGTTGGAGTAGGTATTCGCCGTGAGAGCTTCGCTGACGTTCGAGGTCTCTGGCGCCATCGTGCCGGTGCCGCCGTTCGCGTTGAATGTGACCGTAAACGTGGGCGCCCACTGGGCGTAGAGCGTTGTCGACGAAGTGAACGCGTAGGTGGCACCGTTGGCGTAGTTGGTGCCCGAGCCATTCGCGCTGGTGTTCCACCTGACAAAGGCATCACTTCCGTTGGAGTAGGTATTCGCCGTGAGAGCTTCGCTGACGTTCGAGGTCTCTGGCGCCATCGTCCCGGTGCCGCCGTTCGCGTTGAATGTGACCGTAAACGATGGCAGCGCTGTCCATTGTGCGTAGAGAGTCGCGGATGAAGTGAAGGGATAGCTTGCTTGATTGCTGTAGGACGTGCCCAAGCCGTTCGCGCTGGTGTTCCATCCTGCGAACGCAAAGCCAGCCTTAGTAAAGGTGTTCGCCGACAGCGTGGTCGCCGTACTTGCCGTCTCTGGGGTGATCGAGCCGGTTCCACCATTCGCGCTGAATGTGACCGTGTACGTCGTCGGAGGGGGAGGAGACCCCCCGCCCCCGCCCCCGCCCCCTCCGCCGCCTGCGCCCCCGCCCCCACTCGGAATAGTCGTGGTCGTGGTCGTGGTCGTGGTCGTGGTCGTGGTCGTGGTCGTCGGTGGAGGTGTTGGAGTCGGAGCGGGAGGGACGCTTGTGGTCCCGCTTCCAGCGATCGAGTTCGATGGCGCCGACGTCGGACCATGCCCGTATTTGTTGGTTGCGTCAACTGTAAATGAGTATTTCTTCGAGTTCTTCGGATCAGAGAAGGTGCACGACATCTTGGACGTTTTGCAGGACAAACCGGCCGGATGCGAAGAGACGCTATAACGCGTGATCGGTGAACTTCCGCTTGACGCCGGTGTTGTCCAGCGAATGATGATTTTGGTTCTCACGAGCGAGGCTCGAACTGAACGCACCGTGCTCGGCGATCGATGCGTGTGCAAAGTCGACGCGGAGGCAGGAAGCGCGACCACGAAGAGAAGACAAATAGCGAGAGCAATCGCTCGCCTTATGGAGATCAGAAGTGGCTCGATGCGCGTATCGAACCTTTCCAGAGGGATTGAGTGACCACTTGGACGGCGACTTCTCCACGGAGCTTTCGGAGTCCAAACAGTGCAACTGTACCGAACTCTTAACAGATTCTGCACACAAAACTGCGTCGAAACTCACTTTGCCAGCCGCCGGGTGTTATTCGACCGGTAGAACGCACCTCGAGCGATAGTTGACGCCAAAGTACACGGTGTTGCGCGCGACGCGGGGCTCGCCTTGAAAACGCACCGGGCCGAACTGATTCATCGATCTGGCGTACCAAGGAAAGTCGCTGCTGGTGATCGTTACGCGCAGCGCGTGACCCGGCAGAAAGACATGGTGCGTGGGCCAGAGTTCGATGTCGTATTCAAGTACCTCGTGCGGCGTGATCGCCGAAGGTGATTCCAGCGACGTGCGACAGGCTGCGCGTAGGCAGCCCTGGGTCACTCGTCGCGACACACCCGAAGTATCGACGTCGGTGATCTTCACGTGCCAGTCAGTATCGTCCGCGTCGCTCGAGGCGAAGAGACGTAGGCGCGCCCAGCCGGAGAACACGAGCTCCTCTGTCATCGGCTCCGTAGTGAAGGTCACGACGTCGTCGCGCGCCTCGTTCGAGCTTTGATCGAGTGGGACATCTTCGATGGGATAGTTGCGCACGTCGATACCGGTAAGGGCGGGATCAAGCGGGTCGTAGTCGTAGGCAACTTCGCCCGAAACCTCGGGCGCACGGTCGAGGAGCGTGCCCTCGCCAAAGAAGAGTTCGCGAGTCGTGGTGGACGTGGGCCACTGACTCGGGGTGCGCCAAGCGTTGCGACCTGGCTCGAAGAGGCGCACCCGTTCAAGCTGGTCAACGCCATTGTCCTCACCCTTTAGGAAGTGGTCGAAGAAGGCCAGGTGCTCTGCGTCCATCTCGATCGCTGCGTCGGAGCCGTGATCGATATCGGCGTAGAAACGATCGGGATTGCGACATTTGACGTGGCTCCATGGGCCGACGATCAGGTACTGGTTGGCGCGAGCCGGCGAGCTTGCCATCATGTGTTCGTAGTGGTGAAAGGCGCCGAGCAGATCCTCTTGGTCGTACCATCCGGTCACGTGCAGACACGGCACGTCGATCTGGTCGTAGTGATCGTCGAATCGGAGACTCTTCCAGTAGTCGTCGAGCGTGTCGCGGTCGGCGAGGTTGTCCCACGTTGACGTTGGCGTATCGATGATCCCGCCGATGTCCTTGAAGGGCAGAATGCGAAGCGCCTCGTCCCAGTCAATCTGTCGCAGCAAGAAGCTCTCGTCGATGCGACGCCGCGTCATGAATGCCCACCACGCGAAGTAGAGCTGGAAGACGCCGTTGGTGTAGGGGATCTCCTGTTGCCACCGGCCCGCCGCCGACGTCGACACCATCGCGCGCAGGTGAGGAGGTCGTGCCGATGCGCCGGCCCATTGAACCCAACCCATGTAGCTGAGTCCTGTCGTGCCGACCTTGCCGTTGCACCAAGGCTGTTGGGCGACCCACTCAATCACGTCATGCGTATCGGCGACGTCATCGGCGAAGCCGCTCCACACGCCTTCGGACTTGCCGCGTCCCCGACAGTCGACACCAACGAATACGTAGCCGTTGTTCTGATACAACGTCACGTCGCCCGACATCAAAGCCGCGCTGTCCTTGTTGTAGGGCGTCACTTCAACGATCGCGGGTAACGACTCGCCGTCGTGATCGAAGGGCAAGTAGACGTCGGCGGCAAGTTCGATCCCGTCGCGCATTGGTATCCCCATCTCCAAGCGTCCCTTGGCGGCGTCGACCTCGGCCACCTCAATCCAGCGTTGAAAGGGTGTCATGCTCATCGTGCTCTCCTCGTTCTCAAAGCAGTTGGTCTAGACGTCGCGCCGTTGTTCCGCAACTCTACGTATCAATTGCCGAGGTCAAGGTGGGCAACTGCGCGCGTTCGGGCCTGCCGAATTATTTCGGCCGTGTTATTTCGTTGAAGTTGTCGACACGTCCGTACAAGGAGTGTGGTAATAAGTGCTACCGGTTTGTTGCCACGTAGTAACGACCCGATATCCGAAGGGGGCCTGGATGAGATTTAACCGATCCACATTTGCTCTAGTGTCAGCGGCGATCTTGACGCTCACTACGACGGCGATGGCGGGCGCGGTCGGGAGCGGCCACGCGACGGGCGCGAAAGCGAAGGTGGCAGCGCACGCCGCAATACAACGTGGCGGCACGTTGGTCTTCGACCGCGGCGCCGACATCATCTCGCTCGACCCAACCCAGGTCTCGGACAACGAGAGTATCTGGGCCGACGAATGCATCTTCGAGCCGCTCTATCAGGCGACGTCGAATGGCAAAGCGCTCATTCCCGACATGGCGACGAGCTACACGGTCTCCTCGAATCATCTGGTGTGGACCTTTAACCTTCGCCATGGCGTCGATTTCAGCAACGGCCAGGAGATGACGTCGGCTGACGTGAAGTTCTCCGTGATGCGCGTCGCAGCCAAGGCGAGCAACCCGTGGACCTTCATCAACGCCGACATCAAGAGCATCACGACGCCGAGCAAGTTCCAAGTGGTCATCACCACGAAGACGCCGTGGGCCCCGCTGCAAGCGGACATGGCACTCTTCGCGAATGGAGTGATCCCGAACAACTACGCGGGCGAGACCGCGGCAGTCTTCTGGCAGCACCCGATCGGCACCGGTCCCTTCATGGTGAAGACCTGGCAAAAGGGCAACGAGCTGGAGTTGGTGAAGAACCCCCACTACTGGCAGCCCGGCAAGCCCTACCTCAACGGCGTGAACTTCGTCTCCGTGCCCGATGACAACACTCGTCTCTTGCAGCTGGAGTCGGGCTCCGCGCAGATCGATGAGTTCCCCGCGTGGTCCCAGGTGAGCGAGCTCTCCTCGAAGGCGGGCATCACCATGAGCCTCTTCCCGTCAAGTTGGACTCAGTTCCTCGGCTTCAACGAGCAGATCAAGTACTACAAGGACGTGCACGTGCGCCTGGCGATCTCGGACGCCATCGACCGAGCCGCCATTGTGAAGGCCGTCCTCTACGGACACGGTACGGTCGCTAACTCACAGGTGACTCCCGCTCTGTGGGACTACGACAAGTCAACGCCCGGGGCGCAGTACAACCTCACCAAGGCGAAGAAGGAGATGGCGGAGTCCGCGTACCCCAATGGCTTCTCCACCAAACTTCTTGTGGGTTCGGGTAATCAGAACGAGCTGACAATGGGTCAGATCGTCCAATCCGAACTGGCGCCGCTTGGTATCAAGGTGACGCTGCAAGAGGTGAACGGTGCGCAAGAGACGACGCTGCAGGACGGGTCGCAGTTCCAGATGTCGTTCCTCTACGACACCACGGACATCATCGACCCTGACGAGTTGATGACGTTCGCTGCCGCAGGTGGCAGCGGCGCGCAAGGCACGCACGCCGAGTTCACGAACTACGACAACCCACAGGTCAACAAGCTCATCACCGAGGCTGAGCACATCTTCCCCATCGCGTCGCGCAAGAAGATCTACGACCAAGTGCAGTTGATCCTGGCTCAGGACCCGCCGATGGCGTACCTCTTCTACCAACCGTTCGCCTACGCATACTCGAACAAGGTGCACAACTTCAACGTGTATCCGACCGGCAACTACCACTTCGAGAACGTCTGGCTCAGCAAATAAGTTTGACCGGCCGGGTGAGCGAGGACCTTCTGGTTTCGCTCACCCGGCCGTAAGTTTCTCGTCTCGACCAGAAGGGGACTAAACGTAAA
Organism: Acidimicrobiales bacterium; assembly: GCA_035552255.1. GTDB lineage: Bacteria > Actinomycetota > Acidimicrobiia > Acidimicrobiales > RAAP-2 > RAAP-2. The sequence goes on along the minus strand of DASZLS010000105.1, from coordinate 12,265 downwards.
TGTTGTTGCGTTACGTGGGGCGACGTCTGCTCCTGATGTTCCCCGTGGCCATCGGCGTGACCCTGCTGGTCTTCTTCTCGATCCACATGGTCCCCGGCAGTCCGGCCTATACGTTCCTCGGTCCCCACGCGACGAAGACTGCCGTCGCCGCGTTCAACCAAGAGTGGGGACTCAACCGGCCGGTCCCGGTGCAGTACTGGTTCTTTCTCGACCGACTCTTTCACGGCGATCTCGGCGAGTCGCTCTTCTACCAATCATCGGTCGCTCAACTGGTCTTGACGCGTCTGCCAGTGACCTTGAGCCTGCTGGTGGGCGGCGCCCTCCTCTCGGTCGTCATCGCCATACCGCTCGCGGCTATCTCCGCCGTGAAGTCCGGCACGATCATTGATCAGATCATCCGCTTTGCGAGCACCGCCGGACTCGGGATGCCGAGCTTTTGGATCGGCACGACTTTGATCATCATCTTCGGGCTGGTGTTCCCGCTCTTTCCCGTCGGTGGGTACGGAACAGGCTTCTGGGGACACGTTGACGCCATGTTCTTGCCGTGCCTCACGATTGCCATATCGATCTCGCCGCAGTTGCTACGAAGTCTCCGTACGAGCTTGATCGACGTGCTCGGCTCGGATTACGTTGCCTTCGCGCGAGCGAAGGGAACCAACGCGCGCACCATCTTGCTCAAGTACGGCTTTCGCAATGCGGCGATCGCCGCGGTGAGCGTGCTCGGCATCAATATCGGTTTCTTAGTCGGCGGCACAGTCGTCATCGAGAATGTCTTCGCCCTGCCGGGACTCGGCCAGTTGATGATCACCTCGATTCTCGACCGCGACTTTCCCATCGTCCAAGGGATCACGCTGATCTTCTCGGTGGTGGTCATACTCACCTATCTCGCAACTGACGTGACCTACGCATTGCTCGACCCCCGGGTGCGTCTCTAGTGTCAGATCTGGAACTCGACTTTGACTTGACGCCCAGCGTGGTGCGCAAGCGTCAGCTTCGTCGTCCCCCCACGACGCTCATCGTCGGGGGATCGATCATCGGGGTGATCATCGTGCTCGCGATCTTTGCGCCGCTGGTGACCTCCTACAACCCGACGACCATCAACCTGCTCCAAACCCTGCAAGGTCCGAGCGCGGCTCATTGGCTCGGTACCGATCAGCTCGGCCGCGACATCTGGACCCGGCTGGTGTACGGTGCGCGCACTGACCTCAGCGTCGCCTTCATTGCCGTGCTCGCGCCCTTCGCGATCGGCACCGTGCTCGGGGCCTTCGCGGGCTATCTCGGGGGCTGGCTCGACAACGTCATTATGCGAGTGGCCGACGTGGTCGTGGCCTTTCCGTTCTACGTGCTGGTGATCCTGCTCGTCTTCTTGCTCGGTCCCGGTACGAGCAGCATCTACATTGCCATCACCGTGGTCAGTTGGATCTCCTACGCGCGCATCATTCGCGGTTCGACGCTGGTGGTGAAGAATCAGGAGTACGTGCTGGCGGCGCAGCTCGAAGGCTTCTCGACGTTGCGAATCATCTTGCGTCACATCTTGCCCAACGTCATCTCCCAGGCGATCGTCTTCGCCATGGCCGACATCGTGAACGACATTTTGGCCATCGTCACCCTTGGCTACCTCGGCCTCGGGATCCCGCCGCCTGCACCCGACTGGGGTGAGATGATGGCGAGTGGGCAGCAGTTCTTGACCACGCACTGGGAGCTGTCGACCATTCCCGGCATTGCCGTCGTGATTACGGGACTCGGCCTCTCGCTCTTCGGCGACGGCCTTAATGAACTCATGGGAAGGAACTGATCGTGACCACGTCATCGACCGCGCCCCTCCTCGAAGTCGAGAACCTCTGCGTCGAAGTCACTGTCGTTGGTGGCAAGAAGACGGAGCCCGCGCTGCGCGACGTCTCGTTCAGCGTGGCGGCGGGCGAAGCCGTGGGTTTGGTGGGCGAGTCGGGTAGCGGCAAGAGCCTGACGTTGCGCACGTTGCTGGGCATCTTGCCCGCGGGCATCAAGGCGACGAGTGGGCGCGTGCTCTTCGAAGGCGTCGACCTCTTGAAGGCCCCTAAGCGCACGGTGAACGCGTTGCGTGGCACGGGCATCACCATGATCTTCCAAGAGCCGATGACCTCGCTCAATCCGATCGCCAAGGTGGGCGAGCAGATCATCGACGCCGCGCGGGCCAAGCACTCGTGGTCCAAAGCCGACGCGCGTGACCACGCGCTTCGGCTGGCGAAGCAGATGGGCATCCCCGACCCGGAGAACGTGCTGTCGCTCTACCCTCACGAGCTTTCCGGAGGTCTTCGCCAGCGCGTCATGATTGCCGCCGCACTCGCGTGTCAGCCGAAGCTGGTGCTCTGCGACGAACCAACGACCGCGCTCGACGTCACCATCCAGGCCCAGATCATCCAGCTCCTCGCGAAGTTGAAGGACGAGCTCGGCATGAGCATGCTCTACGTCACCCATGACCTCGCGGTCGTCGCTCAGCTGTGCCAGCGCCTCGAGGTGATGTACGCCGGATCGATCGTGGAAAGTGGGAGCGTCGCCGAGGTGTTCCGCAAGCCCAATCACCCGTACACCCAAGGGCTCGTGAACGCGACGCCCGACGTGGACGACGTCGTTACCGATCTCGCCGGCATTCGCGGCAACGCACCGACGCTCGGCAACTGGCCCGAGGGCTGCGCCTTTCACCCGCGCTGTGACTACGCGAGCGACGAGTGCCGCTCCGGGGAGTTCCCATTGCAAGACGTGGGCGAGGGACGAAAGAGCGCGTGCATTCACATTGACGCGCTTCACCGCGCGATCGAGAACGCAGGTGTGCGGTGAGCGACTCCATCTTGGAACTCAATGACGTGACGGTGTCCTTTATGGCGCGCCGCGGAAAGACTAAGACGCCCATCCACGCGGCCGATCATGTCACGCTCTTTGTGCGTCGAGGTGAGATCTTCGGGCTGGTGGGCGAATCCGGTTCGGGCAAGTCGACGCTGGCGCGACTCGTCGTGGGACTCAACAGCGCGGCGGGGGGTTCGATGGTCTTTGACGGCGAACCGCTCGCGGGGCGCAAGCGATCGCGCTCACTGCGCCAACGCATCCAGATGGTATTTCAGGATCCCTACTCGTCGCTCGATCCGCGCATGACGGTTCGTCAGCAGCTCATGGAGATCTTGAGAGTCCACGACAGCGTTCCCTCGAGCGAGCGCGACGCGCTCTGCGAGACGATATTCCGCCGTGTGGAACTGCCTTCCTCGCTACTCGACGCTCGGCCTCGACAGATGTCAGGTGGCCAGCGTCAGCGCGTCGCCATCGCACGCGCGCTGTTGCTCTCGCCCGAGCTGCTGGTCGCTGACGAACCGGTCTCGGCGCTCGACGTCTCGGTGCAAGCTGGCATCATCAAGCTCTTTGCCGACCTGCGCAGTCGACTCGGGGTGACGATCTTCTTCATCGCTCACGACCTCGCCGTCGTGCGCCACCTCTGTGACCGCGTGGCGGTGATGTACATGGGCAAGATCGTCGAAGAGGGCACCACCAGCGACCTCTTTAGCAACCCTCGCCATCCCTACACCCGAGCACTGCTCGATTCGATACCGCGCTTGCATCCCGACGCCCACGAGCTCGTCAGCGCCCCCGAAGGCGAGCCGCCGAGCCTCACCCGGCTGCCGTCGGGCTGCCGATTCCGAAGTCGCTGTCCGTTCGCCACGGAGAAATGCGCGAACGAGGAGCCCGAACTCATCGAGATTTCTTCGTCGGCGCCGGACGCGTCGCATCAGGCTGCGTGCCACTACGCGAACGAGTTAGAGGCGTACGTTGGTCGCAGTGTTGCCCGCTGAGTTCGTCGTTCGTGACGTCACGTCGCCCGATGAGCTGAACCTGTGCGTGCGGCTCTACGAAGACGTCTTTCACCTTGGTCCCGGTGACGGATCTCTCAATGTGCGTCTCCTGGTCGGGATGGTGCGCAACTCCGGGATCGTCGCTGGAGCCTTCGAAGGGGATCGCATGATCGGTTTCGCGCTGAGCTTCTTGGCGTGGGACCGCGCCCGCGACGTGCACTACCAGTACTCGCAGCTGGCCGTTGTCGCCGAAGGGGCCCAAGGTCGCGGTGTCGGGCGTCGACTCAAGCTGGCCCAACGCGAGGCATCCCTCGCCATGGACGTTGCGGAGATGCGTTGGTCCTTTGACCCCTTCCTCGTGCGTAATGCCCATTTCAACCTGAACGTACTTGGTGCGCGAGCAGTTGCCCTGGAGCGAAATCTCTATGGGACGCACGCGCACGGACTCGACGTGCCCGACTCAACCGATCGACTCTTAGCGGTGTGGAACTTGGCGGAGGCGCGCGACGACATGAAGGGATCCTCCGGCGTCACGCTGAACGTGCCCGCCACATCGAGTCGCGAGCCCGACGCCGACGCACGACGCCGCCGATACGAGATCCTCGGCGCTTTCGACGATCTCTTTGCGCGCCAGTACGTGGCCGTGAGCTGCACGCTCGGAACGAACGACGAAGCAACCTACGACTTTGCCGACACGAGCTCCTCGTGATCGACGCGCAAGAAGTGACGCTGTACCGAGTTCGAAAGGACCTCGTGCGTGAGTTCGAGACGAGCTCGCACCGTAAGAACTTCATTGAGCACGTCCTGATGAAGGTGACCACGCTCGACGGCGCCGTTGGCTGGGGCGAGGCGGCATCGCCGACCGATCCTTTCTACTGTTACGAGAGCACCGACACCTGCTGGCACGTGTTGCGCCACTATCTGGCCCCGACCTTGCTCGAGGGTCGCTTCGAGACACCCGAGGAGGCGCGGGCCGCTTCGCCAGTGACGGGACATCCCTTTGCGCACGCCGCGAGCGATATCGCCCTGTGGGATCTCTTCAGCCAATCGCAAGGACTCGCACTCGCCGATGCGCTGGGTGGTACGCAGCGCGAGGTGAGCGCCGGGGTGAGTCTCGGGATCGAAGCGAGCATCGATATCCTCCTCGAGGTGGTGGCGAAACACGTCAGCGATGGGTACCGTCGCGTCAAGCTGAAGATCAGTCGCACCTGGGCGTACGAACCAGCGAAGGCCGTACGCGAGGCCTTTCCAGACGTGGCGGTACAGGTTGACGCGAACGGCATCTTTGGATCGAGTGACGTCGACGACCCGATCTTTGGCCAGCTCGACGTCCTGGGCCTCTTGATGATCGAACAGCCCTTCGGCGCGGAGGATCTGTTGTCCCACGCCGCGTTGCAGCGCCAGCTCGAGACGCCGGTGTGTCTCGACGAGAGCATCACCTCGACGGGGGCACTGCGTAGTGCGCTCGCGCTCGACGCTGGGCGGATCATCAACATCAAGCTCTCGCGCCTTGGCGGCGTGGGAGGTGCCCGTGAGGTGCACGACGCCTGCGTCGAGGCTGGCGTGCCGGTGTGGTGTGGGGGAATGCACGAGTTCGGTGTCGGACGCGCGGCCAACCTCGCAGTAGCGAGCTTGCCGGGCTTCACCTACCCGAGTGATCTCTCGGGCTCGGCGAAGTACTACGCGAGCGATCTCGTCGAGCCCGTCATTGTTGCGAAGGATGGTCTCGTCGAAGTGCCCAGAGGGCGCCCCGGTCTCGGGCTCGACGTCATCGAAGAGCGCATTCGCGCCGAGGCACTTGATGTCCTCACCTTGCGCACCACCTCGTAGAGAGCACCAGAGGAGAACATATGCGAGTACTGATCTCGGCGGACATGGAAGGCATCACTGGGGTGACGTGCCCCGAGGACTGTGACTACGGAGCGCCTCGATGGGAGAGTGCCCGGCACCTGATGATGGGTGACGTGAACGCGGCGATCGAAGGCTTCTTCGACGCCGGTGCCAGTGAGGTGGTCGTCAACGACGCCCATTCGAACAAGCGCAACCTCATCTTGGCTGATCTCGATCCGCGCGCGTCGGCGATCATCGGTACGCACAAGCAGTGGGGCATGCTGCAGGGCATCGCCGAGACCGACGTCGTTGCCTTTCTCGGGTACCACACTGGTGCGGGCCACCAGGGCATCTTGTCCCACACCTACATCGGCGAGACGATCCGACGGGTTGAAGTGAACGGCGTGTCGTCGAGTGAAGGACGCATGAACTGGCTGGTGGCCTCTGAGTTCGGCGTACCGGTCGCCCTTGTGACGGGAGACGATCTCACCTGTGAGGACACCGCGTCGTACGCTCCCGAGAGTCAGAGAGTCGCGGTGAAGGACTGCATTGATCGTTACACCGCGCGTTGTCTCGCCCCGTCGGTCACCGCCGCACTGATACGCGAGGGCGCCCGTGCGGCGCTGGCGAACGTGAACACGGTGGCTCCGAGCACGGGACCATTCACGTATGAAGTGTTCTTTGACGCCACTAATCCGGTGATGGCCTCGACGGCGGTGCCGGGCGTCGAGGCAGCGAGTGAGACGAGCGTGCGATTCACGCTGCCCACCATGCGCGAGGCGATTCGTTGCTTCAAGGTCGTTTCGGCCATGGCCAGCGCCGCAAGCGAACCTGACTACGGATGAGCGGCGTCGAAAGTGAGCGCTCGCTACGCGCCCTTGCACGACTTCGTCACTTGACCGAGTTGGAATCACCGTCGGGTCATGTCGCGTGTCTGAATGAGATGCGCGACGCACTCGCGTCACGTTGGCGCGAACTGGAACTCGACGTGACAATCACGCCAGGTCGCGCTGGTGATCACCTGGTTGGCGAGTGGCACGTGCCCGGCAGCGCGGGCCATGTGCTGCTGGTGACGCACTACGACACGGTGTGGTCCGAGGGCGAACTCGAACGTCAGCCCTTCGTCGTCGAGGGCGACAGGGTCTTCGGACCCGGGGTCTTTGACATGAAGGCGGGCATCGTCGCCATCGAATTTGCCCTTGAGGAGCTTCGTCGAGAGGGACGAGCGCCCGCTCGTACGGTGCGCATCGTCTGCATCGCCGACGAAGAAGTATCGAGCGTCGATGGCCGGCGCGTGATCGAGGAGGCTGCCGAGGGTGCGGTCGCGGTGCTGGGCTTCGAGCCGGCGCACCCGGATGGAGCATTCAAGAGCGGGCGTCGTGGCGTCGCGCGACTGCTGCTGCGCGTAACGGGCCGCGAGTCGCACTCGGGCCTTGCGGCGGGCGAGGGGATCTCCGCGATCGACGAGCTCGTCGACCTTCTCCTCGACGTTCGCCACGGCGCGCCCTTAGCGGCGGACGCCTCCATCAACGTGGGTCGAATTAGCGGCGGTACGCGGGCGAACGTGGTGCCTGGTGTCGCCGAGGCGGAAGTCGGACTTCGTTTTGGGTTGCCGGCGACCGAGCGGGCGCTACTCGACCTCTTTCATGGACTGCGCGTGCACCGCGACGGCGCCACCCTTGAGGTCATCACGCTTTCGCATCGTCCCGCATGGCCCGAGGATCCTCACTCGTCCTTGACTGAACTCGTTCTCGCCACGGCTCGGGCCCAGGGCGAGAGCGCCGCGGCGCGCCCGGCCGGCGGGGCTGGCGACACGAATTTCACGGGGGCCGCCGGACTCGCGACCCTGGACGGACTCGGCCCTCGAGGAGCGAACGCGCACGCCGTTGGCGAGGTCGTCTCGCTGTCGTCGCTCGCGCAGCGGATCTCGATGTTGGTAGAACTCTTGTCGAACGAAGCGCTGGGCGAGTAGATCGCTCCCGTCGGCGAGTGCGTTTCTCAGCCGCAGAAGCTCTGATCACGAGTAGTTTCGAAGAAGGATGAGCGAGCCACGAGGGGATCGATCAGAGAGTCCGGGGGAACGTTGAACACGCGTCAAATCATTGAACTGAACTCAGCACTCGAGACAAACCTGAACGCGGTTCTCCAGGACCGCGTCGCGGGTGCGAACTGTCCCTCGGTATCCGCCACCCTTTTTCAGGGCCCGAGGTTTCTACTTCAAGTGGGCCTCGGAGAATCGAAGATGGGCGCCGGAGCGCCGGGTCCCGAGACCGTTTATCGAATCGCGTCGTGCAGCAAGAGCTTCACCGCGACCATGCTCCTGATCCTGCGCGATCGCGGAGTGGTGGATCTCGACTCCCCGATAACGAACTTCGTTCCAGAGTTCACCCAGGCAGCAGGCGAGCGCGCGTACGATCCGCCAACGATCCGAATGTTGATGGCGATGTCCGGCGGACTTCCGACCGACGACCCGTGGGCAGATCGACAGGAGTCGATGTCGAGCGAGGCCCTCCGACGCCTGGTTTCAAAAGGCGTGCACGTCGTCACGGCACCCGGGACGAAGTTCCAATACTCGAATCTTGGATACGCCCTGCTCGGCCAAGTCATTGAAGTCGTGACGGGTAGATCGTTTCGAGAGGTGGTGAAAGAGGAGATACTGCTGCCGCTGGAGCTTCATGACACTGGCTACGAAAAGGAAGTCGTCGACGACGAACAGCTCGCGCACGGTTATCGAAAAGGTCTGGACGGCTGGGTGGAGTTGGAGTTTTCCAGTCCGGGGGCATTCTCGTGTATCGGAGGTCTCTTCAGCAGTAGCCGCGACCTTGCTCGATGGGTGCAATGGCTTGCTGTCGCATCGAACGACGAGTCAAGCGAGACCGGACCGCTATCTCTATCCTCGCGACGCGAAATGCAGCAGATCGTGACCGCGATCACTGACCGGGAGGGTATTTCTGCAGCGGTCGGCGGCCCGGAACGTACTCTCGGATACGGACTTGGTCTGATAGCTGAGTACGACACGCGTTACGGGCAGTTCGTATCGCACTCCGGGGGTTATCCGGGATTTAGCTCTCATATGCGTTGGCACGTCCCCACCGGTCTCGGAGTTGTCGTCCTCGAGAACGCCACCTATTCGGGCGCTGCGCAAACTGCAATTCGTCTCATAGAGCAGGTTTTAGAAGAAGCGAAGTTTCATGTATCGAACGTCGATGTCTGGGCGACAACGAAAGAGAAGGCTCAACAAGCTGACTCCTTGATTCGAAAATGGGATGACGGGTTAGCGACTCAGATATTTGAAGAAAATGTTGCGCTTGATATTCCCTTCGATGAGAGAGCGTTAGTTATAGGAATCCTGGTCGGTGAACTAGGTGGGCTCGAAGTCTCTCCCGAAATGGCGATTCAAGTTGCTAGATCAGACTCGCCGCTGCACCTGACCTGGACGATTCCTGCAGCGAGCGGAGCACTGTTGTGCGAAATTCGGTTGAGCCCAAAGACTCCGTCGTTGATTCAAACGTTCAAGGTAACGAAAGTCTCGGCGTCGAACGCGGGAAGTTGACATTGGGCGGTGATCGCTGACGACGAGCTTGCAGGCTTGGCCAAGTGTCACGTCCGTGAGACGAGACAGACAACACGCAGTCTCGACTGCGAGACCATCGTTCAGGCTGTCGCGTGGAGGCTGTCCGCGTAGTTCACACGGTGACGGGCCTGGCGAATGGCGCGAGTGTCCGACCACGGTGATGCTGGCGACAATCGCAATCGTCGCCAGCATCACTGGGATGTCGTGGAACTAATTGACCGAGAAATACAGGAACAGATTGGTCGGAATGATCGGCGTGGTCTTCTTCGCGTTGACCTGCTGATTCAGATACGTGAAGGATTTATGCGCGTTGATTGCATTCCACTCGGCCAAGCTGGTGACTCCGATGACCTTGACGTCCCACCACTCAGCTTTGCCACCGTCCTGCGTCGTGATGAAGTGCTCGTGACCTGGGGTGGCGGAGTTCTTCAATGCCGCCGTGAGCTGTGCTGCCGTCATCGTCGGATAGAGCGCTTTGAGGTCGGGCTCAAGCCGACTGAGGTCAATCGTTCCCGGGTGATCCACGCAGACGAGAGCAGCTGGGCACTCCATCGACGCCATAGGAACGGTAAAACCGAGTGGGACAGTGATGTACAGCGGATCGAAGCTCGACGCAGGCGGCACTTTGTAAGTGGCCCCGGCTTCGCAGCCAGAGCTCGCCGCCGACGTCACGCTCTTGTCGCAGTAGTAGCCCTTCGAGTAGGTGAAGCTGACGGTTCCACCATTAAAGAACGACTTGGTCATGCCGAACTCGTTGATGCCCATTCCCTTTTGCATCGCATTGCTCGCGGGCGCTGCAGTGCTCGCGGCGGCCGCGACTCCGGCGCCGCCAGCGACGACTATCGCCACCGAGGCAGCGACTACTCGCGCGCGGTTAGTGAAACTTCTCATGACATTTGTCTCTTCTCTCCCGAACACGATGATCGGGCCTTATCTCTATTCGTCGTGAGATGAGATTCGGATGTCGGTTAGTCGGATCAGCGCCACTCGTCGCGCGATCGCACAGGTGATCTGAAGGTGACGATGGGTACTTGCTTGATAATGAGAGCAAGGTCCAGCGCTCGAGCGCTATGACGTAGGTGGAGTATCACCCGGAGAGTTGACAATGCTCATCCCGAGAAGCGCGTCGCCGCAGTAGGGCGCACTGAGGATGGGTCGCGACTCGTTCGCTAAGCAAGAACCTCGGTGAGACGTGCCTCGGTGGCTGGGAGATCGATGTTGAGTGCAAAAGTCAACTCGGAAACCAAGACTTGGCGAGCGTTAGTGAGCATATGCTTCTCGGCGTTTGATAAGCGATGTTCTCGGTTGCGAATCGTCAGGTTGCGCACCACCTCGGCCACTTGGTAAATGTCACCGGAACGCATCTTCTCCGAGTGGTTCTTGAACCGCCGTGACCAATTAGTCGGTGTGCGAGCGTCCTTCTTGCGCAACACCGCGTAGACCTCTTCGACTTCCTCATCGTTGATCACGTCGCGGAGCCCAACGCTCTCGGCGTTGTTCACCGGAACTTTGATCAACAAGTCACTGTGGGATACACGAATGGTCAGGTATTCCTGCTTGACGTCGAATGCGGAAATGCTACTGATCTGCTCGACGGTGCAGGCACCGTGGTGCGGGTAGATCAAGCGATCACCCTTCTTGTATTTGACCACCATTGAATGCTCTCCTCACCGGGTTGGGAACTAAGCGAACTTTCAAGTCTACTGGCAGCGGTGAAATATGGATCGGGTAGATTTCGGCGCGGAGATTGTGCGCTCGCGGGCGGTGGCCACCTTGGCGAGTGGATCTCCAGGGGAAAGCTGGTCTCGAGTACTCTTCGCTGGCTCGGCTGCGTCACGGTCGCAACTTGTTTCGAATATCTACAAAAGTAAACCGGCTTCGCTTGCAGATCTCGCGAGTGAGGTGCGATGGTCAGGTTCGAAAGGGCGAGAAGGAGGGGAGACATGGCCGGCCAACACGAATGGGACGCTCTATTTGCCAATGCATCTACCAGTGCAATGAGCTTGTACGACGAGATTCTGGTTCCGCGGTGGTTTGAACCATGGGCGCGGCTATTGCTCGACATATTGAAGCCTGAGAATGGACAGGCTGTACTAGACGTTGCGTGCGGTCCGGGGACAGTGACTCGACTCGTCGCGCAGCTAGTCGGTCTCGAGGGAAGCGTCACGGGATGCGATCTGAGTCCGGCGATGCTCGAACTCGCGCGCTCGAAGATCTCCGTTAATGGCAGTGCACCAATCACTTATCTGGAATGCCCGGCTGACGCACTCGCCTTCCCCGACGACGCCTTTGACCTGGTGACATGTCAGCAAGGCTTACAGTTCTTCCCCAACCGAAACGCGGCATTGGCTGAAGTGCGGAGAGTCTTACGTCCTGGCGGGAAGCTTGGCATCGCTGTTTGGTGCGCCATCGAGGAGTGCCCGCCGTGCCTCGCCCTGGCGAACGCCTTGGAACAGGCTCTGGGCACTGAAGTTGCGGATGCTTACAAAGGTGGTCCTTGGGGGTTGAGCGACGCGACATCGTTGGTGGACCTCGCCAACGACAGCGGATTCACAAATGTGGAGGTGCGCAAGTACGAGCTGCCGGTTGTCTTTGACGGAGGTCCTGGCCAACTCTCGCAGTCGCTTCGCGTCACCTCAGTGGCGGCGACCCTCGCTCAACTGTCTGAGGCGAGTCAGATCGCGCTTGCCACAGCGGTGGAAGATGCCGCTCGCCAGATCACCGAGAATGGAATCGTGCGTTCTCATACGGCTTCGCACATTTTGACAGCCGAAGCCAACGGCAAATAGACGTTTACGATCGACACACTTGGCGTACTTAGAAAAAACAATGTCGCCAACCGGCGCCAACAAAGTTGGTGCCAATTGAACGCCCAAGGAAGAATTCCCGCTCGAACACATATTGACCTTGACCCCGTTTCCCGGTCAGCGGTTATCAGAATGTGGTCTGGGTTTGTTGTGAGTGTAGATCTTCGAATTCCTTCGGTGTCAAATAATCGATCGAGCTGTGTCGACGTTCTTCGTTGTAGAAGTGCACGATGTAG
>DASZLS010000104.1:0-4839 GCA_035552255.1 Acidimicrobiales bacterium | reverse complement strand
GTCGGACCCGGGTTGATGACGTTCGCAGTCACGCCGATGCTCGCGAATTCTTGCGACGCAGCGATCGTGATGCGATCGAGTGCTCCTTTGCTCGCACCGTACGGCACGTTGTCGACAGTGTGATCGCTCGTCAACGCGATGATGCGACCGCTCCCGAACGCTGATGCGAATCGACGTCCGAACTCTCGAATCAAAAGCCACGAGGCTCTCGAGTTCACCGCGAAATGTCGATCGAAGCTCTCAATTGACGTGTCGAGAATTCCGGAGTCGACCGACTCGCAGTGGCACATGACCAGTGCTGAGACGGTGCCCAACCTCTCCTCGGTAATGTCGAACAGCTCAGGCACCACGTCGGGATTCTCCAGGTCGGACTCGACCGGAACGCAGCGCGCTCCGTATGACGAAAGACGATGCGCCAGCTCGGTCGCGACTCCGTCTCCGCCGTCAGGGAATATCCGCCGGTCGTACGGAGTCCAATAGCTCATGGCGATGTCGTAGCCATCTCGCGCAAGACGCTCAGCAACCGCAGAACCGATGCCTTGCCGGCGCCCGACCCCGGTAACAAGTGCGACTGGTCGTGCGGCCACGTCGCCCTCGGAGTCAGTCATCTTGACACTCTGGACGACGAGACGACGTCGGGACCGAACGGGCAGAACCCCTCGGGGTTCGCCCCCAACAAGCGCGAAGATAACGGCAGTCGCCCAGACGAAAGTTAAGCCGCACCGTCGTCGCCTACCGGACCAATTCGCCTCAAGTAATACGGAACCACTGCTCCACGAAAGCCAAACGCGAGCATCGCGCCAGCGACCGATATGACGACCCCGACAGTGACATTCACGGCTTGGGTGGGCAGCACGAGCACGAGCGCGGACATCGTCAACCCCGGGGTGAAGACGTACCACGCCGAACTGGGCCATGTGCTGCGCAAGGTACGGAATCCAATCTTTAGCGCTTCGACGGCAGAACCGGTGGAGAACACCAACGCCGGTGTCACAAATGTGAGCAGCGCATCGATCAGAAACACGACCACCAACTCGGCAATCCTCACCCGCAACGGAAGCGCCGAATTGTGTGCCGTTGATTGCCATCCGTGCACAACGACAATGGCGATGATGGTGGCGACTCCCGTCGGAATGATAAGGACGAGGCCGAGCCTGAAGAAGCGCAGCGTAAATCGTTTCGTCAAGGTAAGAACTTCGATCAGGGAGAATCTCTCCGCCTTGTACTCGCGCAGGTAGAAGATTCTTTGTGTACCGGGGAATCCAAGGAGCGCCAGATATCCAATCCAATAGAGGCCGGACGCCTCGCCCAGTAGGAGGCGAAGAAGTATTGCCACGACCGCGGTGAGGAGCACGAATGATGACCCGCTCGCCCACGACCGGAAGCTCCAGCGAAGATCCCTCCAGAACGTTGCCCACGAACCGGCGGCCGTGACCGCCGGCACCGCACTGCTCAACTCTTCGTCCACCGACCCACCCCCGTCGAGACTCTACACAGCGGGCCCTGGCGCCATCTCGGATAGCTAGTGACATTCGTTCGTCAATTACCTTGTTCACCATGGGGTCACGACCGTGAAGCATCGTGTTGAGATGACGAGCCGAGTGCTCATCGTTGGCGTGAACCCGTACGTTGAGGTGTCAGCTGAACGAGTCACGATGCTGCGTCCCGGGTGGCGCAAGCCGCTACCAGTACTCGTACGACTCAATGAGGCGCCGACGACACCGTGGCGTACGAATCTCACGCCCACGGGGGATGGCTCGTTCCGGCTCTACCTCCATGGCGCGATGCGCGCGACTGCCAATGTTGAAGTCGGCGATAACGTGCGCATCGGACTTGACGTCGATGACGATTACTACAGCAATCCCGCGAACCCTATGCCACCATGGTTTCAAGCGGCGCTCGACGCTGACTCGGCAATCACCGAGAACTGGTTGAAGCTGACCCCAAGTCAACGCAAAGAATTCGCTCGGTACCTCGGGGCCCTGAAATCCGAGGACGCGCGGCAGCGAAATTTACTGCGGGCCCTCAGCGTGTTGCGCGGAGAGTCCGGGCGATTCCTGGGGCGTGACTGGGTTGACGGTCGCTAACGATTTGGATGCACATTAAGGCGTCACCTCGCCGGTGTGACAATAGTGATCCAAGGACTGGCGCGCGCGGCGTCGCTGTGACGCCGTCCGATTATGACTGGGTTGCGCTGGACTGACAAGATCTCAAGAGACCGAGGAAGAAGGCTGATATGGAATCTGCGCCGCTGCGTCGCATCTGCGTGACTGGAGCAAGTGGGAAAGCGGGACGCGCGGTCGTGCGAGACCTCCTCCAACATGGCTACGAAGTCGCCGCCACGGATATTGAGGTTTCTCGAGAGGGCGCGGAGAAGGGGATCGTTCGAGCGGACCTGACCGATTACGGTCAGGCGGTCGAGGTGCTGAAGGGCGTCGACGCCGTCATCCATCTGGCCAACATTCCAGCCCCCGGACTCCAGACTCCCGCCGTCACGTTCAACGCCAATATGGCAATGAACTTCAACATCTTTTATGCCGCGGTGAACAACGGCCTCAGTAGAGTCGCGTGGGCATCAAGCGAGACCACACTCGGTCTCTTCTATGGAGTTACCCGTCAACAGTTTCCGTTCATGGAGGTCGATGGACAGCCCCCTCGCTACGCCCCGGTCGATGAAGACCACTACCCCTATCCAACCGTCACGTACGCGCTTTCTAAAGTCGCGAGTGAGACTGTCGCTGGACAGATTTCCGAGTGGTCGGGCGTTCCGTTCGTGGCGCTTCGCTTCTCCAACATCATGTACCCCGAGGACTATGAAGCGTTCCCCTCGTACTGGTCAGATCCCCATCTGCGCAAATGGAACCTGTGGGGCTACGTCGACGTGCGCGACGTCGCAATGGCGTGTCGTCAGGCGTTGACCGCACCCCGCGAGGCCGTCGCGGGGAGTCCCGGCTTGATCATTGCGGCAGCGGACACCGTGATGAATCGTTCTTCAGCCGGGCTGATGAACGAAGTATTCCCGGGTGCGCCGTTGACGCGCGAAATTGGCGAATATGAGACGCTGCTCGCCATCGACCGCGCACGAGAGCTCATTGGCTACGAACCGCAGTATTCCTGGCGGGACCACGTCTCCGAGTCGTCATCATGAGTTGCACTGCGCTGGCGGAATCTCCAACCGACGACTGACGAGGACCACGGATATATATTGAAGCCGTGGACCACGTATCCACATGCCTGAAGTTGTCATCGGCGTCACGAGGGCACCACGACACGTTTCGGACTCGCTGGTCGCAGAGGCGACTGGTTGTTTCGTCCGATGACTCTCTCAAAGAGGTTCAACAGCGAGGAGTCCAGCCGTGACAACTAGTCAGCACGGATCGGCAGTCGTCACATTCCCGAACGATCTCGAGATCGTCGTTGTGCAACGATTCGACGCTCCGATGGAACTGGTCTTTGATGTGCTGAGCAAGCCGGAGCACGTACTCAAATGGTTCGCTCCATTCGAGGACACAATGACCGAGTGTTCAATCGATTTTCGCGTCGGGGGGAACTACCACATGGTCTTCGTCACGAATGACGGAACCGAGTGCTCATTTCGGGGAACGTACTTGGAAATCGATTCTCCGACCCGGACCGTCGAAACGTGGTTGTTTGAAGGTTGGCCCGATGCAGACGCCGTCGAGACGGTCACGCTGCACGAAGCGGACGGGGTGACAACGCTGACGAATAGCTTGGCGTTTCGTGACCAGGTTGGCCGTGACCACATGGACAAGACTGATGGCTTCGAGGACAGCTTCGCGAAGATGGATGCGTATCTGAGATCGCTGGTGGATCTCAAGCAAACCTCCTCTGGAACGTGAGAATCCGCTCAGACTCGCATCCACTGCGCATTTCGTCATACCCAGCGCCATACGAACTGAGCCTCGCACGGATGGCTCATTCGGTCGGCTGAACGCCATCGAATTGTTGAGCGTCGGTGAACAGCTCCGCGCGAATGCCGATCTGTCGAGCCGCCACGACATTGGCCGCGCGGTCGTCGAAGAACACCACGTCGTTCGGACCTGCGTTGAGCGTTGCGAGCACAGCCAAGTACGCGGCGGGTTCAGGTTTGATTGTCCTGAGATTGCAGCTGAATATCCGCGGCGAGAACTCCGCGAGCCATTCCCTCGAGTCGATCGCTGCGGCGATCTCGAGCGGTGCGTTCGAGAAGATCGCCAATTGGAGTCCACGTTGAGATGCTCTCGACGCTGCATCAAGTGCGGGTGAATTGGGGTGAATCCAACTGGCGGCATCGCTCTCAATGATGGCGTCCAGATGAGTCGGTGTCGGGCACGCTCCAAGGACTGCGGTCCAGTAGCTTTGCGCAGTCACGTCACCGCGGTCATAGGCCGGTCGACTGTCCCAGTAGCTCGTCCAAAAATCTCCTCCCGCTTGCCCGGTGATGGATTCGATGGCCTCTTGATCAGCGAGCGGTTGCGGAAGGCTCAGCACTTCTCCGTAATCACAGAGCAACCACGTCACGATGATGTCCTTTCTCCGAGTGGCCGCTTCGGGGCGACAGCACCTGCGAGCACGGTGGTAACGGCGCTCACGGCCACAATGACACCCAACGCGTCACGAAGCCCAATGGCGTCCGCAATCCCGCCGATGAGCGCTGGGCCGACGAGTAAACCGAGATAGCCGAAAGAAGAGACCGCGGCCAACGACGGACCTGGTCGCTCAAGTTGCGACGAGGTCGTGAAGACGAGCGGGACCACGAACGACATGCCGAGGCCGAGCAGAACGAAGCCGGCCATCGCCGCGCCTACCTGACCAATGTCCAACGCCGCGGCCAGTCCA
>DASZLS010000103.1:0-23709 GCA_035552255.1 Acidimicrobiales bacterium | reverse complement strand
GCCGACATGGTCGATTCGGACACCAGAAACGCACGAGCAATGTCGGCTGTTGATTCACCGCAAATCAATCGCAACGTCAGCGCCACTTGCGACTCCGCCGCCAGCGCGGGGTGACAACACAGGAAGATCAGTCGCAATCGCTCGTCGGGGACGTCGAGCTCTTCCTTCGACTGCACGTCTGGACTCGCGGCCGTCACCTCATCGTCATCGCCGTCGCGATCTACAAGCAACGGCAACTTCGCACGCAGCGTCGCACGGCGCCGCAGCGCGTCAAGCGCTCGCCGTTTTGCAATGGTTGTCAGCCATGCCGCAGGATTGTTGGGAACACCGTCGCGTGACCAACTCATGAGCGCCGCTTCGTAGGCCTCTTGCACACTTTCTTCGGCGAGATCGAGATCCCGCACCGCACACGCGGTCGCCGCCAACACTTTCCCCCATTCGAGGCGGTGTGCGTCAAGGAGCGCTCGCTCAACGATGAGGTTATTTGTCACCGGGTATCACCGACGCCGCGACCGGTCGAACTTCGACGCCGCCCCCGTGTTGAAGGATGGGGTTCTGTCGGACGATGGCCAGCGCGGCGTCAAGGTCGGGGGCTTCGATCACGCAGAAGCCCAACACGACTTCCTTGGCTTCGAGGAACGGACCGTCGGTAAGAGTTAATCCGCGCAACGACGTCGCGGTCGACGGAGATTCCAACGCGAAGGCGGCAATCATCACACCCGAACGTTGGAGATCCTCGGAGTGTCGGTCATGAGCAGCCATTTCTTCGGCATTCGGCTCGCCGTCCAGCTCATCGTACGGCGCATACAGCGTGATGGCATATTGGGCAACAATCAGACTCCTCATCTAGCAATTCGTTTTCGCTTCACCTCTACGTCGAACGATCCCACGGATTTCGACAACATTATTTAGTCGCGGGCTCGCCCGTGAGACGGCCGACTGTGAAAGGCTCGAACTTGTGGCAGTGCCGGCGACCCTCAGCATTGCCCGGAAGGGCCATAAGGCGAACAGCGCTACCAATACGCGCCCTTGGCGGGTGTTCGTCGACGGCGAAGCCGTCGCGACGCTCGCGGATCGCGACACGGCGAGCGTCACCGTTCCGGCCGGACGCCATACGCTCCGCGTAGCTTCAACGTCGATTCTCCGGAGTCGGGATCTGAGCTTCGATGCTCGCGACGGAAGCCTGCTCCGGTTTTCCTGCAGCCCTCGATCGCCCGCTCCGATCATCTTCACTCGGTGGCTCTTCTGGCTGCTCGTGACGCTCGTTCGCCACGACCTATGGATCGAGCTCACCCTCGATGACGACGTCGAGTCCGTCACAGACCCACGCCAGCAGACACTCCCCGCGGCGAACGCTGCAACGAGTAGTTCGACCGTTACCACCTCCCCTCGCGCAACCCTGACACCGGAAGCGCGCGCAATCGTAATAGCGAACATGGCGGCGCAGCGGCATCTCGATGGCCCCTCGGTACTCGTGGTCGAACATCTCACCAAACGTTTCGGAAATCGAACTGCCTTCACTGACGTGTCATTCGAAGTCGGTTACGGCGAAGTGTTCGGCTTTCTCGGTCCAAATGGCGCGGGCAAGACCACGACCGTGCGCACACTCGGGACATTGATCTCGCCCACGTCGGGATCGGCCACCATTGCCGGCATTCCTCTGCTTCCAGAAAACGGCGTTGCCATTCGTCAAAAGATCGCCATCATGCCCGAGTCGCCCGGCCTCTACCTTCGCCTCAGCGTTCGCGAGAATCTGGAGTACTTCGCGGGACTCTACGGACTGCGCCACCCCGCACCGCGCATCGCCGAAGCACTCGACGCGGTGAACCTGTCCGACCGGGCCAACGACCTTTGCGGGGGTCTTTCGAAGGGCCTCCGACAGCGAGTTGGACTCGCGCGAACGCTCCTCAGCGAACCCACGCTGATGTTCCTCGACGAGCCCACGTCGGGGCTCGATCCGGTCGCGACGCTCGAGGTCCTCAATCTGATCCTCGCGCTCAAGGCGAGGGGCGTCACCATCTTTCTGACGACCCACCGCCTGGACGAAGCGGAGCGACTCTGCGATCGTGTCGCCATCATGAACACCAAACTTCGGACCGTCGGTCGCACCGAAGACCTACGCGAGCAACTCTTCAAGCGATCGCTGATGGTGAGAACACTCGCACCGCTCAGCGATGCCGCTCAGCTGTTCGCGCACATTCCTTCGGTCGAAGAGTGGCGCGTCAACACGGATAACTCGTACGAATTGACCGTGACTGATCCCACAGTCGCCGCGCCAGAGGTGACGCGCGCCCTGGTCGGCGCCCACGCGGACGTACTCTCCATCGCCGAATCACAACACTCCCTTGAAGATGTCTATCTTGAGCTCATCGCGGACGACGTAGAGGCGCCCACGCCATGAAGAATCTGGACCTGCCACGAGTCGTCGCTGTGGTTCGTCGAGAGCTGCTGGACTACCGACGAAAGCGCTCGATTGTCGTGTCCATGCTGATCTTTCCGGTGCTCTTTCTGGTCGAGCCGGTCGTTGCAATATTCGTCGCTCCACCGTCGGGATCGACGTCGTCGCTCGACAATGCAGTCATCCTGCCACTGCTGTACATGCTGCTCATGGCAGTCGTTACGCCGAGCACGCTCGCCGCGTACTCCATCGTCGGCGAACGTGAGCAGGGCACGCTCGAGCCGTTGCTCACCACTCCACTTCGCCAACAGGAGTTCGTCCTCGGCAAAGCCGCGGCGGTCATGATCCCCTCCGTGGCGCTGGCGTACGCGGTGTACGCGCTGTTCCTCATCTGCGTGGCACTCTTCGCTCATCGAGACGTCTCCGCCGCCGTCTTCCACGACGGTCCTACCTTGCTCGCACTGTTCCTGTTTGCGCCCCTCGTCGCGGGATGGGCCGTTGTCGTCGGCATGGGTGTCTCGGTGCGAGCGACCGAAGTCCGCGTTGCCCAGCAGCTGGGCATGCTCGCAAGCTTCCCCGTCATTGGCGTAATCGTTCTGTTGATCAGCGGCGTGATCCAACCGACGTTCGCCGCGGCGCTCGAGTTCGGCGCAGGACTCCTCGTGGCCGACCTCTTGGCACTTCGATTGGTGTCGCGGCTGTTCGACCGCGAGCGACTCGTCACCGGCTCAAAGGCGTCCGGGCGGGAGTAGTCCGGGCCGGAACATCCGATGGCCTATGCCGACGGAAGGCGGTAGGCGATGATCTGCGACGGTGCCGCGCCCTTTCCTTTCACGGGTCCGCCCACGGGGACAATCAGCGTGTCGCCAGCGATAGCGATTGGCGAGTTCGTTACGCGCGGCAGCTTTTGCGTGAACACGACTGAACCCGTCGTGCGATTGAGCGCGAGTAGCTCTCCGGAGACCAGCGTCGTGAAGACAACATTGTTCGACACGGTGGTGGCGCCGAGCGGCAGGCTGTTCACTTCCCTCTTCCATTCGACTTTTCCGGTAGCCAGGTTCAACGCTTCGATGTCGCCAGATACTTTCTTGCCGACCGGCGTCCCGTCAACTGAATCGGCGCTAGCAAATCGAAACGGGAGGTTGCACGTCGCTACGTAGACCGTGTTGCCGGCGACGGCCATGTTGGTCAAGATGCCGCCAAGGGACCCCGGCAAAAACGTGAGGGGCAGCGTCAGCTTTTTCCCTTCTAAGAGGTTGCTCGAGTCGTCGTCGTGGCCGTTGTGCTCGCCAACTGGCGTCTTCCACAGCAGCGTGCCCGACGTGGCATTCATTTCGTAGACGATGCCCATCTTCCCCGCGCCGATCACCACCGGCGTGCCATTGACGTCCGTTGAGATTGGCGACGCCTGCATGTCGTAGTCCTTGAAATCATTCGAGACGCCTTGGTAGTACCAGCGAAGCTTGCCGGTCGCCGAGTTGAGGTTGACGACGCTGTCGGTGTAGAGCAACTTGCCTGGTTTGTCGATCGCCGACGACACGTACTGATACGGATTGCCGGTGCCAAAGCTGACCGAACCATCCGCGCTGACGAGCGGCGTTTCCCACGCTCCTCCCGCTCCGAGGCCGAGTTGCTCGACGCCCGCTTCCCTTTTGGGCACCGACTTGAACGACCAGAGCGAGGCTCCCGTCTTCGCGTTCAGCGCGATGAGGAGCCCTCCGCCTGGCACTTGGCCGTATTGACTGGCCAGATAGACGCGTCCATTGGCGACTTGTGGCTGAATGCCGAACGTGCCCTGCCCTTTCTTCAAAAGCGTGTCGTTCGACCACACCCGATGGCCAGTCGCCGCATTCAGTGCAAAGGCCGCGGTAGGTGTCTCGCCGTAGACCGTCCCGTTGACGACAGCCACGCCGTTTGGCCCCGGTCCGCTCTTCTCTTTTTTGTTCACGAGGTACGACCACTCGAGCTTGCCGGTCGCCAAGGAGAGCGCGTAGACGTTCGAATGAAGATCTTGCATGTAGACAACGCCATTGATCACAATGGGATTTGCCGCGAGTGTGCCGTATCCGCCGACATCACCCGTCGCGTCGCCCGTGAGATGAAACGACCACGCCTCCTTCAGCGTTGACACATTGGCCAACGTGATCGCCGAGCCCACCGCGTTACGACTGTTCGCCAAGTTGCCGTTTGCATACGGCCATGCCCCATGGGGAGTCGGCGCAGTCGACGCCACCGCCTGGTCCACGCCGAGGGGCGCACCGACGAGCGCGAGCGCCACGGCGAACGCGGCCACCTGAGCCACACCCTTCGATCGTGAGTTCATCATTCTCTCTTCCCTCTTCCCTCGGCGGTCGCGGCTCATCGCGACCGCAGGCGCGTACTCACATCAATCCTTCGTCATCGTCGGCACCGTCGGCAGACGCAGACATGTTCTTTGTCGCCATGATGCCGTGGTACTCGCGGGGCGCTCGCTCCTCGTGGACGCCGCCGCGTAGCAGGGCGATAAGGAATGCCACACCACCAATGCTCCCGATGAGCTCCGGCTGCCAGTAGCTTTCGTTCAGCGCGACGTCGATCACGGTGCACACGAAGGCGGCACCGATCGTCACGATGAAGGCAAACCTCGTGGCATTCATTCGGACAATGCTTTGACGCTCATCTGAGCGCTGGCCGTAGATGGCGCCAATGTCGCTATCGCTTCCCGTGAGGAAGTAGTACCCGAGGGCGACCACGAGCGTCACGATCTCCGCAATGAGTGCGTCGCCCCACGTGTGTCCGATTGCGATAGCCCCCGCCACGGCTGAGCCGACTACCACCGTGGCAATCGGCGCATAAAGTCGCGAGTTTCTCGTCCTGATCATGCTCCTGCCTCCTCATCTTCCGGGTCGAACAGCTTGTCGACCGGCTCGTCGAAGAAACGCGCGATCCGAAACGCCAGGGGCAACGACGGCGAATACTTTCCGCTCTCGATGGCGATGACGGTCTGGCGAGAGACGCCCAACCCCGACGCGAGATCGACCTGAGATAAACCTCGGCGACGGCGGTGCTCTCGAACTTCGTTCTTCATGATGTAAAGGGTACTTAACATCCCGACGGTATGTCAAGGTCCTTTTACATTTCTACTCAGACTCGAAGGCTGACGTGTGGCGACTGGTCGTGGTGAGCGGCGACAACGCCGTGATAGATGAGCGTTACTCGCTCACGCTTCGAAGCGTGACGAGTACCCAGGTATTCCTGCAACAAGAAACGCAAAGGCCGGACGTCACGGGTGCCACAACACCTCGCGACGTCCGGCCGTTACGGACAAGCAAACTGCCTAGCGGTGGGCTTCACGGTCGAAGCGGTACATCGCGCGACCGAGGAATCCGGCACCGGCAAAGGCAGCTATGGGGAACAGAATCAATACGAACATACTTTCTTCCTTCCACTTGTTGGATAGGAACATGTTCGCAAGTCCAGATGAATACCGGCCAGCGCTGCGCTGAACCTGCGCTGAAAGTTTCGGGCTCGAAGTGAATATGTCGAATGGAACGATCGATTGACCTCAGGCGTTCTCTTGACCCTCCGGAATCGCCAACGCGGGCAGGCGCAACTCGAATATGGCGCCACCGCCGCGTGCTTTTCGCGCCTCGATGCTTCCGCCGTGCGATCTCATGATCGCCGACGCGATCGCGAGGCCGAGTCCGGCGCCGCCCGTCGCTCGAGATCGCGATGGATCGGCACGAACGAAGCGCTCAAACATCGACGCAATCAGTTCCTGGTCGATCCCCGGTCCCTCGTCGGCCACTTCGATAATCGCTTCTCTCCCCGTCCTACTCACCCGAACGAGCGTGGGCGTTCCTACCGGCGTGTGCGCTCGAACATTGGCAAAGAGATTGTCAATGACCTGGCGCAACGCACTCCAGTCTCCAGAGACCTCGACTGGCCCTTCGGCGCTCAAGGTCACGGGCCAGTCGGGACCTACCATCCGCGCAGTTTCTATCGCCTCTGCGACGAGGCCCACCAGCTCAACCGGTTCAACATCGATCGCGTGATGTTCATCAAATCGTGCGAGCAAGAGCAGGTCCTCCACGAGACGCGACATGCGACTGGCCTCGCGCTCGATGCCGACCATCACCCGAGGCAGGTCTTCTGCGTGTTCGCTCGCGCCGCGGCGAAAGAGTTGCGCGTAGGCGGAAATGGCCGAGATCGGCGTTCGAAGCTCATGCGACGCGTCCGACACGAAGCGGCGCAGTCGATTCTCGCTCTGTTGGAGCGTGGCAAACGACGACTCGATGCGCTCCAGCATCACGTTGAGCGCAGCGGCGACGTGACCTACCTCGGTGCGGGCGTCGGCGCCCGGGACGCGGTCCATCTCCTCCCCGCCAGAAATTGAGTCGGCTGTTCTCACGACGTCCCTGAGGGGTCTCAGGCCAACTCGCACGAGCCAGAGGCCGAGCGCCACCGCCACCACGAGCGCTCCGGCCGTTACCCCTATCTCCAACAACAAAAGCCGATCGAGGGTCCTCGTCACCGTATCGAGCGGATCGGCAACGATGAGGACCCCTCCGTCAGTTAATTTCGACGCTCGGACTCGAAACTCCGGTCCGGCGGATTTCGTGGAGTCGACCGTGAAATAGGTGACCGGTTCATGAGGATCCGCCGATGTCTCCTTAAATCCACTGATCAAGGCCGGCAGGGAAGGAGAGTACGACTTCTGACCTGGCTCGAACGCCGGGCACACTCTCCCCTTCTCCTTCTTGTTGTCAGTGCTACGAACTTCAATGAACATTCCCGGCGCGCTTTCTCTGCCCACCGCACAGAATTCCGACGTACCCGGCGGCACGTGGTCCGGCGTGGGCGTGTCATCCTTGTCCCCATCGGCGGCCGCTTCCACGGTCATGTGGGAAAGCTGGAGCGTGGAGTCAACCTGCCCATACAGATATGAGTTGAGAGACGCGTAGATCGTGACGTCAGCCACCAGTAGGGCAAAGAGTGTGATCGCACCAACGGCTACGAGCAGCCGCGTGCGAAGCGAGAGTTTGCTCACTACCCCTCGCGCAGCACGTAACCGACCAGTCGAACAGTCTGGATCAATTGTGGCCCGAATTGGTCCAGCTTGCGTCGCAAGTAGCGAACGTACGTCTCGATGATGTTTTGATTGCCGTCGAAGTCATAGTGCCAGACGTTGTCGATGATTTGACCCTTGGAGAGCACGCGTCGCGGATTCAACATGAACATGCGTAGGACGTTGAACTCAGTCGCCGTGAGATGAATGAGGTGGCCCGCGCGCCACACTTCGCGGCTCTCCTCGTCCATCACGAGATCTGAAAATCGCAGACGCTGGTCGAGCTCGGGCACCTGACGACGACGCAAGATGGCCTTCACCCGAGCGACCAGTTCAATGAGCGAAAAGGGCTTCGTCACATAGTCGTCCCCGCCGACGCCTAGTCCCTCGACTTTGTCTTCGACATCGCCTTTCGCGGTGAGAAAGAGGACGGGCACGTCGAGGCCGTCGAATCGAATGCGTCGCGTGACCTCGAGGCCATCCGTATCGGGAAGCATGATGTCAAGGATGATCAGATCAAACAGCTTGTCTTGAACCTTCGCCAACGCTTCCCTGCCCGAAGAAGCGACGTCAACAACAAAGCCCTCGTAGCGAAGCACGGTGGCGACGGAGTCGACGATCGATGCTTCGTCGTCGACCACCAAGATCTTGTTCATCGCACCACCATTGTCGCTCGACACGCAGCCCTCCGTTGCCAACCAGTGGAGCCATCGTTACAAAATGAGGGGTCACCTCGCTGGGAGCTGGCTGAACGCCGGCTGAGAGTGCCGTCACGAGCGAGAGATTTGTTGACAAGTTCGCCGCATTCCGGCGGCTCGTGCCCCCGAGTGCGATTCAGTTCCGGCGCATCAATAAGACGGTAAATCAATGGATGCCGTCGTTGCGTCGTCGCCAGACTGGTATCCGCTCTACAACGTTTCGGGCGCCTCGTGACCGTAGAGTCAGGTCATGCTCGGCATGATCTTCGGACCCGACCTCTTTGTTGTCGTGCTGCTGATCATTCCTTTGTGCCTGGGCCTCTCCATCTTCGCCGTCGTCGACGTCGCCTCACATTCCAAAGAGGACTTCTTCGATGCCGGATACTCGAAGACGGCGTGGATCGTGGTGATTTGCGTCTTCACACTGTTCTACGGTTTTGGCTGCTTGATCGCGGCGTTCTATCTGATTGCCGTGAGACCGAAGGTGGCGCGGATCGAGACACGTCGGGGCCCTGGGCTGGTCTCCGCGGACAACCACGTCAGCGGCGTGTTGGGATACTGCGCCTCCTGTGGCGTTCCCGTCGCGGGCGCCGGCAGATACTGCTCGAATTGCGGCGTTGCGGTTCGTAAATGAACGCTGGCATTGGGCTCTCGCACGTCGCCAAGCGCGGTAGTGCGCGGCGAGCAATGATCAGCACGTCACTCGTCGCTCGATCTCTCGCGTCCCTCTGCCTGATCGCCGCATGTTCCGCCTTCGGTGTGGCGCTCACCTCGCAGCCGAGTGGCGCTGGGTCGCTCGCGTGTCGTCCTCTGAGCAACGCCGGCCACTGCTACGAACCCGGCGAGTTCTGTCGTCACTCGGACCGGGGAGTCAGAGGAATTGCCGGCGATCACAAGAGAATTATCTGCCGCAACAATGACGGGCTTCGATGGGAGCCTTATTAGAGGTCGACGAGCAGCTCGGACGAGACCACCTCTTGAAGACGTTCGAGTCAGCACTCGCTCTCCGTCACCGCACGTATCGCTGGTATAACGGAATGCGCGAGATCGAATCGCCGACGATGGAGACACGTAACGTATGGAACTTCGGATATTTACAGAACCGCAACAAGGTGCGTCGTACGAGGACATTCTCGGCATCGCGCTCGCCACTGAGGAATGCGGCTTTGGCGCCTTCTTTCGCTCCGACCACTACCTGAAGATGGGTGATGTCTCAGGGCTTCCAGGACCCACCGACGCGTGGATCACGCTCGCGGGACTCGCGCGAGACACGACGAGCGTGCGCCTCGGCACGCTGCTCAGCGCCGCGACGTTTCGCTACCCCGGGGTGCTCGCAATCTCGGTCGCCCAAGTCGACGCCATGAGCGGTGGCCGCGTGGAGCTCGGACTCGGAGCCGGTTGGTTCGACGACGAGCACGCTGCCTACGGCATTGCGTTCCCACCACTCAAAGAGCGTTTCGAGAAGCTCGAAGAGCAGTTCGAGATCATCAACGGCCTCTGGACGACCGACGCTGACTCCACCTACAGCTTTTCGGGGACCCACTACACCCTTGCGAACAGTCCCGCACTTCCCAAGCCCGCCCAGTCGCCTCGTCCTCCGCTCATCGTGGGCGGACACGGCGCTAAGCGCACGCCCCGTCTCGCGGCGAAGTTCGCCGACGAGTTCAATGTCCCCTTCTCCTCCTACGACGTGTCCAAGAAGCAGTTCGAACTCGTTGACGACGCATGCAACGCCATTGGCCGGAACCCGACGTCAGTACTTCGTTCCGTGGCCCAAGTGGTGTGTTGCGGCGCCAACGATGCGGACGTCGCTCGGCGCGCGGCCACCATTGGTCGAGAGGTCGACGAACTGAAGGCGAACGGTCTTGCGGGCACGCCCGGCGAAATCATCGAGAAGATCCACGAGTGGGGCGAGCTCGGGCTTTCTCGTCTCTACCTGCAAGTCCTCGATATGAAGGATCTCGACCACGTCCAACTCATCGCGAGCGAGGTCATGCCCGCCGTCAGGTAAGCGTTGTTCGCGGTCGGCCGCCGTCGAAGCACGCGCCGTCGCACAAATAGGATTGAGCATCGTGAAGAACATGTCTGAAACGACGACGACCGCCATTTTTGGGGCGTCTGACGGGCTCGTGGCCACCATGGCCCTAATCCTCGCCACCATGGGGCATGGTCGAAAGGTTGTCCTCGCCGCCGCGATCGGGCTGCTCATCGCCGAAGGCTTTGGCATGGCCGCGAGCCAGTACCTCTCTGACCCGAAGCGCGATCTTCGCCTCGCGTTCATCATGGGTGTCGCCACATCGGTCGCGATCATCGCGCCTGCGATTCCGTGGACGTTCACCGCGGGCGGCGCGGCGGTTGCCGCTTCGTGCGTCATCGGGCTGGTGTTCGCCAGCATGATCGCCTACGCCCGACCGGGCGGTGTGCGATCGTGGATTCAGACCTATGGCGTCCTCATCTCCGTGGGCGCCGTCGCCACTCTCGCAGGGCGACTCACCTAGCGTCTAGTCCTTCTTGAGAGCGCGCCGCCGCAATCGTTCAGTGACACATTCAACACGGTAACGACACGAGTTACGGCCACAAAGTTAAGACGCGTCACACGAAATCATCAACTCTTCTCTCCGAATGATCCGCGCGCAAAAAAGAACGCGTCGAGTTCCTAAATCGGTGCATCAATGTGTCGAGCGCGTGAACGATGAACACAAAATTGCCACCAGACGGACGATTTTTATACACTTCGCCTGCCTCGTTTCTGACCGGGCTGACCAGCGAAAAGTAATGGCGTTGTCATATTGATTTTCCGTCTTGTGAAATGTAATACTTAACGATCGAAGCTGAATGACGTGGCCTTCCCGCTGCCGAAACGAGGGGACAGAAAGTGTTAATCCAGGGTGAATCCATCGGCTCTCACACCCATGACGCGGGCACCCTCGGAGCCGACGCTTTGTGGGCTCATTACTACGAATCGCGTTCGATCGACGATCGCAATCGACTCGTGCTCTTCTACGCACCGCTCGTGCGTCTCGTCGCCAGTCGCGTCGCGAACCGCATGCACGCGGGCCAGACTGTCGAAGAGCTTTGCTCGTGTGGACAGTTCGGTCTCATCGACGCGATCGAACGCTACGACAACTCGCAAGGATTTCAATTCGCCACCTACGCAACGACCCGCATTCAGGGTGCGATCATCGACGAGCTTCGTCGTGACGACTTCTTGCCCAAGCGGATGCGCGCACGCGTGCGCACTTACCAGGTCGCGCGCGAGACGCTCGAGTCCGAGCTTCGCCGCACTCCCTCGGCGAGTGAGGTTGCGGAGTATCTCGGCGCGACCCTCTCCGAGGTGGTCGAGCTCGCCGACCTCGCAACCACCTCGAGCTACCTGGTGCCGCTATCCATCGCGGGTGAAGGCTCGGTTCGCCTGCTGGTGAGCTCGCGACCAGAACCCAGTGAAGGCGTCGAGTCTTCGATGCTGCGCGAGGAGGTAAAGGCGGCGCTGCTTCGCCTCACCGAGCGCCAACGACAGGTGCTCGTCCTGCACTACCTGGAAGGATTCCAGAAGAGTGAAGTGGCAGACATCCTGGGCGTCGATCGCTCGCGGGTGACGCAGCTGATCCACCAAGGTCTCTACAACCTCGGGATCGAACTCCGCGACCTGCAGCTCTAATCAGCTGTCGGGCGATTGTGCCCGCGAGTTCGCTCGCCGCGCGCCGTACGAAGCCCAGGCCGCAGCGTCGACCGTGCCGTCGGGCGCGTTTGCCGACTCGAGATTCTCCTGTCGGACGCGCTCGAGCACTTCTTCGCGGTCGATTCGCACTTGCTTGGGTGCTTCGATGCCGAGGCGCACTCGCCCGTTCGCAGAGACTGACACGACAGTGATGATGACGTCATCGCCGATCACGATCTTTTGACCTACTTCTCTCGTGAGGGTGAGCACGTCAGTCCTCCCGGTCGAGAGGCAGTGGTGTCGTGACGCTCCAGCCAATCTCCTGCTCGGTGCCAGCAGGCACGAACTGGTCCGCGTGGCCGGTGCGGCGATTCACGATGATCGGCGAAAAGAGATTCGCGGTCGAGGCGGAAAGCGGCTGGCGGGGATGAATGATGACGAGCATCATCACGTCATCGGCGTGATCGAGCTCGAGGTCGACGACCGTCTCATCGTCGAGCTCGACCTCATAGTCGCGCCACAGAATGCCGGGCGACGTCACAAGCAGACGCAGATCGACAAATGGTGTCGCGCCCGCAACGAGCACGGTGTCGGTGCAACGAAGGCGCGCGAAGACGCCTTCCTCGTCGTCGCCGAATGGCTCGACAACAAAGTGACGGGCGCCCTTAAAGCCAGGTAAGTCGCGTAGGAATGTGAGCTCCATGGCGACGACCGGTAGCTGCGCGGTAGCGGTGGGCATCTCTCTCCAGTTCATCCAGGGGTGGTTTCAGTACGCGCGGTGGCGCGTGCGGAATAGTTCGAGCGTGTTGTTACGGTACTCGCTCCGTATGATCGAGTCGCGTCGTCACTAGGGAACAAGGAACTTCACCAACGTGTCAGGCAGGGATTGGGCAGCCGCCCAGAGCGCCGCCTGGTAGTTGGTCGTCTCACTCTCCAGTTGCGTTGTGGCCGTTGCCACATTCACATCTTCGAGGTTCGCCTGACTCGCCTGGACGCTCGTGATCTGATTCGTGAGCGTCGCCGTCACGTTTGACACTTCCTCAGAGGAGTTGCCGAGTACCGCACTCGCTTGCTGCGCGGTCGCAATGTTCGAGCCGAGTGCCGTCATGGCGTTCGAGATCACCGTCGAGCTCGGTGTTCCCGAGAGCAGCGCCGTTGCGACGGTTGACAGTGTCGAGAAGACGTTCGCCGCCCCGGTTCCAAAGAGTGCGGTGCCCGGCACCGACGTCGCAACGGTTTGCCCGGCACCCTGACCAGGGCCGATGACGACCGTCGGGCTATCGGCGTTGCCCAGGTAGTTGCCCGTGGCATCGTACGCCGTCGACGACGCCGAGGTCCCGGCAAAGATGGCGCGGCCGCCAAACTGCGTGTTGGCGAGCGACATCAAGTTGCTGACGATGCCGTTGATCTGACTGCCAAGCGCTTGAAAGGTGGTCGAGTCCTGGGCCCCCTCGTTGGCCGCTTGGAGCAGCAGGGACTGGGCCGACTGCAGCGACTCGAGCATGCTGTTGGCCGTCGAGTTGGCCGTTGCCAGCCACGAGGTCGCGGTGTCGGAGTTGGTCTGCCAGCTCGCGAGCTGGCTCACTTGACTCGAGAGCGCCAGCACCTGTGTGACCGCAGCGGGGTTGTCCGAGGGCTGGTTGAGCGCCTTGCCTGAGGCGATCTGCTCTTGGAGCTGGGCAATGCCGTTTGACTGGCTCGAGAGCTGATCCATCAGCGTCTGAGTGAAGGCGACGTCAGAGATATCCATCTCAGACCGCCGACAGCAGCGACTGGAAACTCGCGTTGATGGCGTTGACCACCTGGCTTGTGGCCTGAAAGGCGTTCTGGGCTGCCATGAGTGCGACCTCCTCATTGTTCTCATTGACCCCGGAAATAGACGACAGATTGTTGGCGGCGGTCGACGCTTGCGCACTCGACATCGTGGAATACGCGCTCGCGCTCGACGCTTGATTGCCGAGTGCGCCGATCAGTGTCTGATATGCGGCGTCGGGGCCTGTGGAGAGCGAGGCGAGAGCCGCCATCGCTTGTGCATTCGATCCGTCGAGTGTCGCGGTACCGATCGCGTTCGAATTTCCCGGCCCTGGCGCAGACGCGGTCGCGATCAACGATGGCGACGCCAGCAGTGCCGGAGCCACTTCAATGGACGCCGCCGAGTTGAAGGTGCCGGTTCCCGTTGTGTAGGTGTTCGCGGAGCCATTGTTCACGAAGATGGGCGGGAGGATCGTACCCGTATAACCGCCCGCGATCGCCGATCCCGGATCGCCCGCCGCGTCCATGCCCGAGCTCTGCAGTGCATTGAGGTTCGTCGCCAGGGAGTCTGCGACGCTGTCGAGCTGTTGCATGTAGTCCGGAATCGTCGTATTGACGGCCGTCAGGTTCGCGCCAATTGAACCGCCCGCGCTCACCACCACGCCATTGCTTGTCTTGAGGGCGAGATTGGTCGTTGTGGCCGAACCGGTCGCGGCGAGCGACTGTGCCACGTTGCCGCTCACGAGCTGGACGCCGTTGAGCAATACCGTCGTCGTGCCGTTGGCTTGCTTGACCGCATTCACGCCAAGCAGGTTCGCCAGCTGATTCACGTCAGAGCTCACCTGGTCGCTCAGGACATTCGGGTTCTGTCCGCCGGAGCTACCTTCGACGATCCCTGAATTCAGCGTCGCCACCTGGCCGAGAAGATTGTTGGCTTCGGTCAGGAGTCCCCCGTCGTTCGTGCCGGTCCCCACTTGGCTCTGGAGGGACGAGGAGAGTTGGGAGAGTTGGGCGAAGCTGGAGCTGATGGAAGAAGCCACTGACTGCGCCGCGCTCACCGCCGCCTGTTCGGCGCCGACCTGATTGGGATTGGAGGCGAGCGTCGAGATCGCCGACCACAGCGACGTGAGCTGCGAGGCGATCCCGTTCGAGCTCGGCTCGGGGAAGATCGCTTCGATCGAACTCATCATCTGGCTGAACTGAGTGGCTCCGCTGCTCGTACCCTGGGCGGCGACGTTCGCCGCGGAGAAGACGGCGTCGGTCAAGCTCGTGATGGAACCGATGAGGACACCTTGACCCGCGCCGTAGGGTCCATTCGCCGCTTCAGGCGACAGATTGACCTGCTCAGCGGCGTAGCCGGGGGTGTCGATGTTGGAGAGGTTGTTCGAGATCGTGTCGATCTCGGCGGCGTCGGCCGCGAGTCCGCTACCGGCGATCGAAAGTCCGATATCGCTCATATGGTCCCCTCGACGAGGAGGCCACCGCGCGAGCTCGACTGATGGTAGGTAGAGGCACGATCACCGCGCAGGAACGCGAGTGCGTCTTCGGCGAGGGCCACTCGGCGACCCATCGCGACTTTCAAGGTGTTGGCGAGACTCTGGATGCCGGTCACCGCGAAAATGAGCGAGTGGCGACGCTCGAGGAGAATCTCGCTCCACGCACCTTCGGTGCGCGCGGCCAAGTTGTCAAGACGCGGCGTCGCCTCCAGTGCCAGCTCTTGTGCAACCTGCGCGGTCAGCGACGCACGCACCAGGTCGGCAACTCGCAGAGCCTCGAAGCTGAGTTCGACTTCGCGAACCGCGGTCGGCAGCGAAGGGCTTTGGTCAGCACCCGCCAGCGCACCCAGCACGATGAACCGGTAGCGAAGGGTGGCGAGGAGCTCAATATCCCGGTCGAGCGCGTCGACCAGTTTGACCAGCAGTTCGTCAATTGTCACCACACCAGGTAACGTCCCGCGGGAGGTGAGAATTGAGGGGACGGCCAGCGCATTAACGGGGTTCCGCCTCCTCTAAGGAGTTTCTCAACTGAGTTCTGGCGTAATGAAGGATCAGCCCCGTGACGAGCCAGACGAGTACCGACACGATGGCGAGGGACGCCGCCAGGCGTTCCAAGACGCTCAACGCGGAGAGCGCCTGCGTACCCATCTCGACGAAACTTGGCGTCATCACGAGCACCGTCACGACGACGCTCGCGAGAGGGCGCAGGCGTCGCACGTCGGCGGCGAAGCGGAAGTATTCACGCGTGCTCATCGGTCCGATCCACGAACGTCGAGAGCAGTAACGAGACCCAGCGCATCGTCGACATCACGACGCCGTCGACCGAGAAGATTGGCAGCGCTGCCAACAGCTCGGCCGGCGTCTCGGTCTCGTGCCAGTGTCGAAGAGCGAGTGCCTCGACACCGATGCCGCGTTGCCACCGTTCGACGTCGGAGCACTTGAGCGTCGCGGCCGCCACGCCGAGCACGAAATCAGGCGCCAACCGGTCGAGCTCTTCGCGCGCCGCATCAAACGTGCGCCCGCGTACGGCAGCTTCGAGCGCGACAACGCTCACGCGCGTCGACTTCTTTCGACGGTTGATGCGACGACAAGCAGTCGGATCGTCCCATAACACGATGACGTCACACTCGTCGAGATCAAGGAACATCGCGACCTCGTGAGCAACGGCCAACGCGTCGCGTCGCCCACCGACGACGGCGATCACCGATCCGGGTGATCGTGGTAACGGCGGTGGCGGCACGAGCGTATCGAGAGAGCGCACCAGCCCGTCGAGCGCGCTCTCCTGCTCCTGCGGTCTATATTGCTCGGAGAGCCCGAGGGAGCCGAGCATCGATCGAAACGCGTCGAGGTCGTGGCGACACGCGTCGCGCTCGATCGCCCGCTCTGGCACCGGTTCAGATTCGCTGGAAGGCGTCTCGTCGGAGAGCCACACGGCGTCGTCAAAGACGGCGTCACTGAGCGCGGCCTCAGCTTGGGCCAGCACGTCACGAAACGCGCGGTCCTCGACCGCCGCCTCGTCGGCGCCGTAGCTCACCTCGTCAGTCGTCGAAGCAACGAGGTCTTCCAGCATCGGCAGTGTGACGTCTGCGAGTGCCGACGGCGTCGATGCTGCCGACTCCTCGTGTCGTCGCTTGCCGTCCGATCTGCTGTCGGGCTGCTTTATGCCCGCGACGTACACCTCGCGCGCAAAGAAGCCGAGCACTCCCCCGCGTCGAGTCTTCCAACAGCGAACCTTGGCGTCCACGCCGAGTGCCGAGCGCGCGCGATCGACGGCCTCTTCGGCACTCCGGCCCACGAACTCCCCGGGGGCTACCTCAAGCAACGGCTGAAATCTCACGGCTCACACTCCCTACAATCGCTACCTTCACACTGGACCCGACCTCGCCGGCACCGATCACGCCAACCCGGGGCAGACTCGGCCGCAGCATGCGGCGCACTGCGGGGCGCAGCCGAGTCGCGACGAGCATGACGGGGCTACGCCCTTGCGCTTCGGACTCGCGCACGAGGCGCGCAATATCACGCACCATCGCTTCAGCGTCTTCTGCGTTCGCGCCCAAGGTGCGACGCCCGCGCTCGCCCACGCGCATGGTCGCGAGCAGGTACTGCTCGAGGGCCGGCGCGAACGTGACGGCGTAGAGCACGCCGTCGGCCGTGTACTGGGATTCGATCGTGCGCGCGAGGGCGAGCCTCGCCGCTTCCAGCAGGCTTTCCGCGTCTTTTTGCTGCGTGCGAGCCTGCTCGGTGAGGGCTTCAATGATGCGCACGAGATCGCGTATCGGCACGCCGTCGTAGAGGAGACCTTGGAGGACCGCTTGCACGTCGCCGAGGGTGAGAGTGGCCGACGTCATCTCTTCGAGGACCACCGGGTTCGACGCCTTCACGGCGTCGAGGAGCAGCTTGGTGTCTTGCCGACTCAAAAGGTCGCCCGCGTGCTCGCGCACGACTTCGGCGAGGTGCGTCGTGACGACGGCCGATCGGTCGACCACGGTGATGCCGGCCACCGACGCCTGATGGCTGAGACGCACGGGGATCCACTTCGCGCGACCGCCGAACGCGGGATCGCGCGTGTCGGTGCCGGTGAGACCGTCGAGGTTCTCGCCGATCGCGAGCAGCTGACCACGTGGCGCCTGGCCCCGAGCGACTTCGATGCCGCGCACTTTGATCGCGTAGTCAGCGTGCGGGAGATCGAGGTCGTCTCGTGTATGCACTCGCGGCATCACAATGCCGAGCTCCATCGCAATGTTGCGCCGCAGGACCTTTACTCGATCAAGCAAGTCACCGCCGCGGTCGGGTTGGACGAGGTCGATCAACTCGACACCGAGCTCAAGACTGAGGGGTTCAACCGCCATGCCGGCCGCCAAGGTCTCAGGTGACTCTTCGACCACCGCGAGCGTCGACTCTTCCTTGAGGTCCGTGGCGTCTTTGACGTCTTTCGGAAGACGGGTCCCGATGAAGAACACCAAACCGCCGACGACGAGGAAGGGAAGTTTAGGCAGTCCGGGCACGACGGCGAGGATGACAATGATCACCCCCGTCACACGCACAATGCGCCGGAAGCGCGACAGCTGGGTCACCACGTCGTGGCCCAGGTCATGATCGGTTGCCGAGCGCGTGACGATGATGCCCGTCGACAGCGACAACAGCAAGGCGGGGATCTGGGAGACGAGCCCGTCACCCACGGAAAGCAAGCTGTAGGTGTCGACGGCGGACCCGGCCGAGAGGTGGCGCTCGAAGATGCCGATCGCAAGGCCGCCGACGAGGTTCACCATCGTGATCACCGTCGCCGCGATCGAGTCACCGCGCACGAACTTGGACGCGCCGTCCATGGCGCCGTAGAAGTCGGCTTCGTCCGCGATCTCGCGACGCCGACGACGCGCCTCGTGTTCGTCAATGGCGCCCGACGAACGGTCGGCATCGATCGCCATCTGCTTACCGGGCATGCCGTCGAGCGTGAACCGAGCGGCCACCTCCGCGACTCGCCCCGAGCCCGAGGTGATCACGACGAACTGGATGATGATGAGGATGAAGAAGACCACGAGACCGACGACGATGTTGCCGCCGATGACGAAGTGACCGAAACTCTCCACCACGACGCCCGCGTACCCGTGCAGGAGCACCTGGCGAGTGACCGCGACGTTGAGCGCGAGACGAAACATCGTCATGAGGAGCACCAGCGTCGGAAACACCGAGAAATCGAGCGCGCGCTTCACCTGCATGGCGGTCAACAACACCAACACCGACGCCGAGATGTTCGCCGTGATGAGAAGGTCAATCAAAAATGTCGGAAGCGGAATGATGAGAACGACGACGATGGCGACGACTGCGAGGGGAACCGCGGCGTGGCTCGCGCTCGTCCAGCGGCCGAGCTTGGCGCGAGGGGAACTGGTCGCGGCGCTAGGCATGAAACGGCAATTCGGCTGACGGAACGTTCACGAACGTCTTTCTCCTCGTCCATCCTTGGACACGGCGTCGCCTTCCTGGCCTGCCTGAGTAACGGACCATGAATCGCGCAAATTGAGGGGCTACGCCATCACGTGAACGTCGTTAAAGACCTTGGCGGTCGATGAGAGCGAGTACACGAACGCCAGCAGCTTCGCGACGGCGGCGTAGAGGTGAGGTGGGGTGACGTCGTCGATCTCGCAGGACCCGTAGAGCGTTCGCGCCAGCAGCGGATTTTCAACGATGACGACTCCGTGGGCTTTGGCGTGTTCGCGAATCGATCGCGCGAGCAGGTCGGCGCCCTTCGCCACAACCCGCGGCGCGCGGTCCTTCGTCCGGTCGTACGCGATGGCGACCGCAAAGTGCGTGGGGTTGGTCACGACGACGTCCGCATTCGCAACGGCCGCCATGAGGTGACGTCGTGAGATACGTCGAGCCCGGGTCCGCACCGCGCGGCGCATCTCGGGCGATCCGTCGCTCTGGCGCCGCTCGTCCCTCACTTCCTGCTTGGTCATGCGCATCGTGGCGTTGTGGGTACGTCGCTGGAAGAAGTAGTCACCGCCTGCGAGCAGCAGCGCGAGCGCGCCCATGATGCGCAGCATCTCTTCGACGCTCGCCGCTGCAACCGCAAGGGTCGACTGGAGCACCAGCGTCTGGGCCCCGAGGACCCCGCCCACCAGTCGGTGCAGCACGATGTAGCCAACGAGGGCAAGCACGCCCATCTTGAGGATGGTCTTCGCGAGCGTCCAGACGCCTTGGGGTGAAAACACTCGCTTCAAGCCCGCTCGAGGAGAGATCCGGCCAACGTCAAATCGCAGCGCTTTTGGAGTGATGCGAAGACCCACCTGGGCAACGGCGAGTGCGACCGCGATGCCTCCTCCGATGAGTACCGTCGGCAGCGCCGTGAAGGCGGCGGTCTCGAGTCCGGCACCGAGCAGGGCCGTCGCCGCGGCGGCACTCGGATGTCCCATCGCTTGAACGGTCGTCTGGGTGAACGCCGTCACGCGGGTAATCGCGAGCCCTCCGAGCCAGGGCAACAGTGAGGTCACGAGCAGAAGGCTCCCCCAACCACTCAGCTCACTCGAACGTGCGACGGCGCCCTTCTCTCGCATCTTCTTTCGATGTTGGGGTGTCCCCTTTTCCGTCTTCTGAGAATTGTCGGCCATCACGAGCCGCCAAACAGCTGAGTCATGGCGCGCGCGACGAGGTTGGTGATGTCATTTGGCAACGCCGCGAGAGCGATGCCGACCGCGCTAATTCCGACGAGGATCTGCAGGGGCATGCCGAAAACGAACACATTGATCTGGGGCGCGGCTTTGGCGAGCAGCGCCAGCACGATCTGGGTGCCGAAGAGCACCACAATGATCGGCGCCGCGATCTCGAGAGCCGCTGCGAAAAAGCTGACGACGTCGCCGGTGATGGTCTGGGCGAGGTCACCCAACGTCACCGAAGGGAAGCTGGTCCCGACGGAGGAAAAGGACTTGACAAATCCCTCAACGATGACGATGACCGCGCCGGTCGTGAAGAGGAGCGCCATCAGCACCATGTTGTAGAACTGACCAAAGAGCTTGGTCTGTTGCAGGGATAACGGGTCCATGGCGGGAGGCAGGTTAAGTCCGGAGAAGAGGTCGACGAGACTTCCCGCGCCCACGACAGCGTTGACGAAGAGGGAGACCGCGTACCCGAGCACGATGCCGACGCCCGCTTGGATCACCAGCTCCGTGATCACCTGCGCGTCGGTCACGGGCAGCACGTCGTGTTGAAGCGTGCCCGCCGCGAACACCGAGATCGCTCCGGCGAAGGAGATTTTGGTCATCTTCGGGATCGAGGCATTCGAAAATGGCGGGCAGATCGAGACCCAGGCGAGCGATCGCGCAAACGCGAGTGCGAGCGCGATCGCGAACGACGCGGAGAAGGTGATGCTCATGACGATCCAGACAGCACCTTTGGGATCGAACCGTAAAGATGCTCGGTGTAGGCGACGAGGTCGCCGAGCATCCAGTGACCGAGGAGCAGCAACACCAGTCCGATCGCCACGACCTTGGGCAAGAACGTCAGTGTGAACTCCTGGATCGACGTCACCGCCTGAAAGAGGGCCACGACCAGTCCAATGACCAGGCTCACGATGAGTACCGGTCCCGCCAGCTCGGCGATCAACAGCAGTGCCTGGGACGCCAGGTTGAGCACCGTCGTGTCGTTCATCAGTGATTAAACGAGCTGAGGAGCGACTGGGTCATGAGGGCCCAACCGTTCACGAGGACGAACAGGAGAATCTTGAACGGCAGCGAAATGAGCGTGGGGGGCAACATGTACATGCCCATCGACATCATGATCGACGCAACGACGAGGTCGATGATCATGAACGGGATGAAGATCATGAAGCCAATGAGAAATGCGGATTCAAACTCCGAGAGCACGAACGCGGGGATCACGGTCGTCATCGGCAGTGTCTCGGGGTGCTTGGCACTCTGGTGGGCAAAGGAGGTAAAGAGGCTGATGTCCTCGTCGCGGGTCTGTTCCAGCATCCACTTCTTGAGCGGCACCTCTCCCTTTTGGATGGCCTGGGTCGCGGTCAGCGCGCCATGCTCGTACGGACGAACGGCGACCGAGTAAATGGTCGAGATGACCGGCGCCATGATGAAGAGCGAGAGGATCAGTGCGAGACCCGCCAGCACTTGGTTGGGCGGAACCGTCTGGGTGCCGAGCGCATTTCTCGTGAGCGACAACACGATGAACACGCGCGGAAAGGCCGTCACGAGCATCAGCACGGCGGGCGCGACCGAGAGCACCGTCAAGGCCACGATGATGAGGACGGACGTCGAGGGATCCTTCAGTCCACTGATGTTGACGTTCACGTTCGATCCCGCGGCCAACAGCGCGTGATTCATCAACGCGTGATTCACGAGCGTGGCCTCGCGAGCGTGGGGTACTGCGCCATGCGCACTCTCCATGAGAGTGTCCGACTATCGCCGAACGGTCATCTCCCGTAGTCGGTAGAGAAAGGCGTCCCATGCCTTTGATGCGGTGAGATCGTCTCCCGGCGCCAGCCGTGGCGTCGAGTGGTGTTGCGTGACTGTTGGTTTGCTCGATTTCGGGGCGGTGCTCTCCCACTCCGTGGCGTCGAGCTCAGTGAGGAGCGTCATCTGCTGAGAGCTCTGGCCCACCAACAGCGTCCGCTCTCCAGCCCGAACAACGAGGAGCGATACATGTTGGCCGAGCGATTTGCGCGAGAGTACTTCGATCGACGCGCCGTGCTTCTTTGCTCCGACGCGACCCAGGGCGCCCTGACGACGTTGCGCCACGCGGCCCAAGGCAACCAGCAGACCGATGATCGCGCCGAGCACGACGACCATCCGTAGCAGCGAAAGCAGCGTGACACCCACTCGTTAGACCGCCTTGTCCGAGACGATCTCGGTGATGCGAACGCCATACTCGTCGCCTACTTCGACGACTTCGCCACGCGCCAGCAGAACCTCACGGTTGAGCACGATGTCAATCGGCGCCCCCACCACCTGATCGAGCTCGATGACGTGGCCGGGTCGCAGCTCGCTCAGCTCGCCAAAGGAGAGTCGAGTTTTGCCGACCCACGCCGACACCTCGACGCTGACGTTTCGAAACTGCGCCTCTCGCACGCGAAGGCGCTCGTCATCGTCGCGATCATCCTCCGCGCCGAGCGGCGATGCAAACTCTTGTGCTGTCACTTGGTGACCTCCTCTTTGATTTCAAACGCTTTGTGCACGCCCGAACTGCAGATATCGGCGAGCGCCACGAGCAGTCCCGCCGCGCGGACTTCGAGCGGTCGGCCCTTCGGGTGTCCGAGACCGAGATTGTCGCCAACGCGCAGCGTCAGCAACTCCGCGGGCGTCGTGACGAAGCTGGGAAATTGGAACACAACGTCGAGAGGCACCTCTCGTAGACGCTGGCGGGTGTCGGCCGCGATCGTGGACTCGCGACTCTCTGACGCCAAGTTCGACTTGGCCTGCAACCCGTCGATGAGGGCGCGCACCAGCGTGAATGGCAGGCACAGCATCGCCTCACGGCGTGGTCGAAGCGCAATCGAAAGGCTCATTCTCGCCACAAGGAACATCTCCGACGCCGAGCCAACGGGTACGAACTGCACGTTGCCCTCTTGGGCTTCGAGCTTCGGCGACGTCACGTGAAATCGGTTGACCGCCTTGCCCAGCTCGCCAATGAGGTC
The DNA here is from genome assembly GCA_035552255.1 of Acidimicrobiales bacterium. Classification (GTDB taxonomy): domain Bacteria; phylum Actinomycetota; class Acidimicrobiia; order Acidimicrobiales; family RAAP-2; genus RAAP-2. The sequence continues at coordinate 523 of DASZLS010000103.1, read as the reverse complement.
GTCCACGATGGGCTCGAGGAATGCCTGATCAATTTCGCTCGGGACGCGACCGGTGAAATCATCTTCGCCACGCCCGGCGAGGCGCACGTCAACAAGGGCGAGCGCCTCATCGGTGGGAAGTGAGAAGACGGACCGGCCCGCGAGCGGGGACATCGAGAAGGTGAAGAAGTAGGCGTCGTTCGCGACGTCGAGGACGAGATCTCGCCACGTGAGCTGCTCTATCTTTTCCACCTCGAAGGAGCACGGCTGGCGCAGTACCGAGGTGAACTTCTGGGTGGCGAATCGCGCGAAGGTCTCCAGCAGACCGTGAAGCGCCTGGAGATCGACGCGCTCCAAGAGATCGGTCCGACCGAAATCGTGCCGTTGGACCACCTTCGTTGACGGGGTCATCACCGTTTCTCCTCACTACTCACTGCGTGAACGAATCCGACGGACTGACGACAATGTTGACGCGCCGATTCTCCGCCTGACTTTGGGTCGAGGTGTCGGGTACCACCGGGTGATACTGCCCGTAGCCGAGTAT
>DASZLS010000102.1:0-42619 GCA_035552255.1 Acidimicrobiales bacterium | reverse complement strand
CCGCGCGAAAGCGGTAGATCGACTGATCCGAGTCGCCCACGACGCACAGGTTGCGGTGTTCGGCGGCGAGCATCATCACGAGCTCGTTCTGCACGCCGTTGGTGTCTTGAAACTCATCGACGAGTAGATAGTGGAATCGCTCTTGATACGAGCGCAGCACCCGTTCGTCGGCTCGCATCATCGACACTGCGTTCACTAGCAAGTCGTCGAAGTCCATGGCATTGGCGGTGCGCAGGCGCTTCTCGTAGAGCTGGAAGATCTCGGCGATTCGGCGGCGCTGCGGGTCATCGCCGTAGAGGTCGAAGTAGCGATCAGGAGTGATCATCTCGTTCTTCGCGGCGGAGATCGCGGACGAGACACTGCGCGGCGGGAGCCGCTTCAGGTCGAGGTTGAGCTCTTTCATGATTCGCTCAACGGCAGTCTCGGCGTCTCCCGCATCGTAGATCGTGAAGCCTCGCTCGTAGCCGAGCACGTCGGCGTGGGCGCGCAGCATCCGCAAGCACGCCGAGTGAAAGGTGGAGACCCACATGCGATCAGCGTCGGGGCCGACCAGCTCGATGACGCGCCGACGCATCTCGTCGGCTGCTTTGTTCGTGAAGGTGATCGCCATGATCTCGTAGGGCCGCGCGTCGCCAGTGGCGAGGAGGTGGGCGATGCGACGAGTCAGGACGCGGGTTTTGCCCGACCCCGCTCCCGCGACGACGAGCAACGGGCCGCCTCGCTGCGTGACGGCGGCGCGCTGGGGTTCGGTCAGTCCTTCGAGGAGCGACGACGGGTCGAGCCTCGAGCGCGAATCAGCAGGATGGATGTCCCACAGCGACTCATCGGAGAACGAGCCGCGACTCACTCCCACTCAATGGTGCCTGGTGGTTTGCTCGTGACGTCGAGCGCGACGCGATTCACGCCCTCGACCTCACGGATCAAACGATTGGCGATGCTCTCGATCACGTCGTAGGGCAGTCGGGCCCAGTCGGCGGTCATTGCGTCATCGCTCGTCACCGCGCGGATGATGATCGGGTACGCGTAGGTGCGCCCATCTCCCATGACGCCCACAGTACGCACGGCGGGTAACACCGCGAAGCTCTGCCAGAGCTCACGGTACAGTCCGGCCTTTTTGATCTCATCCACGACGACGTGATCGGCGTTGCGCAAGATCTCGGCTCGCTCGCGCGTGACCTCGCCAATGATGCGCACCCCGAGACCGGGGCCAGGAAAGGGCTGACGCCAGACGATTTCGGGCGGTAACCCGAGCTCTTCGCCGACGTGGCGCACTTCGTCTTTGAACAGCAGTCGCAGCGGTTCGACCAGCTGGAACGACAGGTCCTCTGGCAGGCCGCCGACGTTGTGGTGACTCTTGATGTTGGCCGCGTGCCCCGAACCCGATTCGATGACGTCGGGATACAGCGTGCCCTGTACGAGAAACTTGGGACCTTCGCCACCTTCGGCGAGATCTCGCGCCACCGCTTCAAACTCGCGGATGAACAGCTCACCAATGATCTTGCGCTTGGTCTCGGGATCGGTCACGCCCGCGAGGGCGTCAAAGAAGCGGTCTTGTGCCTTGACGTGGATCAGCTCCACGCCGAACTGACGCGTAAACGTCGCTTCTATCTGTTCGCCTTCGTTCTTTCGCATGAGACCCGTGTCGACAAAGACGCACGTGAGCTGCGTGCCGACGGCCTTCGTAACGAGCGCCGCCGCAACGGCTGAGTCCACCCCGCCCGAGAGCGCGCAGAGCACCTTCTCGTCACCGACCTGGGCGCGAATCGCGGCGACCTGATCTTCAATGATCGAGGTGTTGGTCCAGGCAGGCGGAATATCGGCAACGTGGTGCAGAAAGTTGGCGAGCAGCTCTTGTCCACGTTCCGTGTGAGCGACCTCTGGGTGGAACTGGACGGCGTGCAGTCGCCGCTCGACATTCTCCATGACCGCAATCGGCGCCTCGGGTGAGCACCCGGTGATGACGAATCCGTTCGGGACCACCGAGATCGCGTCGCCGTGGCTCATCCACGTCGTCGTCGATGACGGCCAGTCCCCCATCAGCACGCTCGTTCCCTCTCGCGAGAGCTCCGTGCGTCCGTATTCGCCGACTCCGGTGTTGGCCACCGCTCCGCCCAACTGGAGCGCCATGAGCTGCGCGCCGTAACAGATACCGAGAATCGGAATACCGAGCTCGTAGATCTCTGGATCGAGCGAGGGGGCGGGCGTCGCATAGACCGACTTCGGTCCGCCCGAGAGGATGATCGCGCCAGGCGCCTTCGCGCGAACCTGATCAGCCGTGATCGAGCTGGGAACGATTTCTGAATAGACGTGCGCTTCGCGCACGCGCCGAGCAATCAGCTGGGCGTATTGGGCGCCAAAGTCAACAACGAGAACGGCGTCGTTCAATGGCCCATGCCCACACCCTGGGAGCGTTGCATCTGCTTGCCTTCGGTCTGGAGCGAGGGCGCGAGCATGATTTCGGCCTTCTGGAACTCCTTGAGCGTCTCGTAGCCACACGTAGCCATCGACGTGCGCAGCGCACCGAAGAGGTTGAGCCGACCGTCGTTCTCGTGTGCCGGGCCGAGCAGCACTTCCTTCAAGGTGCCACGCACCTGGGTACGCACCCGCGTCCCGCGCGGCAGCGTGGGGTGGAAGGTGGCCATGCCCCAGTGGAATCCTCGCGCCGGGGCTTCGACGGCGCTCGTCAGCGGGGAGCCAACCATCACCGCGTCCGCACCGCAGGCGATCGCCTTCGCAATATCGCCACCCTTGCTCATGCCGCCGTCAGCGATGACGTGCACGTAGACGCCCGTCTCGTCGAGGTGTCGCATCCGTGCGCCCGCAACGTCGGCGATCGCCGTAGCTTGCGGAACGCCGATACCGAGCACGCCTCGCGAGGTGCACGCGTTGCCGGGACCCACGCCCACGAGTACGCCGGCGGCGCCAGTGCGCATGAGGTGCAGTGCAGCTTGATAGCTCGCGCAGCCACCCACGATGACCGGCACTTCGAATTCGCGAATGAACTTCTTCAGGTTGAGGGGCTCAGCGGTCTTGGAGACGTGCTCGGCGGAGACGACGGTGCCCTGGATGACCAGGATGTCCAGACCCGAATCGATGATCGTCTTTGACATCCACGCGGTGCGCGCGGGCGTCACCGACGCGGACGTCACGATGCCCGCGTCCTTCATCTGCTTGATGCGCTCAGCGACGAGCTCCAGCTTGACGGGTTCGAGATACATCTGCTGCATACGAGCAGTCGCTTTGTCGTCTTCGAGTTCGGTAATTTCCTCAAAGAGCGGCATGGGGTCTTCGTAGCGGGTCCAGAGGCCCTCGAGGTTGAGCACCCCGAGTCCTCCGAGCCGACCGAGCTCAATCGCGGTGAGGGGCGATATCGCGCCGTCCATGGCCGAGCCCAGCACGGGCAGTTCGAACTTGTAGGCGTCAATCTGCCAGGAGATATCAACGTCCTCGGGGTCACGGGTGCGTCGCGAGGGGACGATCGCAATGTCGTCAAAGCCGTACGCCTGACGAGCCGATTTGAAGATGCCGATCTCAACTTCCGCCATGAAGTCCTCCGATTGAAACACCACAAAATGGTGCTGCGTTTCTACCAATCTACTAGGAGGACCCGATGTCGCAGCCGAGTTGACCTACGCGACGCCGGTCACGAGCGAGAGCAGTTCCGCAAGCACCCGCGCCGTCGCTCCCCAGATGAGATCGCCAGGCACCTTGAAGAAGTAGAGCGGGTAGTAGCCGTCATTGTCGGCCCCGAGCCGAAGGATCGGTCGGCGCCAGCGCTCTTCGATGAAGGCTCCCTCGGCGACCAGGTCACTTAAAGCCACGGTGAAGGCGCGATCGACCTCGTTGGGGTCGATCGTGAGCTCGGGGCGCCGCTCGAGAAATCCGACGATGGGCCAAATCGAAGAGCTCGATCCGAAGGCCGCTATGGGGTTAAGCCAGGCGATCGGCGTGACGGCCGCTGGCTCCAGACCGACCTCCTCGTGCGCTTCACGCAAGGCCGTCTCGACGGCCGTCTCATCCCCATCACTGCGCCCGCCCGGCAAGGCGATCTCGCCGCGGTGGATCCGCATTTCAAAGGATCGTCGGGTGAGCACGATCTGTGCTTCACCCTCCTCTTCGAACAGCGCGGCGAGCACCGCGGAGCGGTGGGTGATGGGGCTCGGCATCGCGTCCGCGACCAACGCGAGGTCGATCGGTTGGTCAGGAGGCGACGTCGTCGCCAGCAATCGACGGGCGTCGTTGAGCCTGGACCTCACGAGGTCGAGGGAGAGATTGGTCCGCGCGGATGACGGAAGCAGCGACCACGGCGGCGGGCTCCCGGGCCGTATCTCGATTGGCTCGGGAATGATCTGTGGGTACTGATGACCAGCAAAACGCTCTGGTCGCCCGACAGATTCGGTCATCAATGTTCCTCTAGACTTCCTATTCGTTTGACGCTCTTACGCTAACGCGCTCGTCCCACTTCTTTTCAGGAGACCCTTCCTTTTGAAATCCTTTGCCCATTTTTGTGTCCGTCATCGGTGGTTTGTGCTGGGCGCCTGGGTTCTCCTGTTCATTGTGATCAACGTGGTGTCCCACTCGGTGGGTTCGGCCTACTCCAACGCCTTCAGCCTTCCCAACACCAACTCCGCGCACGCCGAAGCCCTGCTCGAAAAGGGTTTTGCCGCCAAGTCGGGCGACGTAGACCAGATCGTCTTTCGCTCGCACGGCAGCACGATCACCTCGCACGAAGCTGCCATCCAATCGATGCTCGCGAAAGTCGACAAGCTGCCCGACGTGGGTTCGGTCACGTCGCCGTTCTGCACCGGAAGTTTCGCGAAGAGTGAGACGCTCAACGGCACGTGCCTCGGTTCGTCACAACTCGCCAAAGACGGGACCATCGCCTACGCGGTCGTGAACTTCTCGAAGAACGCGAACCTGCTCACCAACCCAGAGATTCAGGCAGTTGTCACCCAGGCGTCGAAGGCCAGTTCCTCATCGCTCCGCGTCTACTTCGGTGGCAATGCGTTTGGCAATCTCAATTCTCCGACGGGCAGCCCATACGAGGCCTTCGGTCTCATCGCGACCGCCATCGTCCTCGTGCTCGCGTTTGGCTCCTTCTTCGCAATGCTCCTGCCGCTGGGCATTGCGCTGTTCGCACTCGGCATCGCGCTCGCGGGTGGCGAGCTCTTGAGTCACGTCCTCTCGATCGCCGAATTTGCTCCCATCCTTGGTTCATTGATCGGGTTGGGCGTCGGCATCGACTACGCCCTCTTTATCGTCACGCGTTCCCGACAGGAATTGAAACGCGGCCTCACCGTCGAGGACGCTGTCTCATCAGCGATCAACACCTCTGGTCGCGCGGTGCTCTTCGCTGGTTCGACGGTGTGCATTGCGCTGCTCGGAATGTTGATCCTCGGTCTCTCATTCCTGAATGGGGTCGCAGTGACTGCATCGCTCGCGGTCTTGATCACGATGCTCGCGTCGATGACGCTGCTGCCGTCGCTCCTTGCCTTCCAGAAGCAGCACGTGCTCAGCCGGCGAGAGCGTCGTGAGCTTGCGGCGAACGGCCCTGGACCCGTCGTCGTGAGCGGACCGTGGCAGCGATGGGCACATTTCGTCTCGCGCCATCCGCGCGCGCTCACCTTCGCCGCGATCGCGATCATCGGCATCATCATCGTGCCCTTCTTCTCGTTGCAACTCGGTAGTTCCGACCAGGGTTCCGATCCAACGAATTCGACCACGCGCCAGGCCTACGACCTGCTTGCCCAAGGATTCGGTCCCGGTTTCAATGGTCCGCTGACCGTCGTGGGTTCCATCCATAACGCGAGCGACCTCGCGGCCATGCAGCATCTCGATGCGTCCCTCGCCAGCAAGCCGGGCGTTGCCTCGGTGGCGCCACTGATCACGAACCCTCAAAAGACGGTGGGGATCATCAGCGTCATCCCGACGACGAGTCCTCAAAGTGCAAAAACCGTCTCGCTCATCGATACCATTCGTAACAAGTACATCCCCGCCGCGACTTTGTCGTCGCACACTCAGATCTACGTGGGTGGCATCACCGCAATTTTCGTGGACTTCGCACGCGTTCTCACGGGCAAGCTGCCACTTTTCGTCGGAGTCATCGTCCTGCTGGGGTGCCTCTTGCTCATGGTCGCGTTTCGAAGTGTGCTGGTGCCACTCGTTGCAGCCGTCATGAACCTACTCGCAGTCGGTGCGTCCTTCGGTCTCGTGGTGGCCGTCTTTCAGTGGGGATGGGGCACGTCGCTTCTTGGTGCCGGCACGGGGCCCGTCGAATCCTTCTTACCGATCATCATGATCGCGATCCTCTTTGGCCTCTCCATGGACTATCAGGTCTTTCTCGTTTCGCGAATGCACGAGGAGTATCTCAACACGGGTGACAACGAAGAGGCAATCATCCGCGGTCAGGCCAATACGGGTCGCGTGATCACCGCCGCCGCGCTCGTCATGATCTGCGTGTTCCTCTCCTTCGCAATCGGCGGCGAGCGCGTCATCGCGGAGTTCGGAATCGGCCTCGGCGGCGCCGTCTTGATCGATGCCTTCGTCATCCGAACGATTCTCGTGCCGTCGCTCATGCACTTCATCGGCAAGGCCAACTGGTGGATGCCTCGTTGGCTCGATCGGATCGTGCCCCGCGTCGCGGTCGAAGCGACCGAGTAGCTGGACCAACGTCTGGAACGTTGCGGAAACGCCCACGACCGCGGGCGCGAACATCTATTGCGAGGTGGTTTCCAGTGTTGAGCGGCCGGTCCTCGATCTGGTCGAGACCTTGATCAATACGTGTATCGCAACCCGCTTCAGCAAATATCGAGCCACCACTCGCGCTCGCGCTCGCGCAAGGGGCGCTCTGCCGTTGGCGTAGCCCGTCACCGTGACGCTCGCACCAGGGATGAGCTCTTTTGACAACGCCAACAGTGACGTTCTTGCTCTCGAACTCAGTGAATTCTTCGTCGATGCAAACACGACAGTGACGCGCGGGGGCCTCGAGGGTAGTGCGAGCGTCACGACGGTGGCTGCAGACGACACCGATGAATAGACGGGGTCTCCGCTCTTTGTCGCGGTCACCACACAGGTACCCGAGCTCGTTGCGCGCAGCGTATCGCCCGACACCGCGCAGCCCTTTCCGGTTCCGTTCGTGACCGTGAAACTCGTCACTCCGGTGCCTGATCCTCCGCTTGTGGTGAGGGCAATGGTGCTTCCGATTCGTCCCGAGGTTGACGTGACCACGAGCGGCGCTTGCAGTGATGGCGACGTCGTGCCCCCCGTGCTGCTGCCGCCTCCGCTGCTGCCACCGCCGCCTCCACCGCTCGGGGCCGCAGACACAGTCAGCACGTTCGTCGTGGGACCGGTGTAGTCGTTGCCGACGTACGTCGCGATCACGGTCTCACCGGCAACTTCAGCGGTCGAGATAGAACACGAGGTGCCAAAGAGCTCACCACCGTGGCCGTCGGCCCCATCGTCCGTCCACGACGACGCGGTGCACGAGCCGGGAGCTGTGTCCACTACGTGGGCGAAACCCAACGGCATCACATCGGTTGGAGCATCGAGCGTGATCGAGAAGCTGTTACCGCTGACGGAGGCAGTTGGAGTACCCGAAAGTGAAAGCGAGGTCGCGGCCGCGGCCGCCACCGTCAGCTGGTTGGAACCGACCTGACCGTACGTCGCGAACACCACGGTGCCACCGGACTCCGGCGAAGTGATGGTGCACGGTGCCGTGAACAAGTTCCCACCACTGCCATCGCTCCCCGTCGGCGTCCAGACACTCGGCGTGCAGGAGTTGCCGTTCTGGTCCTCAACGAATGCGGCGTGCGAGGGCGTGGGCTCTATTTGATCCAAGGTCACGAGATAGGTGTTGCCACTCGCCGAGGTTACCGGCGAGCCCGTGAGCGCCAGCGACATGATGTCGAACACGTTGGACTGGCCAAACGAATGGTTGCCCACGTACGTCGCGCTCACGTTGGCCCCCACAGTCTCAGCGCCGGTGATGCTGCAGGTTGCCTCATACCGTTCACTAGAGAAGCTGTCGAATCCCTCGTCAGTCCACACAGAGGAGTTACACGTATCTCCGTCAGTGTCTGTAACCGTCGCCGTACCCGTCGGCGCGGCGCCTCCAACGGGTACGAGCACGTTCATCTCATACTGGTTCAGTGACGGTGAGAACGTCCCGCCCAGCGTGACCTGTCGCGAGAAGCTCGCCACGTTGCTGACGTAATCGCTGCCGGTGACGAAGCCAATTGCTGCCCCCTGAAAAGGTAAGCCAGTCGTCAACACGCACTCTGCTGAATAGGACGTATATAAGCCGTCCGGCAGTGGAGTACCCAGATTCGGCGTGAGACACTGTGCGGCGCCGTCTTGCAGCTCGACGTCGACTTGATCAACCGGCGCTGCGTCGCTGTTGGCGACGAGCAGTGTCGCCATAACGATGCTCGTATAGCTGCCCGCACTCCCCGCAGGCGTCGTCGCGGTCAAGGTCAATCCGCCAGAGATCGTCGTCTGGTTCGGGACGGCCGTGTAGTCGGTTCCCGCGTACCCGACGCTGACCGTCGTGCCCGCTGGCTCAGCTGTCGAAATCGCACACTGGACCGTGTACACAAATCCGCTTGATCCATCAGTACCGTGATCGACCCAGGCGTCGGACGCACAACTTCCGCCAACATCGTCAGTGGCGGTCCCCATTCCTTCCGGTGTGACTTCGTCGGGCGCAACGATCTGAATGTCATAGCTATAACCAGCACCTGACGGACCTGCGGAGAATTGGAGCGGTATGACCGGCACCGTCGCCGATGCTGATGTCGCGAATGCGGTACATCCCATGAGGAGGAGAGCGGAAGCGGTTATGGCTACGCCGAACGCTTTCGCTAACGAGCGAATCGTGGCCCGAACAATCCTGGCCTTCAAGATGTGTTGCATAGGCCAACCTCGCTCGGTCTCAAGCGGACCATCTACTAAGGGTTTAACAGCAAACTCCTAAAAACAGTGGCATTTACCCGTTCGCATCACGCGATAGCACTGACTATTTCGCCGTTGGTGCAGCAACGCCGGTCAGTCCGAACCCAACTACTGGCTCGTAGTCGCGACGGTGACTTCGCGCTTCGCGGATCCCGTTGACGCTTTCAACGTCACGTGGAGCGAGGCGTGGGCTTTCAGATAGCGCGCCACCGCGTCGGCGCGCATTTTCGCCAGCGTGACGTTGCCCTTGGCGTAACCCGTGACCGTCACCGAAGCACCAGCGAGCAAATGCAACGACAGTTTGAGCAGGGCCGACCTGACACCCGCGTTGAGCGAACGACCTCTAGCGGTAAAACCAATGACGACGGTCCGGGGTCGAGCAGGTACGACCATCGATATAGGCGTCGCGGACGTCGAGGCGGAGGCGTACGTGGCATCCGCTGCCTTGGTCGCGGTGATGAGGCAGACGCCTGCCGATGACGAGTGCAGCGCGTCGCCGGAGAGATCGCACGCGGGCGCGCTGCCCGTGTCCAGCATGTAGGTGATCGTTCCGGTGCCCGACCCTCCGCTCGTGGCGAGCCGTAGTGCCGTACCGGCGTGACCGGTGACGGTAGTGATCGTGAGCGGGGCCTGGCTCGCCGGCTGCGTGACGCTTCCCCCGCTCGTCGTCACGGCAGTGACTGTCAAGAGGTTTGATGCGGCGCTCGTATAGTCGCTCCCTACGTAGGTGGCCTGTACGGTTTCTCGTGCAGTTTCGGGCGTTGCGATCGAGCATGTTACGACGAAGTTTTCTCCTCCTCGCCCGTCGGCCTGGAGCGCGGTCCATGACGAGGTCGAGCATGAACCGGGCGTCACCGCGTCGTCCATGACGGTGACCGCGCCGGTGGGAGCGAGATCAGTCGGGGCATCCAGCAGGACCGTGTAGCTGTTGCCGGTCGGCGATGCGGCGGGTGATCCCGAAAGTTGCAGTTGCTCCGCGGACACGCTCATCACCGTCACCGAGTTCGAGGTGGCCGTGACCATGTCGATGTCATCGGTGTATTGGGCCGTTACCGTCGTGCCTCCGGATTCGCCCGTCGTGATCTGACAGGTTGCCGTAAAGAGCTCACCGCCGCTCCCATCGCCCCCCTCGTCGCTCCACACGCCCGTCAAACAGCCGCCGGAACTTGAGTCCGAGACGTCCAGATTGCCCGCCGGAACCACGCCATAGGGGGAGTCGAACGTGCCGGTGTAGCTGTTGCCGGTCGCGGACGTTACGGAAGAACCAGCCAGCGAGAGCTCGGCCACCGTCACCGTGTTCGAGGGCTGGACACTGAAGTCAGACGCTCCATAGGTGGCAGAGACGGTGGTGCCGAGCGGCTCGGGGGTCGTGATGTTGCACGTCAACTCGTACGCGCTGGTCGTCGAGGTGACGACTACACCCTGCCAAATCGCCGACGCGCAGGAGCCACCCGCGCTGTCCGTGAACGTCACCAATCCCGTGGGCGCTGCTGCGGTCGCGGGTTCTGCCAGCAACGCTGCGTAGTTATTTACACCGGGGCCCACGGTACCCTCGATCAGCAGATTGACCGAGACGATGGCGTTTTCGGCGTCGTAATCAAGCCCGTCGTAGATGGCTTCTTCCAAACCCAGAAATTGGCTGGTGCCCACCTGCGTGCAACCCGTGACGTAGGTATCAAACCCTCCAGCCGTACTCGCGTAGGTCCAGCTCGAGCCTGACGCTTCGCAGGTCGCGTTCGCCGAGAAGAGGTTGTCTCCTTGAAACGTCACCACACCCACAGGGGCCGGGTCGCCCGCGGGGATGGACAAGCTCGCCGTGTCGACATTCGAAAAGTTTCCGCCACCGATCGAAACCCACGGGCTCGCGGACAAGATCATCGTCGCGGGAATGTCGTCGGCGGACGCAGACGCCATATTTACTACCAGGCTCGCCAACACCAATATCACGGAGGCCGCTGCTGCCACCGCACACTTCACCGACGGGCGAACCCTCGCAGCATCAATCACGTTTCGTGAACTCATAGCAAACCGTCCCGCCCGTGCTCGATGATGCAGTCAGTGCACTGCGAGAGGTCCGACGCGAGATGAGCTGGCGCTGCATGGCTTCTCGATGTGTGTATCCAGCAATTCTCCCACGATCGAGACGCTCGATCGGGATGTTCCAGTATGCAGCGGCGTACGGGGACGCCGACACCTGAAATCGATCCGCGCGAAGGAAGACATTCAAGTACATGTCCTGCGTATAGGGATTGAGCAGCGAAGCGGACGTGGTTGCAGCAGGGTCGCGGCACTTGCGCGCGCGAGCGATCTCGCGTCCACCAGTGCCGCTTGAAAGATGATCGCGCGCCTCGGCTCCGCTGCGCGAAATGCAGAACGGCCGGGCACAAGGCCCGGCCGTTCAGAGGTCACTGTGACCGGATGACTACATCATCCCGCCCATGCCACCCATGCCGCCGTCGCCGCCCATTGGGGCGCCCGCAGGCTCGGGCTTGTCGGCCACGATGGCTTCGGTAGTGAGCAACAGGGCCGCGATGGACGCTGCGTTCTGCAGCGCTGAGCGCGTCACCTTGGCGGGGTCGATGACACCGGCCTTCACAAGGTCAACGAGTTCACCGGTCGCCGCGTTGAGTCCAAACGAACCCTTGGCGTCGGCTACTTCGCGGACCTTGACGGCACCCTCGTAGCCAGCGTTGGCCGCGATGTGGCGCAATGGCGACTCGAGCGAGTTCGCCACGATGCGCGCACCCGTCGCTTCGTCACCGGTGAGACTCGCCGCAAGCTTGTCGACCGCGACGCGAGCACGCACGAGCGCGGTACCACCACCGGCCACGATGCCTTCGTCGATCGCCGCACGAGTTGCGCTGAGCGCGTCTTCGATGCGGTGCTTCTTTTCCTTGAGCTCAACCTCGGTCGCGGCGCCAACCTTGACAACGGCCACACCGCCGGCAAGCTTCGCCAAACGCTCCTGGAGCTTTTCACGGTCCCAGTCCGAGTCGGTGTCTTCGATCTCACGCTTGAGCTGAGCCACGCGGCCCGCCACGTCTTCCTTAGTGCCTTCACCGTCAACGAGCGTGGTGGCGTCCTTGGTCACAACGATGCGACGCGCACGGCCAAGCAGGTCAATCGTGGCACTGTCGAGCTTGAGGCCAATCTCATCAGAGATGACCGTGCCGCCCGTCAAGATCGCCATGTCCTGGAGCATCGCCTTGCGACGCTCGCCGAAGCCCGGAGCCTTCACGGCGACGGACGTGAACGTGCCACGAATCTTGTTCACCACGAGGGTTGCGAGCGCTTCGCCATCGACGTCTTCTGCGATGATGAGCAACGGACGACCGGCCTGCATGACCTTCTCGAGCACCGGCACAAGGTCGTGCACGGCGGAGATCTTGTTGCTCGTGTAAAGGATGTAGGCGTCTTCCAAGACGGCTTCCTGACGCTCAGCGTCAGTGACGAAGTACGGCGAGAGGTAACCCTTGTCGAACTGCATGCCTTCGGTGAGCTCAAGCTCGATGCCGAACGTGTTCGACTCTTCAACGGTAACGGTGCCGTCCTTGCCGACCTTGTCGATAGCGTCGGCGATGACTTCACCGATCGCGTTGTCCGCGGCAGAGATCGTCGCCACCTGGGCGATCTGCGTCTTGCCCGAAACCTCTTGGCTCTGGGCCGCAATGGACTCGACCGCTGCCTTGACGGCCTTTTCAATGCCGCGCTTCAGACCCGACGGGCTTGCGCCTGCCGCGACGTTACGCAGACCTTCTTTGATGAGCGCCTGGGCGAGCACCGTAGCGGTCGTCGTGCCGTCACCGGCGACGTCGTTCGTCTTGGTGGCGACTTCCTTGACCAGCTGAGCGCCCATGTTCTCAAACGGGTCCTCGAGCTCGATCTCGCGCGCGATTGACACACCGTCATTGGTGATCGTCGGCGCGCCAAACTTCTTGCCGAGCACGACGTTGCGACCCTTTGGTCCGAGCGTGACCTTGACCGCGTCGGCCAACTTGTCGACGCCGGCCTCGAGGCCGCGGCGAGCTTCCTCGTCAAACTTCAATAACTTTGACATACGTTTTCCTTATTCAATTGAGGTGACGAGCCACGCTCGTCACGGGCTACTTGGTTACGGTCGCGAGTACGTCGCGGCCCGAAAGAATCAACAGGTCTTCGCCGTCAACGGTGATCTCCGTGCCGCCGTACTTCGAGTAGACGACGGTGTCGCCGACCGAAACTCCCGTGGGGATGACCTCGCCCGTGGCGTCTGCACGACGACCAGGACCGGCAGCGAGCACTTCACCCTGCTGGGGCTTCTCTTTGGCCGTGTCGGGAATCACCAAGCCGGAGGCCGTGGTGGCCTCTGCGATGTTGGGACGAACCACGATGCGGTCTTCTAGTGGGTGCAACTTCATTGTTCTTGCCTCCTGAGCAATTAGCACTCGATACTTGCGACTGCCAATTTAGCAGCCCGACCACAGGAGTGCCAACAGTGACGCGAGGCGCGGCCTCCCTGGTCGCAGGCGGGGCCGCTTTAAGGCGATTGACGCTCGCGACGCCATAACGGGCCGTCGGGGAGGTAGACGACCCGATCATGGAGGCGATCGTCGCGATGCTGCCAGAACTCAAAGCGATCCGGAGTGAGGCGAAAACCACCCCAGTTCTCCGGTCGCGGCACCTCGCGGCCCTGAAATTGCTCGTCGACGACGGCGACTCGCTGTTCGAGCTCGCTTCGGCTCGCGAGCGGCTGGCTCTGGTGGCTCGCGTGCGCACCGATCTGGCTGCCGCGCGGGCGACCGTCAAAATACGCGTCCGACTCTGCGGGGGTCATCCGCTGCACGGAGCCCTCAATGCGGATCTGGCGACCGAGCGGCTCGCAGTACCAAAGCAGCGCCGCGCGGGGGTTCTCCTCGAGCTCGTGGCCTTTGCGGGAGTCATAGTTCGAATACCAACCGAACGAGGTCCCGTCATGAAAGCGAAGCAGCACCATGCGCGCGCTGGGAGCGCCTTCGAGCGATGCGGTCACCAACGCGATGGCTTCACGCTCGGGCATCTCGCCACGCGCTTCGTCGAACCAGCGCTGAAACTGCGCAAAGGGATTCGGATCGACGTCAGCAACATCGAGGGGCACCCAGCGCTCGCTCACGAGACCTCCGCCAGCTGCCAGTTCGGCGTCGCTGAGAGATCGAGGGCACTGGGACCACTCACCGAGAGTCGGTGAAGGCCAGCGGCGGCGATCATCGCCGCGTTATCGGTACACATCTCGATGGTCGGAAGGTGTGCGACGAGTCCGAACTCCTCGGCGAGAGCGTTGATACCTGCGCGCAGCGCGGAATTGGCGGCGACGCCGCCGGCAAGCGCCACACCGGCCACGTCGTAGCGCTCGAGTGCGCGACGAAGCTTTCGCAACAGCTGCTCGGCGACGGCGGCTTGAAACGACGCTGCAACGTCGGGCAGTGAGATCTCGCGGTGCGCCTCGGTCGCGCGAACGACCGCCGTCTTCAGCCCCGAGAACGATAGGTCAAAGTCGTCGCCGATCATCGAGATGGGCAGCTTCAGCGCGTCGGACGATCCCTCCTTCGCCAGGCGATCGATTTCCGGACCGCCGGGATATCCCAGTCCGAGCCAGCGCGCCACCTTGTCGTAGGCCTCGCCGGCGGCATCATCAATCGTCTCGCCGAGCACTTCGTGTTCGCCGGGTCCCCGCTGCAAGACGATGAGGCTATGGCCGCCCGACACCAACAGTGTCATCAGCGGCCATTCGAGGCCACGTGATTCGAGCAGCGGCGCGAACAGGTGTCCCTCCAAATGGTTGACCCCGACGAGCGGCACGTCCCAGGCAAAGGCGAGGGCCTTTGCGGCCGAGAGTCCGACGAGCAGTGATCCAATGAGGCCCGGCCCGCTCGTGACCGCGACGCCGTCGATGGCAGGATCGCTCGGATCAAGTCCGGCGTCACTCAGCGCGCGGCGAACGACGGGGCCGATCGTCGCGATGTGGGCGCGCCCCGCGAGCTCGGGCACCACTCCGCCGAAGGCTCGGTGCTGATCGATTGAGGACTCGATGACCGACGAGTGCACGGAGAACGCGTCGTCGACCACGGCCGCCGCCGTTTCGTCACAGCTCGTTTCGATGCCCAGGACCAGCGCCATCTATCCAGCGTACGGCCCGCTAGGAAGCCATCAGTCGAGGTCCGCCCAGAGGATGAGTGCGTCCTCGCGGATCTTCTCGTAATAGTTCTTGCGCACCCCAACGGGCGCGAAGCCGAAGCGAAAGTAGAGCGACTGTGCGCGAGTGTTCGACACCGCCACTTCGAGCGTTGCTCGAAGAATGCCACGCGATCGCGCCACGCCCCAGGCCTCGTTCAAGAGCGACGTTGCAATACCCCGGCCCTCTTCACCCGGCAAGGTGCCCAGAGTGTTCACGTGCAGCTCGTCCATCACGAACATCACCCCGAGGCACCCGATGATTCTCTTGCCTTCGACGGCCACGGTATAGCGGCGAGTCTCGGTGTTGGTGATCTCGTCGAGCAGCATCGACCTGCTCCACGGCTCGGGAAACTGCGCCTCTTCGATCACGAGCAGCTCCGGCACGTCGCGACGCTCGGCCGTTCGAATAGTCCACTCGCTCACAAGGATCGTTCACGTGTTGAAAAATTGGCGACGGCGTCGGGCTCGCGGAGATACATCGGCGCGATCGAGGTTTCGGGTTCGCGCGTCACGGCGAGCTCGAGTGCTTCGAGGGGTGGCGGAACGCTCTGCTCGAGGATAGTAATCGTCGAAAGCGCTCGGAACTCGTCGCCGTATCGCGTTGCGCCGTCGCCGGTCACCGTGAGCGCTCCACGTGTCGCCCACTGCGCGACCACGTCAGCGGGCCGCGCCACCGAAGGTTCGCTGGTCGACGCGACTGCCTCATCGAGCTCGAATGATTGCACGAAGACCTCGCCTCGGCGACCATCGACTGCGGCGAGCAGCGTCCCACGCACGCCCGCGCGAAAGGCGCCCGCGGCAAGCAGCTCAAGGGAGGTCACGCCGACCAGCGCACAGTCTGCCGCGAGTGCCAAGCCGACGGCCGTCGCGATGCCGACGCGCAGCCCGGTGTAGAGACCCGGCCCGCGGTCGACCACGACGCGATCGAGCGCTTTTGCGTTGACCCCTACCGACACCAGCAGATCGCGAATACCCGGAATCAACGACTCCGTGTGGCGACGGTCGTTGCCCAGCACGAGATCGAGTCGCTCACCGGCCGACGTGGCGAGTCCGATCGCGCACGCAGTGGTGGCCGTTTCAATGGCGAGAATGTTCATTGCCCCGCCCATGTGTCGAGCGCGGACTCTCGACCGGCAGTCAGCGCACCGGAAACGTCGAGCGTTCGCCCGTCGCTCTCGTCCACGAGAAACGCGACGTTCATGACCTCGCGCCCAAAGACGGATGACGCGAGCTCGCCCCACTCGACGAGCGCCACCGCAGACTCTTCAACCAGCTCGCCCAGCGCGAGATCACTCACCTCGCCTACCGAGCTGACCCGATAGACATCGGCGTGATGCAGCGTCGCAATGCCGCGTTCATCGGCGCACTGGTGCTCGCGAACCATGGTGAAAGTGGGGCTGGTCACTCGGTCGCTCACACCGAGTCCCCGCGCGACACCCTGCACGAAGGTCGTTTTGCCCGCCCCCAATTGACCAGTGAGCAGCACGACGTCGCCCTTTCGCAAGAGGTCGGCGAACTCCTCGCCCGCCACTTTCGTGCCCTCGGCACTCGCGCAGTAGCGCCGCCAGCTCACGGCGCAACCAGCAAGCGTTGCAAGATCCGCAGGTCCTCGCGCATGACCTCGACCACGCTTGGGCCCCCGCGGAGTGCCGCCGCCGGGTGATACGTCGGAATGCCTCGAATGGCGCCCGAGCGATAGACGTGCCCGTGCACGCGGCCAATGCCGGTTTCGTAGGCAAAGATGGCACGACCCGCCGTGTTGCCCAGCGTCAGGATGAACGTTGGCTTGACGCGGTCTAGCTGTTCGACCAACCATGGTCGGCACGTCGCTATCTCGTGGGGCGTCGGCGTTCGATTGGCGGGCGGGCGACACTTGACGACGTTGGTCACGTAACACTCTTCGCGAGTGAGACCGACCTCTTCTTTCAGCAGCGTGAAGAAGAGCTTTCCACTCGCCCCAATGAACGGCGCGCCTCCCTCGTCCTCGGTGCGACCGGGCGCCTCTCCAACGATCATGAGGGGCACATCAAGCGGTCCTGATCCGATCACCACACGCTGGCGCGTCGCCGCCAGCTCGCAGCGCACGCAGGTTGACATCTCTTCGAAGTCGGCCATCAGTCGACAGGGACTCGCGGAACTCGCGTCCCGAGACAGGCCAACATCTCCCACGAGACGGTGCCCGCCCAGTCGGCCCAGTCGTCCGCGGTGATGGACTCGCTGCCCTGGTGACCGAGGAGCACTACCTCGTCGCCCAGCTGGACGTCGTCATCGCCGACGTCCACGACGAGCTGGTCCATCGTGACGTCACCCGCGAGCGCGCAGCGACGTCCGTTGATGAGCACCTCGGCGCCTGCGTCAAAAAGTCGACGGGGATATCCGTCGGCGTAGCCGAGAGGAATCGTCACGACCGTCGTGTCCCGCTCCGCCGCACGACGTCGACCGTAGCTCGGGCGTGCGCCACCCTTGACTCTGCGCACCGCTACCACGCGGGCGCGCAACGTCAGCGCAGCTTCCAAGTGCTCGCCCTGCGCATCCAGTGCCGAGACCAGCCAGGCACTGGGGAGGTATCCGTAGAGCGCGATCCCGGCTCGCACCATCGTGAACCGAGCGTCGAGGTGTCCGAGCGTCCCGGCGGTGTTGGCCGCGTGGAGCACGCGCGGCAGACGACTGCCATGTGAGAGCTGCGCCACGACGTCGTTGAAGCACTCGATCTGGGCGCGAGTGAAGGCTCGCTCGGCGTCGCTCGCGCCGCCCGCGACGCTGAAGTGCGTGTAGAGGCCTTCAACATCGATCGATGATGAGCTCGCCAAGATGTCAAAGACGTCGTCCACTTCGTCCGGCACGACGCCCATGCGGTGCATGCCGGTGTCGAGCTTCACATGAACGCGGTGAACTCCGCCGAACTGCTCGGCCACCGCGACCGCGTCGCGAGCCCCGGCGAGGGATCCCACGGTGAGCGCGAGATCGTACGTCAACGCGTCGGCAATCGTCGAAGCAGGGATCTCCGCGAGCACGAGGATGGGCGCGGTGAGGCCATGCTCTCGCAGTTCGATGCCTTCGTCGACGAGCGCTACCGCAAGATAGTCCGCTCCCGCCGCCACCGCGGCGCTCGCGACGAGTGGCGCACCATGTCCGTACGCGTTGGCCTTGACGACCGCGCACAAGGCGGTCTCGCCGATGACGTGCTTGAGGGCGCGCACGTTGTGGCCAATGGCCGATGCGGAGATCTCCGCCCACGCCGGACGGTGGAGACCCTCAACGGCCACGCGACTCCTCGGCGGCCGTGCCGACGACGAAGGCGGCGGCGGTCTGCTCCGTGTGCGTCATCGAGAGATGCAGCGTCGTGAAGCCGAGCGAGTTCGCCAGTTCGCGCGTGGGCGCGTGCAACAGCACGCTCGGCGCGCCGGCGTCGTCCAGCGTGACTTCGATCGAGCGCCACGGGGCCGAGCCGACGCCCACCTTCATGGTCTTCATTACTGCTTCCTTGGCGGCGAAGCGGGCCGCCAGGCGCTCAGGACGGGCGCGCGCGTCGCGTCGCTCTCCCTCGGTGAAAAGTCGTTCGACGATTTTCGGCCGACGCTCAAGAGCGAGACGAAACCGCGCCACGTCGACGACGTCGATTCCGACGCCCACGGTGGTCACTACTCCACCGTCACGGTTTTGGCGAGGTTGCGGGGACGGTCGACGTTTCGTCCGAGCCCGCGCGCCATGGCGTACGCGAACAACTGGAGCGGCACGACGTCGACCATTGGCGTAAAGAGCGGCTCAGTGGCCGGTACGCGGAGCACGTAGTCCGCGATCGCGTCGATGTGCTCGTCGTCGTCGGTCGCAACGGCCACCACTGTCGCGCCGCGCGCCTTTACTTCGGCGAGGTTGGAGAGCATCTTTTCGTGCATCGCCGGATCCGTCGTCACCGCGACGACGACCACGCCCGGTTCGATGAGCGCGAGCGGCCCGTGCTTCAGCTCCCCGGCCGGGTAACCCTCGGCGTGGACGTAGCTGAGCTCCTTCAGCTTGAGCGCTCCTTCGAGCGACGTCGGAAATCCGACGTGGCGCCCAATGAAGAAGAAGTCCCGGGCGCCCAACAGCTGCTTCGCGACGTCTTCGACGTGGTTGCGGCGTTCGAGCGCCGTCGCCACCTGATTCGCCACGGCGTTGATGCCCTTGAAGAGCGCGTCGATATCGTCGGCGGCAACCGTGCCGCGCAGTTGGGCGAGGCGCAGGGCCAGCACTTCGAGCGCAGCCACTTGGGCCACAAACGCCTTGGTCGAGGCGACCGACACTTCGAGGCCGGCCCGGGTGTAGATCACCGCATCGGACTCTCGCGCGAGCGAGGAGCCGACAATGTTGGTGACGCCGATCACGCGCGCCCCTCGACGCTTCGCCTCGCGGATGGCTTGGATGGTGTCGATGGTCTCGCCGCTCTGGGACACCCCAATGACCAGTGTGCCCACCTCGACGATGGGGTCGCGGTATCGGTATTCGCTCGAGATGTCGACTTCCACGCTCAGTCTCGCCCAGCGCTCGATGGCGTACTTGGCCACCTGGCCGGCGTGGTTGGAGGTGCCTGCCGCGACGATCACGACGCGGTTCACCTCGCACAGCTCCTCGTCCGAGATTCGCAGCTCGTCGAAGGTGAGCGAGCCGTCCCGGCGTCGGCGATCAAGCAGCGTGGCGCGAATCGCTTCAGGCTGCTCGTTGATCTCCTTTGACATGAAGTCCTCGTGCCCGCCCTTCTCAGCGGTCTCAAGATCCCAATCGATGGTGAGCTGATGGAGGAGGACCGGTACTCCTTCGAGGTCGATCGCGCGAAAACCGGAAGGAGAGAGGCGAACAATCTCGTCGTCGCTCACCGCGTAGAAAGCGCTCGCGCGATCGAGGATCGCGGGGATGTCGCTCGCGAGATACGTAACGCCCGACGCGGTGCCGACAATGAGTGGAGATATGCGTCGCGCCGCGACGATGACGTCAGGCTCGGTCGCGTCCATCGCTGCGACGGCGAAGGCGCCCCGCACGACGAGGAGGCTCTGGCGAACAGCTTCCAGCAGCTCGAGACCCTCGGCGCGCGACTCTTCGATGAGGTGCGCGAGGACCTCGGAGTCGGTCACCGAGCTGAAGAGGTGTCCGCGCTGTTCCAGTGCCTCTTGGAGCTCCGCGTGATTTTCGATGATGCCGTTGTGAATGATGGCAATGTTGCCCGAACAGTCGAGGTGCGGGTGGGCATTCATTGCTTCGGGTGCGCCGTGGGTCGCCCAACGGGTGTGACCAATCCCCGAGTTGAAGCCTCGAGGTGCGTCTGCGCACTCGAGCGTCAGTGCTCGTACCGACTCGGTGCCGACGGCCGTGCGGGCTCGCCAGGTTTCTCCGGATCGAACGAGTGCCACCCCGGCGGAGTCGTACCCGCGGTATTCCAGCCGCGCGAGGCCCTCCAGCAGCGTGTCGAGCGTGTCGCTGGAGCCCACGACCCCGATAATGCCGCACATGCCCCCAGCCTACTCGTGGTGTTTTTGAACTTTTGAGGGTCAGCGAGGGTAGAGGGAGGTCAGTCGTTCGCAGAACACTTCGACAAACTCGGCGTTGAGTGCCTCGATCATGATCCGGACCACCGGTTCGGTGCCGGAGGGACGCACGAGCAGGCGAACGTCATCGCGCGCCACCTCATACTGCGCCAGGAGCTCGTCAAAGAGCTCCTGCACCGCGAGGTCGCTGAAGTGCTCACGAGAGACGCTGAAGAGCTCCTGGGGAACTCGGCGCCAGGCCGCGCCCGCGAGGTCAGCGAGCGGTCCGCGTCGCGTGATCAGCTCCGCCAGCAACAGTCCCGTCAAGAGGCCGTCGCCCGTGGGCGTGAGGTCGCGAAAAATAACGTGGCCCGACTGCTCGCCACCCAAATTCCACGAACGTTCCTCGAGCGCCACCAGGACGTTGCGGTCGCCGACGTCGGTCTCTTCTGTTTCGACGCCCTCGGCGTGTAGCGCGCGATAGAGGCCAAGGTTGCTCATCGAAGTGACGGCGACCCCGCCGCCGAGCACGCCACGGTCGTGACGGTCGAGCGCGAAGAGCACCATGAGGTCGTCGCCGTCGCGCACGGTCCCCTCGTTGTCGACCGCAATCAAACGGTCCGCGTCGCCGTCGACGGCAAGTCCGAAGTCCGCGCCGAGCTCACGTACGGTGCTGATCAGACGCGCGACGTGCGTGGAGCCGGCGTCTTCATTGATGTTGCGACCGTCGGGCCGGTCGTGAATGATCGTCACGTCGGCGCCCGTCATGGCGAAGAGTTCGTGCACGACGTGTGAGGCGGCGCCATTGGCGCAGTCGACGACGATGCGCAGGTTGGAGAGGTCCGCGGGGGCCAACGCGCGCAAGTGCTTGACGTATTCGTGTTCGGCCGACTCGTCGATCTCGACGACGGGAAACGCATCGTCGCTCGGACCGTCAGCACGCTCGAGCGCACTCTCGACGGCCGCTTCGGTGGCAAGATCGAGCTTCGCACCGCCGACGCCGAGGATCTTTAGTCCGTTGTCGTAATAAGGGTTGTGCGACGCCGAGACCACCACGCCGACGCCGCCGCGCTGTTGGGCGATCACCGCGACGCCCGGCGTTGTGAAGTAACCGAGGTTGACGCCCCGCGCGTCGCCATCTCGCAGCCCCGCGAGGACCGCCGCTGCGAGCGTGGGCGAGCTCTCGCGCGTGTCGTAACCCACGTAGACGGGTACAGAAAACACGGTCGCCACCGCTCGACCGAGCCGGTAGGCCAAGTCGACGGTAATCTCGTCGCTCGCGCGGCCTCGAATTCCGTCCGTGCCAAATCGCACGGCCATGGACATTAACGCTTGGAGTACTGAGGAGCCTTGCGCGCTTTTTTGAGACCGTACTTCTTCGTCTCTTTCTTGCGCGAGTCGCGAGTGAGCAAGCCGGCCTTCTTCAAGGCCGCACGAACGCCCTCATCGATCTCGAGGAGTGAACGCGAGATGCCGAGGCGAAGCGCTCCGGCCTGACCGGCGACGCCGCCACCTTCGATGGTCGCGTCGATGTCGTAGGTCTGTTGCGCGTCAATGAGACGCAGCGGCTCCATCACCATCTGGCGGTGTGTCGCCGAGGTGAAGTAGTTGTCGAAGGCGCGTGAGTTGATCGTGATGGTGCCGGTGCCCGGACGCAACCGAACGCGGGCGACCGCTTCTTTGCGCCGACCGGTGGTCTGGGTGAGAGGTGTCGTCAACGTTGCTCCTTAACCGCGGCGGATCGCCGAAGTGTCAAAACTCTTGGGCTGCTGAGCCGCGTGCGGATGCTCGGGTCCGGCGTAGACGAACAGCTTGTCCATCTGCGCACGACCGAGGCGATTCTTCGGGACCATGCCACGCACAGCCTCGCTCACGAGCTTCACCGGATTGGTGTCCATGAGGGTCTGCCAGGACGTCTGACGCAAACCGCCCGGGTAACCCGAGTGGTGATAGCGAAAGTTCTGGGCGAGCTTGTTCGCCGTCACGACAACCTTGTCGGCGTTCACGATGATGACAAAGTCGCCCGTGTCGGCGTGGGGGGCGAAGTAGGTGCGGTGCTTACCGCGAAGGAGCGAAGCAGCGACGGTCGCGACGCGCCCGAGGACCAGGCCCTCGGCGTCAATGACCAGCCACTCGCGCGTCAGTTCGGCGACCTTTGGCGAATACGTTTTCACAGTTTTTCCTAAGCGATCTACGGATCAGCCCCGCTGGCTCGCAGGGGACTCTCCATCTTACGAAATTTGGGCCCTCCAAGGCAAGTCTGTCCCGGAGATCTGCCCTTTAGAGCCCTTTAGAGCCTCTTCAGCGTACTCGGCGCCTTCGAGGCTCGTTCGAACGGCAGTTCTTCTTCGCGGCTCGGCTACCAGATAGTGACACGCTGGCCTGGATCAAGCCACAGCGCGTCACTCGGCTCGACACCAAAGGCGTCGTAGAACTCGTCGATGTTTCGCACAATCTGATTGCAGCGGAACTCTGGCGGCGAGTGTGGATCGATGGCGAGTCGCCGCTCGATCTCCTCGGTCCTCGCCTCGTTCTGCCAGGCCTGCGCCCAGGAGAGGAAGAAACGCTCGGCACCGCTCAGTCCATCGATGACGGGCGGTTCCGCTCCCTCGAGTGAGATCAAGTACGCCTTCCAGGCGATTCCGAGGCCGCCCAGATCACCAATGTTCTCTCCGATCGTGAGCGCGCCGTTCACGTGCTGGTCGGGTGTCTGGGCGGGCGCGAGCTCGTTGTACTGGTCGATGAGGTTCTTCGTGCGCGCCTCGAAGGCCTCTCGGTCCGCTTCTTCCCACCAGTCGGTGAGCCGACCCTGACCGTCGAACTTCGATCCCTGGTCGTCAAAACCGTGCCCGATCTCGTGACCAATGACCGCACCGATCGCCCCGTAGTTCGCGGCATCGTCGCGCTCGGCTCCAAAGAAGGGCAGCTGCAGGATGGCGGCGGGAAAGACGATCTCGTTGAACCCGGGGTTGTAATACGCGTTCACGGTCTGGGGCGTCATGAACCACTCGTCCCGGTCAATCGGCGAGCCGATCTTTGCGAGCTGGCGGTTGAACTCGAACTCGCTCGCGGCTCGCACGTTCGCAATGAGATCGTCAGCGCTGATGGCGAGCGCCGAGTAGTCGCGCCACTTCGCCGGATAGCCGATCTTCGGCGTGAAGGCCTCGAGCTTTTCGAGCGCGCGCTCGCGCGTCGCGGGACTCATCCACTCGAGCGTCGTAATGCTCTGGCGATAGGCCTCGACCAGATTCACCACGAGCTCATCCATGGTCTGCTTCGCGTTCGGGGGAAAATGCCGATCGACGTAGATCTTGCCGATCGCCTCGCCGAGTGCACCCTCTACGAGGGACAAGGCACGCTTCCAACGCTCGCGCAGCTGCGGTGCGCCGGTCAGCGTGCGCCCGTAGAAGTCGAACTGCTCATCGACGAAGGCGCTCGAGAGATAGGGCGCATAGCCGTGGACGATCTGCCAGCGAAGCCAGTCCTTCCAGGACTCCAGCCGATCGTCGCTGAAGAGCTCGGCGAGCTGGTGCAGAAAGCTCGGCTGGCGCACGACCACTTCGTCGAACACGCCCTCGGGGGCGCCAAATGCACTCGCCCACTCCTCCAAGCTCACGTGCGATGCACCCGATGTGGGCACGGAGAACAGCTCGTTGGCGGCCTCAAAGCTCAAGAGGTTGTACGTCTTTTCGCTGTCGCGCGAGGCCACGTTGTCCCAGTGGCGCTTGGCGATCTCGGTCTCAAGCGCGAAGACCCGCGTCGCACGAGTCTCGGCCTCATCCACCCCCGCGAGCTCCAGCATTTTGCGAACGTGCACGACGAACGCGTCGCGCACGGAGGCGAAGTTCTCTTCGCGGAAGTAGCTCTCGTCGGGCAGCGAAATGCCGCCTTGCTCAAAGAAGACCAGATACCGTTCGGGATTGCCCGGATCGTTGTCAACGAACACGTCGTAGAAGCCCGAGAGCCCGCCGCGCTGGAGTTGGCCGATCGCTCGAACGAGCTCGCGAAGTGTGGTCACCGCATCCACCACGGCGAGATCATCGCGCAGTGGATCGGCGCCAAGCGCTTCGATTCGTGCCTCGTTCATGAAGCTCTCGTAGAGGTCGCCGAACATGCGCGCTTCGCTGCCGTGTGGTGCGGAGGGCGCCTCTTCGACGATGCTGCGGATGGCCTGCTCCGACTCTTCAAAGAGCCTCATGAAGGTGCCGTAACTCGCCTTGTCGGGCGGTATCGGCGTGCGCTCGATCCAGCGTTCGTTGACGTGACGGAAAAGATCGTCCTGCGGGCGAATCTCGTCGCTTAAATCGTTGCGGTCAATGCCGGAGATGGGTGCGTCAGACATGATGCGAGCCTATCGAGGGACCTCATCGGTGCTGACGAGAACATTACGCCAACCCGTCGTAGCCGACCGCCACGAGCGCGAGCCCTGCAGCGGGCGCGGGCTGGGGCAGTTGGTGCCGGTCCCCGCTCTCAAGTCGACGGTCGATCTCTTCTTCGGCGAGCGCACCGGAGCCGACGGCCACCATGGATGAGACGAGGCAACGGACCATGTTGTGGCAGAAGGACTGTCCGCGAATCGAGAGTCGAAGCGCCGGCGCCTCGCGCGGACTCATCACCCAGGCGTCCTCGAGTCGCTCCCAGTGGGCAGCGATCACTCGACGAGTGAGCGGTTCGCCCGCGGCGATGTTGGTCGGTCGCCGGCAGAAGGCGCGAAAGTCGTGCGTACCGAGCACGCGCGTGGCAGCACGATTCATCGCGTCGAGATCGAGCGGACCAGTCACTGACCACGCCCACGCGTTTGTCGAGTCCAGCCCGGGGGCGTTGTGCTCGAGGACGAGATAGCGATATTCGCGCCACGTCGCAGAAAAGCGAGCGTGGAATTCGTCCGCGACCGGTTCCGCCGAGAGGATCTGCACACGTCCACGAAGCTGCTTGTTGAGCGAGTCGCGCAGCCGTCCGCCTTCGAAACTGCGGACCTTGGCCGCGCTCGGCAAGTCGACGTGCACCACCTGGTGAAAGGCGTGCACTCCCGCGTCCGTGCGTCCCGCGCCGACGATGCTCGGTTCGTGCTCGAGGCGCAGGGTTCGAGCGAGCGTCGAACGCAACAGCCCCACCACGGTGTCGCGGTGGGGCTGGTAAGCAAATCCGTTAAACGCCTGGCCGTCGTAGGCCAGGTCGAGGCGCCACCGCTGAGTGACGCCTACTGGATCAGACGAATTCAATGCGCGCCATGGGGGCGTTATCGCCCTGACGCGGCCCGAGCTTCAAGATGCGCGTGTAGCCGCCGGGACGCTCCGTGTAGCGCGGAGCGATCTCGCTGAAGAGCTTGTGCGTCATGTCCTTGTCGCGAATGAACGCAACCACGCGACGCTGGGCGTGCACCGAACCCTCAGGAGAGTTCTTCGCCGCCGTAACAACCTTTTCCACGATGGGCCGCAAAGCTTTCGCCTTGGCTTCGGTCGTAACGATCGACTCGGCGGCAATCATGGACGCAACGAGGTTGCCCATCATCGCCTTCTGATGAGCCGAGTCACCGCCGAAGCGCTTGCCTTTGGTTGGAGTACCGCGCATGTCTAGTCCTCGGCGCGCAGCGAGAGGCCGCGCTCGTCGAGACGGTCGTTCACGTCCTTCAGCGACGTGGCGCCGAAGTTGGTGATCGAGGTGAGGTCGCGCTCGGTGGCGTTCACGAGCTGGGCAATCGTGTTGATGCCGGCACGCTTCAGGCAGTTGCGCGAGCGCTCGGTAAGGCCGAGCTCCTCAATGCGGATGTCGAGTTCGCTCGCAGCAGCCTGGGCCGAGCCCACGTCACCAAGTTCGAGCGACGGCGCCTCTTCGTCGAAGCTCGCAATGAGCTCGACGAGGGAACCGAGGGTCTTGCCGCCAGAGGCGAGGGCCTCACGCGGTGAGATCGAACCGTCCGTCTCGATGTCGATGACGAGTCGGTCGAAGTCCTTGCTCTGCTCGACGCGCACGGGCTCGATCTCAAAGCTCACACGACGAACGGGCGAGAAGATCGCGTCGAGCGGGATGACGCCGATCGTGGAAGAGCCTTTGTTGCCTTCTGCGCCGACGTAGCCCTTACCACGCTCTACGGTGAGCTCGAAGGTGAGCGCCGCACGGGGGTTCGTCAGGTATGCGAGGTGCAGGTCGCCGTTCAGAATCTCGACGTCGGCCGTCGTAGAAAGGTCCGACGCGAGGGCCGGACCTTCGCCGCGCTTGTCGAGGCGAAGCGTGACGGGCTCGTCAGAGTGCACGCGTAGCAGGAGGTCCTTCAGGTTGAGGGTGATGTCCTGGACGTCTTCCTTCACGCCTTCGATGACGCCGAACTCGTGCAGCACTGCGTCAAACTTGACCCGCGTAGCGGCGGCACCGGGGATCGACGAGAGCAGGGTGCGACGCAACGAGTTGCCGAGCGTGTGACCGAAACCCGGGTCGAGCGGGCCAATGCCAAAGGACTGGCGGTTGTTGACCTCGTCGCCGAGGGCTTCGATAGTGGGTCGTTGGATGATCAACATGGGAACTCCTAGGGGTATATAAGAAAAACGTTTACTTGGAGTACAACTCGACGATGAGCTGTTCTTGGATCGACTCGTCGATCTGTTCGCGCTGGGGAACGACGCGCATCGTGACGCTAAAGCGGTTCTCGCCCACTTCGAGCCAACCCGGCACGCTGCGGTCGAGCACGTCGAGGTTGCGCTTCACGTTGAAGTTCTCGCGGGTGACGACCTTCAAGGTCACCACTTCGCCGGGGCGCACTCGATACGAGGGAATGTCAACGCGCTTGCCGTTGATGCTCACGTGTCCGTGACGAACGAGCTGGCGGGCCTGGGCGCGCGACGCGCCCCAACCGGCACGGTAGGCGACGTTGTCAAGACGCGTCTCGAGGAACTGCAGGAGGTTGACGCCGGTGATGCCGGGACGACGGTTCGCCTCCTCGTAGAGATTGCGGAACTGCTTTTCGAGAATGCCGTAAATACGACGGGCCTTCTGCTTCTCACGCAGCTGGGTCAAATACTCTGAGCCTTGGCGCTGACGGTCTCGACCGTGCATGCCCGGCGGGAACGCGCGGACGCGGCGGTCCGAGTTCTCCGCTACGGGGCACTTCAGGCTGAAGCAGCGCTCGCCCTTTAGATAGAGCTTCGTGCGCTCACGGCGACAGAGTCGGCAAACGGGTCCTGTGTAACGAGCCATGACCGATTAACCCCGACGACGCTTCTTGGGGCGACAACCGTTGTGCGGCAGCGGCGTCACGTCTTTAATGGCAACCACTTCGATACCGGCAGCGGCGATCGAACGAATGGCGGTCTCGCGTCCCGAACCGGGACCGCGAACCAGCACGTCAACCTTCTTCACACCGTGCTCCATCGCAGCGCGGGCACACTTTTCGGCGGCGAGCTGCGCGGCGTAGGGCGTCGACTTGCGCGAGCCCTTGAAACCGACCTGACCGGATGAGGCCCAGGAGAGCACGTTGCCCTCCGGGTCGGTGATCGACACGATCGTGTTGTTGAACGAGCTCTTGATGTGAGCAACGCCAAACGCAATGTTCTTGCGTTCCTTCTTGCGGACCTTGCGAGCCGTAGTGGGCTTAGCCATTACTTCGTTACCTTCTTCTTACCGGCGACGGTGCGCTTCGGTCCCTTGCGAGTGCGAGCGTTGGTGCGGGTGCGCTGACCGCGTACGGGCAGGCCCTTGCGATGGCGGATGCCCTGGAGCGAGTTGATCTCCATCTTGCGCTTGATGTCTTGGGCGACGTCGCGGCGCAGGTCGCCCTCAACGGTGACGTTCTGGTCGATGTACGAACGCAGTGCGTTGACTTCGGACTCGGTGAGGTCCTTCACACGAGTGGACTCATTGATCTCCGTCGCGGCACAGATCTGCTGTGCGATCGTTGGGCCAACGCCAAAGATATAGGTGAGTGCGATCACCACGCGCTTGTCGCGCGGAATGTCGACACCTGCAATACGAGCCATCGTTTCTCCTAACCCTGGCGCTGCTTGTGGCGCGGGTTTGCCTCACAGATCACGCGAACGACCCCGGCCCGGCGAATGACCTTGCATTTCTCACAGATGGGTTTGACGCTCGCGCGAACTTTCATTGAATTACTTTCTCGATCTAGAAGAACTGAGTTATCGGTAGCGGTAGGTGATGCGTCCGCGAGTCATGTCGTAGGGCGTGATCTCTACTTGGACCTTGTCGCCGGGAAGAATACGGATGCGGTGCATGCGCATTTTCCCCGAGCTGTGCGCGAGAACGGTGTAGCCGTTCTCCAGCTCTACGCGAAACATGGCGTTGGGTAGAGGCTCGACGACGGTTCCCTCAACGGTGAACGCGTCTTCCTTTGGCTTACTCAGGTTCTTTCTCCTTATTTCTTCACAGCGGGACGTGCAGGAGCAAAACTCCCTCACGGATAGACCTCGGAGTCCTGCCCCGAGGTCGGCTTTCTATTCTACCGGAAAATCTGAAAAACGCAAAAAGATGGGCGTTTTTCCGAAACGCCACCCGCCCAAGAGGGCAGCGAAACGTCACGCCAGTCTAATGGGCGGCAAAAGACGATGTGCCAGCAACCCGTTCGCGCCCACCTCTGGCGACTCGAACGGGTAGTGATCGAGCCATAGTCGTCACTCCAAGATGAGGGCTTCGAGGCGCCCGACCTGTTCGGGCGTGATGCCCGCCGCCTCCACCCAGG
This sequence comes from Acidimicrobiales bacterium, assembly GCA_035552255.1. GTDB lineage: Bacteria > Actinomycetota > Acidimicrobiia > Acidimicrobiales > RAAP-2 > RAAP-2. Next base: position 13,297 of record DASZLS010000102.1, on the reverse strand, counting down.
CGCGCGCCCCGCCGAAGCGCTGATCAACCTCGTGAAGGAAGCTCGACATGGTCGCCTCATGAGCCGCCAGAAGCGCCCGAGGCGTCAGATCGATGGTTTCGCGATGGATCGGGTCGCGCCGAAGCTTCTCGGTGATGAAACGCACCCGTTCGTCGGTCACGGCGTAGTCCTCGACGATCGTCGCGCGCTCGATCCCGAGGCAGCTGAGTACGAGGGCGGCCAGCACCCCCGTGCGGTCCTTGCCGAGAAAGCAGTTAAAGACCAGCGGGTAGTTCTCCGGGACGGTCATCTCCCTGATGGCCTCGACAAAGGCGGGCGCGCCCACGTCGAGATACTGGAGGTAGCGCCGTGAGAGGTAGGACTCGTCAAAGATCGACTCTTCGCGGGGTTCCTCGGTCTCCGCGTTCGAAAGGACCGGGGAGTTCACGAACCGCAGTGACTCAAGCTCGAGAAGGCCTCTGCCCGTGCGGGCCACCTCCGCCGTACTCCGAAGGTCAACGACCGACGCGACGCCGAGTCGTCGAAAGACCACCAAGTCCTCGTCGGTCAGATCGTGGAGCGCGTCCGATCGGAAAAGACGCCCCCAGCGCGTCGTGCGCCCGTCGAGCGTGCGATAACCGCCGAGATCACGAAAGTTGAGGACGCCCGCAAACGGCACAATCCGGTCCAGGCTCATCCCAATGAGCGTATCGACGCCAGCGAAGCGACGTGCTCGACGGTCGTCTCGCAACCACGACATTTCGTCTGTATGCTCGAAGCACTTCGACTCCACGTCGAAGTGACGCAGTTGTAGCGAAGTCCGGTGAAATTCCGGCGCTGTCCCGCAACGGTAATGCCTCGATTTACGAGGACAAGTCCGGTCGCCTTCCCTGTGTCGACGTAATCAGTTCCCGGTGGAGGGACGATTCGTTCCACTCCGAGTGAGCGGGCGGAAGGTTCACCCACCGTCTAGCTAACGGAGATTAACTATGCGTCCATTCGGCAAAGGCCTTCTGGCCCTGCTCGTCACCCTCAGTCCCCTCGCGATTCCCATCGCGAGCGGCAACGCGTCCGCGTCACCAGGTTTTTCGGTGACGCTGAAGCTGGCCGACGGGACGTTTACCTTCAAAAGCCGGCCCAAGGCGATCGTCTCACTCTCGCCAACGGCGACCGAGATGCTCTACGCCATCGGCGCGGGACCGCAAGTGAAAGCGGTCGACAGCTACTCGGACTATCCGACCAACGCGCCAAAGACCACGCTCAACGGCTACCAGCCGAACGTTGAGGCGATCGCCAAGTACAAGCCGGACCTCGTGGTCGTGGCGAGCGACTCGACCGGCTTCAATACCCAGATGGCCGCGCTCAAGATTCCCGTCATCTACGACCCCGCAGCGTCGAACCTCGCCCAGGCGTACGCGCAGTATGGCGATCTCGGCGCCGCGACGGGGCACGCGTCCCAAGCGAAGAAGGAAGTCTCGTCGATCAAGTCAAAGATCGCCCAGATCGTTGCCACGACACCCCACGCCAAGAAGGGCGCCACGTATTACTACGAGCTGGAGCCCGACTACTACTCGGTCACCTCATCCACCTTCGTTGGCAAGCTCTTTGGTCTGCTCGGTTTGAAGTCAATCGCCGACAGCGCGACGGGCGTCGCGGCGAGCGGGGGTTATCCGCAGTTGAGCGCAGAGTTCATCTTGAAATCCAATCCCACGTACATCTTCCTCGCGGACACGATCTGTTGTAAGGCCACCGCAACGACCGTCGCCGCTCGCTCAGGATGGTCGTCGTTGAGTGCCGTGAAGGACCACCGCATCGTGCCGCTCAGTGACGACATCGCGTCACGTTGGGGGCCGCGGATTACGGTGCTCCTCCAAGATGTCGCCAACGCGCTCGAGGGCAAGCACGTGTCGGCCACGTCGTGAGCGGCCGCGCGCGCGTGAGGAAGCGTCTTGCGACGTCTGCGATCTCGCCGCGGATGCCGCTACTCATCACGGGCATTGGCCTTGTGGTCGTGATCCTGGTGTCGACCGCGATTGGACCGGCGGACCTCTCGATCGGGACGGTGGCGGGAGTGCTGCTCTCTCACGTGCCCCTCATCCACTACCACTCGTCCGCGTCGGCCATCAATCAGGCAATTGTCTGGGATATCCGCTTGCCGCGGGTCATCCTGGGCGGCATCGTCGGCGCGATGCTCGCCGCGGGTGGCGCCTCCTATCAAGGAGTGTTTCGTAACGCGCTCGCCGATCCGTATCTCCTGGGCGTCGCTGCGGGCGCGGGGCTCGGCGCGACGATCGTCATCGTCGCGAGCTCTGGTTCTACGTCCTGGTTGCCGATTGCGGCATTCATCGGTGGCGCAACTGCCGTGACGTTGACGTATCTCATCGGTGCCCGGTTCGGCGGCCGCTCCTCGGGAACCTCGGTGGTGCTCGCCGGCGTCGCCGTGGCCGCCCTTTTCACTGCGGTGCAGACGACGCTCTTGCAGCAGCACGCCCCCGATCTCCAGACGGTGTACTCCTGGATCCTCGGGAGCCTCGCCACCGCGACCTGGTCCAACGTCTGGCTGATCCTGCCCTACGTCGTCGTCAGCGCAGTGGTGTTGCTCATGCACCGCCGGCTGCTCGACGTGCTGCGTCTCGGCGAGGAAGAGGCGGCGAGCTTGGGCGTCAACACCCGTCGAGTGCGACTCATTGTCGTCGCTGCCGCGACGCTCGGCACCGCCGCCGCGGTCTCGGTGAGTGGACTCATTGGCTTTGTGGGCATCATCGTGCCGCACCTCGTCCGCCTCACAACCAACGCCAGCTACCGCGTCGTGTTGCCGGTATCAATTGTCGGCGGCGCCGCGTTTCTCATCCTTGCCGATCTCGTCGCCCATACGATCGAGTCGCCCGCCGAGGTGCCTCTTGGCGTCGTCACGGCCTTCGTCGGCGCGCCGTTCTTCATCTTCGTGCTTCGTTCGCGCCGCGCCCAGCAGGGAGTCCTCTAGCGATGGCCGCTCGCGAGATCGAACCAGCACTCGAGATTGTCGAGTTCGACAATCTCGTCGTGCGCTACGCCGAGTCGACCGCGCTCAGCGGCGTCAGCCATTCGATAGAACGCGGGCGCTGGCTCGGCCTCATTGGCGCAAACGGTGCGGGCAAGACGTCGCTGCTGAAAGCCCTGGCTCGACTGGTTGAATTTGAGGGCCTCATTCGCGTCGAAGGGCGCTCAACATCCGACTTGTCACGCCGCGAGTTCGCTCAACTCGTTGCGTACGTACCTCAAAAGCCTGAGTTCCCGCCGGAGATGCGCGCGATTGACTACGTCGCGCTCGGTCGCTTGCCTCACCTCGGCTACTTCGGCGCAGAAGGGCCCCACGACCGCGACCGCTCCCTTGAACTCTTGACGCGACTCTCGCTCGCGTCGATGGCGACTCGTCACCTTTCGACCATGTCGGGCGGCGAACTGCAGCGGCTCGTGCTCGCGCGGGCGCTCGCTCAGGAGGCACCGGTGCTGCTGCTCGACGAACCGACGAGCGCGCTCGACCTCGGACGGCGCGTGGAGGCGCTCGAGCTCGTCGACGAACTTCGTATCGAACGCGGCCTTACCGTCATCAGCGCTATGCACGACTTGACCCTCGCGGCGCAGTTCGCCGACGAGCTTGCGCTCCTCGCAAACGGTGCGATCGTCGCGACGGGCAGCGCTGAAGAAGTGCTCCAAGAGAGCTCGCTCGACTTTCACTTCGGTACCCGAGTGCGAATACTTCGTACTGACGACGGTGAGCTCATCGTCGTGCCCCGCCGCACCCACCCGAAAGGACCCCATGCCCGACCCTCAGCGTGAAACACCACCGGTTCCCGAGAAGCTCGTGCGAGCTGATTCGATCATCATCGTCAACACCGGCGACGGAAAGGGCAAGTCGTCGTCGGCCTTTGGCGTCATGGGACGCGCGTGGGCGAGAGGATGGCGCGTGGTCGTCATCCAGTTCGTCAAGAGCGGCAAGTGGCAGGTCGGCGAGAAAAAGCTCGCCGACCATCTGGGCATCGAGTGGCACACGATGGGTGACGGCTTCACGTGGGAGTCGACCGATCTCGATGAGACGATTGCCAAGGGACGCCACGCCTGGCAGGTGGCGAAGGAGAAGCTGGCGAGCGGTGAGTACGACCTCGTCATACTGGACGAAGTCACCTACGCCGTCTCCTATGGATGGGTAGAAGTTGATGACGTCGTCACGACGCTGTCTACGCGAGCAGCCACGACCAACGTCATCGTGACCGGCCGCAACGCTCCTCAAGCAATCATCGAACTTGCTGACACCGTCACCGAGATGAAGATGGTCAAGCACGCTTATCAGCAAGGGATCCGAGCGAAGAAGGGCATCGAGTACTGATGTTCGCCGAGCTCGCGTCGCGTCGAGAAGACGGCGTGGACCTTGAAGTCCTCGTCTACCGATTCGAGACCACGCTGCTCGGCGTCTCGAGCGCGGTCGCGGGCGGCGGAATTGGCGAGCGGCACTGGGCCTTCAACGCACAGGTGCCCTCGGACTACGGTCGCGAAGATGTGTCCGCACACGTCAGCGAACTTGCTGACGCTCTCGGACTCGAGGACGAAGGCGTGGGCATGCTGACCGCCGCGAAAGTTCGCCGTCGCGAACACGCCACGGTGGAGGGCGTGTTCGCCGAAGCCACCACCGGTCTCTCTCACCCCACGTGGGCCGCAGACGACAATGGCGAACCCGCCCCACCAGTGGGAACGATCAACACCGTCATCTTCGTGCCAGCACGCCTCAGTGATGGGGCGCTCGTCAACGCGGTCGCCACGGCTACTGAGGCAAAGAGCCAGGCGCTCTTCGAGGCGGGTATTCCCGCGACGGGCACGGCCTCTGACGCAATTGCTCTGTTCTGTCCACGCGAGGGCGACGTCGAGTGCTTCTGTGGACCTCGCTCGCTGTGGGGTGCACGCATCGCGCGCGCCGTACACCAGGCCATCTTCTCGGGCGCTCAGTCGTGGGCCCCGTGAAGACACTGATTCTTGGCGGCGCGCGCTCGGGCAAATCTGTCGTCGCCGAGCGCCTCGCCGAACGAAGTGGCGTCCCCGTCACGTACGTCGCGACCGTTCGACTCGGAGAAGACCAGGATCTCGTGCAGCGTGTCGCGGCACACCGCGAACGTCGCCCACCCGAGTGGTCAACGATCGAGTGCGGTGATGATCTGGCCGACGTACTCACCTCGACGTCGGGCACCGTGCTCGTGGATTCGCTTGGGCCCTGGCTCGCGGCACTTCCCGGTCTGCGCTGTGATCTCGACGTACTCGTCGCGGCACTGCAGGGACGGGGTGGCGACACGATCATCGTTTCTGAAGAGGTCGGTCTGGGTGTGCACCCCGAGACGGCCGTCGGACGTGAGTTCCGCGACGCGCTCGGTACGCTCAACCAAGCGATCGCCCACGAATGCGACGACGTGCTGCTCGTGGTGGCCGGTCGTTCGTTGTCCCTACCCCGTGACGCCTCGTGAGACGCGCCGTCTCCTTTCTCACTCCATTCGGACGAGCGGCGACACCGCAGAACACCACTCTCGCGTGGTTTCCCATCGTGGGAGCGCTCGTCGGCCTCGCAGTCGGAGGTTTGTGGTGGCTCGCCGCGAAGTTGTGGCTCAGACTTCTCGCGGGAGCGGTGGCGGTGGCGGCCGATCTCGCTCTCACGGGGCTCTTGCACTTCGATGGCTTGGCTGACGCGGGCGACGGCCTGCTCGCGCCACTCACCCGAGAGCGTCGACTCGCCGCCATGGCCGATCCGTCGATCGGTGCCTTCGGCGCGCTCACGGTAGGCGCGGTCCTTCTTCTTCGCTTTGGCGCGTTCGCCTCGCTTCGCCCCTCTCCCCTCGTCATCGCGGGACTCTGGTGTGCCTCGCGCACCGCGATGGTCGCCATCACCGAAGCGCTTCCTTACGCGCGCCCCGACGGTCTCGTGCAGAGCTTCCTCGGCGCGCGCTCGACGCTGCAACGCGGCTTGTTGCGCGGATCACTCGTCGGTGGCATCGCACTGTCCGCAGCTCTTGTCGTCATCGCTCGCGGCGTCCGCGGGGTCGCCGCGCTGGGTGCAGAGCTCATCGCCATCGCGCTCGTCGCACTGTTCTCACGTCGGCGCATTGGCGGCTACACCGGCGACGTGCTCGGAGCCGCCGGTGTCATCGGTGAGACCGTCGGACTCTTGGCGCTGGCGGCGCGATGAGACGAGCGGGATTGAGAGCACCACGGCCGCTCGCGGCGGCGAGCGGCCTCGTGCTTGATCGACTCTTCGGTGAACTCGACAACGCCTGGCACCCGGTCGTGCATTTCGGTCGTGCCATGGACGCGTTCGAGCGTCGCTACTACAAAGACGAGAGGTCACCCGGCGTGCTGCACGCCGCCACGGGCACCTTGCTCGGCATCGTTGTCGGCACCCTGACCCGTTCAACCGCGTGGGCGACCGGTCTCGCGGTAGGAGGACGATCTCTGTGGCACGCCGCGGACGACGTCGCGAGCGCGCTCTCTCGTGGTGACCTCGACGGCGCGCGAGCACTGCTGCCCACCCTTGTTGGACGTGATCCCAGCGACCTGGACGAAGAAGAGATCGCACGAGCGGTCGTCGAGTCGGTGGCGGAAAACACCGTTGACGCCATCGTTGCCCCACTGCTGTGGGCGACCGTCGCAGGAGCACCGGGCGCACTCGGCTACCGCGCCGTCAACACGATGGACGCCATGGTGGGACACCACTCGGAGCGCTACGAGCACTACGGCTGGGCGAGCGCTCGACTCGACGACGTCGCGAATTGGCTGCCAGCGCGCGTTGCCGCCGTGCTCGTCGCCATGGTGCGACCAGACACCGCAAAGGATGTTCGATTCGCCGTGTCGACCCAGTCTTCGGCCCACCCGTCTCCCAACGCCGGCGTAGTCGAGGCCGCGTTCGCCGGCGCGCTGGGCGTGCGACTCGGTGGTCGCAATCGTTACGGAGATCGAGTCGAAGATCGTCCGACGCTCGGCAGTGGTCGTCCGGTCGGTGTCGACGACATTCACGAAGCAGTTCGTCTCAGTCGTGACGTCGTGACGTCCCTCGCGGTCATACTGGGCGCCATCGGCCTTATCCAGTGGTGGCACAAGCGATGACCCTGCCACCTGCGGGCACGCACGGCGGCGACGCGTCGCGTGTCGCGCGTGCCCTCGGACTCGACCCGGCCTCCATGCTCGACCTTTCCCAATCGCTCAACCCCGTCGCTCCCGATCCGCGCTCGATCATCGCGGCTCACCTGGACGCGCTGGCGCGCTACCCGGATCCTTCGATCGCACAGCGCGCCCTCGCAGACGTGATGTCCGTTGACGCCGACCGTTTGCTGCTCACGAACGGTGGCGCGGAGGCGATCGCCCTCGTCGCAGGGCTCCTCGACGGCTCGGTCGAGGAGCCCGAATTCTCGCTACACCCACGTGGGACGGGACCACGTTGGCGTTCGAATCCCCATAGTCCTACTGGTCTCCTGGCACGTCCCGACGAGCAAGCGGCGGTGTGGGATGAGGCGTTCTACCCGCTCGCCACCGGTGACTGGACGAGGGGGGATGACGCGATCGTCGTTGGTTCGCTCACCAAAGTGCTCGCCTGTCCCGGTCTTCGAATCGGCTACGTCCTCGCCGATCCATCGTTCATTGAGCGCTGTCGGCGACGTCAGCCGGAATGGTCACTCAATGGCCTCGCCGCTGATGCCCTCCCCGATCTACTTTCCGCACTCGATCTAGCCGACAGTGTTCGACGAATACGAGTGCTGCGTGAAGAGTTACGCCTCATGCTCGAAGGTTTCGGGTTCGTCGTTCGTCCTTCGGACGCGAACTGGCTACTCGTCGAGTACGCGGGGCTTCGCGAGTGGCTCGCGCCCAAAGGTATCGTCGTACGAGACTGCGCCAGCTTCGGGCTCGAAGGAGTTACCCGCATCGCAGTGCCAAACGAAACCGGTATTGCGCGCCTAGGTGCCGCGCTCGAGACACTGAAAAAGGAAATGACATGACCGAGGAACACTTCAGCGAGCTCGCGAGTCGCGTGACGCCCACCGACACCGACGCCGCCCTCGCCGCGCGAGCGCTACACGATCAATTGACCAAGCCTCAAGGTTCGCTCGGCTTCCTCGAAATACTGGGGGTGCAACTCGCGGCGATCGCCGGCGAGTGCCCTCCGCCTGTACCCGAACCGGTGACGATCGCCGTCTTCGCGGGCGATCATGGTGTCGTGAAGGCGGGCGTCACTCCCTGGCCTTCGGAAGTGACCGCGCAGATGGTTGCCAACTTCTGTGCTGGAGGCGCCGCGATCAACGTGCTCGCGCGCCATGTCGGCGCCTCGGTCATGGTGGTCGACGTCGGCGTGGCAACGCCGATTCCTGGCGACGCGCAGGGCCTCGAACGGCGCAACGTGCGACGGGGTACGGCGAACCTCGCCGACGGTCCCGCTATGAGCCGGGACGAAGCCCTCGCCGCACTCAACGTCGGTGCCGACATCGCTCGCGAAGCACTCGATCGAGGCGCGCGGCTACTCGTGACGGGCGACATGGGCATTGGGAACACCACGCCCTCGGCTGCGCTCATCGCCGCGCTCACGACGTCAAGCGCTCGCGACGTCACTGGACGTGGCACGGGCATCGATGACGAGATGCTCACGGTGAAGACGCGCGTCATTGAATCGGCCCTCGCCCGACTGTCGCCCGAGGCAACGCCGTTGGACATCCTCGCCGAGGTCGGTGGCCTCGAAATTGCGGCGCTCGCGGGCTTCATTATTGCGGGCGCTGCGGCGAAAGTTCCGGTCCTCATCGACGGCGTCATCGCCGTCGCAGCCGCCGTTGTCGCGCGCGCCTTCGCAACAAACGTCACTGGCTACCTCATTGCCGGACACCGCTCGAGCGAACCGGGCGCCAGCGCCGGGCTCGTGCACCTCGGCCTTAATCCGGTACTCGATCTGGGGCTACGCCTCGGCGAAGGGAGTGGTGCAGCGCTCGCGATACCACTGATACAGGCGGCGGCGAAGATTCTGCGCGAGATGGCGACCTTCGATTCGGCGGGGGTCACCGAGAAAGATCTCGCGTGAGCGTCATCGAACGTCGACATCTCGGCCACGTCCCCGACTCAGAGGGACACGGGAAGGTCTGGCGGCAAGGCCCCTTCTGGTTTCTCGGCAACTTTCAACCCTTCACGCTCGCCCTCGCCTTCTTCGGTCCCGTCGTTGGGCTCAACGGGCTGTGGACCTCCATCGCCGGAGTCGCCGGCATCCTCTTTGGCGCCATGTTCATGGCGGCCCACTCGGCGCAAGGTCCAACGTTGGGGCTGCCCCAGATGATTCAGTCGCGCGCGCAGTTCGGTTACTCCGGCGTGGTTGTGCCGCTCATCGCGACGACGCTCACGTTCGTCGGATTCAACGTCGTCACCGTCGTCATTATCAAAGAAGGCCTCTCGGAGATCTTCGGATGGAACGCCACCTCGATCGCCGTGCTGGTGAGCCTCGCCGCCGCCACGCTCGCCATCTACGGTCACGACTGGATCCATACGGTCGTCCTGACCGTGTTCTGGGTCTCCTTGCCGCTGTGGATCATCGTGACGCTCGCGATCATCCTGGGTTCTGCGGGTGGCCAGGGACCCTCGACCGGAGGCTTCAACGCCATCGGCTTCTTCTCGATGTTCACGGTCGCCGCTTCCTACAACATCACCTACGCCCCCTGCGTGTCGGACTATTCGCGCTATCTACCTCGCAATACCTCGCGTCGGCGACTCACGACGGCCGTCTTTCTCGGCGCTGTTGGCTCGCCTCTCTGGCTGATTCCGGTCGGCGCGTGGATGGCGACGCGACTGCATGTAAGTGACGCGCTGACGGGAATCGACGTTGCGGGTAACGCGACGTTCTCGCACCTTGGCACGGTGCTCGCACTGGTCGCGGTGGCGGCATTGGTCGCTGCCATGGGTATCAGTGCCTACAGCGGGATGCTCTCCGTCATCACGATCGTTGACTCCATCCGTCCCGTTCGCTCCGGTAGGAAGGTCCGCGTCGTCACGATCGTCGGTCTCGCGCTCGCCTGGTTCATTCTCGGCGCGGCGCTGACCAACGCCACGACGGTGCTGAATGATTGGTTGATCGTGATGCTCTACCTGCTCGCGCCGTGGACGAGCGTCAATCTCGTTGATTTTTACTTTGTGCGACATGGCAAGTTCGCCGTCACGGATCTTTTCACTCCGAGCGGCATCTACGGACGGTGGGGCGTTCGCGGCATCAGTGCCTATCTCATCGGTGTCGCCGTCGAGGTCCCCTTCATGTTCATCACCAATTTTTACGAGAGTCCTGGCGCTACGTGGCTGCACGGCGTCGACATCTCCTGGATCGTGGGCCTCGCCTTCGCGGGCGGCATGTACTTCGTGTCGTCGCGTCATCTCGATCGTCCACGCGAAGCACTCGCGATTACCCGAAGCGTGTTCGAACTCGCTGACGGCGAACTCGATCGATGACCAAGCGAAGCGGCTCGTTGCTGGTGCTCGGCACCTCGTCCGGTGCCGGCAAGAGCACAGTCGTCACGGGAATCTGTCGATGGCTCCGCCGCCAAAGGATTTCCGTCGCGCCATTCAAGGCCCAGAACATGTCGCTCAACTCCTACGTCACCAACGACGGCGGCGAAATGGGCCGCGCGCAGGTCGTGCAAGCACAGGCCGCAGGCGTGGAACCCGAGGTCATCATGAATCCGGTCCTGCTGAAACCCGGGACGGATCGAACAAGCCAGCTCATCGTCCTCGGACATCCCGTGGGCGACCTTGACGCGACCAAGGACTGGCACGGCAAAGAGAGCCTTCTTGACGTGGTCGTTGATTCCTACCGCGAGCTCAAGGGACGCTTCGACGTCGTCATCTGCGAGGGCGCAGGCAGCCCGGCAGAGATCAATCTCCGCAAAAGCGACATCGTCAATCTCGGCTTCGCCCGCGCCGCGAACGTACCGGCACTTCTGGTCGGCGATATCGATCGCGGCGGCGTGTTCGCGTCGTTCGTCGGCACGCTCGCGGTCCTCGAACCCGGAGATCAGCTGTTGATTCGCGGATTCATCGTCAACAAGTTTCGCGGATCCGTGGGGCTCCTCCAACCCGGCCTGGCTCAGCTCGCGGACCTCACCGGTCGCTCGACCCTCGGGGTCCTTCCGTTTCGTCGCGGACTGGAGCTCGACGCCGAAGACGCGACGGATTTCTCCTCGTGGCTGGACGTTGCGTCACCGCTCGGCGACGACATCCTCTCGATTGGCGTGCTCGCGTTCCCTCGAGCGAGCAACCTCACCGACTTCGATCCACTGGTTGACGAACCCGGCGTCGTGCTGCGTCCCATCACTCGTCCCGAGGAGATGGAGACCTGTGACCTCGTCATCCTTCCGGGCACTCGGGCCACCGCGAGCGACCTCGCGTGGCTACGTGAACGGGGGTTCGCCGGTGCACTTCTCGAACGCGCCGCGCGGGGGCGTTCCGTGCTGGGGTTGTGCGGTGGCTACCAGATGCTCGGCGAGATCATCGACGACGAGGTCGAGGGCGCCGTTGGACGCATCGACGGGCTCGGCCTTCTGCCCGTGCACACCGAGTTCAAGTCAGAGAAGGTTTTGACGCGAACTCGTGCGGTATTGCAAGACGGCTCGACACTCGAGGGATACGAGATTCACCACGGGCGCGTGCACGTCGAGGGCGGCGACGCACTGTTCGCCGACGAGGGTTGCATCGTTGGATCCGTTGGCGGCACCCTCTGGCACGGACTGTTCGAGAACGATGCGTGGCGTCGCGAGTTCCTCGTCAAGGTTGCGGACACGGCGGGCAAGCACTTTGTCCCCGACGTCGCGCATGATTTCGCGATCCGTCGCGAGGCCCGCATTGACGTGCTCGCCGACCTCATTGACGAGCACGTCGACACTGACGCCCTCTGGCGCATTATTGAAGGCGACGACACCGTGCTGCCCACTCTTACGATGACGCGACAACTCGGGGCATGAGATATTTCCATATTCCGTTCGCGATGGTCGTCACGGTGTTCATTCCGTAGGTCTCGCCGGGGTCGCTCGCCGTCATGATGGTCGCGAGATAGAAGCGCCCCTGATATTGGACAAATCCCGTGCTGTTGACCTGCCAACCAGTTGGGATCTCCTTGTACCAACCGTCCTTCAGCCCAACCGTGGCCTTGGCGGGAGATCCCCAGCCGAGTCCGAAACGCTGACCTCCGATGACGTCTTCCATGAGATCCATCTCGTAGTCGCGCGATGCGGTGTCCAGGATGCGATTGGGCAGCGCAATCACTTTGAGTAGCTGCAACTGGTCGAGCGGTGTGGTTGAGATGTCGCCCCACGACCAACTAGGCACCGTGTACTTGAACCCAATCAAAGTGTTGAATTCGTCAATCTCTTCCGTTCCCCCGATTTGCGCCCAGAGCTTTGTCGCTGCCGCGTCGTTGGACGCCTCGATCATGCTCCTCGTGAGGGACTCTTGCTTCGCGGTGAGGGGCTTGTCGCGCGCTTGCGATTCGTAGAGCAGATCAGCGAGGATGTCGATCTTCACGATGGACGCCGTTCGATCGTGATAGCCGTTGTGATAGGTGTACGTGGCCCCGGTATCGACGTCGTAGATGGCAGCAGTCACAAGCCCAGAGCGGTTCTTCAGATACGTCGCCAACGCTCGATCGGTAAACGGGTTGTCCGGATTATGGGTGGGCACCGGCGTCGTAGTCGTGGTGGTGGTCGTTGACGTCGATGTAGTTGTTGTACCGGGAATTGTGGTCGTCGTCGTGGGAAGCGTGGGCGTCGGGCCGCCATTCGCGGAGCCTGCAGGTGCGCCCAATCCGATCACCAACATCGCCACCGCGGCCATCGACGCGACGCTCATCCATGTTCGAAGCCTCACTGCGCCCCCTTCGTGGGAGATGGTACGGGAGAATCGTCGACGGGTGAGTTCATCGAGACTACGAAAGATCTCAAACGGCTTTGCGGCGCCGATTCGACCGCGTTAGAAAGTGCCCTCGCGCTCCGGTCGGATTCCCGAATTCGGCGGCGAGAAACGCCGCCCAGACTCCTTCACCCAGTGAAGGGCCGTTCAGAGATGAAACGGAGCGACCATGGACGATGCCGTCCTCGCCTGACCGAGTTGCGGAACGTGCAGGAGCGTCTCGGCCGTCTTCAAGAGGGAGTAGTGCGTAAACCGTGCGCCGACTCGCTCTCCGTGAAGCGTCGACGGTGCAATGACGAGCGTCGGCACTTGGTTCGTCGCGCCTGAATCATTTTCGTCGAACGTGATGAACAACACCAACGAGCCTGCTTGATACTGCGCGCTCTTC
>DASZLS010000101.1:0-4142 GCA_035552255.1 Acidimicrobiales bacterium | reverse complement strand
CGGCCGTCCCCTGGTAGCTCCGCGCAGGATGCAGAGCAGGGGGCCGACTGGCAGCGTTGCACGGTACGTGAGCCAGGGTTCGAGTTGGTCCCACGCCCAGCGGTCCATCCCAACCTCTCGGCGTTTGCCGCCTTTGCCGCGTCGAACGAGGATCGCGCCACGATCACGGTCAAGGTCACTTTCGGTCAGCGCGAGTGCCTCACTGATTCTCAGGCCGGCGCGCCATAGCACAACGATCAGCGCGCGTAGCCGTAACCCGTCCGGGGTGTCCCCTGCGGCTCTCATGACGGTGATGATCTCTTCGACGGTCGGTGGGTCGGGCGGGTAGCTGAGCCATTTGTTGCGTGGTGGGCGTCCCTGGTGAAAGGATGGCAGCGTCGCCGGTGAGCGACGACGCCCGGCGGAATCGAGCAACGCGACGGACTGCATGATGTCCTCCTTCGGACGGTGGCTGATCCGCTGATCCTCTCGCCGCACGCACAATCTCGCTACGTCCGCGCCAGTGCCGACCAAGCCAGCACCGTGGTGCTGGCCCGCGGTCCAAGGGCTTCTTTCCGGCGTGAGCCGGCGTTACAGTTCCAGATGCACTGACCACGCGCGAAAAACTGCACATCCTGGTTGACGAGCTCACCGAGGGCGAGGCCGAGGCGGCGCTTGCGAGGCTGTCGCGCGAACGTGAACTGCTGCGTCAATGGACCGCGTCGACCGATACCGCTGCCGCGGAAGACGAGTGGGCGCTTGCAAACGCGCGCGAAGCTATCCGTGAAGAGCGTTGGTAGCCCGCGGCGAGGTCGCGTGGCTCGAACTTGAGCAGGAAGGCCGCCGACCGGTCGTCGTGCTCACACGCGACGAAGCGATCCCCCGTCTGCAAAACATCGTCGTCGCGCTCGTGACGCGTACGATCCGCGGGATCGACACCGAGGTGCAGATCGGGCCAGCCGACGGGATGCCGGTCGAGTGCGCCATCAGCCTTGACAACCTCCGCACCGTCCCACGCGCCCTGATCACCGAATCGATCACCCGACTCAACGCAGCACGAATGAGCGACGTCTGCCGAGCACTGTCCCGCTCAGTCAACTGCTAACCCTCGCCGACGCCGTGTCGCCGACTGACGCGTAGCCGACGCCGACATCGGGTGCCTCCTCTCCGGGCAAAGGACTCGTTGGCGTCGGAGACTGCGGAATGGTTCTACGTCGCCTTTGCGATAGCGCCAGCTGGCGGGTCCTGAGGATGAAAGCGCTAGTCGGGGGACACCGCGCGCTGTACCCATGGCGTTCCGCGATTGCTGCACTCGCGTTCGAGCCGGGAAGCGCCGGGGGCATCCGTCTCGGGTGGGAGACTTCAGAATGTCCGGGTCAGGCGAGCCTCCTCAGTTTGGCGATGGGCGGGGCTCAGGTGAGAAGTCGCGTGTTTAGGACCCGCGGACGTCACCCAAAGTGGAGACCGACAAGGTGTGATGCCTCCGCTCATCTTCTGTCTCGAGTTCGCGTACCTGCTGGCTCTCGGCGTCGTTTTCTACGCCTACCACCATTCGGCCGGCTTCCGAGATGATTTCTCGGGCGTCGGTCCAGTTCCAATCGGTGTGGTCTGGTTCGGAGCTCTAGGCGGAGTGATGGTCGGCATGAGCGACATCTTCTTCCACAACCGCCACTGGGACGAGGGGTACAACTACTGGCACATCGCACGGCCCTTCTTGGGCGCGGCAGCTGGTGGAGTCGGCGCACTGTTGTTGTACGTCGCGATCCTTCTCGGGAATAGGCAAGCCCCCGAGCCTGACCACTTGACGTTCGAGGTCGCGGCGTTCATCTTCGGGTTCGCCGACGATGCGTTCCGGGCGATGGTCAAGAAGGTGACCGATGTGCTGATCGCGCCGGCGTCGGCTCCGCACGACAGCCCAGGCGGTGACCCACACGAGGTGCCGACCGGGAAACCGAAAGCGAGGAGATGAGAGGTGACCGGGGGCCCGTCAACAAAGCGAGAGGCAGGCAGTCGCCTGTTCCCCGACAAGCCGATCGGGACCGCGAACAGCGAGATGCCCTTCGATCACGTGATCGTCGTGATGATGGAGAACCACTCATTCGACAACCTGCTTGGCGCGTTGCCGCTGACGCGCGCGGACATAGTGGGGCTCACGTTTGATGACGCAGGTGTGACAACGAACTCGAATCCAGACGTCTCCGATCCACCGTCCGAGGTCGCGGCATTCGCGCTGCCGAACACAAAGCAAGCGAAGCACGTGACCCAAAGCTGGGCGGCAACGCACGAGCAGATCAACGGCGGAGCGATGGACGGTTTCGTGAGGTCGGTATCGGGCGCTCACGAGCCGATGGGGTACTACACGCCCGAGGTGCTCCCATTTGCCTATTCGCTAGCCAACACGTTCACGGTAGCCAACAGCTGGTTCTGCTCGGTGCCCGGGCCAACGTACCCGAACCGGCGCTTTCTGCTGGCCGGCACCGCGTGGGGTCTCACGGTCACGAACATCGAACAGTCGGTGCTTCATTCAAGCCCACCGAACGGGACGATCTTCGACCTGCTCTCGCACCATCACATCGACTGGCGCGACTACTTCACCGACGTGCCATCAAGCCTCGTGATCCCATCCGCGTTCGTCAAACACCTCCGCCACCACCACACGTTGGAGAAGTTCTTCCACGACTGCGAGGCGGGGTCGCTTCCAGCGGTGAGCTTCGTTGACCCCGGTCAAGGCGTGCTCCGCTCGATCGCGACATCCGTGTCCTCGCAATCATCGATCGTCAGGGAGTCGCTCGACATCATTGGCGTCAACGTCGCTGCTCTGCCGCAGTCCGACACGCAAGAAGACCCCGACGACATGTACTACGGAGAAGCTTGGGCGCACAAGATCGTGGAAGCGGTTCTGCGCTCGCCCAACTGGGAGCGCACCGTGCTGATCTACACCTACGACGAGCACGGTGGCTATTACGACCACGTGGCCCCACCCGCCGCGATCCCACCCGACGACATTCCGCCGGACCTCCCGGTCGGACAGACGGGCTCATATGACATGTACGGTCCGCGAGTTCCCGCCGTCGTCGTCTCGCCGTACGCCAAACGGGGTGGCGTGAGCGACCTCACCTACGATCACACCTCGATCCTCGCCACGATCGAGCACAAATGGAACCTGCCCGCTCTCACCAGGCGAGATGCCAACGCGCTCACGATCATGGATTTCCTCGACCCAGCAACGGCGGCGCTGCTCGATCCACCCGCGATCACCGCACCCCCACAAACCGGCCCCTCAGGCCCCGTGACTCACGCTGGCTAGCACGCGAGCTGGGACGACGGTCGCGTAGCTCTCCAAGTCGCCAATCCAATCGCCGACGGGATGGCAGCGTTCCCGTGGAAGAGATAGCGGGCGCCTATGGGTACCCAGCGCGTTAGAGCGTTGATTTGAGCGGATATCGGTCTGGATGCTCGATCGAGTCGAGCCCCAAATCCACGTCTAGGTCGGGCCAATAGAAATGCCGCAGCGACGGTCGCTCGAGCCGGAGAATCGCCTCGACAGGCGCCTGCCTAAACCACGGAAACTCTTCGAACGGGAGAAAGAGCTCTTGGCCGTCGACCAGCATCCAGAACCCGTGCTGGGAGATGTTGGTGACCTCAGCGGTCGAAGTGATGGCGCCAGGCATCGCGGATCTCGTGCTCGTGATCGATCACCAACTGTAGGACGCGCTTCAAGTCCTGATCGCTGAGTTGGTAGCTCCGAGCGAGCTCGATCTCGGGCTCGATCCAGAACTTGGCCTCACCATCCGGAGACTGCACGTGAACGTGTAGGCGCTCCTCCTCACGCGAACAGAAGAAGAACCGGAAGGGGCCGTCGCGAAAGATCGTTGGACTCACCCGGACGACGATGGCAAACGCGGCGGCGCACGCCTCGTCGCCAAGGCGATTGTCTTCCCCGAGCAGCCGCCGAGATGGGAGCGATAGCGGCGTCGACTGCTGCTGGCGTGCGATCCGACGCTGCGGTCGGAGGATCGGTGCTGTTAGATCTTGAAGCTCACGGCATTGTCGTTGCCGCCCTGGCAGGTGACGGTCTGCAGTTTCGGGTCGATCAGGTCGGTGCCGCAGATCCAGCCGTGGCTGACCCACTTCGCGCTGTGACCCCGGTAGCGGACGCCGCC
>DASZLS010000100.1:0-13794 GCA_035552255.1 Acidimicrobiales bacterium | reverse complement strand
TCCTTTGCACCCTCGCGTGTAGCCGCCGTCGGATTCTCAAATGGTGCAATCCTCGTCGAAGACCTGGGATGCCGTCTGGCCTCGGTCATTTCATTGATCGTTCCAGTCGAAGGGCAAATGTCAACCGTGCAGAGCGCCTCGTGTTCGCCCGCCAAACCCGAGTCTGTCTACGAGATTCACGGCACCGCCGACTCGGTGATTCCCTACAGCGGCGGATATTTTTCGACATCCATTGGCGAAGACACAATGCTGAGTGCTCCGAATTCGGTGGCGCGGTGGGCTCACCTCGATGGATGTTCCACAGGTCCGGTAACGACTACGTCAGGTTCGACAATTTCACTTTCGACATACTCGAAATGCCAAGGCGGAGCCACCGTCACACTTCGAACAATCAACGGCGGCGAACATGGTTGGCCACCCGACATCGGACAATTGGTGGCTCAGGAGCTTTCGCTGCTGCCAAAGTAGATTGGGGCTCGCTGCGACGACTACATCATCAGTCCGCGTCGCGACCGAAGTTGGAGATGCTCGATCGCTGTATCGAGAAGGCTTAAGTCGTTTAGCTCGCGTGTTCCTTGCGCCAGGAACACTGGGAGCCTCGGAGCCCACTGAATTGGTTCTCATTCCGATCCATTGCTCAAATCGATCAGCAAACATACGACTTGTTGAGAATCTGTAGAGAGCGTCGTGCGTTGGTGATGCGAAGGTTGCATGACACCTAAAAGGCGCACTTTTGAGGAAAACCCCGGCCTCTCGATTCGGAATGATTTTTGCGACTACCGCCCTCATCGCGGCAGTCTGCTTTGTTGCGTCCCCGATTCCCGTCGCTATGGGTAGTTCGACGGTGAACGCGTGGAACATTGCGACAGAGCCTTCACCGACGGGCAGTTGGTACGCCGTCGGCTACGGGGTCGGCCAATGGGTTACCCTCGGTCATTCGCCAGAGGTTGCCGTCTCGTCAGACGGCGCAACATGGACGGAATATCCGGTCCCGACGGGATCGTGGCAAACCGTGACCTACGGAGACGGGCGTTTCGTGGCACTCTCTTCGGGAGTAGCGAATTCCGAGGAGATTGTCTCGACGAATGGGCGCAACTGGGGCGCAGTCTCCGGACCGCGTGGTCCCTGGACCGCCCTTGCTTTCGGCGACGGGCGCTTTGTGGCGGTAAGTTCGGGCGGACAGATCGACACGTCGACGAACGGAACACAGTGGACCGTCGCGTGGAGCCACAGCAACTATGACTTCACATCGATCGCGTACGGAAACGGACACTTCGTCGCTGCGGATGCCGCATTGGGCGCCGTTGCAATCTCGACCACTGGCGTTAAGTGGAGCCGTCTCTTCCCGACGCCGAACTCGGGTGCCAAATGGGGAGCCGTCGTGTATGGCGAGGGAAATTTTGTGGCCCTTGACGGTTCAAACGCCGGCCCAATTGCAACGTCGGTCAATGCAAGCGTTTGGTCACTACATGAGCTCTCTCCCGCCCAAGATATAGACGGCGCAACGTTCGGCTGCGGCACCTTTGTTGGCGTTGGTCGGTCCACGGGCGCTGTCGGCGATTTCATTTCGTCATCGTCGGGAGCATCTTGGACTGCGACAGCTGTGCCGACGGACGCAACGTCAAACTGGACCGCGGTAGGTTACGGCGCTCATCGATTCGTCGCGGTCGACGACACTGGCAACATTGCCTGGTCCAGCACTGACGCCGACTGCTCCGCCGTAGTCCCCACCTCGCCGCAGCAGGTATCAGGAAATATTGTCAATGACAAGGTCTGGACCTACATGCACCCGCCATCCAGCACAGGTGGTGCTCCGGTCAGCGGCTACCGCGTGAACATCTCCCAGGGAGCGACTACCAAACAGTGCTCCGCGCCGGTCTACTTTGAACCAAACTGCATCATTGCCGGGCTCAAGACGCATCAGGTGTACTGGGTCACTGCTCAGTCGCATAACCGATTCGGGTACTCGGTACCCACCGACCCGGAGTTCGTGATCCCCGTCGCATCGTCGAACTTCAGCGCAGTACCGTCGGTGCCGGTTGTCGCGTCAGGCGCGTCCGTCGTTGTGCAAGTGACGGGCGTTCGCGCGAACGGCGAAGGCATCTATCCAGACGCCACGATCACAGTGCACCTTGGTGCGACGATCGGGCACTGTCATCCGAACCCCTTCGGAGAGTGCTTGATAAGCATGCCGAATCCCCCGGTCGGTTCCGACTCGATCAACGCTACCTACATCGGTTACGGAAGGTCATACCAATCACCGACGTCACACGTGACGGTCCGCCCCTGACCACATCGCTCTGGGCATTGCACGTTGAGCTCGTCAGTACGAGCTGCCCAGAGTGAAAACGCGCTCGCCTTCGTCGAGTCAGTAATGTGAAACCACACAGGGGGTAGCGATGAGTGGCGTGCCGGTCCTTAGGTACGAGGTCGATCACGAGGGTGACATCAGTCAACTCGTGTACACCTTTGGCGGAGTTGACGCCCGAGGGTCCATTGCGCCTGGTTCCGTTCTCGACACCAGCAGCCTTGACTGTTTCGCGGGCAAAGTGCGATCAGTGCACGACCACGTGAGTGAAGTATGCGATCCACGATTTTTGAATCCCCAGACCGGCCCCTTCTACGTAGAGGGCGCCATGCCGGGCGATGTCCTGGCCGTGCACTTCGCACGTATCGAGCCGCGAGACACGCTCGGTTTCTCCACGACGGTTCCGCTCTTTGGCGCGCTGACCGCCAACGGCTTCACGCAAATGCTGCATCAGCCGTTGCCAGAGATGACGTGGGCGTACGCGATCGACGCAGAACAGCGCACGGTTCGTTACGAAGCTCGCGAATCAGAGGCGCTCTACACCCTGCCGTTGGATCCTATGCACGGCACGGTTGGCGTGGCGCCCGCGCTGAATGAGGCACGTTCGGCTCTCACACCCGGTGACTGGGGCGGGAACATGGACACCCCGGAGATGCGATCCGGCGTGACCTGTTACCTCGGGGTCAACGTCGAGGGTGCGCTGTTTAGCTTTGGTGACGGGCACGCCCGGCAAGGCGAAGGCGAAACGTGCGGTGTGGCCGTCGAGACTGCGATGGATACCGTCATGGTTATCGATCTCATCAAGGACGCCACGCCCGTTTTGTGGCCACGCCTAGAAAGTGACACCGAAATCATCACTACCGGATCAACGAAACCGCTGGAGGATGCTTTCCGAATTAGTCAAGTTCAGATGGTGCAGTGGGTTGCTGAACTAACCGGGCTCTCGATAATGGACTCGTATCAGTTCGTGTCCCAAACGTCCCTCGCGCCTATTGCCAACGTTGTCGATACCAACTACACCGTGGTCGCAAAGATCCGCAAAGATCAGTTGCCCGGCGCCAATCCTATGAACGGCATACATTCCCGTTTACGGGACATGGGTCGGGCGTACTTAGCGACTCGTTGAGTCAGGCGAGCGACTCCCGACGCGCCACACCAACTACATCGACCGCGATTTCGAACCTTGGACTTGCTCGTGCCGATGGCAGCGAGAGCGCCATACTCAAGAAACCACCGAAACCTCTCACGGCTACATCCGCGTGGTTGTCACCACGACTTTCCCGACCGCGGACCTCGTGACGATCTTGATGGTCACGTTAAGCCTGACCAGCTTCTCCAAGTAGTTCGCGACGACTCTGGCTCGTAGTTTCGCCAAGGATGTATTGCCGCGCGCGTAGCCCGTCACCGTGATCGAAGCGCCGCGCTCAAGCTTCTTCGCGAGAGCCGCCAATACGGACTTTGCCTTCGCGCTCAATGCACTTCCATTCGCGGAATATGTAATGTCGCGAGGTATTGGCACCGTCGCCGAGGTCGAGGTCGAGGTCGAAGGAGGCGGTGGTGGTGCGGTCGTCGTAGTCATCCCACCGCCGCTCGGAACTCCTCCGCTTCCGCTACCACCACCAACACCACCACCGCCGCCGCCGCCGCCTGATGATGCTGAAGGAGTGACGCTATTCGATTCGGAGGAAAATGGCCCCGTGCCCGTTGTGTTCGTGGCTGCGACCGAGAATCCGTAGCTATCACTGGGCGAGAGGGCAATGATCGTGCACGCTGTCGCGGTGCTCGAACTGGACCCTGGGCACACGTTCGTTGTGATGGTCGCAGTTGTGTAATCGTCTTCAGTCACCTCGTAACCCGAGACGAGACTTCCTCCATCTGACGCTGGCGCATTCCACGCCAGCACGACGGAGCCGGTACCTCCCGTAGCGCTGACGTTCTGGGGCGCGCTCGGCACGCTCGCACCAAGCATCACTGTGGTGAGAGAAGAGGAGACCGAGGCGTAGTCGGCATCACCCGCCATCGTCGCAGTAACCTTGCAAGTTCCTGCAGAACTAGCACTCAGCGTCGTTCCGTTAATGGCGCATCCCGACGCCGTGCCACCGCTAGATATCGAGTAGCTGACGCCCTGCGCATTGAGAGCCAAGCCTTGGGGAATACTCCACGAAGGAAGCGTGGCGACGGTGGAGGAGGCAAACGGGCTGGTGGATATCGATGACACCACGCCGTCTTGCGCACCGACGGCGTATAGCGCCGAGCCACTGGCATTCATGCTCAGTGTGTAGGGTCCGTAGAGCGCATTCAGCTGGTCGGTCGCAATCACCGCACCGTCCACAATCTGCGAGATCGAGTTGTCGGCGTAGTTCGCGACGTAGAGAGTTGAGTCCGAGGGACTGATCACCACGGAAAAGGGCGAATTTCCAACATGGACCGTCTGCACGGTCGCGCGCGAAGCAATGTCAAAGTACGAGATCGTTCCATTGAGTTCGTTGGAGACGTACAACGTCGAGCCGGACGGATTGATCGCGAATGAATTGGGTCCGTCACCCGCCGACGTGCTCGCGATCACTTGTTTGTCGATCGCGTCGATCGCGGTGACAGTGCTCGAGCCGTAGTTGGCCACATACAACTCCGAACCGTTCGCACTTATCACAAGCCCGTCCGGGGTGCTTCCGATCGGCAAATTTGTCGTTGACACACTGTCATTCGAGGTCGAAATAGCCGAAATCGTGTCACTATAAGCATTCGCCACAAAGACGGTGGTCCCAGCAGGATTTACCACGAGGGCGACAGGCAAATTGCCGACCGGAACGGTCGCGGTCACCTGATCCGTCGACGTGTTGATTACCGATACAGAGTTGCTGTAGGAGTTCGTCACATACGCAAACGTTCCCGCAGCATTGACAGCCACGGCGTCAGGTTTGTCACCAACGGGAATCGACGCAACAACGAGACCGGTCGCCGTGTCGACGACCGACACCGTGTCGCTCCCGAAGTTGGCGACATAGGCGTCGAGACCCACCACGGTGCCACCGCTCGTCGTAAGGGACGTCGAGAGTGACCCTACGCTGGAGGGCGACGTAATCGACAACGCTGCTTGAGCCTGTCTCGATGATCCCGACGTAAAGGTCACCACCGTTGAGGGAGAGAACACCGAGGCGTACACAGCATCGCCCGCCATCGTGGCACGGACCGAACACGTCCCGCTCGTCGAGGCGTGAAGAGAATCGCCATTCACGCTGCACCCGGCGCTCCCACTCGCCGTCACGGCGAAGGTGGTGCCAAGGTCGTTAAGAGCGATGTCGAATGCGCCACTGCCCGCAGGCAGACCAATCGTCCCCACGATCGCGTCCGTCGCCGTTGAAATTACCGTGACATTGTCGAATCCTGCGTTTGACACATATATGTCAGTTCCCGATGCGTTCACGGCAATGCCGGTCGGATCGCTCCCGGCGGGCAGCGAGATTTCATCGTGGAGTCTGTTGGTTGCGAGGTCAATGACGGAGACGGAATCGTCTCCGTCATTCGCCGTGTACGCGAAGGAGTCGACGGGGTTGACAGCTACGTCGACCGGCTCGCTCCCCACGTGAACCGTTCCCATGACGAGGTTCGTCACCGCGTCAATCACGGAAACAGTCGAATCGTTGGCATTCGCGACTGACACGAGCGTGCCCGTCGGATTCACCGCGACGCTGGCCGGTTCGCTGCCCACATCCACGGTCGCAGTGACCACGTTGTTCGACGTTGCGATCACCGAGACGGTCCCGTTCTCATTGGCGACGTACACAATTGTTCCCGAAGCATTGGCGTCAATTCCTTGCGGCGAGCTCCCACTGGGCACGGAGATAGTGGCAACCACCGTGTTCGTCACGGTGTTGAGCTCAGACACATAGTCGCTGGCGTTCGCTACAAACGCCAGCGACCCCGTTTGATTGAATACGACGGCATCCGGGTTGCCGCCCACCGAGACCGTGGCGGTAACCGCGTTGGTGGCAGGATCGATTACCGACACTGTTCCATCGCCCTCGTTCGCGACATCGACCGCGGTACCTTGGCCATTCTCGGCGAGGGCCACGGGATCGTTTCCTACCGAAATGGCAACTTCGACGGAGTCGCTCTCGGTGTTGACAACTGAGACATGGTCAGTCGCAGAGTCCGCCACGTAGGAATCCAGCCCAGCCACAGATCCCCCGCTGGTCTCCAACGGTAACGAGAGCGAGCCGGGTCCGTTGTAGGCGAGGTTCGACGTCGAGATCACGGAGAGCGCCGCTTGCGACGACCCCGTAGCGCCTGAAGTGCTCACCAGGCCCAACGTTGACAAAAATGAGACGACCATGACCATGAGCGTCTTCCGGCAGATGTTCACCTGGTGCCTCTGTTCGTTTCAATGCTCGCCTCGCGCGCAAGCGGACTGATGGAGCCAGATCTCGTTCACGGCGCTCGCCACTCGTTTGCTGTTTACTGAGCACGCGACTAGAAACCGCTGAGGCACTCGAACATTCTGGACTACCTTTTCCGACTCGTCCAACGGTAGTGGAGCTGGAGGCTTTGCGTAGATACGCTCCACCATCTTTGGAACGAATACGTCGGTTGAACCATTTCATGATTTTTGTTGCGTTCCAATGTCGTTTTACCAAGTTCTCGACGATGCGAGCGCGAGTCGCGCAGTCACCTTGAGCCACTTGCGTCTACGCGGATTGACCGCCAGGACCAAGCGGGCTGTGGTGAGAGCCTTCGACATTTCGTGGCTCGAGAGGCGTACAGCACGAGGGGGACCTTTGGGCGATACGAGTGCGCTCACGACAATTTTGCTCATCGATTGCCCAGAACTTGTTGCGATTGGATTCAAATGAACGGATTGCACGTTGAGTGTGGGCTTATGGTTGTCATGCGGTTGCGGGCAGTTAGCTTCCCAAAGCTGAGAACGCGGGTTCGATTCTCGTCGCCGGCTTCGAGTTGTTGCAATGAACGGTTGAATCGTTGCGACAGATCAGGGCCTTGCTGGTGAGGGACACGAGCTCATCACTACTCTCGATAATCGCTTCCTCCTTGAGGCGGCCCAACCCTAAGGGGATCATCACCGATGCGACTTTTCGCGCGTCTGGCCACGGCCAGCATCATTCTCAGTTCATTTATTTCGTACGGCGTGGGAGATATGGTCGCACGCGCGGGGGCATCGCCCTCCGGCTTCACCTACTACGTGAACGCGACGACCGACGACGCCGTGATGTATGCCCTCGACTGCACGTCGCCCGCCAACACCGACTGCGGCATCGACGACGCCATCAACGCCTTCGACAGTGACACCGCTCCTGGCAACACCGACACCATCCTCTTCTCCTCCGGCCTCTCCACGTTCACCATGACCAACCCCAACGCACCCCAGGTCTTCAACCAGACGTCGGGCATCTCGTTAGACATCGTGGGCAACGGTCCGGACGTGACCACGGTGAACGGAGGCATCGCCAACACGACTGGCGTGTTCGAGGTCAACCAAACGGCAACCGTGTCCATTTCGGGACTCACCATCACCGGCGGTTCCAACTCGATGGACGTCGGCGGCGGCGGGGTGTGGAGCCAATACAGCCGGACCACCTTGACAAACGACACGCTCACGAACGACTCGGCGTGGAACGGCGGCGCGGTCTATAACACTTACGGCTCGGTGACCATGGACAACGACACGCTGTCGGACGACTCAGCTTTGAACAACGGTGGCGGGGTCTATAGCGACCTCAACGGCTCGGTGAGCATGAGCAATGTCACCTTTTCCGACGACTCGGCGGCGAACGACGGTGGCGGGGTGTTTGGCAACGACATCGCGTCGACCACCATGACCAACGACACGTTCGCCAACGACACTGCGGTGAACGGCGGCGGAGTGTTCAACACCGGCACCGCCACCATGACCAACGATACGTTCTACAACACGGTGACCAATTCCCCGTTCAGCGAAATCGACAGCCCCGGGATCACCACGATCGCCAACTCCATCCTGGAGAATCCACTCTCGTGTGCGGGGACCGTCATTGACGGTGGCCACAACGTCGAATCCGACGATTCCTGTGGGTTTGACGCCCTGGGATCGACCAGCATCGTCAACAGCGGCTCAATCGGGCTCGCCACGTCGCTCGCCGCCAACGGCTCGAGCGGCCCCGAGACCCTCACCATTGGATCGAACAGTTCCGCCTTTAGCGAGGTGCCCGTCAGCAGCTGCGTGATCACGACCGACGAGCGTGGCATTACTCGTCCCGGCGTCAATGGCATGAACTGTGACGCGGGAGCTTACGAGTTGACCCCCATTTCTGAGACACTTCAGTTGTTCGGTACTCCGGTTGCGGGTAACAACAGCTACTTCGTTATCTTCACGGCGTCCTCAGGATCGCCAAACCCAACCGAATCCGTCCTCATCACCGACAACGCGAGCAACTCGTGTACGGCGGCGCTGGTGCAAGTGACGTCCTCCACCTACGGCGGCGCGTGCGTGATTGACAACGAAGTAGCCGGAGCATCAGTGACCGCTACGTACGATGCCGATCTCGCTGATCTCAATTATTTGACAGCGACTTCGAGCAGCCTGACCGTAGGCACCGCGTCCGCTCCCCCGAGCGGCGGATCCGCTCCTGCCAGTGTCTCAATGCAGAACATTGTCTTCAACCCACTCATTAGCCGCCATTGGGGTGACAGTCCGTTTAGCGTCCTGGCGACCGCATCGTCGGGTCTCAATGTTTCGTTCACTTCCCAAACACCTGAGGTCTGTGACGTCTCGGGCTCGACCGTCACAATTCTCGGTACGGGGACTTGTACGATCGTCGCCACTCAGGTCGGCAACGTTCACTATTCGGCGGCGAGTGCCATCTCGCGCTCCTTCAGCGTTACCCCCGTCAACCCCGGGATTGCATCAATTCGTGTGACATCACCTTCCAAGGGACGACTGCGGATATCTCTTGCCCGCCCGGTGACAGACGGTGGCCAGAGCATCATGATGTATCAATATTCGCTTGATGGTCGCCGTTGGATGAGGGTCTCTGAAACGTCAGGTGGCTTTGTCATCGCCGGTCTCCGGTTGGGCACTACATACTCGGTGCGTCTACGAGCGCTAAATGATGTCGGTCCGGGGAGCGCCTCGCGTCCCGTACGGATAATGGTCAAATAGTGAACGATTCGATGTGTCGTTTAGGCAACTCGATCATTGGTGTCTGATATTGGCGCATCTCTCTTAGATCGAACGCCAAACGGTCCGTCGTACTTTCCGGAACCTTGAATCGATCGCTCAACCGACGACCGTCATCTTCGAAGCTCGCGTTCTGTGCTTACACTCGGGAACGTGAGCTTCAACTTTCGAAATGACAAAGCGGTGACCAGGCAAAGCACGGCCGACGAGTTGATGGCGGTCCTGAGGCCGGGAGGCATCGTGTTCAAAACCGCGGATCCTGCACGACTCAGCGAGTTCTGGGCGGCACTCACTGGCTACGAGCCTCGCCCTCTCTTTGCGCCGTACACAGGATTACGCGACCCGTCCGGTCGAGGTCCGCACCTGACTTTCGAGACCTGCGAGGTCGATGAGCTCGTGCCCGGCCGCTGCCACGTTGACTTCTACGCAGACGATCCGGATGACGTGGCGGAGCGAGCCCTCCAGCTCGGCGGCGACTTCGTGCGACGAGTCAGTGAAGGAGACGTCCGATGGGTAGTACTCACCGATCCCGACGGGAACGAGTTCTGTGTGGTGATTTCAGGTAGTCCGGATCGCGTCCCTTGATGCAACGAGACACGTAGCCAGCGACCGAACTATATCGAGCTCATCCGCGTGTTCACTGGACGGGTATCACCGACCTCAGTACGAGATGCCCCCACCGGGTGGCACCGTGCTGGTGGTGACCGGCGGCGTGGTGGTCGTCGGCGGCGGCGGGGTGGTCGTCGTGCCACCGGTTTCACCGGTTCCGCCGGTGCCTACCGGCCCGCTCTTCTTGGTCGGAGGAGTGTGCGGACTCTTCGGATTGATCGAGTGCCACTTCCCTCCGAAGGCGGTGATGTTTCCGTTCACTTGGCCTGCGTGCTTATCGCCCACAAAGCGGTAGAGCGGGATGCCTTCGTAGGTGACCTGATGCGAACCATTCGCGCGCATGATGACGCCGAGACTCTTTACGCCAGTTCCGTCGGCCTTGCTTTGACCGGATGGCAGGAGCACGGGAGGCCAGGCAACGGCGCACTGACCGGTGCAGGCACTCTTGTTCCTCGCATCCTTGGAGAAGGCGTAGACGGTGTCGCCGTTCTTCAACGTGAGTGTTGGCCCCCACGAGGTGTTTTGGGTTACCTTCAACACTGTCGGTGCAGCACTCGCACTGCTCGCGAGCGACATGGTTGTCGCGGCCACGATCGCGGCACCGCTGACTGCAAGGCCGCCGACGGTAATCCTTTGTCGCAGGTGTCGCGCAGTGCGCACTGCAGGTAGTTTCTTGCTCATACTTCGCTGCTCTCCTTATCGCGGCGCTTCATTCAGCACGCCTGAGTGTGAATACCCCGGGACTCGATCATTTGTTCAACGCAATTTGTCGAACGTCGAAGTAGGGGAACACAGGCTCGTACGCAGGCGGAGTTAGAGCTTGCAGTGGCCCACAGGAGAGTGCGGCGTCGCCAAAAGCTGCGAACGCCCGGGCGATGTTCGAGATATGAAACAGCCGGCCACCCAGGAGGTGGCCGGCTGTTTACTCACGAGGACGAAGAAGTCGCGCCGGGTGGGGTGGGCACCTTCGCCCGCGACCTGTTAGCTACTACCTTCGGACGTTGCGTATACGACGGAGTTCGTCCGGATGGTGTCGCGATACCAAGTGAAGCTCTCCTTTTGGAGTCGAGCTCCAGTGGGAAAGTCCACCCATACGATGCCAAAGCGTCGCGAGTAGCCATAGCCCCATTCGAAGTTGTCGAGAAGGCTCCAGACAAAATAGCCCTGCACGTTGACGCCCGCGTCGAGAGCGTCGTGCACCGCGGAGATGTGCTCTTGAAGGTACGCCACGCGATTGCCATCTACCACGTGACCGTTGGGGTCGACGTAGTCATCGAAGGCGGCGCCGTTCTCCGTGATGTAGATCGGAAGCGCCGTGTAGTCATCGCGCACACGCACCAAGAGCGACGTCAAGCCCGACGCTTGGATCTCCCAGTCCATCGCCGTCTTGTCGCGTCCCGGTGTCTCAACCGACCGAATCCCGAGGTCGGGAAACTGCTCACTCCCGGCAACGAAGTAGCCCGCCACGCGAGCTTCCACTGCGCGCGTCTCGTCCACCACGGTCGAGGGGAAGTAGTAGTTCACGCCGAGGAAGTCCAGGGGCTGTGCGATCACATCAAGGTCGCCGTCGCGCACCACCGAGAAGCCCGGTTCGACGTCGCGGTAGTGCTCAAGCATGTCGTCCGGGTAGCGACCGTGAAAGATCGGCTCGAGGAAGAGTCGATTCAGGTTTCCGTCCGCCCGTCGAGCGGCCGCAAGGTCGAGCTCATGTTCCGAGCCCGGCTGAAAGTCACCGAGATTGAGCGTGATGCCGACCTTGGCCTGAGGTACCGCCGCCCGAAGTATCGGCACGGCGAGGCCGTGCGCCAGCAGGAGATGGTGATTGGCGGCGGCGGCCATGCCAATGTCCATGCGACCTGGCGCGTGGCGACCAGCACCGTAACCGAGCCACGAGGAGCACCACGGCTCATTGAGCGTGATCCAACGCTCAACGTCACTGCCGAATGCACGCGCGACGATGTCGACGTACTCGGCGTACCGCTCTGCCGTCTCCCGCACGCACCATCCGCCATCGTCCTCGAGCGCTTGAGGAAGATCCCAGTGGTACAGCGTCAACGTCGGTTCGATATCGCGATCGCGCAGGCCGTCGACGAGTCGACGGTAGAAGTCCAGTCCCGGCTGGTTGGCGGGACCGCTCCCGGTTGGTTGAATCCGAGGCCAGGCAACGGAAAATCGGTAGGCGCCCACACCGAGCTCCTTCAAGAGATCGAGGTCCTCGTTCATTCGGTGGTAGTGGTCGCAGGCAATGTCGCCGGTGTCGCCGTTCCACACCGCGCCCGGGGTGCCACTGAAGGTGTCCCAGATGGAGGGGCGGCGTCCGTCAGCGGACGCGGCGCCTTCGATCTGGTAGGAAGCGGTCGCCGTGCCCCACAGAAAGTCGGGGGGGAACGGTCGGATGGGGCTTCGTTCGTTTGAGCCGTTCGTGCTCATGGGTGATACATCTCCTCTGTAGTGGTAGTGAAAGCGCAGGCTCCTCGTGCTGCGGCCCCACCGAGGCGGGGCCGCAGCACTGGACAGGGCGGTTAAGCCTTCTTCAGACGCATCAAGATGAGCGGCAACTGTGGGTCACCAGGTGACGGGTCCATGTACGGGTTCGCAGCGGTCACGAAACCGGTGAAGCTGGCCGTCGAGTACTCGTCCCAGTCCGCTCCGTACAGGAGCGGCGCGACGGGCACTTCGGTCGACACGATGTTCGCCAACGCGTTGACGGCGCCCTTCAGTGCACTGGCGTCCGACGGGTTCGTGCTCGCCAACGTCGTCAATGCCGTTTGGGCCGCCGGGTTGTTGTAACGGCCGTAGTCGCCGTTCGCCGCGGTGCCGATCGGCGCCGACTGGTTGAAGTCCAGCCAGTTGTCGAACTGCACGTACGGGCTCACGCCTCCGTTACCCCAGTGCTCAATCGCCTGGAAGTTGCCATTAGCCAAGTCCGTGTTCCACTGCGACGCAGAGACGCCATCGACCGTGGCGTCAATGCCTTCCGCCTGAAGCTCATTCGACATCAGCTGAATGTCGGCGTAGTAGTCCGAATACGCCGTCGGGTCTTCCATTGCGAAGGTGATCTGCTGGCCACCCTTGGAGTAGAAGCCCGCCGAGTCCTTCGTGTAGCCGTCAGCGGTCAGGATCGACGCAACCTTCGTCGGGTCTGCCTTAGCCGGCAAGTCGTTCTTCATCGATGACTCCATGTAGGACGCTTGGCTCGGCAGGATCAGCGCGCTCGAAGAGGTCGCCGGCTGCTCATAGCCCGACTCACCCTCTACCGAGAGCGCCGAACGGTCGACGCCATAGCTGATCGCTTGACGAACCGCCGGGTCGCTGAGCGGGCCCGTGCCCGTCGTGTTGAACTCCAACGTGACGGTGCTGCCGGGAGCGAAGTACGTGTGGTTGGTCGCCTTGTTCTTGTCGACGAAGATCGAGTTCACGTTGGCAATGTCGTTACCCGCCCACGTCAATTGACCATCCGCCAGCGCGGTGGCGGCCGCCGTGTTCGTCGCGTAGTAGGGCACGTTGACCTCACTCGCCTTGGGCTTGCCACCCCAGTACTTCGGGTTCACCTTGTACTTGACCAGTTGAGACGAGTAACTCGAGAGCTCGTAGGGACCCGTGCCGATCTCCTTCGGCACGATGGCCGTCGCCGGACTCTTGATCTTGGACCACTGCGCCTCCTGCACGATCAACACGGTGCCCGCGATGGTCGTGATGTTCAGGT
>DASZLS010000099.1:0-29525 GCA_035552255.1 Acidimicrobiales bacterium | reverse complement strand
AGAATCTCGACGTGAACCACCAGTGGAGTAAGTCCCTTACAGCCGAGCTGCTGCTCGCCGCTGCGATCAGCGAGCGCGTGGGCGACGAGCTCGTGGTGGCCAGCTTCTTGCGCGACCGAAGCGAAGTCTGGGTCGCCGAGGCCTTCAGTCAACTCGATCGGTATCACCACGTATTTCGCAGTTGCAATCGCGCCTTCGCCCAGTCGCTCGAACAGCGACTCGGCACGTGGTGCGGTGAGTGCGACAAATGCCTCTTCATCAATCTGATGCTTGCGCCCTTCCTCTCACGTACGACGTTGAGCGAGATCTTTCACCACGAGCCGTTGAGCGATCCCACCCGCGACGCGCAGCTGCGCATCTTGGTTGGGGTCGGCGTTGACGCGAAGCCGTTCGAATGCGTGGGCGACCCTGACGAGAGCGCCGTCGCACTCGCGCGCGTGAGCGATCTCGACGAGTGGCGCGACGTTGAGCGCCTCGCGGAGATCTCGCGTGAGGCGAGCCCCGATCGAACATTCGACGAGCTCCTCGAATCGCAAGGACCGAGCCGTGTTCCGGCCCACTGGCTTCGCTGACCTCGCCGGGCGGCGCGTCGGTATCTTCGGCTTTGGAGTCGAGGGGCGCGCTGCGGCGGCACTCCTTCGCGAACAGTGCGAACTCGTCATCGTCGACGACGTCGAAGGTCTCGATGACGAAGTGCTGGTCACCACGCGCGGTGGCATGGAGGCGCTCCGCTCGTGCGAGGTCGTCTTGAAGAGCCCGGGTATTCCTCGTCGTCGCGAGGACGTGCTGGACCTCGAACAAGGCGGCGTCACGGTGACCTCCGCGCTCAACCTCTGGCTGCACGACACCGACCTCAGTCGAGTGATCGCGGTCACGGGCACCAAGGGCAAATCCACCACTACATCACTGATCACGTTCTTTTTGCGCTGCGTCAATCAGCCCGCGCAGCGTCTTGGCAACATCGGCCAGCCGCCGTACGATCCCTCGATCGATACGTCATCAGGGTGGCTGGTCCTCGAGGTGTCGAGCTATCAAGTCGTCGACCTCGACCTCGCTCCCCGCGTTGTGGTCGTAACGTCCCTCGGCGAAGATCACATCGACTGGCACGGCTCACTCGAGCAGTACCGAAGCGACAAGCTCTCCCTCACTCGAGCGGTGGGTCCTCATCGGACCTATGTTGCCGACTCGGCGACGCTTCGTCAACACAAAGAGGAGATTGGGGGCGAGCTGATCTACGTGAAGAGCGACGAGTCGAACCTCGCGACCACGCTGGGCCTTATTGGCAAACACAACAACTCGAATGTCGCTCTCGCCCTCGCGGCGGTGCACTCAGTGACCGGTATCACGGATTCGGCACTGCGCATCGCCATCGAGGCCCATGTCAACGAGTTTCAGCCACTACAAGGGCGCCTTACCCTCGTTGCTCGCGAAACCTCAAACGGATCGACGGTGCGCTACATCGATGACGGCCTCGCTACGGCCGTCTTGCCCACCATCGCCGCGCTGGAAGTCTTTCGCGATGAGCCGGTTGCGCTCATCGCGGGGGGATTTGATCGCGGTGTCGACTACGAAGAGCTCGCAGACGCGCTCAGCGCGCGAGTGCCCTTTACGTCACTCGTCACGATCGGCAACGCGGGTCTGCGCATCGGCGCTGCCGTTCACCAGCGAAGCCCGCACCTGACCCAGCGAACGGCGAGCACGATGCGAGAAGCGGTCGAGTTTGCGCGCACTTCACTCGGCGCCGGTGGCGTGGTGCTGCTGTCGCCGGCTGCGCCAAGCTTCGACCTGTACCACAACTGGGAAGAGCGTTCTGCGGACTTCACCCGCATCGTGCGCTCCCTTTTGCCTCCTGAACCAACTTCCTAGAAAGTTTCTCCTCGTCGAGACAGAGACGTAGAGAAGGTGATCGCGCATGCGTCACCAGCACAGGCAACTAGGTCTGTGACTACGAAGGAGACAGCGTGAGCGATCACCTCGACCAGCCAGTAGAAACTCACGACCACCACGGTCCGTCGCCACGGAAGTCGGCACTCATGTTGCGGATGGTTTTCCTGATCGTCTTTGTCGTGCTCATCGCCGCGGTCGCCTTCCTCGGAGAGACCCTCGGTCACTCACGCAGTTCGTCGGCGGACACGATCACCGTGACGGGATCCGGAACGGTCAGCGGAACGCCCAACACCATGAGCTTCCAGATGGGTGTTCAGACGATTGCGGCGAGCGCAGCAGCCGCTCTGAGTGAAAACAACGTGAAGACCGCCGGCCTGGAGGCCGCACTCCTCAAAAACGGGGTCACGAAGAAGAACCTGCAGACGTCGGATCTCAATATCTACGCCAACACCAACTCGAACGGCACCATCACTGGCTTTACCGCGAGCGACGACCTCAACGTCACCACCCACCAGCTCACCAAAGCGGGCGCGGCGATCGACGCGGCCGCGCACGCAGCCGGCAACGGTGTCCAGCTCAGCGGTGTGACGTTTTCCATCTCGAACCAGTCGAAGTACCTCGCGAGCGCACGCGCCCGCGCTATCAAGAACGCCCACACCGAAGCGAGCCAGATCGCGAAGGGCGGCGGCACGACGGTGGGCTCGATCGTAAAAGTGATCGACCAGGAAAACACCGGCTCCTCGGGCATCGTCTATCCGTTCACGCAGTTCGCGAGTGCTGCGGCAAAGAGCGTGCCAGTGCAGGCCGGCTCGCAGTCGATCAGCGTGCAGGTGGAGGTCATCTACTCACTCGCGAGCTAGGTCCCCCATCGAACACGCGACAACGACCGCCTCGATAGGATTCGTGCAGCGCACGGGGGAGGAATCGAGCGTTGGACAATTCGCGAGAAGTAGCCGGCGTAGAGCACGCACAGGATGCGGGAAACGCCGCGGTGCGCCTCGTCGGGGTGACCAAGCAGTTCAAGCAAATGATTGCGGTGGACAACCTCACCTTGGAACTCGCACAAGGCGAGTTCTTCGCGCTCCTCGGACCTTCCGGCTGCGGCAAGACCACCACGTTGCGCATGGTCGGTGGATTCGAGCAACCCACCAGCGGTCAAATCTTTCTCGGCGGCGAGGACATCACCTGGACTCCCCCCTATCGCCGCGACGTCAACACCGTGTTTCAGTCCTACGCCCTCTTTCCCCATCTCGACGTGTTCGAGAACGTGGCCTTCGGTCTGCGTCGCAAGAACGTCAATAAGCGCGACGTCACGCAGCTCGTCAACGACCAGCTCGACCTCGTAGGACTTGAGGGGTTTGGATCGCGGCCCGCGACACAGCTCTCGGGGGGACAACAGCAGCGCGTCGCACTGGCTCGGGCACTCGTCAACCGCCCGCGGGTGCTGCTGCTCGATGAGCCCATGGGCGCCCTCGACGCCAAGATTCGCAAGACCATGCAGCTGGAGCTCAAGCGAATCCAGCGTGAGAGTGGCATCACGTTCCTCTACGTCACCCACGATCAAGACGAGGCGATGGCCCTCGGCGATCGGCTCGCCGTGATGCACGGAGGACGGTACGAAGACCTCGGCGAGCCTCAGCGCGTCTACGACCAGCCCGCTACGCAGTTCGTGGCAGAGTTTCTGGGCGCGTGCAACCTCCTTCCCGTCACGGCAGACGGCGATGTGCTGCGTCTACCCGATGGCGCGGCGGTCGTGGGCTCACGACTTGGCGCGATGGCGGCAACGCCACGGTCCGTGCGAAAGATCGGCGTGCGCCCAGAGAAGCTCCAGCTGCACCCAAGCGATGCGCCCGAGACCTACGAAGGCGGCGGCCGAAACCGCGTGAGCGCCACGGTCGACTCGGTCGTCTACCTGGGTGCCACGTCGGAGTACGAGCTCACCACGTCCTGGGGCGGGCGCTTGCACGCTCTAGCCCAGAACGTCCACAGCGCCGATTTCCTCCGGCCCGGTGATCGCGTCGTGGCGACCTGGCACGTTGAGCACGGCTTCGCGCTGCCCGACGTTGACGGTGCGCCGCAAGATGAAGATCTCGCGAGCGAGGTGCTGAGCGACTCTCGTGTCCCCTGACCAGCCGCTACCACCATCCCCTCAGAGCGCAACGGCCTCGCCTCTCGGCTCGCGGCGAATTCCCCGCCGAGCCATGCTGCGAGCGGGCGGAATCGGCGCTGGCCTCGCGGGACTGTCGGCGCTCCTCTCCGCGTGCGGCATCGCGGGCTCTGCGAGCCGCGACCACAACAACATCGATTGGGCTTCCTTCTGGCACGAACAAAAGAAAACAGGCGTCCTCAATTTCGCCAATTGGCCTCTCTACATCGACTCTGAGCACGGAAAATCCGAGTCGATCGATCTCTTTTCGAACGCGACCGGCATCAAGGTAAATTACGAAGCCGTGATTCAAGGGGACGCCCCCTTTTACGCCACGGTCGAGCCTCTCCTTGCCGCTCAGGAATCGACGGGCTACGACATCATCGTGATCACGAGCGGCTGGTATCTGACGCAACTCATCAACAGCAACTTCTTGGTGGCGCTGGACCACGCGAAGCTGGGCAACTTCACCAAGTACGCGAGTCCGCTCGTGAAGAACCCGAACTACGACCCCGGCAACAAATTCTCGGTGACGTGGCAGACGGGATTCACCGGCATCGCCTACAACACCAAGATCATCAAGCGACCCATCACCAGCTTTGAGGATCTTTCCGATCCGGCCTTCAAGGGTCACGTGGGCATGATGAACGACAACACCGAGGTCGGCAGCGCCGCACTCTTGCACATGGGGGTCTCGCCCGCGAACTCCACGCACCAGCAGTGGAAGGCGTCGACCGAGTGGCTGAAGAAGCAGCGCGAGCTCGTGCTCGGCTACTACGACCAGAGCTACATCCAGTACCTCGAAAACGAAGACACCTGGATCACTCAGGCGTGGTCCGGTGACGTCTTTCAGGCAAACCTTTCGGGCTATCCGCATCTGAAGTACGTCGTGCCGAAGGAGGGCCAGATGGTCTGGCACGACAACATGCTGATCCCCCGCCAGGCTCAGGACCCGCTGAACGCGCTCGACTGGATGAACTTTTACTACACCCCGAAGATCGCGGGCATCGTCGCGGACTGGGTGAACTACGTGTGTCCCGTACCCCAAGCCAAGCCCTATATCGCCAACACACTGAAGGACCCTACGGTCGCCAATAGCCCGTTAGTCTTTCCGCCCGCGTCGATCGTCGGCAAGTCCCATGACTTCTACGTCTACAAGGACTACGACGACTACGAGACCTGGAACGACACCTACAACCCCATCATCGAATGACGACCGTCCAGACCCGAAGCGCTTCGAGCGCGCGCAACAAGCGCCCCAGTTGGCTGCGTCGACACAGTCCTCCTTACTGGCTGAGTCTGATCGGCGGCGGGTGGATGCTCGCCTTCTTTCTCATCCCGCTCGTCTCGGGACTCATCGTCTCGCTCGAGACCGGCAACCCCTTGCAGGGCTACAACCTGACCTGGAGCTGGAGCATCTACAAACAGCTCTTCGTGCACTCCCAGATTCCGTACACGACGTTCATGCTGCGCTCGCTCTACTACGGCGCCGCCACGACCATCCTGTCAATCATCGTCGCCTACCCAATGGCGTACTACATCGCCTTCAAGGTCAAGCAGCGCTGGAAGAGCCCGCTGTTGTTCCTCGTCTTGCTGTCCTTCTTTGTCTCGTTCGTGATTCGTACCGACATGTGGTCTTTCATCCTCTCCAACCAAGGGATCGTGATCACCGCGCTGCACAAGATGCATCTCGTGTCAAAGAACTTCCACATCCTTGGCACGTCGGACGCCGTCATTGGAGGTGACGTCTACAACAACCTGGCCTTTATGGTCCTGCCGATCTACGTCGCGCTCGAGCGCATCGACGGTCGCATCCTCGAAGCGGCCCGAGATCTCTACTCGAGCGGACGACAGGTCTTCCTTCGCGTCGTCTTGCCACTCTCGCGCGCAGGGATCTTCGCGGGCGTGCTGCTCGTCTTCATCACCACGGTCGGTGACCCCGTCGTCTCGTCGCTGCTCGGCGGCGTCGGTACCTACACCATCGGTCAAGCGATTCAAGACTCGTACCTCACCAACCAGCAGTTCAACGTGGCGGCCGCGCTCTCCACCGCCTTGATGGTCGTGCTGGGCATCATCATGTTCATCTACGCCAAGGTGTTCGGTACCCAAAACATCGAGAACCTGGTCTAACGTGCCCGATCTCGCAAACCGACACGAACAGCGGCGCCGCAATCCGTGGCTGGCGATCTTCTATTGGCTGATCATCGTCATCACGTTCGTGCCGATCATTGTCATGATCCTCTACAGCTTCAACAACACGCCCACGAGCCGCATCACCTTCACCTGGTACGGCTTTACGACGTATTGGTATCGGAACCTCACACAAGTGGACGGACTGACGCACGCCTTCGTCGTCTCCCTCGAAGTGGCCGTCATCTCTGCGGTCGTCTCGGTCCTCATTGGCACCCCGCTCTCAATCGCACTCGGTCGGTACCGATTCTGGGCCAAGGGCATCATCAGCTCCATGGTCTTCGCCGACATCGCGGCGCCAGCCGTCGTCGTGGGCGCCGCCTCGCTGTCGTTCTTCCTCTCCATACGACTCGACACGGGGCTGCTCACCATCCTGATCGCCCACATCGCGTTTAACATCGCCTACGTCGTGGTGGTCGTGCGAGCGCGGCTGTCAGGGATGGACTCATCGATCGAAGACGCCGCACGCGACCTCGGGGCGAATCCTTTCACGACGTTTACGAGGGTGACGCTACCGTTGCTGTGGCCTGCGTTGCTCGCCGCGGGACTACTCGCTTTCGCCATGTCGATCGACGACTACGTCATCACGAGCTTCGTCGCCGGCTCTACCGTCACGTTCCCGCTGTTCGTCTACGGCGCGGCGAAGGTGGGCCTACCGCCGCAGGTCCTCTGCTTTGGCACGATCATCTTCTTGGTAGGACTCCTCCTCGCTTTCGCGAACGGCGCGCTCAACCGTCGTCACCTCGCATCGCGAGCATCGACCGAGGACTCCCTGAGCACTCTCGTTACGGACACCAATATTCTCACGCCCGTTGCCGCGAGCGTTGACGCGACGGCCGATCCATCGTTGGCCTAGCCACGGAGGCTTAGAACGTCATCGCCCGCCAACGCCGACCACCGTCAGAAGTCATGATCATGCGCTGCTCGTTGTTGGCCAAGCGCACCAGACCGACCCCCACGTTCGGGTCGACGAAATCGAGGTAACTCACTTGGCCGCGGTAGACCACGCCCCAGCGGGCACCGTCGTCGTAGCTCGCAATGAGATCTGCGCCGTCGCCGACGTTGCGACCGAGAATGACTGCTCCAGGGCGGGGAGAGGCCAGCACCCCTGCGAACTGGCCGAAGCTCAAGTTCCCCTTCACGGGGCGAATCTCGGTACCCGCTTTGAACGAGACGCCACCATTCGTGGAGAAGTACAGCCAGCTCGATCCGATCGCCGCACCGCGAGGCGCCGACTTGGGCATTCCGTAGGCGAATCCGCCCATTCCGCAGACGGCAACCAGGTCACGGGCGTTCGCAGCAGCGGGCACCGCGTAGCCGTGGCCGACGGCCGCACACGGAGAGCGCCAGGCGACCCACGCGCCCCTCTTCGACAGCTGCGCACTGCCCGTCGCCCCTCGGTCATTGCCGAAGATGAGCCATCCGGTGGAACCGTCAATCACCATCGCGCCACTCGGCTGTCCACCGCCCGCCTCTCCATTCAATGCGACGCCGCTGGCCTGTTGCCACTTGTTCGCATCGACGGATGAACTCTCCACTTCCGCAGTGTTGCTCCTTGTCGGTGCCAGCACGTACACCGTCGTACGTGTGGACTCGACGTCGTAGACGTTGCCCTGAGGGTTCATGCCGGGCAGCGCCTGTCGGAGCCAGAGGGTCCCTCCGTCGTGCGTCGCCCAGAGCACACTCTTGAATCCTCGATACGACTGAGAACCTTGATGGATGGTGGCCGGTTCTTGCCCGTAAATCCATCCATCAGTGGAATTGGCGAAGTGCACGTCGATGCCGCCAATAAATCCCGGCTTGTCGTTTCCGAAGCGGTCGATGTCCGTAACAAGTGGCACCGGAAGCTGCACCTCAAACCAGGACTGACCCGAGTTGGCAGTTTCCAGCAAGGTAAGACAGCGATGCTGATGCGCACATGCGAGCGTTCCGAGTGCCCAACCCCGCTCGGGCGACGAGAAGGAGACCGAGATTGGATCAAACGGAGCGACCTTCGATGCCGCGCCTGCGTGGAGCACATCGCCCACGAACGGCGTCATCGCCGCGAGAACGACGGCGAGCAATGCAATGAAAGGGCGGCCCCGCATGCGCTCACGCTAGACCTCGGCCGCCAACGTACCCGTTACGGTACGGCGACAATTTATGGAGCCTGGGAAGAGATTCGAACTCTTGACCTACGCATTACGAATGCGTTGCTCTACCGACTGAGCTACCCAGGCGCAGAGAGCAACTTTATCTCACCCGCGGGCTGGCCCCTCCCGCGGGTCAGAAATCCATCAAGGAAAACATCAAATCGTGCAAGAGCAGCGATTCGTCAAGATTGGTCTCCAGGCGCCGATTGGCCTCCGCGACGGCCTCAATGGCGCGTAATGAGGCGCCCACGCGATAGTCGCCTCGTCCATCACCTTCCGCCCCCAGTTCAAGATTCTCGACGAGACGCTCGCGATAGACGTCGGTGAGGGCGCTCAGGCCAAAGCGCAGCTCGTCGAGGCGAAACCGGCGCTGTTCTCGTTTGAACTGCGCTTCGACATCACGGCGATTGCCGGCGCGCAGGCCGAACTCGCGCGCGTCGCTCGCGCGTCGGTCCAGCTCTTCCTGCTGCACCAGCTGTAAAGGAGTGACGGCCTCGTCGAGCGATGCCACGATCTCCTTGGCGAGCACCGATGAGTTCGCGGGCGTTCCGGTCAGGCGCTCGGGCACGCTCCGCCAGCGCTCGACGCGAACGGCGAGCTCGCGATCGCGCACGAGCACGCGGGCCCGACGGAGGTTCCCGTTGGCCGCGGCAGCGGCGGTCGCCGCGGCAGCGGGACTCGAGCCTTCTGCGACGAGCACGGCTTCGAGGTCGTCCGTGCTCAGGGCGCGAAGGCGCACCTCCACGCAGCGCGAGATGATCGTGTCGAGTGCGGGAGAGAGCTCCTCGGCGCTCAGCAGAAATATGGTGCGCGACGGAGGTTCCTCCAGCGACTTCAAGAGCGCCGACGCACTCGGCGCCGCACCTGTGGTCGTGAGCTCGACGTCCTCAATGACAATGATCTGGTAGCCGTCGCCGAGAGGACGGCGACGTGCGACACGCTCTGCCTCTCGAATCTCTTCCATGCGCCACGACACGCCTGCTCGCTCAGCGAAGTAGATATCCGCGTCCTGCTCTGCGAGAGCCAGACGGCAGACGTCGCACTCACCACAGCCGTGTCGCGGACACTGGAGTGCGGCCGCGAAGGCGACGAGCGAATCGCGTACGCTCGCCCCCGCCGGGCCCGTGAAGAGATACGCGTGCACCGGGTTGAGCGCGTACTGGCGCATCGAGGCGATCGCCCGATCCTGGCCCACGAGGCGGGAAAAGACGTCGTTCATCTCACCAGGGTAGGTGCGCCACTCGCTCGTCGATCTCTTGAGCGACTTCGTCGGTCGATCGCGCTCCGTCGATGACGATCCAGCTCAGTTCGTTCGCGAGCTCGAGGTAGCCCTGGCGCACGCGCTCGTGGAACGCAAGGTCCGCCGATTCGAAGCGGTCTTTCTCATCGTGGGCGCGCCGCTCGTTGACAACCTCCAGGGGAATGTCCAGCAAGATCGTCGCGTCCGCGCGGCACGTGCCGATCGCGAGTTCGCTGGCGGACTGGAGCCGCGCGAGGTCAACGCCGCGTCCGTACCCCTGATAGGCGAGCGTCGAAGCGTAGTAGCGATCGCTCACCACCGCGTGCCCTCTCGCGAGTGCTGGTTCGATCACGCTGTGTACGTGGTGGGCGCGATCGGCGAGCATGAGCAGCGCTTCGGTGGCCGGGTTCATCGGCGTCGCGGCATCGAGCACCCAGTGACGAAGGTCGACTCCGAGCGGCGTGTCGCCGGGCTCGAAGGTGAAGAGCGCGTCGTGCAGCTCGGCGACCCGCCGGGCCTGAGTGCTCTTTCCACTGACGTCGATGCCTTCAAAGACGAGAAAGGTTCCTCGCTGGCTCAACCCTCATCCTCTCGGCCCGACTGGCGAAGTAGAGCCGCGTTTGCCTCCGCGCCTTGAGCGACCTTCGCGCGCTTGGCCGCGGCGGTGGTTTTCGTCACGGCGGCTTTCTTCGTGGATTTTGCCGCTTTTCTCGTGGTGGCGCTCGCGCGCTTGGTGGCGGCGCCCGCTTTGGTCGACTTCGTCGCTTTGGTGGCTTTGGTCGCCTTTTTGGTCGCTTTGCGCACGCGCGTCGAGGGCTCCGCGTTCCGTCGCTCGGCGAGCAACTCACACGCGCGATCAAGTGTGATCGACTCCGGCGTGTCACCAATGCGCAGCGTCGCGTTGGTCTCTCCGTCGGTGACGTACAGACCGAAGCGGCCGCTTCGCACGACGACCTCACGCTTGGTGACGGGATCCGCGCCGAGCTCAGCGAGTGGCAACGCCGCCGCGCGGCGTCCACGCTGCTTAGGTTGTGCGAACAGCGCCAGCGCCCGATCAAGATCGACGATGAAGATCTGGCTCTCGTCTTCCAGCGAACGCGTCTCTTTTCCCCACGTCAGATACGGACCGTAGCGTCCGTTCTGGGCGAGAATCTCCCCACCTTCGGGATGCTCGCCCACGTGACGAGGCAGCGAGAGGAGGCACTGTGCGTCATCGAGCGTGATGGACTCGGGCGTCATGGTCGAAAACAGCGATGCAGTCTTGGGCTTCTCCTTCGGGTCGGTCATCTCGCCCACCTGGACGTAGGGTCCGTAGCGACCGGCCTTCAAAAAGATGACGTCACCGTTCTCGTCGACGCCCAGCTCACGGTCGTTGCTCGGCGCAGAGAGGAGCGCCAGCGCATGATCGACCGTCAGTGAATCGGGCTCGGTTGCTTCGGGTATCGAGACCCGCTCTTCGCCGTGCACGAGATACGGACCGTACCGACCCGAGCGCACCGAGACGGGCACGCCATCGGGTGCCTCGCCCAAGTGCAGCGAGTTGATCGCCGCGAAGTCGAACTCGTGGGGTTCGTGGGTCATGTGTTGAAGGCCGAGTCGGGCGAACTCGCTCTCGGCGGACGCGTCGCCAAAGTAGAACTTGCGCAGCCACGGCTCGAGGTCTTGACGGCCCTGGGCAATCTCGTCTAGCTGGTCTTCCATGGCGGCCGTGAACTGGTAGTCAACGAGATCAGCGAAGTAGTGCTGCAGCAGGTTCACGACGGCGAAGGCCCGGAACGTGGGCACGAGGGACTTGCCCTTCTTCCACACGTACCCGCGACGGTCGATCGTCTTCATCACCGACGCGTACGTCGAAGGTCGACCGATTCCCAAGTCCTCGAGCTTCTTGATGAGCGTCGCTTCAGAGAAACGATCGCGCGGTTGCGTGTCGTGGGACTTCGCCTCGGCGCGCGCGACCGGCACGCTCGCGCCTTCGCTCAGCGTCGGCAG
Source organism: Acidimicrobiales bacterium (assembly GCA_035552255.1). Taxonomy (GTDB): domain Bacteria; phylum Actinomycetota; class Acidimicrobiia; order Acidimicrobiales; family RAAP-2; genus RAAP-2. The sequence goes on along the minus strand of DASZLS010000099.1, from coordinate 17,941 downwards.
CAGCCGCTCTTGGTCCGCCAGCTCCGCTTCGGGGTCGTCGGTGCCTTCCACATAGGCGCGGCGAAAGCCAGCGAATTCGATGCGCAGTCCGCTCGCGGCGAGACCGAGTTCGACGTCGCCGTCGAATCCATCGACGTTCGACAGCGAGCCGGTCAGGCGAACTCGGTTTTGAGTGAGTCGCGCGTCAACCATCTGCGAGGCGATGGTGCGCTTCCAGATCAAGTCATAGACCGCGCGCTCGTCGCCGTTCAGCTGCTGGGCCTCATCGAGTGTGCGAAAAGACTCCCCCGCCGGTCGAATTGCCTCGTGCGCTTCCTGGGCGTTCTTCACTTTTCGGTCATAGCGACGAGGTTGGTCGGCCACGTAGTCATCGCCGAACATCGACGCGGCCTGGCTGCGCGCAGCCCGGATGGCTTCGTCCGAGAGGGTCGTCGAGTCGGTGCGCATGTAGGTGATCCAGCCCTGCTCGTAGAGGCGCTGGGCGGCGCGCATGGTGCGCTCGGGATCAAATCGCAGCTTTCGACTCGCCTCGATCTGTAGTGAGGACGTCATGAAGGGAGGCTGCGGGCGCTGGGTGCGCGGCGTCGCCGTGATCGACGCGACCCGCAGCGACGAACCAGGAAGTCCCTCGGCGATGGAGTGTGCCGCACCTTCGCTGAGGAGCTCCAGTGACTTCGCGTCGAGCGTGCCGAGGGCGTCGAAATTCTTACCCGTAGCGAGCGGCGCGCCGTTCACGGTTTCGAGCGTGGCTTCGAAGGTGGTATCGCTCGAGGTCAGCGTTGCCGTGACGTCGAACCAGGACGCCGATCGAAAAGCCATGCGCTCGCGCTCGCGCTCACAGACGAGCCGGATGGCGACCGACTGGACGCGTCCAGCGGAACGGGCCTTGTCGACGGCTCGCCAGAGCACCGGGGAGACCTCGTAGCCCACCAGCCGGTCGAGAAACCGACGGCCTTCCTGCGCGTCGACGAGGCGCAGATCGAGATCACGGGTCTCTTCGACCGCCTTGTTGATGGCGGCGGGCGTGATCTCGTGGAAGACCATCCGCTTTACCGGGACCTTCGGGTTGAGTACCTCTTGGAGGTGCCAGGCGATGGCCTCGCCCTCGCGGTCTTCGTCGGTTGCGAGATAGAGCTCGTCAACTTGTTTCAAGGCGGCTTTCAACTCCGCGACGATCTTCTTGCGGTCGTTCGAGACGACGTACACCGGTTTGAAGTGATCGTCGACATTGATACCGAGTCGCGCCCACTTCTCGCTCTTCACCGACGCGGGAATGTCGGCTGCGCTTTGGGGTAGATCGCGGATGTGTCCGATCGATGGCTTGACGATGTAGTCCGATCCGAGCATGCCCTGGATACGCGTCGCTTTCGCGACGGACTCAACGATGACGAGTGCTCGGGCCATGCTCACCACCTCTCTGTCTTCTCACGGCGAGACACGTTATCGCTACGGCCGACCGACGAAACAAAGTTACGCAGATAATGACCCCTCACCACGACATACTGCCCACAAACCAACGGTCGTCGACACAAACGCGTGCTGAGTGCGATGCAGTTTCTTAGTGATCGCTCTGTGGTGCGGCCACAATTTCGTATTGAGGATTTAGAATTACGGCTTCTCGACGCAGGGACGTAACAGTCCCCTTTACCATGAGTCGCGTGCCGCGATCAATGCCGGGCACGTTCGTGCGACCTTGAAACACGAGGGTGATCGATCCGGTGTTGTCGGTGATGACACAGCGCAGCTCGTTCACGCCGCTCTCGCTGCCGATCGCCATCGAACGGACGCGACCCGCGATCTCGACGAACTCGCGCTCGTGCAAGGCGCCGATGGGAGCGGCGCCAACGGAACGCTCGGCAAGTTTCAGGTCGGCTGCCAAGTGCGACGCCTCGCGCACTCCGCCGCGTGACATTTCGTCGCTCACCGGCTCCTCGGTGAGCTGGCCCTCGGAGATCTTGCGTAGCGCGCGGTAGGGGATGATGGTTGCGGCGGTGCGGGGCACGTGCATCACGGCACTCGCGATCTGCTCGGCGGTGCGGTCGTGCAGCAGACGCTGAAGACGCGAGACGAACCCGCGCCTCGGCAAGATGACCATGCAAAAGACGTCGGGATCGCGCACGGCATCGGCGACGAGCTCAAGCGCCGCGCGGTCGACTCGACGGTCCTCACACTCGTAAATCTCAAGACTGATACTGGCCGACGCCGTATCCGCGCGCCCCCAACTCTCCAGTAGTCGATTCGTGACAATGGGGTCGATGTCAAAGTGCACGGCTCGTACGGAGTACGGGTTAAGTGAGTTGCAGTACAGCAGCGCTCGCTCGGTGGGAAGGTCGTAGTTGTCGACGAAGACGATGATCCGATTCATACGGATATGCATGCCGGCCTTCGCGCTATTTGATTCGAAGGCGCGCTCTTCGCGAACATACTGCTTGTGGAATCGCATCAGGCCGAAGTACATGATGGGACCCACCACCACGATGATCCACGCGCCCTCGGTGAATTTCGCGAACACAAAAATCACCACGACAATTGCCGAGACGAAGCCGGAGAAACCATTGATCGCCACCCCGCGGCGCCAGTGCTCACCCCGTAGACGCAAGTGGCGAGCGGTCATGCCCGCCCCAGCCAGGGTGAAGCCGGTGAAGACCCCGATCGCGTAGAGCGAGATCAGCGCGTTTACGTTGGCGTCAAAGATGAGCACCAGTAAGAGGGCCACGATCCCCAGCACGAGGATGCCGTGGGAAAACGCCAGGCGGTGTCCGCGCTTGGTCAACTGACGCGGCAGGTATTTGTCGGTCGCGACGAAGTTGGCAAGGAACGGGAATCCGTTGAACGAGGTGTTCCCACCGGTGTAAAGAATGAGGACGGTCGCGAACTGCACGAAGAGGAAGATGACGTGGCCGGAGCCGTGAGCACCGAAGATGTCGCCCACTTCTTGACTGACGACGGTGGGCGAACCTGCCGCGTAAGGCAACGCGTGCGTCCACGAGGCCAATAGTGCCGTCCCGATGAGTAAGAAGGCGAGGATCGAGGCCATCGCGACGAGCGTCTTGCGCGCGTTTGGTCCTTCGGGTTTGCGGAAACCAGCCACTCCGTCGGAAATGGCCTCAAGACCCGTCAACGACGACCCACCGTTTGCGTACGCCCGCAGCAGCGAGAAGAACGCCAGGCCCATCAGTAACCCGGAGCCTTTTTGCCCGAGCTGACCGTCGACCAATTTGTGTATCGCGGGTTGAGGGATCATGTGCAGCGTCCCGGCGATCTTTCGGTAGTAACCGACACAGATGGTGACGCCGAGGGCGACCACGTAGAGATAGGTCGGCACCGCGAAGAAGCTTCCGGCCTCCTTGATGCCGCGCAGATTGCCGTAGATCAGGAGCAGGACGATGGCGACGGTGATGATCAAATGTTGAGGTGCCAACGCCGGGATCGCGCTCGTCAACGCGTTGGTGCCCGCCGAGCACTGCACCGCCACCGTGACGGTGTAGTCAATGAGCAATGCCACGGCGGCGACCTGTGCAACCTTTGGGCCAAAGTTGTCTCTCGTGACGATGTACGATCCGCCGGTGGTCGTGTAGCTCTTAATCACGTCGAGGTAGGACATGGTGACGAAGAACAAGACGCCAATAATGACGAACATGATTGGCACGACGAGCGCGAAGGCGGCGATGCCAATAAAGGGCGTCATCTGGGTGAGAATCTCCTCGGCGCCGTACGCCGACGAGGAGATGCAGTCGGGCGCGAGCACGCCAAGCGCCGTGCGGCGATTGAGACGCTCCCCTGCCAACTGTTCGGTGACCAAAGGTTTGCCGAGGAAGAATCGCTTCAGGCGATATCCCAGCGACTCGGGGTAAAACTTCGCCAAATTGGCGTGCGAGGTTAGAAGGGGCGCGCGCTTAGACGCTTGCAGATCCTCTTCTGGCACGCTGGACATACTAAGTCACTCGCCTTCGAGGTTTTGGCGAGCCGTCGCCCTACTTCAACGAAAGTTGCGGCTAAAAGCCCGAGTGTGGTCAGATGAGACCGTGCATATCATTGTGGTCGGTTGTGGCCGAGTTGGCTCCGAACTGGCCATGCAAGTCTCCGAAGAAGGTCATTCGGTCGTCGTCATCGACAAAAATCGCGAAAGTCTGCGTCGCCTGACCCACTTTCACGGCAAAACGATTGTCGGCTCCGGCTTCGATCGCGACGTGCTGTTCCAGGCCGAAGCGAACACCGCCGATGCGTTGGCCGCGGTGACCAGCGGTGACAATTCGAATATTTTGTGCGCGCGGATCGCCCGAGATCACTACAACATTAAGAACGTAGTCGCGCGCATCTACGACCCGGCGCGCGCCGACATCTACATGAAGCTCGGTATTCCCACGGTGGCAACGGCCTCGTGGACGACCTCGCAGGTGAAGCGATGGATGTTGCCGTCGAACGACGCGATCGAGTGGAGCGATACCGCAGACACGCTGCACCTCATCGAGCGTGTGGTGCCCGACGCGCTCGCCGGGAAACCCGTGTCGAACTTTCACGTCGGCGACAGTGTCCGATTGGTCGGCATCGTGCGCGCCGGTCAGGGACGCGTCAATGTGGAGGACCTTTTCGCGCAAGAGGGCGACATCCTCGAGTTCCTCGTAACGACCGACGGGCGTCAGGTACTCCACGATCTACTCGAGGGCACGCGATGAAGGTGGTAATTGCGGGCGGAGGATCGGTCGGCACATCCATTGCGCTGGACCTGATCGATCGCCATCACGACGTGACGCTCATGGAGCAGAACGGCGATCGCGCGGAACGACTGAAAACCATGCTGCCCGGTGTCGTGGTGTACGCCGCTGACGCGTGTGAGTACACGAGCCTCGCCGCGGCCGACGTGCGCAGTGCCGACGTCATGATCGCCGCGACCGGCGATGACGAAGACAACCTCGTGATTAGTTGGCTCTCGAAGCAGGAGTTTGGCGTGCCTCGCGTCATCAGTCGCATCAATAACGCGCGCAACGAATGGCTCTTCAATGAGAGTTGGGGCGTTGACGTATCGGTATCGACGCCCGCGCTCATCACCTCGCTTGTTGATGAGGCCGTCGAAGTGGGCGCCATCATCGAACTGATGACGCTCGCGCACGGCAAGATGCGTCTCATCGAGATCACGCTCGACGCCAATTCTCCTGCCGTCGTCGAACGCCTGACGCTCGACGAGCTGCGCCTACCCGACTCGTTGCGCGTCGTGGCGGTGGTACGCAACGAACAGCCCCTCATTCCATCTGCGTCGATGCATTTCCTCGAAGAGGACCACGTGGTGCTGATGTCTCGTGTCGACTCGACGCAGGAGTGCACCGCCGCCTTCATCGGTTAGCCGGCCCATTGCACAACGACTTCGGTCGTAGGCTAAATGCGTGCGCGCGGCCTTTTTTGATCTAGATAAAACGGTCATTGCCAAGTCGTCGCTCGTCGCCCTCGGACCCGAACTCCACGCTCGGGGACTCCTGCACCGTCGAACACTCATCCGAGCGGGACTCGCCCAGCTCTGGTTCCTGCGCTTCGGGGCGGACGACAAGCGACTCGATCGGGTACGCGCCTCCGTGTTAAAGGTCACTCGAGGCTGGGACCGAGACGAGGTCCGTCAACTCGTGAAAGAGACCATCAACGACGCCATCGAACCGATCATCTACGCAGAAGCGCTCGAGCTGATCGACTACCACCAGGCCCACGACGAAGAGGTGTACCTCGTCTCCAGCGCGCCGGCGGAGATCGTGGAACCCTTCGCCGAGCTCCTTGGCATCACCGGGGCCATCGCCTCGAGATCAACCTTCGACGAGCACGGCAAGTTCACCGGCGAGATGGAGTTCTTCGCCCAGGGCGCCAACAAGGCCGTCGCCATTCGCGAACTCGCGGCGGAGCGCGGCATCGATCTGGATGCCTCGTACGCCTACTCCGACTCCGAAACCGACGTGCCGATGTTGGAGGTCGTCGGGCATCCGTACGCGGTCAATCCGGACCGTCAGCTCGCGCGCATCGCCCACGAGCGTCAGTGGCCGATTCTGACATTCAGCCACCCCGTGACCGCGCTCTCGCGCTCGCGGTCTCACACGCCGTTTCTCGTGAGCGTCATCGTCGTCGGCGCCGCGGCCGCACTCGGCGGCGCGGGAGCGCGGGGACTACAGCGTCACTAACTAGAGCGTGAGCAGGTCGCGCGCGCCGGTGTCCGAGGACGGGTGACGAAGCTTGCTCATGGCGCGAGCTTCGATCTGGCGAATACGCTCGCGAGTCAGGTTCATCTCGGCGCCCACGTCCTCGAGGGTACGGATTTCGCCCGCACCATCGAGACCGAAGCGCATCCGAAGAATCTTCTGCTCGCGCTCGTCGAGGGGCTGGAGCAGCTTCTCGATCGCAGCGGGCATCATCTTCACTGCCGCGACGTCAAAGGGTGACTCCGCCGAACGGTCCTCCACCACGTCGCCAAGTTCGGCGTCGCCGTCTTCACGAAGCGGCTCGGAGAGCGAAATGGGTTCGGAGCGGAAGCGCAGCGCTTCGATGAGCTTGTCTTCGGGCATCTCGCACTCGTCACAGAGCTCTTTGATGGTCGGCGGTCGGCCGAACTTGAGCTCGAGGCGCGACTGGGCCTTCTGCACACGCGCGAGCGTGTCGCCCGCGTGCACGGGGAGACGAATGGTGCGCCCCGTGTTCGCGATACCGCGAGTGATGGCCTGGCGGATCCACCACGTGGCGTACGTCGAAAACTTAAAGCCCTTGCGCCAGTCGAACTTCTCGACTGCGTGCATCAGGCCGAGGTTCCCCTCTTGAATGAGGTCGAGGAGCGGCAAGCCGGAAGCCTGGTACTTCTTGGCGATCGAGACCACGAGGCGCAGGTTGGACTGTACGAAGTCACGTTCGGCCTGGTCACCACGGTGCGCGGCACGCTTTAGGGCTTGCTTACGGCTCGGCGTCAGCTTGATCTTCTTATCGTTCTCGGCGGTTTCCAGCTCAGCCTTCGCCTCACGACCTTCTTCGATGGTCTGGGCGAGGTGAACCTCGTCGTCCTTCGTTAAGAGGGTGTACTGACCAATGTCCGACAGGTAGAGGCGTACGAGGTCCTCGTCGTCGCGGTCTATACGGTCTTTCGCCATGGGTTCCCCTCGATCAACGGAGTTGTGTACTCCGCTACTACTAGTTATACGGAGGTATGCAACCTACCGGGAAATGCCGAAACTCTCCGCGTTTCCCGCGCGTTCCAGCCCATCAGTGAGTTCCCGGGCCTGGCGCTGCCACTCCTCGTCCTCAATGGGTCCGCGACGCTGGGCGACCTCTCCAACGGCGTGCATCTGGGCGAGCAGCACCTCGGACGCGAGATTCGTCAGGTTCAGCTCCTCGGCGTCCAGGTCGACATATTCCCGGGCATCGCGAAGTGAGACCAGCACTCGCGGGCCTGCGACCATCGCGAGGCAATACAACGACATGGCCCCGGTCAGGTCGTTCGCCGCTGCGGCGAGGAGCACCTCGGAGAGGGCGGGAATGGGCTCTGGGGCCGCGTCACCGAGGTATTCGCGGAAACGCAAGGCCACTTCGCCAAGGGCCCGAGCAGACTCGTAGGTGCGAACGACATAGGCGTCGTCACTGAAACTCGGCGCGCTCGCTCCGAGCACCTGATACATGGTGTCAAAGCACGAAAAAATGTGCTCCAAGGTCTCGCGCGAGGTCATCAGGCTTCGGGGCGAAAGGCGTTGGTGATCGGCATGCGCCGGTCGCGCCCGAAGGCCTTCTTTGAGATGCGCACGCCGGGCGGCGTCTGACGGCGCTTGTATTCGCTCCGGTCGACCAGCCGGGTGATGCGTGTCACGAGTGCGCGGTCGTAGCCGAGCGCGATGATCTCTTCGGCCGTGGCGTCGTCTTCAACGTAGAGCTCAAGCAACGGATCGAGCACCTCATAGGGCGGCAACGACTGATCGTCACGCTGGTCTGCGCGTAGCTCCGCCGACGGAGGCTTCTCCAAGACTGATTCAGGAATCGGCTCGGGGTCGCCGTCGTGACGCGCCAGCTCGTTTCGATACCGACACAGTTCGTAGACGAGGGTCTTCGGCACATCCTTGATCACGGCAAAGCCACCTGCCGAATCGCCGTAGAGCGTCGAATAACCAACCGCCATCTCCGACTTGTTGCCGGTCGTGAGCACGATGGCGCCGGTGGCGTTCGAGATCGCCATCATCAACACGCCTCTGATGCGTGATTGCAGATTCTCATCGGTGAGCCCTTCGGGTTCTTCACCGAGGACGTCGGTGAGTGAACTCGCAAAGGTGAGGTGCGCCTCTTCGATGGGAATTGTCGAAAGCTCGAAGTCGAGCCGTTGGCTCAGCGCTTCCGCATCCGCGAGTGAGCCCTCCGAAGAGAAACGGCTCGGCATGGCGAAGCCGCGTACGGCTCTCGCACCGACGGCGTCGACGGCGATCGCCGCCACGAGCGAGGAGTCGACCCCGCCTGACACCGCCACGATCGCCTCGCGGAAGCCGTTCTTTCGCAGGTAGTCACGCGTGCCCATGACCAACGCCTCATAGATCTCTCTGATTTCGGGCAGTGGCTCTTCGACGTGGTTGACCGGCGCGGCGCGAACTTTTACCTCATCGCGCACGTAGCGCGACTCGACCTTGACGCCGATGTCGGACTCGGGAGCTTCTAGCTCGCAGAGCAGCAGCTCTTCGCTGAACGCGCTGGCGCGGGCAATGACCGCGCCGTGTCGGTTGACCGCCATGCTCTGGCCATCGAAGACCAACTCGTCCTGGCCACCGACCAGGTTCACGTACGCAATGGCGCAATCAGTCTCGCGAGCGCGCTCTCGCAGCATCACCTCTCGGTCCCCGCGCCGACCACGCGCGTAGGGCGACGCGTTCGATACGACGAGCAGCTTCGCGCCCGCTTGAGCCAGCTCGAGGGCCGGACCGTTGCTCGTCCACATGTCTTCACAGACGAGCAGTCCGACAGCGATTCCCCGCACGTTCACGATCGTCTGGGGGCCAACCCCTGGGTGGAAGTAGCGCCGCTCGTCAAAGACGTCGTAGTTGGGTAAGAGCCGCTTGGTCGCCGTGGCGACGACGCCATCGTCAGAGAGCGCAACGAGCACGTTGGCGATGTGTCGATGCATCGCGGCGTCGAGATCACGTGCCGTGTCGCGTCCGTCGCTTGAGGGGGCGAGCTTCACCCCGTAGGTGCCATCGGGGACGGCCGTGCCGACGAGAATCGGCGGCAGATTCTCGGCCTTCGCGAGATCAAACAAGGCTTGAGCGCTCGCTTCGATGAAGCCTTCTTTGAGGAGAAGGTCCTCGGGCGGGTAACCCATCAACGAGAGCTCTGGCGTGAGCACGAGATCGGCGCCGACGAGCGCTGCTTGGGCGCGAAAACGTGCCAGTGTCTCTACGTTTTGGACAAATCCGCCGACCACCGCGTTCATCTGGGCGAGGGCGATCCGTAGCGTGGCCACGCTCGAAGCCTAATGGTCCTCGTTCTGAGCGCCCAAGGGCGTTTTGGGCGCTGGCGCCCGCTTTCAAGAAATGATTCACACGCCATTAACAGAACTGGGGGTACCCGCCGCCCGGGAGCCATCAGACTAGAAGCAGTCGCGAGCACACGCGATTATTCGTTGAAGGAGCATCGTTGTCGTATCAGGCTGAATACATCTGGATTGACGGTACGGAACCCACTCGCAAGCTTCGCAGCAAGACCAAAATCGTCGCCGACGGGAAAAAACCGCCGGTGTGGGGCTTTGACGGTTCGAGCACGAACCAGGCAACGGGCGATCATTCGGACTGCGTGCTGGAGCCCGTCTTCGCCTGTCCCAACCCGCTTCGCGGAGCCAACGACGTGCTGGTGATGTGCGAGGTGCTCAACCCCGACATGACCCCGCACGTGACCAACACCCGAGCACGCGCGGTTGAAGTAGCGAAGACCTACGCGGCCTTCGAGCCGATGTTCGGCATCGAGCAGGAGTACACCTTCTTCCAAGACGGTCGCCCCTACGGCTGGCCCGAAGATGGCTACCCCGCGCCGCAGGGCCCCTACTACTGCGGCGTCGGCGGCGCGAAGATGCCGGGTCGCGACATTGTCGAAGCGCACACGCTCGCCTGCATGCGCGCGGGCCTCGGCATCGAAGGTACGAACGCCGAAGTGATGATGGCCCAGTGGGAGTTCCAGATCGGCGTCCTCAACCCCGTCGCGGTGGGCGACCACCTCTGGATCGCGCGTTGGCTGCTTGAGCGCATCGCCGAAGAGTTCGGTGTCGACGTGAGTCTCGACGCCAAGCCCATCAAGGGTGACTGGAACGGCGCGGGTGCGCACACCAACTTCTCGACCAAGCAGATGCGCGCAGTGGGTGGCTTCGACGCGATCATTGCGGGGGCCGAGGCTCTCGGTACCAAGGTGAAAGAGCACATCGCGATCTATGGCGTTGGCATCGAGGACCGCTTGACCGGTGCTCACGAGACCGCTCCGTACACCAAGTTCTCCTACGGCGTCTCCAACCGTGGCGCGTCGGTTCGCATTCCTGCGGCCGTGGCGACCGCCAAGCGCGGATACCTCGAGGACCGTCGCCCGAATGCGAACATCGACCCCTACGAGGTCTCCGCGTTGATCACTGAAACGATCTGCGGCGCCGCCGTGGCGCAAAAGAAGGTGCCGGTGAAGGCTGCCGCGAAGAAGGTTGCGACCAGAGAGGTCTCTAAGAAAGCAGTCGCAAAGAAGACCGCCACGAAGTAATCCCCCCAACCTCGAACCAAAAGGGCCCGTCGCAGCGGCGGCGGGTCCTTTTGGTTCGAAATCGCGGTTTCTTAGAGAAGGTGCCAGAATGACCGGCATGCAAAGTCAGGCGCAGTACGTCCTTCGCACCGTCGAAGAGCGCGGCGTGCGTTTCGTGCAGCTCTGGTTCACGGACGTCCTCGGACGCCACAAGGCCTTCCACGTCACACCGGCAGAGCTGGAAGACGCACTCGACCAGGGAATGACGTTCGACGGCAGCGCCATCGACGGCTTCTCGCGCACGACCGAGTCCGACCTCCTCGCCCGACCCGACCTCACCACTTTTCAGCTGCTCCCCTGGTACCCCAAAGGTGAGGCGATCGCGCGAGTCTTCTGTGACATCGTCAACATCGACGGCACCGCCTTTGACGGATGCCCACGCCAACAGCTGCGTCGAGTGCTCGATGGTGCGCTCGCCCAAGGCTTCACCTTCTTCGTGGCGCCCGAGATCGAGTACTTCTACTTCAATGAACAGAGCGGGACGGCAGCGCCGGTCCCGATCGACCGCGGCAGCTACTTTGACCTCACGCCCGACGACACGGCCAGCCAGCTCCGGCGGCGCACCGTGCTGGTGCTCGAAGAGATGGGCATCGGCGTCGAGCACGCTCAGCACGAAGACGCGCCGGGCCAGCACGAGATCGACCTGCGCTACACCGACGCGCTCACCATGGCCGACACGGTCATGTCCGTTCGTTACGTCGTCAAGGAGCTCGCCCGCCAGGCGGGCGTGTTGGCGAGCTTTATGCCGAAGCCACTCGTCGGCGTACAGGGCTCTGGCATGCACACGCACCTCTCGCTCTGGCGCGACGAGCGCAACGGATTCATTGGTGAGCACACCTACGGACTCAGCGATCTCGCCACGAAGTTCGTCGCGGGCCTTGTGCGCCACGCACCCGAGATCACGGCCGTCACGAACCAGTGGGTGAACTCCTACAAGCGACTCATACCCGGCGCCGAGGCGCCGGTCGGGGCCGAGTGGGCGCGCTACGACGCGGCGGCACTCGTGCGCGTACCGTCAGTCAAGCCCGGTCGCATCGACTCAACCCGCGTCGAGTATCGCTCCCCCGATCCCTCGGCGAATCCGTATCTCGCGTTTGCCGTGATTCTCGCGGCCGGACTGCGCGGGGTGAACGGCAACTACGAGCTCCCCGCCGAGGGCGTGCGCACCGCTGCGCTCCCCCAGTCGCTCGCCGAGGCCGTCAACCTCATGGAGACGTCCACGCTGATGCACGAGACGCTGGGCAGTCATCTGGTGGAGTGGTTCTTGCGCAACAAGCGCGCCGAGTGGGACGCCTATCGGGGTCAAGTGACGCCGTTCGAGCTCGAAAGATACTTGCCACTGCTGTGAGCATCGACGTCGTGCTCTGCGTTCCCTCGTGTGAAGGGCCGGTACGCAAAGCCTTCGACGTGACCGGCGTGACGCCCGCGGTGGCGGCGTCGGCGCGCATGAACGAAATTGCGGCCATGGAACCCACCGACGGATTCTCCGGTGCCGTCATCAACGCGGCCGCGTTGCCGTTCTCCGACGCGATGAGCCTTTGTCGACAGCTCCGCCAGCGCGAACGAGGCGTGGGGCCAATCATTTTGCTGCTCGACCACTACCAGCTCGACGATCTGACCTTTCGCGAGGATCTCTTCGACGACTTTGTCGTCGGGCCCTACGACGTGAGTGAGCTCGCGACGCGCCTGCGCCATCGTCTTCGCCGAGCCGGCAACGAGAGCGTGGCCCCGCGCATTGAGCACGCCGAGTTGTCGATGAATCTGGAGACCTATCAGGCCTCCATCGCGGGTCGCGTCATGGACCTCACCTACATGGAATACGAGCTCCTGCGCTTCCTCGCGACCAACCCGAACCGAGTGTTCACGCGTGCGACGCTGCTGAGTCGAGTCTGGGGCTACGAGTACTACGGTGGCGCGCGAACGGTCGACGTCCACGTGCGCCGCCTTCGCGCGAAGTTAGGTGAGGAGTACGCCCATCTAATCCAGACGGTGCGCTCAGTCGGCTACAAGTTCGGCACCTCGAATGAGGCCGGCGACTAGCTTTCGGGCGAGTACGCCCAGAACTCGACTTCCACTTGCCCGTCATAGGGAAGACCGGCGACCGCGAACATGCTGCGAGTGGGAAGCGGATCGCTAAACGTCTCAAGCCAGACCTCGTTGAGGGACGCATATTCCGCGAGGTCGATAATGAAGACAGTCGCCTTCACCACGTCATCCAGCGATGAGTTGGCCTCCTCGAGCAGCACTTTTGCATTGGCGAGTGCTTGGCGCAGCTGAGCTGCGGCGCCGTCGGCGAGCGTCAGCGTCTCTCGGTCCGGCAGAGTTCCGAGTTGTCCGGAGACAATCACAAAATCGCCCGCGCGGCGCCACGGTGAGTATGGACGAACGGTAGCCACGAAGATCAGCTAAAGGAGTTGCCGCACCCGCAGGTACGAGTGGCGTTCGGGTTCGTGATGTGGAAGCCTGCGCCCTGGAGACCATCGGCGAAGTCGAGCGTCGCGCCTGTCAACAGTTCGGCGCTCGCGGGGTCGACGACGACCTTCACCTCACCAAAGGCATTGACGACATCGTCGTCGGCGATCTCGGAGTCAAAGAACATGTCGTAGTTGAATCCGGAGCAGCCACCAGCCTTGACGGCCACGCGGAGTGCCAATGGCTCGTCGGCGCCCGCCGCGGCGATGAGCTCAGCGACCTTCACGATTGCGGCGTCAGTCAGCGCAATGGGCTCGGTCACCTTCTCGGTCAACTTCACGTTGGTAGTGGTCATATCGACTCAGCTCCTTAAAGAAATCCTTGCTCCATGGTAGCGAAGGAATCTGGAATTCAACACCCCTTTAATGACCGCGGCATCAGTCCCTGTCAGGATCAAAGCCCTTGTCACCTGGAAGAAGCGTCACCGAGACGCCATCGCGCACTGAGCGGCGTGGATTTACGGTCGTTATCTGGCCCAGGGAGCGTGCGTATGAGACCACCTCGCGCGCTTCGTGGAAGTGCGCAATTACCTCCAGGTTCCGCCTCGTCGGGAACATAATCTCGAGTTCGCCTCGGGCGTGGGCCGCGAGCGCTTCGGTCGGGCGAATCCAACGGTCGGCGATGGTTTCGCCCGCGTCGTGGGTTGCGAGCTGCCCCAACGGAGCCATCGTGACGAAAAAGCGGGTGTCGAATCGACGCGAAAGGCCTTCGGGCGTGATCCAGTGCGCGAGGTAGGCGACGCCGCGAAGATCGACCCGGAGCCCCTCACCGCGCATCATGTCGACGAATCGCAACTCTCCCGAGTTGAGCGCTCCACGCTGCTCGGCGAGACGATCGAGGTCACGCTTCTCGCTCGCACGGAACACCTCACCCTCCGCCGTGCAGGCGATGAGGAGCCCCGCCTCTTCGAACAGCTCACGAAGCGCCGCCACGTAGTGCGCGAGCCCGCCGCTCTCCAGACTAAGTCGATCGGAGGCCACCTCATCGGTGAGTCCAAACGCAGTGCCGTTCGTGCCATCCTCTTCGTCGACCGCGCCACCGGGAAAGACGTAGGCGCCGCCCATAAAGGTGCTGCTCTCGCTGCGGCGGAGCATAAGAATCTCGTAACCATTTTCGCCGTCGCGCACCGTCAATACCGTTGACGCAGGGCGTGGAACAACAATTGCGGCCATGGTCGCCAACTTACCGACCCGCTCCACGCCATGGCTCGATGTCCGTACGTCCACTAACGTTTAGGTGGCCTCGATCACTAAGGAGCAGCGTGGCAAAACAGATGGCTACGAAGCAACGACCCACGCCGAAGAAGAAGACCCCCGCTCGCGGTGGCCGCCCCGCCGGACTCTTCACTTGGATCGCCGTTGGACTCGTGGTGGTGGTCGTCGTCGCGCTCGTCATCATCAAAGTGGCCAGTGGAGGCAGCACAACCCCCGGCAAGACGACCTTTCAGCCGGTGAGCTCCACCGTCCTGACCGAGCTCACGACCGTGCCGGCGTCCGTCTTTAACGCCGTCGGTGTGACGTCGCCCATCGCCCAGGTCACGCCACCCCAGGCCATCGCGAATCTGCCGGGGCTCACCGCCACCAACGCCAGTGGCCAGAAGGTACCTGAGGTTCTCTACATGGGCGCCGAGTACTGCCCGTACTGCGCCGCCCAGCGCTGGTCGACGATCGTCGCGCTCAGCCGTTTCGGCACGTGGTCCGGTCTCGGGAACATGTCGAGCGCCAGCGGCGACATCTACGCCAACACGCCGACCTTCACGTTCGCGAAGTCCAAGTACACCTCGAAGTACGTCGCCTTTAAATCGGTCGAGATGTACACGAACTACATCGACCCGAAGACCAGCTACTACGCGGTGTTGCAGAAGCCGACCTCCCAGGAGCAACACGAGCTGTCGACGTACGACACGTCGAAGTACATTAAGGGTCTCGAGTCCAGCCAAGACGGGTCGATCCCCTTCATGTCGTTTGCCAATAAGTTCCTTGTCGCCGGCGCGAGCTACAGCCCAACGACGCTGACGGGTTCGAGTCGTGACGAGATTGCGGCAGCACTCGACAACTCGACCAGCCCAGTGACCCAAGCGATCATCGCCTCGGCGAACTATCAGACAGCGGCAATCTGCTCGGTGACCAACCAGCAGCCGGGCAACGTCTGTTCGAGTGCGGGCGTATCGGCCGCGGCTAAGGCGATGGGCATCAAGTGAGCACCGCGCCACTGACTGTGGCGGATCAGGACGCCGCTGACTACAGCGTCGCGGGGTGGGCGAAGGTTGCGAGTTTCGTACTGAGTTTGATCGGCCTCGCGCTGTCGATCTACTTGACGATCACCCATTTCCAGCCCCAAGCGCTCGTCTGCTCGGGCACCGGCTTCATCGACTGCGCGAAGGTCACGACGTCGGCGCAATCCGAGATCCTAGGCATCCCCGTCGCCATCTTGGGGCTCGCCAACTACACGCTGATGACCGCGCTCAACTCACCCTGGGCCTGGCGCGCACGGTCGCGGTGGGTCCACGTGGCGAGGTTTGCCCTCGGCATCATTTCCATATGCTTCGTGCTCTGGCTGCTGTATGCCGAGTTGATCATCATCGGCAATATCTGCCTCTACTGCACGGGCGTGCACATCACGACGTTCTTGCTCTTCGTGGTGCTGATGACCGTCTGTCCCGCCCAGCTCGGCTGGACCCGGTCACGCTCGAGTTAACGCCCTGCGTTCAAACTCGTTGAGACCGCCCCATATTCCGTAGGACTCGTGGCGATCGATCGCGGCACGAAGGCACTCTTCGCGCACGGCACAGCCCGCACAGATCCTCTTCGCCAACTGTTCTCGTTCTAGGCGGTCTTCCTTACGTTCGGCGCTGTCTGCCGAATAGAACAGAGAGCCTTCACTCCCCCGACACGCCGCGTCCACGGACCACCCCAACACCATCGCCGCCATAGACCCCCCACCAAATGCCCAGACCCGCAGATTAACCACCGCTTGGTCGGAAATACAAGGGAAGATTTGCAGTCCGCAAGGTGATTCCCAATTTTTCACAAAAGTGAACTCCGCTACGCTAAATGTCGTGGCTACTATCCTTCTCGCCAGCGATCTGGCCTCGTTACGCCGAGAGCTCGAAACGATGCTCGCGGGCCCCGAAATTACGATCGAAGAGGCGTCAACGGGTCCCGAGACGATCGCTCGAGTGCGCAGCGGTGGCGTCGACCTGGTCATTGCCGACCTGCAAATCGGTGCAATGGGGGGCATGGCAATCACCATGGAGCTGCGAAACCTCGAGTCCTACGGCGACGCCGAGCCGGTGCCGGTGCTGATGTTGCTTGATCGTCGCCCCGACGTCTTCCTCGCACGCCGAGCGGGCGCCGATGGCTTTGTCGTGAAGCCCCTTGACCCGCAGCGGGTGCGCCACGCGGTTCGCGCGTTGCTTCGTGGCGAAAGTTACGAAGACCAGTCGCTACGCCCCGCGACCGTTCGCGTCGGTAGCGCCGACGCTCGATGAGCGATTCGAAGCCTCCCCCTACAGGCCTCGCGCGGATCCGCGCGCGACTGACGCGACACGAGCACGAGAGCCCGCCGTCACCCGAAGCGGCGGCCATTCACGCTCGAGTCGACCAGCTCAGCGAGCTCGAACTTCGCGACGTGATGACACCCCGAGTCGATGTCGCGTATCTGACATTTCCCGTCACCCCCGAAGCCGTCGCTGAAGCGGTTCGCGATACCGGCCATTCGTGTTTTCCCGTAGTCAGTGACGACCTCGACGATGTACTGGGCGTCCTCTATGTCAACGACCTCTTTCGCAGCTCAACGCTGAAGCGCGCGATCGGTGTCTCGCTCCCGGCGACCGAAGAGATCACGCGCAAGATTCGCCGCCCACTCATGCTGCCCGAGACGCTCGACCTCCTCGAAAGCCTCGGCGAACTGCGAGAACAGCACCGGACGTTTGCTCTAGTGCTCGATGAGCATGGAGGGGTCGCCGGCGTGGTTTCCATTCGCGACATCCTCGAACAGCTTGTGGGCGATCTCACCGATGAATTCGACGAAGACGAGGAGCCCACGATCGTGCGCATTCGTCAAGATCGCTGGCTCGTCGACGGCCAGACTCACGTCGACCGAGTTGCGGAAGAACTTGGGCTGGAGATTCCCGAGGGAGAATACGTCACGATCGCAGGCTTCGTTCTGGATCTCGCGGGAGAGATTCCCACCGCCGGGACTGTCTACAAATATGGCGATTGGACGTTCCGCGTGCAGTCCATCGAAAAGCGGCGCATCAGTGAGCTCGTGATCGAATATCACCCGCCGGTAGAACCTGAGGTCCCGAGCTCGATTTAGGCTTTGTTTGATACTGCCCCTGACGAGTAGGCTTTGCGGGCTGCGGGGTAACTCGCTGCGGGCTGTAGCGCAGCTTGGTAGCGCGCTTCGTTCGGGACGAAGAGGTCCCGGGTTCAAATCCCGGCAGCCCGACCACCAGGCAGTACCAAGGTGAAATGCATCACAGGCCCCCATCGTCTAGCGGCCTAGGACACCACCCTTTCAAGGTGGCGGCACGGGTTCGAATCCCGTTGGGGGTGCGATATGACCTAGACCCCAAATAGCGGTCACGTGTTATAAGAATTTGGTCGTGATCTACCCGGAGGTAGTCATGCCCAAGCGTTACCCGAAGAGTTTCCGTAATCAGGTCTGCGAGCGATTGCTCGCCGGCGAATCAGTGAAGTCG
>DASZLS010000098.1:0-8679 GCA_035552255.1 Acidimicrobiales bacterium | reverse complement strand
CGCGTGACGGCCGTCACGGTGGGCGCACTCGGGCCAAAGGACGTCGACACCCCGAGCCTGCTTGTTGCCGCGCTGGGCTCGCGGATGCTCGAACTTGCCGGCACCCTCGCCGACGGGACGCTCCTGTGGATGACCGGGCGCAACACGGTCGCCTCCCACGTCGCCCCGACGATTCGTGCGGCCGCCAGTGCGGCAAACCGCGGTGAGCCGAGGATCGTCTGCTCGTTGCCCATCGCCGTGACGAACGATGTCGAAGGAGTCAAGGAGCGCATCGACAGCGACTACGCGATGTATGCGACGCTCCCGAGTTACGCCGCCATGTTGGAAAAAGAGGGCGAACGTACGCCCGCGGGCGTCAGCCTCATTGGTTCAAAGGCGCAGGTGCTCGACCAGCTGCACGACTTAGCGGAGGCCGGCGTGACCGAATTCTCCGGCGCAGCGTCGGGTACCAAGGACGAGCGCGACGCGGCACTCGATGCGTTGATCGACTACCAGCGCGGTTCATAAAGGCATTCCCGGCCCCGACATTCCTGGCACTTCGTGCGCCCCCAGTAGACTCGTTCCCCTACCGAGGTGTATGTATGTCAGCCGTTGCCGCCCTGTTGTCAATCACGTTGTTCTTGGGATTTGTCCTGGCCGGTGCCCAAAAACTGCTTTTTGATCCCGTCATGTCCAAGTCCGCCGAGCACCTTGGCTTCACGAAGCGCAACTACCAACGAATCGGCATAGTTGAGATGATCGGTGCGATTGGCATCGTGGTCGGTGTCGTCGCACACCGTGGATCGTTTCTCGGGATCGTGAACGAACTTGCCGCGACGGGACTTGCCGTGATGATGGCACTCGCGGTGCGTGCGCACCTTCGTCGAGGCGACGGCGCGAAGATGTTCTCGCCAGCGTTAGCGCTCGGGTTGTTGGCGTTAGTCGAGCTGATCTTTCGCCTGAGTTAGGCGAGCTACATCGCAACTTTCGTGTGCTTGAACTCGTTCAGGGCGCTGTTATCGGTCATGAGTGTCACCAGTGACTCAATGAGCGCGATCGACGCCGTCGCGTCGCTCGGCGGGTTCATGTAGCGCACGAACGTGGCGTCCCCGTCTACGACGAAGGTCGGCACCCCAAAGGCCTCGTAGCGTTCGAACTCACGAAAGCTCTCGCCGATCACCTTGTGGGGGCGTCGAGAGGCGACGTCGCCAACGACGAGGTCCAGATCGAGGTCGACGCCTCGCAATGCATCTTTGATCTCGTCCTCGTTGACCAGGCGAATGGCGCGCTCGTGGCGGGCGCGAAAGAGTGCTTCGTGGACGTCGAGGAAATGCTCAGGCTGAAGGTCGCGAACTGAGGTGCTCACGGCGAGCGCGAGGTGCTCTGGGTCGCGTTCGGGGTCGTCCCACACGTCGGGGGCACCGCTCGCGCGATATCCCTGGCTCATCGTCCAGGGCACGAAAGTGACGTCGAAATCGGCACCGGCGCGGAGCGCGGCCACGACGTGGAGGTGGATGTTCTTCGCGAACGGACAGCGGTAGTCGTAGGAGAGTTGAAAAGTCTGCACCCACAGAGCCTAAAGATCTACGCGCCGACGACGGCCACCCCGTTTGAGCGACAGCGGTCCTTGAATGAACAGAAGCGACACGCGTTCTTTGACGGGGTCGCGGGAAAGTCTCCGTCGGCGTAGTAGCGATTGATCTTCGTCCACGCGCCGACCGCGGCACGCGCCCTCGCGTTCACGTTGACGATGGAGACGGGGCGTTCGATCGATTCACCGTGGGCGACGTACATGAGACGAATGGATGTTGGTCGCTCGCCGAGCTCCGCCTCACAGAGCGCCGCGTAGAGCTCGGTGTTGGCAAACGTCTGGGTGTCGTAGTTGCGATTGGGCAGGCCGCCGGTCTTGTAGTCGACAATCGTGAGTGAGCCGTCCGGATCTCGGTCAAGACGATCGAGGATGCCAAAGAGTGGTGCGCCCGAGACGTCAACACCAATGCGAAGTTCAACGCCTTCGCTCGCGACCTTGGACGGATCTTCCATCTGAAAGTACCGAACAATGATGGCTTCGGTCTCGGCGAGCATTCGCGTCAGCATTACGTCGTCGAGAGCGATCTCGCGGCGGACGTCCTCCGTCAAGATCTCTGCTGTGGCCGGCTCGACGAAACTGCGAGCGGCTTCGACGGTGCGCTCCTCAGCGGGAAGGAGGAAGAGGTGCTCGAAGACGTAGTGGACGAAGCGCCCTTTCGCCGTCGCGTACGAGGCGGGCTGGGGAATTCGCTCGATCGACGCGTGCTGGTAGCGGCGGGGACAGGCCTGGAAGTCGGCGAGGCGCGAGGGGGAGAGTGCCGCGGGGAGAGGTTGATCGAACGCCATGCGATAACGCTACGTCGGAGCTGTGACGTGACTGGGTAACAATGGGGAGGTGGCAAAGAAGGTGACCGAGATCCGTCGCGCGCCGCTCGTGCGTTCGACCCGCTGGCACGGACTGAGCGACGGTGATCCCGTGGTGGTGAATGGGCCCAAAGAACGTCGCCAACAGTGGACGTTTGTCGCCCATGTCGTGAACGAAGCGACCGGTGACGAGTGGGTCGAGGTGCGCGGCGGACGCGTGGGTGAGTCGAAGGGTCGGGCATTTCACCCCGACATGATCTTTCCCATCGGTTCCCGCAAAGGGGCTCGAGTCGCGGGGTTGTCCCTCGCGAGCGCTCCACAGTTACCGCTCGACTGACTCGAAGAGCTTCCAGCGCGATTGATTTCGGCCGACGGGATTATCGAAGCGAACGATGAGACGTCACCGATTTTTCGGCTGATGAATGAGGAGCATTAGGGCTCTGCAATTGGGTAGGGACAACCCGGTGTGCCCGAAAGCTCCGCACATATGCTGACCTCGTCAGCGGGCACGCAATCCTGACGGAGACCACATCGCACGCAGTGCTGGTGCTCGGCATTCGTGAATTGGAGGAATCATGAGCGAGAACACACCACCGTTCACGACGACCGACTCGGGCATACCCGCTGAGAGCGACGAGTTCTCACTCACGGTGGGCGCTCAAGGTCCGTTGGTGCTGCACGATCACTACGTCGTCCAAAAGATGCAGCACTTCAATCGCGAGCGAGTGCCCGAGCGGGTGGTGCACGCCAAGGGAAGTGGCGCGCACGGATTCTTCGAGGTCACTGAAGACGTGACCTGGTTCACGAAGGCGAGCTTTCTGAACACGGTTGGCAAGCAGACGCCGATGTTCGCGCGCTTCTCAACGGTTGCCGGTGAACAGGGCTACGCCGACACCGTGCGCGACCCGCGCGG
Source organism: Acidimicrobiales bacterium (assembly GCA_035552255.1). Classification (GTDB taxonomy): domain Bacteria; phylum Actinomycetota; class Acidimicrobiia; order Acidimicrobiales; family RAAP-2; genus RAAP-2. Next base: position 5,393 of record DASZLS010000098.1, on the reverse strand, counting down.
GTTCGCGCTCAAGTTCTACACCGACGAGGGCAACTTTGATCTGGTGGGGAACAACACGCCCGTCTTCTTCGTGCGTGACGCGACGAAGTTCCAGGATTTCATCCACTCTCAGAAGCGCCTGCCCGAGACCGGGCTGCGCGACAACGACATGCAGTGGGACTTTTGGACGCTCTCTCCCGAAAGCGCCCACCAGGTGACGATCTTGATGTCCGATCGCGGCACGCCTCGCACTTTTCGCCACATGAACGGCTACTCCAGCCACACCTATTCAACGATCAACGAAAAAGGCGAGCGGTATTGGGTGAAGTACCACTTCAAGACGGTCCAAGGGCCCGAGAACTTTACCGGTGCCGAAGCGAAAGCGATGACGGCGGAGGACCCCGACTTTCATCGTCGAGACCTCTTCGAATCGATCAAGAACGGCGAGGCCCCCGAGTGGCGTCTCGAGGTGCAGGTGATGCCATTTGACGAGGCCGCTGACTATCGCTTCAATCCCTTCGACCTCACGAAGGTCTGGCCCCACGCGGACTATCCGGCAATTCAAGTGGGACGGATGGTGCTCGACAAGAACCCGACGAACTTCTTCGCCGAAGTCGAGCAGGCGGCGTTTTCGCCCGCGAATCTCGTGCCCGGAACCGGACTGAGTCCGGACAAGATGCTGATGGGTCGAGTTTTCTCGTACCACGACACGCACTTGCACCGCATCGGCCCGAACTACGAGCAGCTGCCGATCAACGCACCCAAGGTCGAGGTCCACTCGTACAACAAGGACGCGGCCATGGCCTATCGCAATCCGGGTGACCAGCCGGTCTACGCGCCCAACTCCTATGGCGGTCCTTCGGCTGATCCGAGTCGCGCCCCTGGGGTCAACTGGAGCGTCGAGATGGCCGAAGTGGGCCGCTACGCGAACGCGAAGCACGAGGACGACAACGACTTCGTCCAAGCGGGTGCGCTGGTGCGCGAGGTCATGAACGACGGGGACCGTGCGAACCTGACCACGAATATCGTCGATCACGCCAGTGACCACGTTTCGACGGAGGTCCAGTATCGGGTGGTCGCGTACTGGCACAACGTCGACGCCACGCTCGGTGAGAACGTCGCCACGGGGCTGGGCCTCGATATTGACAGCGCTGACTTCAAACAGGCCGCTCGAATCCTTGACTCGCGCGCGAACCGCGCCTAGGGCTATCGTCGCCAGCGTTCCTCGCCTGTGAAGATGGGGAGCGAGACGAAGGATTGTGCATGAGTGAATATGAGCTGAGTGCGGCCGACGCACTCGTGATCTTCGGCATCACCGGAGACCTCGCGAAGAAGATGACCTACCAGGCGCTCTATCGCTTGGAGACAACGGGTCAGCTGCGCTGTCCGATCATTGGCGTCGCGGTCGAACCCTGGTCCGTCGATCAGCTGCGTGACGCCATGCGCGCGGGGATTGAAGCGTGTGGCGAGACCGTGAAGAACGACGTGTTCGACCGACTCGCGCGACGCGTCAGTTACGTTCACGGCGACTTCAAGGACGCGTCCACCTACGACGAGCTCGCCAAAGCGCTCAACTCAGCGAAGCATCCGCTCTACTACCTCGAGATTCCCCCTTCGCTGTTTGCGCCGGTCGTCACGGCGCTCGGCGCAGCGAACCTCGTCGAAGGGGCGACGGTCATGATCGAAAAGCCCTTCGGTCACGATCTGGCGTCCGCGCTGACCCTCAACGATCAACTGCACAACGTGCTCCACGAGAATCAGATCTTGCGGGTCGACCACTTTCTGGGCAAGCAGCCGGTGGGAGACATCTCGTACCTGAGGTTTGCCAATGCGCTCCTCGAGCCAGTGTGGAATCGCCAGCACGTCTCGGGCGTCTACGTCACCATGGGAGAGAACTTCGGCGTCGACGATCGCGGATCGTTCTACGACCCCGTAGGGGCGCTGCGCGACGTCGTCCAGAACCACCTTTTTCAGCTGATCGCCCTCGTTGCGATGGAGGCGCCGGTTGGTCCCGGCCCAACTGCCTTGTGGGATAAGAAGGTCGACGTCTTTCGCGCGATCGCCAGCGTCGAGCCGAGCCAATGCGTGCGCGGGCAGTACGACGGCTACCAGCGTGTCGCGGGCGTGAAGGAAGGATCGGACACTGAGACCTTTGTTTCGCTGCGACTCGGCATCGACAACTGGCGCTGGTCGGGCGTCCCGTTCTTCATTCGCGCGGGCAAGGAGATGCCGGTGAAGGCCACCGAAATCCGAATGGTCTTGAAGCGCCCACCGCGCCTCACATTCTTGAACGCGCCACAGCACACCAACCCCAACGAGATCATCATTCGCATCGACCCGGATCCGGGACTGCGTATGGTGATTCTCTCGAAGGATGCGAACGGCACTGCGTTGCGAGACGTGCATCTCGATCTACCCTTCGCCGAAGAGCTGGGAAAAGCTCCCGGGCCGTACGAACGCCTCTTCCACGATGCGCTCGGTGGCGATCGCTCGTTATTCACGCGAGAGGACGCGGTCGAAGAGACCTGGCGCATCTTGCAGCCGCTCATTGATCATCCGCCCACCGTGTTGACCTATCCGAAGGGTTCGTGGGGACCGGCCGCCGCGAATGAGCTACTACGAGGTCACGTGCCTTGGAAGCAACCGTGGCTACCCAAGCCGCACTAGCGCCGTGAGTGACGAGCCCCGGATGGTTGCCCTGGTCAGATGGCAGGGACCGTGGGCCGAAGATGATCCCGACGCGAACTTCAAGACGGACATCGCTCTGTACGCGAAGGTCGACCCAATGACGACGATTAGTCGCCTGGCGAGTGCGATTGGTGTCCCCGAAGGCGCCGTGGTGCACTACGTCTTGGCCAAATGGGCGTCAGGCGGCAGCGGAGCACTATTGGAGCTCGGCCCGACCATGGTCCACCGGCTCTGGGCGCCGATCGAAGAGGCGGAAGCGAGCGCCACCGACGAGGCGCGACTGATCGCGTACGAGCAGTTACGCAGCATGATCTCGTGGCTCCGCGTTCCCCTCACCGAAGACGGCGATGCCTCAGGGTATTGAGTGGTGACATGTCGCACCGCGCGGTAAAACTAGTCGCGTGACTCTTCAACGCTGCGAATGGCCCGGAACCGACGAACTCATGGTGACGTACCACGACGTCGAATGGGGAACTCCGATGCACGATGACCGAACGCTCTTCGAATTCATCGTACTGGAAGGAATGCAGGCGGGCCTCAGCTGGCGAACCGTCCTGTACAAGCGAGAAGAGTTCGAACGCTCCATGCACGGATTCGATGTCCACAAAATCTCGAAGTATCGGGAGAAAGATATCGAGCGCCTTATGGCGAACGCGGGAATAATTCGCAACCGCCAGAAGATTGAGGCGAGCATCATCAACGCACACGGCGTGCTCGAGGTACAAAAAGAGTTCGGCTCACTGGACGCGTATCTCTGGCAATTCGTGAATGGAAAGCCGCTGAACAACAAGCGCAAACGCTCGAGTTCGCCGGTGGTCACGAGTGCCGAGGCAGAAGCCATGAGTAAAGCACTGAAAGCCCGGGGTTTCAAATTCGTGGGGCCGACGATTTGCTACGCCTTCATGCAGGCCACGGGTTTCGTGAATGATCACTCGACCAACTGCTTTCGCTACGCCGAGCTGACTGCGTGAACGACGTCTTCGGTCGAGCGCTGCTCGATTGGGCGAAGGGCGGCATGGTCCCCGAAATCGTCGAGCGAGAAGACGGTTTCACGCAGAGCGGTGCAGGACCTGAGGTCTATCTCGCCGCGCCAGAGGACTGGCCGTCCGCAGAGCGCCGGGCACTCCGAGTGATGCGCGGCAAGGTGGCCGACGTCGGCTGTGGCGCGGGCCGTATTGCTCTCGCCCTCCAAGAGCGAGGCGTCGAGGTGGTGGGCATCGATTGGTCGTCGCGCGCGGTTGAAGCGGCTCGACTGTGCGGCGTGAACGACGTCATTCGTGGTTCGATCGACAACTTTGGCTCCGTCATCGCGCAGTTCGATTCCATCGTTCTCTTCGGCAACAACTTCGGTCTCTTTGGCACGCCCGAACATGCGCATAAGCTCCTGAGCGAATGGGCTTCTAAGTCAAAACCCGGAACGAGGATCTTTCTCGAGAGCACGAGCGCGTACTTCGGAGGCGCTCCGGGTTTTGATCGCCTTTACTATCGCCGCAACCGCGAGTCTGGCCGGCCGCCGGGCAGTGTTCGCTTGCGGTATCGATACGAGGACTTAACGGGGGAATGGTTCACGTGGCTCTTCGTGTCCCAAAGTGAGATGCGCGCGATTCTTCGAGGGACTGGGTGGCGACAGGCGCGAGTCTTCGCGAGTGCTTTGAGCGAACCGTACGTCGCGCTACTAGAACTCGAGTGAGGCCCAGGGGTCAACTGGGGTAAACCCCTAGTTGTGGGTCAGCCAGATCCTCGGGATCGGGGATTTCCCTAATGGTTCAATGGGGTTTCGTTACTTACTCTCTTTAGCAAGTGCGACAACGATCGTGCGGAGGGGGTTTTCGATGCGCAGATTCGCTCTAGTTGCGGTCGAATTGGTTTCCTTCTCCTTCGTCACCGGCTCTGGGCCCATCTTCCTCAAATAGACAGTTGCACTTGACGCGCCTATGTATATTGGGTAGCATACTCAGTATGCAAACTCACGCGAGGCGACTATGAGCATTCGTCATTCGTTGCTGGCTCTCCTCAGCGAGGGACCTAAGTACGGCTTCCAACTTCGTCAGGAGTTCGAAGCGAGCACCGGGGACGTATGGCCGCTCAACGTCGGCCAGGTGTACACCACTCTCCAGCGCCTCGAACGAGACGGGTATGCGGAATCGGACGATTCGGATGAAGACGAGCGCCAGCGGAACTATCGAATCACTGCCAAGGGAGACGAGGAGCTCACGCACTGGTTGCGGACTCCGCCCAATCTTTCCGAGCCCCCTCGCGATGAGCTGGTCATCAAGATTCTCGTAGCATCGCACCTGCCCGGCGTTGACGTGCACGACGTGATACAGATTCACCGGCGCTACGTCATACAAGTCATGCAGCAGTGGACGCGTCTGAAAGAAGACGAAGCCCGTTTCGATCTCGCCTTCGCCTTGGCCGTCGACGCGGAGCTGTTTCGTTTGGACTCCGTGGTGCGGTGGCTCGACGCTGCCGACGGTCGGCTACGGCGCGCGAGCCTCGAAGGGACGCCCGCGAGATCTCCCGCGTTACCAAGTAGCCGAAGAAGGACTGGAGCCATTCAATGAGCATTCTCGAACTTCGTAATGTGACCAAAGTGTACGGACGCGACACCGCGGAAGTCGACGCCGTCACCGATATCATTCCACCGTCGAGCGCGGATCGCTCGTCGCGGTGATGGGGCCGAGCGGTTCCGGCAAGTCGACGCTATTGACCATCGCGGGAAGTCT
>DASZLS010000097.1:0-2520 GCA_035552255.1 Acidimicrobiales bacterium | reverse complement strand
TAAAAATCCTGGGACTACTGTCGATCTCGTCACATGCCGATCGTCGGTAAGGGTGAGGCAACGAAGTACGAGCCTCCAAAGGAGAAACGATGTCTGAATACCTTGTCCTTATCTACGAAGATCAGGAAGCTATGGGCGGCGCCGACCAAGAGACGTTCAATCGGATCATGACGGGCCACAATGAGTTCGGCGAGCGCAACGGAGCATCGCTGCGCGGAGGGAACGCGCTGGAGCCAACGGGCAGCGCCACCTCTCTCCGTCGCGATGCGACGGGCAAGCTCGTGGTGACTGACGGTCCTTTCGCCGAGACTAAAGAGGCTCTCGGTGGCTACTACCTGATCGAAGCGCCAGACCTGGACGCAGCCATTGCCGTCGCCAGCCAAGTGCCGGCCGAATTCGGCGGCGTCGAGGTTCGACCGATCAGGATCTTTAACTGACGAACTCCACTCGTCCCGTCGATGTCGAGGCAGCGGTTACCCACGCCTTCCAGCATGAGTGGGCGTTCGTCCTTGCGGCGACCGTTAAGGTCACCGGCGACATCGACGTGGCCGAGGAGTGCGTGCAGGACGCGTTCGCGCGAGCGATGAGCGCGTGGACGATCTCGGGCATTCCCGATAGAACCGGTGCCTGGTTGACAACGGTCGCCCGGCGACGGGCTATTGACGTTCTCAGGCGACAGAACTCCCACGAACGAATTCTCGCCACCCTCGTCGAGCCCGACGTCGCACCCGCGCCGAACGAGGCTGATTTACCGGAGATTTCCGACGATCGACTCCGCCTTATTTTCACCTGTTGTCATCCCGCCCTCTCGGTCGATACCCAAGTCGCCTTAACACTGCGATTGCTGTGTGGTCTGACGACCGTGGAGGTTGCGCGAGCGTTCCTCGTGAGCGAGTCGACGATGGCGGCTCGTCTCACCCGTGGTAAGAAGAAGATTTCCCTGTCACACATCCCCTATCGAGTGCCCCGGGCTGAAGAGTTGCCCGAGCGCATCGATGCGGTGCTCTCTACCGTCTACCTCGTCTTTACGACGGGGCACACCGCACCGTCAGGGACCGACCTCATGCGCCGCGACCTCGTGGAGCGCGCGTTGCAATTGGCTCGAATGTTGCGAGAGCTGCTACCGCTTGACCCCAACGTGGCCGGCCTGTTGGCGCTCATCACATTGACCGACGCACGGCGAGATACCCGAACTGACTCCGAGGGAACGTTGCTCTTGCTGTCCGAACAGGAGCGTGATCGCTGGGACGGCGACGAGATCAAAGAAGGGACGGAGCTGGTGAGCGCCGCCCTCCCCCACCCAGATGCCGGACGCTATGTCTTGATGGCAGCGATCGCCGCCGTGCACGCCAACGCCCCGACGTGGGAGTCGACGGATTGGGCAGCAATCGTCGCCTATTACGACGCACTCTTTGGAACCTGGCCCACCGCGGTCGTCGCGCTCAACCGCGCGGTAGCCATCGGGTTGGCGAGAGGCCCAGATGAGGGGTTGCGGATACTGGACGAACTTTCGAGAGAGCGACAGCTTGCGGGCTACACCTATCTTGCGAGTGCCCGCGCAAACTTTTTACACCAGCTCGGACGCGTCAGCGACGCTCGCGACGCGTACCTCGAAGCAATCTCGTTGAGCGACAACGATGTCGAAAAAGCGTTCCTTGAGCGTCAGATACTCGAACTCGGCGTCGACCTCAAGGGCACGTAACGGACCTTTCGCCGAACTGGCTACGGCGGTGCCGGACCGAGAAATTACTTATCCAGCTCGGCCAACACTTCGCCAATGATCTTGGTCATCTTGTGGGCCGGGAGTGGCTCGCCACCTTCAGCCTCCGCCACTTCCTCAGAGAATGCCTCGACCGAGTGGGTCCCTCCGATCAGCACATGTCGAAGCGCCTCGCCACTCGCTTCAGTATCGTTGACGTCTTTGAGCGCCTCCGCCACGTCATGGTTGGATGACTCCGCCAAGGTGTGCACGACGTTCATGGCTTCCTCCCGCCCGCTCGCGGTTGAGACCGCGGGGGCGCGGTCAGGATCCTGTTGAAGATCCCATTCGGCCAATGCCTCGCTGTAACCGCCCTCGCCGGGGTGCAACAAGCGAGTCGTCGGCTCCGCGACCGCGTCAACGCTGTCCGCTGCGACAACATCGTCGCTGTCGTGATGGCGTCCTTCTTGAATAGGTACCACCAGGCTCCCGTCGGGATTTCGAATGATCTCCATGCGCCACTCCCCTTTTGACACCTTTTGGTGCCGTCTGCCCTCAACTTAAGGGTAGGTCTGAAATCACAATCGTTGCGGACGACTATCTGAGAGTCCCCTGCAAACTGTGAACGTCCAAGGTTTCGGCCGATGAAGCGTCAGTTCACGCCAAATCCTCCGTTCGAGTTGATGAGCTGACCATTTACCCATCCACCTTCTGGTGAGCACAGAAATGACACGATATTGGCAGCGTCCGACGGCAACCCCACGCGACGGAGGGGCGTGTTGGACACTACCTGCGTCATAAGTTGCGAGGTCATCCAACCG
>DASZLS010000096.1:0-3222 GCA_035552255.1 Acidimicrobiales bacterium | reverse complement strand
AGCCTGTTCGCTGCATAACCTCATCGCGCGTCACATCCCCATGCAAACTCACCACTTCCATTCGCCCGCTGTCGCCAAAGCCAAAGACGCCCAGATCGGTGATAAGACGAAAGGCCCTGCTACCGGCGTGCAACGACGTAGGCGGCCTGCCTCCGATGTCTGTCGGACCGCCTGTCACGAAGTCGACGTTCTCAACGAGGGTCCTGTTGTCGTGCCGAGGCAGATAGTAAAAGAGCCGGCTCAGTGTCGCCGTGACGTCAGGAATGCCCGCCGCTCCCGGCAATCGGAGATTCGGCGCATCGAGTCGTCCGATCAGCGATGTATTGAACCTACCGAAAGCGTCAAGCTGGGCGGGACGGAAGAACTCTACGTGGGTTGCGTGCACCTCTTGGCTAAAGACTTCCGACAACTTTGGACGGTCGATGACCCGGCCTTGAGCCGCCCACTCACTAAGGGTCAGGGTGAGCATCGGCAGATCGTGAACATACGCGCCCGCGGAGCTCATAAAGAAGTCGACCTTGGGTGCGTGAGTCTTCTGGGCCAGCATCGCGCCCGCGGCGGGGATAAACGTTCCGAGCCCTAGGCCGACAACGTCGATGTCGTGGATCTCGCGACTGATGCACGTGGCGATGACCTCTGCGCTGGAGGCGACTGCTGTGTGACTCATGAATGCACCAGGATCCGCTCGACGTCGATGCGGGTCTCCTCATAACTCGGTGAATCGGCGAACAGGGTCAACGCAGCGTCCGCACCACGATCCTTCGCGCAAGCCGCATAGTCGGCGAGGAACGCAATGTCCTGGCGGTAATCAGGAAAACATCCTGTTGGGTGGGCGCCGTATTTCGCTTCAACAACGGCAGACGTCCTGCTTCGTCGCACCAAGACGTCACCGAGCGGAACTTCGTTGGGCAGGATGTGCTCGGCGGTAACGATGGTTTGATTGGCAGCTTCGGACATGAGTCGGTCGAGTACCGGAGCGCCGTCTGTTCCTGCGGTTCCGAGTGGCGTTGCCCACGACGTATGAATCAAGGCGAAGTCAATCCGTACTGCAGGCATGGCAATAACCTCTTGTCCGCTGTAGGGGCTGGTGACAAGCCTCAAGTCGGGGCGCAGTTTGGGAATGTCGGTGTGGAGTATGCCGAGCGACGGCAAAAAGGACAGACCCGCAGCGCTCGCGCGCATTCCGTATACGAGGGTCGCTTCGGTCTCGGTTACGCACTTCGCGGGGTCGATTGAGGCGTAGATTGGCGCAAGTCCAATGAGATCAAGGCTCACCAACGCCGCTCGAACTTGCTTGACGCAACCACCGGCCAGCAACAGTTCGATATCGATACCTCCGAGAAATGTGACGATCGTAAGGTCAGTCCGACCCTGACGAACCAGTTCGCGAATAAGCGCCATCGGTTTTCGAGACTGCGAATTCCCTCCAATCCCAATCGTCGCCGAGTCCGGGATAAGGCTCGCTGCATCAGCGAGGGTCGTCACTTTCTCTCGGTCGGTCATAAAACGGCAACAGGATTCACCGGAGAACCCGTTGAGTTCTTGATCATGAGTGGCGATGCTGAAAACAGAAAGTCCCACTTCGAGTACTCCGCACATGCCTCAGCCAACGGCTCGAGTAACAGACTGTCGAACAGCCAGAGTCCCATCGCGACAATTCCGACCGCATGCACCGCGGCTGAAACGCCCTCGACCTGGGATGGCATGACGTCGTTCGTCGCGTCGGATCCAATCGCGGCAACATCCCACTCGTGCAACAACGGAAGGCACGACGCGTGCAAACCGGGCGTTCCGTCCTTCTCTGGTTCGCTCGGCCCGTATGTCTCGAACCGGACGTCTCGGCCCACGCGCACGAGTACGATGTCGCCGCTACGAATGCTCAGGCCCTGCGACTCGGCGCAGGCCTTCAATTCGTCGGGTCCGATAGGCTCGCCGAGCTCAAGCCACTCGACGTCGCGAAAGCGAGGAATGTCGAGCAGTACGCCGCGTCCGAGTATGCCGTCCCCCGCCCGTTCGGCACTGAGCACGCGCGCGCCGCTTGCTGCCTTCACCAACGAGCTGGGGCGATTGTTGTACATGATTCCGTCCCAGAACACGTGCGAGAGGGCATCAAGATGCGTAATGCCATATCCGTGAAAGCTCATGCCAACCCAGTCTTCGGAACCCATGAAGCCTCTTTTGACCTCACCCTCGCCCGCAACTTTCATGTGATGCAAAATTGGCTCCGGATTGTTCGGGGCATGCACGGGCGAGAGAACGCGGCTGCAACTCACGGCCTTGCCGTGTTGGACGGATTGGGCGGCGGCAAGACGCGTCTCATTGGTCAGCAGATTCAGCGTGCCCTTTTGGTCATCGTCTCCCCAACGTCCCCAATTGCTTAGCGTGGTGAAATACTCGCGAAACTCAGCGTCACTCATTGTTTCCATGTCAGGTGTTCCTTCCCCTCAAGAAATACTCGTCGCTATTCAGCGTTTACAAATCGACTTCGACATTCGAGGCTGCAGAAGTACACCCACGCACCATCAACGAATGCTTTCGTCCCCATCTTTGGATCAGTCTCCGCGGCACCCCCCGGTACGGAACCTGCGGCTTGGTTCACGAGAGCGGGATTGACCTCGGCTCCGCATACTGGATCGATAGCCATCTTTAAATCTCCTCGTTGGCTTCGACGCCACTCATAGCAATTGCGGCGCCACTGTCTGTTACAGCGCTCAACAGATGGCGAGCGAGCAGGTCCTGCTGGGAACGCAACGTCCCCAATCGAAGTTGACCCGCTTTCGCGCGACGAAAAAAGAGCTGAAGCGGAAACTCCTTCATAAAGCCAATGGCACCGTGGAGCTGCGCAACCCGGATCGCGGTCGACTGCGCAACCACCCCGGCCCAATAAGAGGCGACACCGGTGATCCCTCCCGCCGCGATACCACGGTCAAGGCGAGCCGCCCCCTCGCCAACAGCAAGGCGAGCGCCGTCGATCTCAATGGCGACGTCCGCAAGCACCTGGTGCACGGTCGGAAGCGAACCGAGCGTTCGGCCAAACTGCTTGCGAACCTCCATATAGTCAACTGTCATCTCCAGCAGCTTTTGCGCACACCCCGTGAGCAGCGCAGCTTGCACGACACGAAAGGGCGCGAGCCAGTCGTCGAGGAACTCTTGAGATTCAAACGCAACGATCGGCGCTCCAACACTGAGTCTCGTCGCATTGAGGATGCCCACGGGTTCATT
>DASZLS010000095.1:0-4635 GCA_035552255.1 Acidimicrobiales bacterium | reverse complement strand
CAACCATTGCAAAACGGCGAGCGCTCGAAAGAGAGATGAGGACGCATGAGTACACCAACGACCACAGTCGATGAACGCTACAGCGAGGCGGGCGCCGAGCCCGTCAGCTGGAACGATACGTGCGCAGTGCTGGAGTCAGCGGAGCTGTTCTGGCTCAGCACGGTTCGAGTCAGCGGACAGCCGCACGTCACGCCACTCGTCGCTGTCTGGGTCGACGACGCGCTGCACTTCACCACGGGCGACGAAGAGCAGAAGGCAGCCAATCTCCGCTCGAACTCGCGTGTCGCGCTGACGACCGGTCGAAATGACTGGCAAGAAGGCGTCGATGTCGTCGTCGAAGGGAATGCGGTCCTCGCAACCGATCAAGTCGTGCTGGAGCGCCTGTGTGAGGTCTGGCGCACGAAATGGGACGGCTCTTGGGAGTACTCCGCACGCGATGGCCACATGTTCCACCCCGGGGGCTTCGAAGTGCTCGCGTACTCGGTGGTGCCAACCAAAGTCCTGGCGTTCGCCAAGGCTCCGTTCTGCCACACGGTCCATCGCTTCGCCGAAAGTTAAGAGCCACACGGGCGCGAATCGCAGCTGCAGTGCCCACAGGGGAGAACATGTCAGACGAACACACTCCCGGCCCGGAGAGCACTGCGGAGAGGGTCGCCCTCTGGCGCGCATTGCACGTTCAGGTTGATCCGCCACCACATGTGTTCGTCGATGAAGTCGGATTAGCGCTGGCCACTCCGGACGCTGGTTGGCGCCGGCGCCCGGACATGAACCCCGAGTGGACCAGCCGGTTCAGGGCGGCCATCGTTGCCCGCGCGCGACTCATCGAGGAGCTGCTCGCTGCTCAGTGCGTGATACTCGAAGCCGGACTCGATACCTTCGCGCAGCGACGGGCAGATCTCGCGTCGCGCCTACGAATATTCGAGGTTGACCAACCGGGACCCCAGGCGTGGAAGCGCGAACGTTTGATTGAGCTGGGTTTCAGTGTTCCCGAATGGCTGCGTTTGGTGCCCGTCGACTTTGAATCGGGTGCGTCATGGTGGGAGGAACTCGCGGCAGCAGGGTTTGATACTGATCGGCCTGCGGTCATTGTTTCGACGGGCGTTTCCATGTACTTAACGAAGGAGGCCAGTGCGGCCACGCTCCGTCAGATCGCCCAACTCGCGCCCGCCTCAACGCTCGCGATGACGTTCTTGTTACCGAGCGAGCTGCTCGACGAGACCGACCGAGCTGGCTTCCAATTGGCCGAGAAGGGCGCGCGAGCATCCGGGACGCCCTTCATCAGCTTTTACACACCGACGGAGATGCTGGCAGAAGCTCGCGGCGCTGGCTTTAAAGACGTGCAGCATGTTGCGGGAACGTCGTTTACGGAGCGATATTTCGCCGATCGAACGGACGGACTTCGCCCGTCAAGCGGAGAAGACCTCGTGATCGCGAGCACTTGACACCAAGAGGTGACAGGTCGCTAATCGGCGAGGTTTGGCTCGGGACTCGTGATTTCGATTGACTCTGTACCAGCCGAAGCTTCTCGACCACGAATGCGGCGAAGGGCGAGCAAACCGATCACGCCCGCGACGAAGCACGACGCTGCTCCGACGCCGAGCCCCACGCGTGCTCCCAATTGACTCGTTATCCATCCAATGAGTGGACCACCGATGGGCGTTGACCCCATGAAGGCGACTGCCCAGAGCGCCATAACGCGACCACGCATTTGGGGATCCGTGTTCAGTTGCAACGTCGAGTTCGCCATGGACAAGAACGTGACGCTGGAGAAGCCGACGAGCGCCATTGCGAGGAGTTCAATGGCGAGCAACGGCGCGAGTCCGGCGAACGACATGCACACCCCGAAGATCAACGAGGCCCGAATCATCGCTCGCACTCCCGTTTTACCCCGCGCAGCAGTCCACAGTCCTCCGATGACAGCACCGATGCCCATTGCCGCCATCAACACGCCATAGACCGCAGAACTCCCGTGGAAGACGGTGCCCGCAACGATCGGCAGCGTGACCTGGAACTCGTAGGCGAGCATGCCGACGAGTCCCATCATGATGAGAGGAATGGCTAACTGGGGGGTTCTCGCCACATAACGGAATCCCTCGCGCAGCTGGCCCTTCGCTCGGACCGTCGGAATACTTGGATTCAGCGCGGTGCGGTCCATGGCGACGAGCGAGACCACCACGGCGATGAAGCTGACGGCGTTCAAGGCAAAGCACCAGCCTTCTCCCACCGCCGCGATCAACACGCCCGCAACGGCCGGTCCCACGGCACGAGCCACGTTGTTCATGGTGGAGTTCAGGCTGACGGCATTGCGAAGATTGTCAGTGCCGACCATCTCGAGGACAAACGCTTGGCGCGACGGGTTTTCGAAGCAGTTATTGAGCCCGAGAAACACCGCGAGAATGCACACATCGACGTAGTTCACGTCGTGCGCGATCGAAAGTATTGCCAGCACCGCGGCTTGCACACCCATCATGGACTGCAGCACGATCATTAATCGGCGCTTGTCGACTCGGTCCGCTATGACGCCACCGTAGGGACCAAGCAGTAGGACGGGCAAGGTCTGCAGCGCGACGACGAAGCCGATGTCCGTCGCTGAGTGAGTAAGTGTGAAGACCAGCCACGACTGCGCCGTGGTCTGCATCCAGGTGCCGATCAAGGACGTCGTCTGGCCAAAGAAGAACTTTCGGTAATTGGGGTTAGCGAGCGATGAGAATGTTCTTCGTGCGGAGGCCTGTACGTTCACTGAATTCGATTCCTTAGAGATTCCTCGAGCGATTCGATGACCGGCAACGCGTCGAGGACTACGCGGCGCTGATCGGCGGAAAGCTGGTCAAGCGCGAAAAGGAGGGCGTTGGTGCGCTCGTTGCGCATCTCTTCCCAGAGCGCTCGTCCGGCTTCCGTTACTTCTAGATGTGCGACTCGGGCGTCGGCCTCGTCAGTGATGCGAGTCACGAGTTCGGCGGCCTCGAGCTTGGCGACAATTCGCGACAGCATCGTGGGGTTGATGCCCTCGACCTGGGCGACTTCGGAAAGGCGCAGCGGCCCGTGTCGCGCGATGGTTGAGAGCACCTCGCGCTGGCTCGGCGGCAGGCTTCCATCGGCGTGCGTGAGTCGAAGCGCGCGGCTAAGCCGCCCCACGACCCTGCGAAGTCGCTCGGCTGCCTCTACTTCTGAACGGCTGGATTTTGCCTTGACGGGGGTGGTTGACACCCCTCCAGTATACCAATTAGTTGCCTGCTAGCAAGCATATATTTCGTACTTAAAAGTGGCCGGCTTCAACGCTCTGTTGCGCCAATACGCCGATCAGGACGTCACTGACTGGGGCAATTGGCGTCGGCGAACGAATCAACCACGGATCTCAACACGACCGCGAGTGAGACCGAGACTCAGATGCCGGGCAACTCTTGCAGCATGAAGATCAAGTCTTCTCGACGGTAACCGTGCAGTCGTGCGACCTCGAGGAGCTCTTTCAACTTCAACGTGACTGCCGCTCGATCGGGTTGGCCGGTGACCCGAATCGAGCGACCTCGTCCCATTTCGATGACGCCTTCATCTCGCAGGACGCGTAGCGCCCGCAAAACCGTGTTGGTGTTTACTCCGAGCTCGGCCGCAAGATCCCTTGCCTGAGGAATCCGTTCACCCGGTCCCGCTTCTCCTTCGGCGATCGCTCGTCGAATCGCTCCCGCCACTTGTTCATGCAGGAGCGTCGGGTCGCTGCGATCCAGCCGTTCAAGACTGAGGTCGGCTTGTTCGGAATTTTCTTCGGGAGTCTTGAAAGAACTAATAAAGACAACTATAGTAGCTTCAATGCCAACCTTTACTGAATCCACGACATCGCCCAAATCAACGGAGACCGAGCGCCACGCTCACCTGTTCGATGCGCTAAAACTCCTCTTTAAAGAGGCGAAACAGCGCGAGCGCCGCCGCCGAGTCCGTTGGCTTTCGTTCTTTGTCGCCGCCATTGTCACTGCTGGCGTCGCGTCTGGCATCGCCTACGCCTCGGCTAGCTCCTCGCCCAATGGCGCTCACGGTGCACCCGCGGCGCTCGCCGTGGGCACCGACGCCAAAGTGTTGACGTGCCAGGGGGGCAACGTGGTTCGCCCGCGAACCTTCATTGTGACGTGTGCTGACGACAACACGCAGCTGACCAAGACGCGCTGGACTCGATGGACGTCGACGAGCGCCGTTGGTATCACCACCTTTGCCATGAACCTCTGCAAGCCATACTGCGCTGCATCCAAGATGTCGTACTTTCCGAACAGCACTGTTCGGTTCTCGTCACCAGTGTCAACGAAGCACGGCGAGACGTTCTCGTTGCTCGTCGTGCATTACGTCTCGGGCGGCAAGGCTCACGTCTATCGGTTCTCGTTCCAGGGTGACCCCTCATTTAATTAGTTGTTCCCGCCGGATTTGATGCGAGGTAAATCCGCGCGTCTCTCGACCGACCGTGACTGACTAGGGTCGCTCAATGGCGCGAATTGGTCTGACGCCCGAAGACTCCTTGCTTCCGAGACATCCGATGTTCCGATACCGACTCAGGGGTGCAGCTTTGCCCCGCGCCGTCCCTACGCGATCGAAAGATGTCGTGTGGAACGACCAGAGCTTCGTCCGACGCCGAGCGGATCCGTCGTGGCGTGC
>DASZLS010000094.1:0-39551 GCA_035552255.1 Acidimicrobiales bacterium | reverse complement strand
ACCGTCGCACACTTTCCCGCCGCGCTCCGTCCCGCGCTGACAACCGACGTCACGAATGCCTTCATGAGCGGACTGCATCACGGGTGTCTCATCGCCGGCGTGGTCGCGGTCGCTGCGGCCCTCCTGGTGCTGCGACGGATGCCCTCGCAGATCACGTCCGCGGGCCAACAGTCAGTGGTGATTCAGGACGCGCTCCGCTAGACCCGAAACGACGGTCCGTCGAATCGGTCGATGACGGTGAACTCCGATACCTCACGGCGACGGAGCTTGGTGGCTCGGTGTTCTGGATGACCGAGCACCACCACTGACGCGACGACGAAGTTCGACGGCAACGAGAAGATCTCGCGCAGTCGTGGTTCATTGGCGGTCGCCACCGTCGTCATGACGCCACCGAGTCCGCGATCGTGGGCCGCGAGCAGGATGCTCCAGATAAAGGGATACACGGACGCGCCGCCAACGAGTTGGTAACGGTCGAGGTCACGATCCGTCGCGGCAAAGGATGCGAGGTCAGCGACGACGGCGAGCAGGACGGGCGCATTGGCGAGCGTCTCTGCAAAGCCTTCGGATGAGGATTTCGCCTCGGCCGCGGCTCGGTGGGCCGCTACCTCGCTGCGCTCTTCGTCGCTCGCGAGGGGAGAGAACGGTGTGACGCCGGCGAGCAGCGACGCAATGTAGTCGTGCCACGCATCGAGGTACGCCGCCGCTAGCTGTTCTCGTTGTACTGGGTCGCGGACGATAATGACGCGCCAGGCTTGGCGATTACCCCCCGAGGGGGCGAAGCGAGCGTCGTCGAGGACCTCATACAGCATTGCGTCGGCAACCGGCTCCTGCGTGAACGCGCGCACCGATCCGGTCGTGCGCAGAGCGTCTCGAAGGTTCATGAGATCACCCTACGGGCGGAGCGCGAGTCCGTTAAGCGTCGCGGCGGGCAAACAGAGCGGTGCCGATCCCAACGATGACCACGACGTAGATCACCATAAGTATCAGTGCGGTCCAGGCGCTGAAATCATTTGCAACGCTCGACGCGGAGGTCATGGCGTGACCGAGCTCGGACGGTAAGTACTTTGCGCCATCGTTCTGCCAGCTTTGGGGGAGAAACGCGAAGATGAGGGGTATGACCAGGATCACCGATACGAAGACGCTGATGCTCGCGGCGCTGTGACGAAGGATCAGGCCAATCCCGCACGCCATCGCCGCCGCCAACGTGAGATACACGCCCGCCAGGATGACGGCTCGAAGGTCGTTGCTGTTTGAAAGCGATGCCGTCGGCACAACGCCAGAGAAGATTGACTGGCCAAGGATGAATGTGGCGAAACACGCGACCTCGCTGATCACGAACATTGAAACCAGAAGGACGGTCAGTTTCCCGAGCACGAGCTCGACCCGGTGGGGAACTGCAGCCAGCGTCGTGCGAATGGAGCCCGAGGAGTACTCACTCGTGATGAACAGCGCGCCGATGACCCCGATCGCGAACTGCGCGAAGATCACCCCGACGAGGCTCGTGGACACCGGGTCGAATGTGAGCTTGCTCGATTCGCTCGCCGTCGCCCAGTGCGCGCGCAACAGCGACGTCACCAAGGCGCCGAGTCCGATCGTCAAGACGAAGGTGATGGTGACGCCCATGATGGAACTGCGGACGCTTCGAAACTTGAGCCACTCGGAACGAACGATTGAGGCGAGGGACACGTTAGGACTCACGACGAACTCCCGAAGATCCGTATTCCACGGCGTCTGAGGTGAGATCCATAAATACGTCTTCGAGTGACGCTCGCTGGGGTGTGAGCTCGAACACGACAATCCCAGCATCGAAGGCGATCTTGCCGACCTCTTCAGCGCTTAAGTTGCTCACTGTGAGGCCTTCGTCGTTGGCGTCAGTCACGAGGGCCTCGTGATCGGTGAGGGCGCGTTCGAGCCGTGCGTGATCTGAGGCGCGGACGAAGACGGTACCCTTCGCGGTCGCGGTGAGTGTGTCGATCGAACCTTGGGTGATGAACTTTCCGCGACCAATCACGATGATCTGGTCGGCGCTGACTGCCATCTCACTCATCAGGTGCGACGAGACGAACACGGTGCGACCCTCGTTCGCGAGCGAGCGGAAGAAATCGCGGATCCAGCGGATTCCCTCCGGGTCGAGACCGTTGACGGGCTCGTCGAAGAGCAGCACTTCCGGGTCGCCGAGCAGCGCTCCCGCGATGCCGAGTCGTTGACTCATGCCGAGCGAGAAGTTGCCAACCTTCTTGTTGGCGACTGAGGCGATGCCCGCGAACTCGAGGACGTCATCGACGCGCGAGTACGGGATCCGATTCGAGGCGGCGAGCGCGCGCAGGTGGTTGCGAGCGGTGCGACCTGGGTGGATGGCCTTGGCGTCGAGCAGCGCGCCGACCTCGTGGAGAGGATCTCGGAGTTGGGCGTACGGCTTGCCCTTGACGAGCGCGCGCCCTTTTGTGGGGTGGTCGAGACCGAGGATCACGCGCATCGTGGTCGACTTGCCCGACCCGTTGGGACCAAGGAAACCCGTGACGACGCCGGGACGTACCTCGAAATCAAGGTCGTCGACAGCGGTCGTGTGCTCATAGCGCTTGGTGAGATGTTCGACTTTGATCATGAGGTGCCTACGAAGAATCTATCGATCGAGGTCCGTCCGGGAGTGATGTTGGGATAAGAGTCGGCAGGAAAGCCCCTGTGTGAACCCTGTACGGTCAGCGACTGGGCGAAAGTTTCGAGAGGATCAGCGTCGCCTCGTCCACGATCCGCGTCACCAGTTGTCCCGCGGGAACGAGATGGTCAATGGCACCCACGGCCTGCCCGGCCGGGAACGCCTCGCGCCGAGGATCCACGCCAAGCGTCGCTTCGTCCCCGCCAAGGTGGAACATTCCCTCGCCCATCGAGACCGAAAGCTGCTCGGGGAACCTCTTGGCGAGAGTGGGGTCGCGCTCGTAGCGCTCGGTCGTGTCGTTCTTGATCACCCTCATGGTCTTACCGCTGTAGGCCCGCGTGATCACCGTGTCGTCCTCGTGCGCTTCGATGATGCGCTCGCGAAAGCCCGGAAGTGCGCGCGCCTCGGGCGTCGCGATGAATCGTGTGCCAATCCACACGCCGTCGGCGCCGAGCGCGAGGGCGGCTGCGAGTCCTCGTCCGTCGAAGATGCCGCCTGCGGCGACAACGGGAATGGCGCCGTCCATGGCGTCAACAATGAGTGGTACCAGTGGAAAGGTGGCGACGGTACCGGTGTGGCCGCCCGCCTCCGTGCCTTGAGCGACCACGACGTCACAGCCCGCGTCGAGGGCGCGTCGTGCGTGCTCAACCTTTCCGCACATCGAGATGACGAGCACGCCGTGGCCGTGGCAGAGATCGAGCACGTGGCGCGGCACGCCGAGCCCGGCCACGAAGGTGGTGGCGCCGCCTTCTATGAGGAGCTCCACGTTTGCGGCGAGCGAATCGGGAAAGGCGGTGAGCAGATCCACGCCGAAGGGCTTCGTCGTCAGCGCCCGGGTTGCCGCGATTTCGGAGGCCAGCTCGTCACTGGTCATCGTCGAGGCTCCGAGACAGCCGTAGCCACCGGCGTTGGATACCGCCGCCGCCAGCGCGCTGTACGACAC
Source organism: Acidimicrobiales bacterium (assembly GCA_035552255.1). GTDB lineage: Bacteria > Actinomycetota > Acidimicrobiia > Acidimicrobiales > RAAP-2 > RAAP-2. The sequence continues at coordinate 35,952 of DASZLS010000094.1, read as the reverse complement.
CCCACCCATCCCGGCGAGCATCACCGGGTGTTCGATGCCGAGCAGCTCCGTCAAGCGTGTACGCACGATGCCCCCATGAACCCAACTTATCTAGCGGCCAATGGTGGAAAGGTCGACCGGCCTCAGGCTCCGCTCGAGCGCTCGTCTAATCGAGAGCGCAGCATCGTGGTGAGACGCTCGCTTCCCGAGCGGAGCATGGCGAGGCACTGATCAAAGTCGTCATCGCCGCCGTAGTACGGGTCGGCGACGTCTAGGTCGTTCTGAGGGTCGATGAGATGGCGCCAGAGGATCACCTTTACCTCGGGATTGGAGAGTCGACGTCTGACCTCGTGCAGATGCTCGCGTGTCATAACCGTGACGAAATCTTGGCCGTTGAGGTACTCCGAGCTCGCGTAGGCGCCAGGGGTACCGCGCCGGGAGTAGCCGGCGCGATCCAGCGCGCCGCGAGCGCGAGGATCCATCTCGTTACCCACATGCCAGTTGGCGATGCCCGCGCTCGTCACGTCGACCCGTCCGGTCAGCGACTGGTCGTCGGCGATGAGGTGTTTTAGCATCACCTCGGCCATTGGCGAACGACAGATGTTCCCGGTGCAGATGGTCGCCACTCGCAAAGCGGGCTCGTTCACGTCTCTCCTCAACAGATTCTTAGGTCCCCGGTTGGGATTGGTAGGGCTCGACGTGCGAATATTACGTGGAGAAAGATAATGTACAAGTGGGAGTACCGGAAGGAGTCGCGATGCCCCTGTCAGAGCATGAGCAGCGAATCCTGGCCGAACTAGAAGAGTCCCTCTCAAAGCAGGACCCCCGTTTCGCAAAGAACGTTCGTGAAACCAATATTTACTCGCACAGCGGTCGCCGCGTGCGCTGGGGTGTTGCGGGCTTCATCGCCGGGCTTGCGATACTCGTTCTCTTTTTCTCCCACTCGGTACTTCTGGGGTTGGTAGGTGTGGCACTTATGTTTGTGTCCGCAGTGGTGGTTGAGCGCAATGCTCGGCTGTTGGGGCGGGCGTCCTGGCAAGACATCACCCGTGGCCAGGGCGACGACGCCCACGCGAACTTTGGTCCTCGTACCAGTTCGCTTCGCGACTGGTTGTCGCGTCACCGTCATAAGAGCGAATGACCAGCGCCGGAGGCGCGCTCAGCGCGTCTCCGTGTCTAGCGATCGACATTGGGGCCTCGAAGGTTGACATTGCCGTCGTCGAGTCAGATGGCTCATTTCTCGCGCGAGACCGCCTTCACGTTGCCGACCACGCCGAGCTCTTCGAGGCCATCGTGTCGCTCGCGCACGACGTCAGAGGGGATATTCCTGTTTCGCTGGTAGGCGTCGGATGTGCCGGGCCCATGACACGCGGCGGCGAAACCGTCTCGCCGCTCAACATTCCGTCGTGGCGGGAGTTTCCGCTTCGCGGCAAGCTCCGCGAAGCTTTGGGCCTCGAGGTGTACATAGATGGCGACGCGCGCGCGCTGGCCCTGGCCGAAGGGGCGTTTGGCGCGGCACGCGAGCGAACCTCGTATCTATCGATGGTGGTCTCCACTGGGGTCGGTGGCGGCATTGTGCTCAACGGTCGTCTGCTCGACGGTGAGTCGGGCAACGCCGGCCACGTCGGTCATCTCAATGTGGTCCCGAACGGTGCGCTCTGTTCGTGCGGCGCGTATGGCTGCCTAGAGGCCGAAGTATCAGGCCGTGCAATCGAAGAACGCACGGGGCGACCCCCGAGCGAGGCAGATCAGGCGACGCGTCAGCGAACGGGTCACCTCGTCGGGCGCGCGGTCGGCACCCTCGCGTCAGTGCTCGACTTTCGACACTGCTATATCGCGGGATCCGTGGCGCTCGGCTACGGCGAGGAGTTCCTCAACGAGGCGACGAAGTCAGCACGGAGCGTCGCGATGTTGTCCTACTCACACGACATCGAGATACGTGCGTCCCAGCTCGGTGGCGATGGACCGATCTACGGTGCGGCGCTCGTTGGTTGGCGGGGGGCCTCGTGAACGCAATCAAACTGCGCGCGCTCTCGCGCCACGTGGTGCATCACCCCGGCGACGCACATCCACTTCTCGTCGCGCTCTGGCGCATGCGCGCAACCCAGTGGTGGCGACGCGCACCCTTTCTCCCGCTGCCGGATCGTTCGTACTGGAGGTTTCGCCTCGCGACCGCGACGGGTTCGCCGACCGGTTCACCCGACGTGCGAGAGATGGTCGAGTTCGCTCAGTGGTCCGGTCGTCAACGAGTGGGACGGTAGGTTTTTTCTGATGAGTCGCGTCCTTCTCCTCAACGCCACCTTCGAGCCTTTGCAACTCGTCTCTGAGCGCCGTGCGGTCGTGCTCATGCTCGCGGGGCGTGCCGAGGCGATCGCCATGCCCGAAGAACCCGAGGTCTGTCGCTCGGCGAGCATCGTCGTTGAGATCCCCGCGATCGTGCGCCTGCACGACATGATCAAGCTGCCGAGCAAGATTCGCACGCCTCCGCTCACCCGTCGATCGCTGCTGCTGCGTGATAGCTACCGTTGCGCATACTGCCTCGAGCACGCTGACACCATCGATCACGTGGTGCCGCGTTCACGCGGCGGACGACACGAATGGACCAATGTCGTCGCGGCGTGTCGGCGTCATAACATGCTGAAGGGTGATCGTCTTCTCGAAGAGATCGGATGGCGAATGCACTTCGAGCCACGGGTGCCGGACGGCCCGTGGTGGCGCTGGCGGCACGTACCTGATCCCGATCCGCTGTGGGCTCCGTACCTGCCGCGCGCGTCGTGATCGTTGAGGATCTTTACGACTACAGCGCGATTCGCCTCCTTGGCGTTGCCACCATGTTCGTGGTTCGCGCGAGCGAGCCAACGCTGGTGCTCGGCGGGAGCCAGTCGAGCGAGGTCCTCGATCACAACAAGGTTGCTGGCATTCCCCTTCGCCGACGCCGCGGGGGAGGCGGGCTCGTGCTGGTACGGCCCGATGATCTCTGGATTGATTGGTGGATCCCTCGCGACGACGATCGCTGGAACTACGACGTGCACGTCAGCTCGTTTCGCGTCGGGCAGTGGTGGGCCGAAGTGCTCGGCGCCCAGGTCGAGGGAGTCCGGGTGCACGACGGCCCACTTGAAGGCGACCAAGCTCACCGCGTCGTCTGTTTTGCGGGTCGCGGCCCTGGCGAGGTGTTTATCAATGATCGAAAGGCCGTTGGTGTCACCCAGTGGCGCGTGCGCGAAGGCGTTTTCGTTTCGACGGTCTTGCACGCCGAACCGACGACTGATGTCTTGGACTTCCTGTGTTCCATTCCGCAGGGACTCGCCGAGGCGCTGGATCATCATGCACTATCAACGCTCGACACCGTCGATGCCGTGTCGACACTGGCGCAGTTGCGCAGCGTGAGCGGGCCCGTCGATCAGGTCGACGTCGTCGTCGACGGGTCGATCGCCTCCTAACCTCCCTCGTCACTCGCGGCGACTTCGTCGGCGCACCTCCTGGACCTCGCGACGTCACGCGTCTCGAGACGAACGTGTGATCGCCACTTCTCGCTCGACGGGAGAGGTCGGACTCATTTCGATCAAAAGCGCATCGATTTTGGAGAGGAGTAGTGCAAAGTGGTGTAATGTGTCACGAAGTGGGGGAGAGTGGTGAGCCCGCGGGAGGACAGTGATGCTCGGTTTCGTTGGCCAGTTTCAGCACACGCTGGACGTCAAAGGTCGACTGATCCTTCCTTCAAAATTTCGTACAGAGTTTGAACGTGGCGGCCATCTGAGCCCTGCAACAGAAGGTTGCGTTGCGCTGTGGACACCCGGTGAGTTCTCGCGCCAGACCGAAGAGTGGCTGCAGCTCAGCCGAGTGGGCGGTGCGCCCGCCCGTCAGCAGATGCGCTACTGGGCGTCTAACTCGTCGAGCGTTGAGTTTGACAAGCAGGGTCGATTCGCACTGCCCACCTCGGTGCGCGACTACGGACAGCTCTCGGGCGACGTACTCGTGGTCGGAGCCATCGACCACGTGGAGTTGTGGAATCCGGAGACCTATGCGGAGAAGGTGGACGCCGCCGAAGAGATGTTTAAGCAGGGCAGTGACTAGTGGCAGGAGCAACAGCGCAGTATCGGCCGCGGACCTTGCGCAGCCTGGCAATCGTGACAACGCGACGGGATACCTCCTCCGCCCTCTCGCCCGTTGTCGCGATTGAAAGGCTGCGGATGGCCCAGGAACGTTTTCACCAACCCGTACTCGCGACTGAGATCGTCGAGCTGCTCACCAGCCAACCGGCTGGCGTGGTCGTCGACGCCACCTTGGGCGGCGCTGGTCATTCCGAACAGCTCCTTCGTGCGGCCCCGCACCTGCGCGTGCTCGGAATTGATCGCGACCCCGCCGCACTGAGCGAAGCGCGTACTCGTCTGGCACCCTTCGCCGACCGTGCGCTCGTCGTCAAAGCAACCTTCGCCGAACTGACTGAGGTGTTAGAGCAACACGCGGACTTCATTGGTGATGACGACATCGTGGGCGTCTTGATGGACCTCGGCGTCTCCTCGCACCAGCTGGACGAGACGGATCGCGGATTTTCGTTTCGCGCCGACGCCCCTCTTGATATGCGCATGGATCCGACTTCGGGCGAAACCGCTGCGGAGTTGCTCGTGCGCATGGACCAGCATGAGCTCGCTCGGTTGCTCAGGGCACATGGAGAGGGCCGGTTCGCGGGCTCCATCGCAAAGTCGATCCACGACCGACAGCCCCGCACGACTGATGAGCTGAGCGAAGCGGTGGAGCGCGCCGTGCCCAAGGCCGCCCGGCGTCGCGGTCACGTGGCGACCCGTGTCTTTCAAGCCCTGCGCGTGGCGGTCAATGCGGAAGAGGGCCAACTCGACGAAGGACTCGTTGCGGCGCTCGACGCGCTCAGCATCGGGGGAGTGCTCGTCGTTATCTCTTATCACTCGGGCGAAGACCGCACCGTGAAGGCGTTCTTCGCGGAGCAGCAGAGCGGCGGATGCCACTGCCCGCCCGAGCTTGGGTGCGTCTGCGGAGCGATCTCTCGGGTGCACGTCTTTAAAGCCAGTGCTCAACTAGCAAGCGCGCACGAGATCGCGGAGAACCCCCGCGCCCGCTCGGCGCGACTGCGCATTGCTCGAAAGGTATCGCAGTGAGTGTCATCAGTTTTCCGCGTCGAGTCGACGACACACGGCGGGCTCCAGTTCGTCCCTCGGCGCCGACTCGTCCTGCAGCCCCCGCTCGACCTCGGACGCATCGCGCGCCCGCACCGCGACGCGCCGAAGCGACTCGCCAATGGAGGCGGACATCGTCGGCGCGAAAGGCGTCGATCGTGATTGTGCTCGCACTCATCGTTGCTCTGGGCGGTTCGATGTTCGAAGCCAATCGCCAGATCGAGATCCACACGCTCCAAAGTCAACTGCTCCAAGACCAGTCGACCTACGCCGTCAACGTAGGTTCGCTGTCCAATCTGTCCGCGCCAAGTCAGATCGCGACGAAGGCCGGGGCCCTTCACCTGGTGGACCCCACATCGGTCACTCAAATACCGTCCACGTCACTTGATGCGCCACTGCCGCTTCCGAAGTTCTCGGGTTACGCTCCGGCTACATCAAGGACGTTGCGGTGAGCGTCCACCAGACATCGACCCACACCCGCACCCGCACTCAGCGGAACACCAAACGCACCGCCTCCGGTCCTCGGCGACTCATGCTGTTTCGCGCGGTGATCGCGGCTGCCTTCCTCGCGCTCGGTGCCCGGCTCGTTTATATTCAGGTCCTCGACCACGCGCATTTCGCGAAGCTCTCGGTTGAACAGGTCCAAGAGAAGCTGACGACCACGGCACTCCGCGGGGGCATCTACGACCGCAACGGTCAGACCCTCGCGGTCTCGCGTCCCACTTCACTCGTCATTGCGGATGATTTCCAGATCAAGCATCCCCGCACGGAAGCGGCAGCCATGTCCCCGCTCGTGGGCGTGCCGGTAGCCAAACTTACGTCGTTGCTCTCTCGTCACAGTGGCTATGTCGTCATCAACAACGACCTCAACTTGACCGATGGGCGACGCGTGTCGTCGCTCGGCTTTCCGGGCATTGTCGTGCAGAACTCCTCCATGCGCACGTACCCCGACGGAACTCTCGCGACATCCGTCCTCGGGAGCGTGAGTTCAAGTGGGTCGGGTAACGCCGGACTCGAATACGAATACCAGAAGCTCCTCGCTGGCCAGACAGGCATCACCCGCGAATACGTCTCCTCGACGGGGGTTGCCCTCCCGGCGTCGACGGCGACGGTGGTGAAGAAGGCGAAGCCGGGCGTGGGCTTAGAGCTCACGATGGACTCGTCGCTGCAGTACGTTGCCGAAAGGGATCTTGCTCGACAGATGAAGTCCGAAGATGCGCTGAGCGGACTGGCCGTGGTTATGGACGTGAAAACCGGCCAGATCCTGGCTGACGCATCACTCGTCAACACCAAGACCTCGGCGGGCGCGCTCGGGCCGATCCCGTCATGGGATAAGAATGTCGGTTACGCCGGCATTCAGCAGACCGTTAACAATTTGCCGTTCTCCCAGGCGTACGAGCCCGGATCGGTCTTTAAAGTGGTGACATTCTCTGCCGCGCTCCAGGCCGGGCTCATCACCCCGAACACCGTCTTTTCTGTGCCCTATTCGACCATGGTGGACGGACGGCTGTTCCATGACGCTGAGTACCACCCCGTTCAGCAGCTCACCGCGACCCAGATTCTCGCGCAATCGTCCAACATTGGAACCTACGAGGTCGGGGAGAAAGTCGGAGAGGCTGGCATTTTGGCCCAGGTACAGCGACTCGGTTTCGGACAGCCCACCTCGCTCAACTTTCCCGATGAAACCAACGGTCTGCTCGTGAACGCTTCGGACTGGTACGGGAGCGATCAGGCCGCGCTGCCCATTGGCCAGGTGGACGCGGTGCCCGCGATTCAGGTGCTCGATGCATATAACACCATCGCCAATGGCGGCGTTTTCATCGATCCGAAGTTGGTGCGCGCCTACGTCGAGGGGAACGGGACGCTCAAGGCAACGCCACCGAGCGCCACCCACGAAGTCCTTTCGCCGAGCGTTAACGCGACGATGGTCAAGTTGCTCGAACAAGTGGTGCTCGATGGCACCGGCACCGAAGCGATCATCCCCGGTTATGAGGTTGCAGGCAAGACGGGCACGGCGACCATCCCGTTCCCCGGCAAGGACCAGCTCACCGATTACTACAACGCGAGCTTTGTAGGCTTCGCGCCCGCCAATAATCCGACCTTCTCAATGATCGTGGTGCTGCAGCGTCCGCTCAATGACATCTACGGCGCGAGCGTCTCGGCCCCCGTGTTTCAAGAGGTCATGTCCTACGCGCTGCACCACTACGGCATTCCCTCCAACGGGGCCGTGCAGAAGCCCCTCACGGGTGCAGCGGCCAAGATTTCCTCGGATGTGACCTGATGCAGTTGGGCGACATCCTCGAAGACGTCTCGATCGACATCGCCACGAGCAGTCTCGAGATTTCGCGAATTGAAATCGACTCTCGTCGCTGCGGACCTGGCGCGCTGTTCTTTGCCATGCCCGGCACCCACCAGCACGGGGCGGCCTTCGCACGCGAGGCGGTCGCGCTCGGCGCCGAGGGTGTGATCGCCGACACCAAGATGGATCTTGACGCTCCGGTGGTGGTGGTCCCCACTTCGCAGTTGCCAGCGTTGCTCGCGCACGCGAGTGCCACGATCGTCCATCACCCGGAAACAAAGGCCACGTTGGTGGGCGTCACGGGGACCAACGGCAAGACGAGCGTGACGTCGATCGTGACGTCGATCGCGACGGTCATGGGCTGGAACGCAGCCAGTATTGGCACGCTGACCAACGAGCGAACGACGCCGGCGAGTCCCGAGCTCTATCGAACGTTGGCGGGATTGGTGACGAGCTTCGACCCCGAGCGACGTCGTTCGGTGGTCGCCCTCGAGGTCTCAAGTCACGCCATCGACCAACAGCGCGTGGAGGGACTTCGCTTCTGCGTCGCGGCTTTTACGAACCTGAGTCACGACCACCTCGACTATCACGCGTCGATGGAGGAGTATTTCTTGACCAAAGCACGCCTCTTCCACGCGGAGTACGCCAAGCGCGCCGTGATCTGGACCGATGACCACTATGGCGAACGTCTCTATGAGCTCACCGATCTACCCGTCACGCGCGTGTCGCGCAGTGACGCGAGCGAAGTGCTGAGCACGTTGCGCGGCTCTACATTCTTCTGGCGTGGCCATGTCGTGAACTCGCCACTCGTGGGTGGCTACAACGTTGACAACGCCCTCATGGCCATGGCGATCATGAGCGCGCTCGGCGCTGACGACACCGAGATCGCCGCGTCGATGCCAGACGTCGCTTCGGTGCCCGGTCGATTCGATGTGCTGTACGGGCGAGGCATCACGGTAATTGTCGATTACGCCCACACTCCCGAAGGACTCGATCGACTCCTCTATGACGTGCGCACACTCCAGCACGAAGGTCGACTGATCACCGTCTTCGGAGCGGGCGGCGACCGAGATCGATCAAAACGCCCCGAGATGGGTCGCGTGGCGGTTCGGGCCTCTGATCTGACAATTATTACCTCGGATAACCCTCGATCCGAAGTGCCAGATGACATCATTGATGCAGTGATGTCGGGGGTCGGGCCGGAGGCGCGGGTCATTCGTGAGAGCGATCGGCGCCAGGCCATTGCGTTGGCCATCGAGAGTGCCAGCGCGGGTGACGTGGTGGTGCTCGCGGGTAAAGGGCACGAATCGACTCAAACGGTCGGTGATCTTGTGATCCCGTTGGACGACCGCGTGGTAGCGAAGGAACTATTGAGGTGAGTGCGCCGTGTTGAGTTTGATGGAGGCCGGAGGAGTTGGGTTTCTCTGTGCGCTGGTGCTGACGCCGCTGTGGATTCACTACTTACAGGCGCGATCGCTCGGCCAGCAGATTCGAGAAGACGGTCCGTCTCACCAGCACAAGGCTGGTACGCCCACCATGGGCGGCGTGGTCATCGTCTTTGCCGCCGTGCTCGGCTACATCATGGGTCACGTGGGGACGTCGATTACCTTTTCGCGAGCGGGCGTGCTCGCAATATTCGTGATCGTGGCGTCGGGACTGCTCGGATTCATCGACGACTACCTCGCGATACGAAACGCACGCAACCTGGGCCTCAACAAGCGCGGCAAGCTGGCTGGCCAACTCTTGATCGCCGGCGCTTTCGCGTTGGTGGCGCTGACGTGGGTGCACACCTCAACGGATCTCTCTTTTACGCGCTTTTCACTGCCCGGATGGAACCTGACCGCTGCCGGATGGTTCTTTCTCGGTGCCTTAGTCATCATCGCGACATCGAATGCTGTCAACCTCACCGACGGCCTCGACGGATTGTCTGCGGGATCGGCCACCTTCTGCTTTGGGGTGCTCGCCATCATTGGTTATTGGCAGTTTCGCCACTTTGCGATTTACCACCTGCACGCCTCACTCGATCTTGGCCTGGTGGCGGTCGCGCTGGTCGGCGCCTGTCTCGGTTTTCTGTGGTTCAACGCTGCGCCCGCGCGCATCATGATGGGCGATACGGGCTCACTCGCAGTCGGGACCGGACTCGGCGCGCTCTGCTTGCTGATGAACCTCGACCTGCTCTTGCCGATTATCGGAGGCCTCTTCGTTGCCGAGACCATGTCAGTGATCCTGCAGGTGCTCAGCTTTCGCCTCTTTGGGCGCCGCATCTTTCGCATGGCGCCCTTCCATCATCATTTCGAGCTTCGCGGCTGGCCTGAGACGACGGTCATCATTCGTTTCTGGATTCTCGCGGGACTTCTCGCGATGTTGGGGCTCGGAATTTTCTACGGCGACTTCCTCAAGATCGCGAAGGTGGTCTGATGCCCTCGCGCGACGAGCGACGACCTGAGCCGACTCGATCTCGGGGTCTCTGGCACCCGCTGCCGCGCGGCAACGCGCTCGGGCGCATGTTGATCGCTGTGACCATGGCCCTTGTCATTTTCGGCACGATATTCGTGGCGTCGGCGAGCGAAGGCCAGTCCGGAGCGAATGGCGGCACGGCCTTTTCGATCATGATCCACGACATTGCCTACCTGTGTCTCGGTATCTTCGCGCTCTATCTCGGCACGCGCGTGCGTCTGGAGCGTCTCGTGAAGAGCGCGCCGCTCATTGTCGGTAGCGGCCTCGTCTTGCTGCTCGCCGTGAAAGCCGTGGGTGTGACCACCAACGGCGGCAAGCGCTGGCTCAATCTGCGCGTCATCGACCTGCAGCCCTCTGAGCTGTTCAAGCTCTGCGTCGTACTGTTCGTTGCCTGGCTCGTGCTGCACCACCACGACGAGCTGAACAACTGGAAGCAGCTGCTCGTCTGGACGATGCCCATATGGATCGGCTGTGCGTTCATCGTTCTCGAACCCGACATCGGCACCGCAACGGTGGTGCTGGTCATTGCAGTCGCCATGCTTGCGGTCGCCGGACTCTCGCGCCAGCTCATCGGAGGTGTCCTGGTGCTCGCGGTGGTGTCCGTGGGGGGCTATCTCTTGGTCGAGCCGTATTCGGCCAAGCGATTCTTTTCTTTCCTACACCCGAACGCCAACGTGCTCGGGAGCGGGTATCAGCTTTTGCAGTCGAAGATAGGTCTGGGTGCGGGGGGAGTGACCGGCCTCGGACTCGGGCACAGTCGCGAGAAATGGGGGCTCTTGCCGAACCCCCATACGGACTTCATCTTCACGATCGTCGGCGAAGAGCTCGGCGTCGTCGGCACCCTCGCCGTGATTGCGCTGTTCATTGCCTTCTTGATGGTGGCGGTGCGCATTGCCCAGCGATGCTCCAACCAGGTCTACCGGCTCATCGCGGTCGGCATCACCACGTGGATTGTGGTCGAAGCACTGATCAACATCGCCTCGGTGGTGGGCTGGTGGGCGGTGACGGGCGTGCCGTTACCCTTCTTCTCCTACGGCGGGACAGCATTGATCACCGAGCTCGCCGCGATCGGTGTCTTGTACAACATCGCGCACGATCAGACCCGTACGGGTGACCTCACGATTCAAGAGCACCGAGTGACGAATTTTCGCGCAGCCCTTGAGCGCCCTCGCGTGTCAGCCGCTCGAACAGCGCGTCGTCCCGAAGCTCGTCGTCCCGAAGCGCGACGACCAGAGCCCCGTCGCGCCGAGCCCCGTCGCGCCGATCCCCGCCGTGCGGACCCACGCCGTGCGGACCCGCGTCGAGTTGATCCCGCTCGCGCGGATCGCCGCGGTGCGCCTCGCCGTCCCCGGGAGTACTAGTGGCTGGCCCCGTTGTCATTACTGGTGGTGGGACGGGCGGACACGTCTTCCCGATGCAGGCCGTGGCGGAGGCGCTTCGCGAACAGGGACTCACGGCGAACGAGCTGCGCTACGTCGGTAGCCGTCGCGGCCAGGAAGCCCAGCTTCTTCGCGGTGAGATCAAGCTCACCCTGCTGCCCGGACGGGGTATCCGTCGTTCGCTGTACCCGCGCGATGTGTTGATTAATTTTGGCGCGGTGGTCGGGCTCGTCACGGCCGTCGTCATGGCCCTCGTGCTCGTACGTCGTTGGCGACCCTCGGTCGTCGTCTCGGTGGGCGGGTACGCCTCCTTTGCCGTCTCCTGTGCCGCCGTCCTGTGGCACGCGCCGCTGGTGCTAGTCGAGTTCGACGCCACACCCGGCACCGCCCACCGTCTGTTTCAGCGCTACGCGCGCATTCGCTGTTGCGCCTTCGCAGAAGACGGTGACAACGTGGTCGTGACCGGAGCGCCGCTACGCCACGCCATCGAGGACATTGATCGTTCCAGCACCGCCCGCGCCACGTCGAGGTCCTCATTGGTGCCTCCTATCGAGCTCGGTCGAGATGTCGTGGTGATCATGACCGGCTCGCTCGGCTCGACGAAGGTCAATATGGCGGTGCGAGAGCTGGCGCGTGCGTGGGCCGAGCGCAACGATCGAACCCTCCTGCACGTCACCGGTCGTCGCGACTACGACGAGTTCCTCGCGACCAGTCCGAGAACCGACGGACTCGACTACCGCGTCAGCGCATTTGCTGACATGGTAGAGCTGTGGAGCGTCGCGGACGTCGCCGTCTGCCGGGCAGGAGCGATCACGGTCGCTGAACTCGCGGTACTCGCCATCCCTTCGGTGCTCGTACCGCTGCCCGGTGCGCCCAACGATCACCAAACGAAGAACGCCCTTGCCGTCGTGGCGGCGGGCGGGGCTCGAATGGTGCGCGACGACGAGTGCACGGGCGATGTGCTCGCGCAGCTGCTCGACGAGATCTTGGCCCCGGCTACCCGCGCCTCCATGGAAGATGGCGCTCGCTCTCTAGCTCATCCGCAGGCCGCCGCGGCCATTGCGTCGGTCGTGCTCGACGTACGAGACCACTCGTGACGTCGCTCGCCCCGGGCAGAAGGGTCCACGTGGTGGGCGTTGCGGGCGCGGGCATGAGCGGTCTGTCCATGCTGCTTGCCGAGATGGGCGCGATCGTAAGCGGTAGCGACGCGAACGACGCCGCGATTCTCGAAGAGCTACGTGTACGACGAGTCACGACGTTCGTCGGACACGACGCGGCCCACGCGGGCGACGCTGAGATCGTCCTGTGGTCACCCGCCGTCGGGGACGACAATGTCGAGCTGGTGGCGGCGCGTGCGGCGGGCGCCGACATGATGCCCCGCGCACGCGCCATGAGTGAACTCGCCCAGATGAAGCGCGTGATCGGACTGACCGGCACCCACGGTAAAACAACGGCGACCTCCATGATGGTGCAGGTCTCACTCGCGGCAGGGCGAGACGATGGTTGGCTCGTGGGCGCACCGGTACTCGGTGTCGGCGCACAGGGCCACTGGGGGGAGGGCGACCTCATCGTCGAAGTCGACGAGAGCTTCGGCACGTTCTCCGAGTTAAGTCCCTTTGCGCTCGGTCTGCTCAACGTGGAAGCCGACCACCTTGATTACTACGAGAGTCTGGAGACGCTGGAAGCGGCGTTTGCCGATCTCGTCATGCGTACGAGCGGGCCCGTGGTGGTCTGGGGCGACGATCCGGGCGCTCGACGAGTGGTCTCGGGTCGCCGCGATGTCACGTTCGTCGGAACGCAGGCGCGCGACGCGTGGCGCGTATCGAACGTGGTGCTCGAACGGCGCGGCGCCTCGTTTCATCTCGATGGGCCGAACGACGCGCTGGACGTGACGCTGCGAGTCACCGGTGCGCACAACGTGGCGAACGCGGCCGTTGTCGCGGCGCTCGCGCGCTCGATCGGCATGGGGGCCGATGCCATCACTCGGGGGTTGTCGAATTTTGTCGGGGCACCGCGGCGCTATCAGTATCGAGGATCGTGGCGCGGCATCGATGTCTACGAGGACTACGCGCACCTTCCGGGCGAGATTACGGCGACCCTTGACGCGACTCGTGCGGCGGGCTACGAGCGCGTGACGGTCGTTTTTCAACCACACCGCGTCACGCGCACCCGGGCGCTCGTCGAACAGTTTGCGACGGCCTTCAGGGGCGCGCGACACGTCATCGTGACTGATATCTATACGGCGGGCGAAGCTAATCCAGAGGGCGTGACGGGTGAACTTGTCGCGACCGCCCTCCAGCGCTTTGATCCCGTGATGGACACGCTCTATTGCGACGACCTGACGCTCGTGCCCGAACTGCTCGAACATCTGAGTGACGACAGCGATGTCATCTTGGTGTTGGGCGCCGGTGATATTGGTTCCATCGTTGACACGTTCCGCGGGGGACTTTCGTGAGCGCGCTCGACGAACTCGTTCGCGTCGGAGGCGCGCGTGTTCGCGAACATGAACCGCTCGGTCCACGCACCACGTATCGCGTCGGCGGCAGCGCGCGACTCTTTGTGCAGGTCGCAACGCGCCAGGATCTCGAAGAGCTCGGTCCGCTCATTCATGCGAGCGGCCTTCAGATTCTGTGCATCGGTAATGGTTCGAATCTGCTCGTTGATGACGGCGAACATGAACTCCTCGCCGTGCATCTCGAAGGAGAACTGGCGACGCTCACCTGGGATGACGATGGTGGGTGCGTCATCGTTGAGGCGGGTGCCGGACTCGACCTTCCCGTCGCGGCGCGACGACTCGCGAAAGACGGCGTCGTGGGCTTTGAGTGGGCCGTTGGTGTGCCGGGCACCTTCGGTGGTGCGGTTGCCATGAACGCCGGTGGCCACGGGAACGACCTCGCCGGATCGATCGTGGCGGCGGACGTCTGGCGCGAGGGCACCACCACCAGCTGGTCGAAAGAGCAATTGACGCTCGGCTATCGAACGAGCGCCATCGAATCGGGCGACGTGGTTATCTCGGTGCGCGTCCTACTCTCGAGAGGCAGCGCGAGTGACGCCGACGATCGCGTGCGCGAGATCGTGCGGTGGCGTCGTGAGCACCAGCCTGGCGGCGCGAACGCGGGCAGCGTCTTTCGCAATCCTGAAGGCGACTTTGCGGCGCGACTCATTGAGGCCGCGGGATGCAAAGGTCTGCGCGTTGGCAGTGCGTCGGTGAGCGAGAAGCACGCAAACTTCGTCCAAGCTGATCAAGATGGATTCGCGCGCGACGTGTACGACCTGATCAACTTGGTAAAAGAAAGAGTGGCAGCTCACTCGGGCATTGAGCTCGTTATGGAGAATCGTTTGGTCGGCTTTGGGGAGTCTTCGTGAGTCGCCCCACCGCCACGGCTCGCCACGAGCGTCGCGTGGAACCCGCGCCCCCGCGTCGTCAAGTGCCCGCACCCCGTAGTCGGCTTCCTCGCCTCACCAAGTGGTTGCTCGTCGTTGGCGTCGTCGTGACGATTGTGGTGCTCGGAGCACAGTGGACGTTGCGTCAGAGCTACTTTCGCGTGCAGCACGTCACGGTGGTGGGGCTGCGTCACGAGTCGAGGGCTGCGTTCCTCGACGCGTCGGGCTTGCTGCAACACCCCTCGATGATCGGGCTGAGCGACACCTCCCTCAAGCAGCGCGTGTCAAGCTTTCCCTGGATTCACTCGGTGTCGTTGCAAAAGCACTGGCCGAACACCGTGGTTGTCACCGTGCACGAGAACGTCGCAGTTGCCGTCGCATTCACCGCGAAACACGAACTGGACTACGTGGACGCGGCGGGCAATTCGCTCGGTACGGCACCGGTGCACGAGAATCTGCCGACGCTCGAGTACGTGCATCCCACCTCGGCAACCTGGCCCTTCGCGCGTTCCGCACGCGCTGCCGCGTACGTTGCGAGCCAGCTGCCCCGCGCATTTTCGAGTCAAGTGTCGGTCATCACCGACGACGCCCAAGGCTCGGTGACGCTCCAAATGACGACGCCGTTGACCTTCATTCTTGGTCCGGCGACGAACCTGCACGCGAAGTTTGTCGCAGTCGCGGCAGTCATCGCGCATAGCACGCTGCAACCAGGTGACGTGGTCGATGTAACGGTGCCCGACGAGCTCGCGGTCACGCCACCGTCGAACTGATGAAAACGGTGGCATTTGACCGAAATCTAGGCACTGACTAGCCTTCAATGACTGTTCGCCACGCCGCCCCCGCGAAGGCGGTAACAATAGAAGAGATAACCAAGGGGAGCCCATGAGTCTCAGTCAGAGCAATTACCACGCCGTTATCAAGGTAATCGGCGTTGGTGGTGGGGGCGCGAACGCTGTTAACCGAATGATCACTTCGGGTTTGAAAAACATAGAGTTCATCGCAGCCAACACGGATGCTCAGGCGCTGTTGTTGTCCGAAGCGGACCTCAAGATCGATATTGGCCGTCAGCTGACGCGCGGCCTGGGCGCGGGCAGCGATCCCGAGGTAGGCCGCCAGGCGGCAGAAGACCACCGCGCCGAGATCGAAGAAGCCCTGAAAGACACTGACATGGTCTTCATCACGGCCGGCGAAGGTGGTGGGACCGGCACCGGTGCCGCTCCCGTCGTGGCAGAAATCGCCCGGGCGCTCGGGATTTTGACGATCGGCGTTGTTACCCGTCCCTTTGGGTTCGAAGGCAAGCGTCGTGCCACGCAGGCAGAGAAGGGTATCCAAGCCCTGCGCGACAAGGTCGACACGTTGATTGTGATTCCGAACGATCGGTTGCTGTCGGTGACGGCTCCTGACACGTCCATGCTCGATGCGTTCAAGATTGCCGACGACGTGCTGCTCTCTGCGGTGCGGGGCGTGACCGACCTCATCACGGTCCCGGGACTCATCAACACCGACTTCGCGGACGTCAACACCGTCATGCGCAACGCCGGCACCGCCATCATGGGCGTCGGAAGTTCGACGGGCGAAGGACGCGCCGTCAACGCCGCACGCGCCGCCATCACGTCACCACTGCTCGAGGCGTCAATTGACGGCGCGCGCGGCATCTTGATGAACATTGTGGGTGGTCCCAATGTGACCTTGAATGAAGTGACCCAAGCGGCGGAGATCATTCACTCGGTCGCTCATCCCGACGCCAACATCATCTTTGGCAGCGTGATCGACGAATCGGTCGGCGAGGCCGTGCGGGTGACGGTCATCGCCGCGGGCTTTGATGCGAACAGTCCAAAGGCAACGACCACGGAGCCGACGATGACCGAGGGTCCGCGCAGCGACATCTTTACCACCACGGGCGATGACTTCTTTGACGTCGGTGGCGATGACGACCTCCCCAGCTTCCTCCGCTAGCGACGCTCTCTTCGAGCGCGTGAGCGCGAATCTCGCTGCGGTACGACGCCGTATCGAATCGTGTGGCGTAGATCCGGAGAGCGTGCGGTTAGTCGCGGTCACGAAAACCTTCGGCGATGAGGTGGTGCGTGCCGGCTACGCGCTCGGGTTGCGCGACTTTGGCGAGAACTACGTTGACGAGCTCTGCGAGAAGCATGGCGCCCTCGCGCAGAACGACATCGTCTGGCATTTCCTGGGAGCGCTCCAAACGAACAAGATTCTTCGTGCCCTGCGCTGCGCCGACGTGCTGAGCGGGGTGGCGCGAGCACGCGAGCTCGAAAGGATCGCTTCGCTCCAACCCGGCGCCACGATCGACGTGCAGGTGGACTTCACGGGCGAAGCCCAGCGAAATGGAGCCGCGCCGGACGAAGTTGAGGGTTTGGTGACTCGTGCTCGAGAGTTGAACCTGAAGGTTCGAGGGCTCATGGTGGTCGCTCCGCCGGGGGAGGAGCGCACTCGCGCGGCCTTCGCCGCGACGACGGCTCTCGCTGATCACCTTGGCCTACAGGAGCGGTCTATGGGCATGAGCGAGGACTTGGAAATCGCCCTCGAACAGGGCACGACGGAGCTTCGCCTCGGGCGCGCCCTCTTTGGCTCTCGACAGTCGCTCGGTGCGCTGGCCTAACATGGGTGCCGGGCGTGTGCCAAGGAGACGTGAATGAAAGAAAAGCTACGAGGTTTTCTCGGATTCCTCGGTCTCGTAGAGGATGACTACGGCGACTACGGCCCGAGCAACGCCCCGCGACCCTTTTCGGAGCAGCCTGAGGAGTTCGAACCCGAGTGGGCGCCTCCTCCCACGCCGGCCGCTCGAACCTTTCCCACCCAGCCGGCAAGCCCGTCCCCGTCGCCCTTTCGCCACGGTTCGAACCCCAGCGCACCCTCAAGGGGTGCTCCCATCTCGGTGCTCGAAGGTTCAAGCGGCGTGAGCCGGGTGCGTCCGATTGCGAATCCAAATCCGCCACGCAACTCTCAGTCGGCCGGACCCGAGCGCGAGCGCGACGTCGCCATCCTCTCGCCCGAGAGTTATGACGACTCGCGACGAATCACCGATCTCCTGCGCGCTAATCGCGCCGTGGTGCTTGCGACACTCGACGTGGACTCGGGTCTCGCTCGACGGCTGGTCGACTTCACCGCCGGTACGGCGTACGCCATGAACGCCAAGATCGAGATGTTGATTCGTGGCGTCTATCTAATTAGTCCCCAGGGCATGCACGTGGGACCTGAGATGAAAGAGCGACTCCGCGCGGCTAATTATCACGCGTATGACCAAGCATGATCATTATTCACGATCTAATTACGATCTACATTTGGATTCTTATTATTGCAGCACTGCTGAGTTGGTTTCCCACACAGAACTCTCAAGGCGGACTCGCTGCGACCAAGCGCGTCTTAGCTCGACTCACCGAACCGGTACTGCGACCACTGCGCGCAATTCTGCCGCGACCAAGTTTTGGTGGCGTCGGCATTGACCTGTCGGTACTCATTGCAGTCATCGGCCTCGAGGTGATCAACGTCATAATTTGACGTGACGATTGTCCTCATTAATTTGCGCATCGAGCGGTAGGGTGGCTGCATGGACAGTATGGATAACGCAACATCAGCTCTCGACAGCATCGATACGGTGGCTTTTAAGGTCGGGCTGAAGGGTTATAACGTCGATGAAGTCGACGAGTTCCTCGAGCGACTCTCGGTCGAGGTTCGCCAGCTCAAAGATCTCGCTCAGCAGCAGCGTCAGCAGCTTCGCCAGGCGGCAGAGCGCATCAACCAACTGGAGACGCGTGGCGCAACCGGCCCGGTGCCCGTGGCGGCGGCTGTCCCCGCACCCGCAGCTCCCGCGCCCGCAGTCATTCGCACCGGTGGCGTTGCCGGTGCCGAACAGGTGACGTCGATGATCGCCCTCGCTCAGAAGTTCATCGAAGACGCCCAGGCCGAAGCCGAAGGCAAGGCCCACGAGTTCACTGCCGCGGCCCAAGAGCGTGCGCGCGAGATTGTCAACGAGGCGCGTAGTCGTGCCGAAGATGAAGTCAACCGGCTGAACGGATTGAAGCAGCGTCTGAGCGAGGATGTCGACACGTTGGCTCGCCAATTGAAGGCAGAGCGCGCACGGATCGCTCAGGTGCTGTCCGAGTTCACCCAGTGGGTTGAAAAGTCGCTTCACTCTGACAACGAGCCCTTGACGTCGCGATCCGCGCCCGCGTCAGTCCCTGCGCCCGCACCAGCCGCCGCGGTCGCCCCGGCACCCGCTCCCGCGCCCACGCGAAGTGCCCCGCCCCGCCCCGCGGTCTCGGCACGTCCCTCCGAAGTACCGCCGCCCGCACCTGCAGCGAGCGACGAAGATCCGACCACGGCGGTGCCCACCATTGCCCAAGTCCTCAAGTTCGACCAATCCTCGAGAGACGATCGCTAGTTT
The DNA here is from genome assembly GCA_035552255.1 of Acidimicrobiales bacterium. Taxonomy (GTDB): domain Bacteria; phylum Actinomycetota; class Acidimicrobiia; order Acidimicrobiales; family RAAP-2; genus RAAP-2. The sequence continues at coordinate 16,899 of DASZLS010000094.1, read as the reverse complement.
TTGCGCCTTTAACTGCTAGCCTCGGCGAGCACTGTTCCCAGGAACGCGAGGAGTGAAGTATGCCGTCGAGCGCGAAGCCCGTAAAAAGAGTCCCTGCCAAGAAGGCGGTCGCCAAAAAGACCGTCGCGAAGGCCCCCACGAAGAAAGCAGTGAAGAACGTGCCGACCAAGAAGACGGTGAAGAAGACCGTTGCCTCAAAGACTGCAGTGAAGAAGACCGTGACGAAGAAGACGGTGGCGTCCTCCGCCGCCCAAAAGGCCGCCGCGGCGAAGAAGCTCAAGGTCGCCGCCGCCGAAAAGGCCCAACGAGAGCGCGAGGCGAAGGCCAAGGCCGCGGCGCAAAAGGCTCTGTCGCGTCAGAAAGCGCTGGAGGCGGCCAAAGCCAAGAAGGAGCGCGAGACGAAAGCTCGCGCGCTCGCCAAGGAGAAGGCTGCCGAGCTGAAAGCTCGGACCGTCGCCGCCGCGAAAGCGAAGAAGGAGCGCGAGGCGAAGGCCAAGGTCGCCGCGAAGGAGCGCGAAGTCGCGCGTAAGGCTCGCGAGAAGGCGGCCGTCGAAGCAAAGAAGCAGCGAGAGATCGACACGAAGCTCAAGGCCATCGAAGCGGAGAAGCAGCGTAAGTTGCGTGAGATCGAACGACGCGACGCCGAAGAGCGTAAGCGCCAGGAACGTCGCGAGGCGGAAGAGCACAAGCGCCAAGAAGCGCTGGAGCGCAAGATGCACTCGAAGCCGTACGCCGACGATATTGAGTTTCTCGAGGAGCTCCGCGGACTCTTGCTCGAGTCGCGCGCTGCGACGACCACGCAGATCGCCGTCAGTGAGTCTGAAGCGAACGAGATGTTGGTCGACCGTGAGCGTCTCGAATACGACGACGAAGACGGCTCGAGCGTCGCCTCCGACATTCAGCGAGACCAGCTGAAGGACTTCGCCACAGCCCTGCGTCAAAAGGTTGACGAGATCGACGTCGCGCTCGCGCGCATCGATGACGGCAGCTACGGTCGCTGCGACGAATGCTACGAGGCGATCTCGCAACCGAGGCTGCGCGCACAGCTGCCAGTCTTCACCTGCGTGTCGTGCCGCGCCAGCGTTTAAGGTTTCGATTCAACTTCGCCGTCATTGTGGTGGCGTTGGTGGTGACCGCCATCGACGCTGCAACCAAGGTTTGGGCGCGTCATGACCTCGCACATCACAGTGTGCAGGTCGTGGGGCTCATCTGGTTTCGCCTGGAATACAACTCGGGGATCTCGTTTTCCATCAACAGCTCAGGACCCATTGTGACCACTATTGCCACCCTCGTGATCGCGGTCGTCGTGGTGCTCGTCGGCGTCAACGCGAATCGCGGACTGCCCACGATTGGCTTCGGGCTCTTGATTGGCGGAGGCGTTGCCAACGTGATCGACCGCCTTGCTGCCACCCCTCACCGAGTCACCGACTTCATCGCAGTCTCATCATTCCCAGTCTTCAACGCGGCGGACATCGCAATTACGTTCGGATTTATCGTTCTGATGATCGCCGCGGTGCGCGGTGATCGATTGATGGCGCGATGAGCGACGACGAGCGCGACGCCTTCGATGGGGAAGTGCTGGACCTTGTGGTGCCCGCGACCCTTGACGGGATTCGCGTGGATCGCGTCCTTTCCATGTTGACTGGACTGTCGCGCTCTGAGGCGCACAATGTGTTGACGAGCGGCGCGGTGAGTGTCAATCAGCGAGTTGTGCTCAAACCCTCGACACCCCTTGAAGAAGGACAGCACCTGGTCGCCATCCTTCCCCCTCCGGTGAGTGACGAGGTCACTCCCGATGGGGCGGTGATCGTCGACGTCGTTCTCGATGATCCCGAATTTGTGGTGGTCAATAAGTTGCCGGGTCAGGTAGTTCATCCGGGCGCCGGCCAACGTGAGGGCACGCTGGTCGCGGGTCTGCTCGCTCGATATCCCGAGATCGCGCTCTTGAGCGCGGAGGGGCTCTGCGAGCCGTCGCGTCCCGGCATCGTGCATCGCCTCGACAAAGGCACCTCTGGACTGTTAGTGGTCGCGAAGACGCCCGAAGGATTTGTCAGTTTGGGCGGCCAGCTCGCCGAACGCACCATGGAGCGCACGTACCTCGGGCTGGTTCAAGGACACGTGAGCGAAGAGCGTGGCGTCGTTGACGCTCCTATCGGACGCTCGACGCGCACGCCGACGCTCATGGCCGTGCGCTCGGACGGTCGTCCTGCTCGCACGGGCTACGAGGTGGTGGCTCGATTCGATCGTCCGATCAAGGCGACGTTGCTACGGCTGCGACTGGAGACGGGGCGCACTCATCAGATCAGAGTGCACCTCGCCACCATCGGTCATCCGGTCGTCAACGATGTTCGCTACGGCCAGCGACGCGACACTCGCCTCGATGAGGAACGGTTCTTCTTGCATTCCACGTCGCTGGCGTTTCGCCATCCCCGCACCGACGAGCAGGTGATGACGCGTGCGCCGCTTCCAGCCGACCTCGCGGCGCTGGTGCCGAACGGACTTGAGCTTTAGGCGACGTCGTGCGCGGCGAGCACGTTGGAGTCGTCGCGCAGAATGGCGAGCGCCTCGTCCTCGGCTCGGCGAACCCGGCGCACGCCGATGTCCATCTTCGTGGCCGTCGCTTGGAGCGAGAGGGGAGTAGCGCCGTTCAATCCGAAGCGGAGAGTCAGCACTTCGCGTTGAAGGTCCGTCAGCTTCGACAGAGCACCGTGCAACTCGTCGTTCATCATGGTCTGTTCGATGTCGTTCACCCAGTCGTGCTGGCTCGGCGCGACAAGGTCACCCAGTGTCGTTGCCGAGTCCGAGCTCGCGGGCTGGTCAAGGCTGGCGGTCACGCCGGCGAGACCGCGAAGGTTCTCTCGCTCTGCCTTCGACATGCCCGTCGCCTCGGTGAGCTCTTCGTCGGTGGGCTTGCGCGCGAGGATCGACGTCAACTCGGCCGTCGTTGCTTCCAAACGCTGCAGCTGCTCACCCACTTCGAGAGGAATGCGGATCGTGCGCCCATGTTGCTGGACGGCGCGCTGGAGCGCCTGGCGAATCCACCAGGTGGCATACGTTGAAAACTTAAAGCCGCGCTCCCAGTCGAATTTCTCGACCGCGCGCAAGAGTCCGAACGTCCCTTCTTGGACGAGGTCAACCATCTCGACGCCGCGGTCTTGGTAGCGACGGGCCCAGTGCAGGACGAGGCGCAAGTTGGCGGCCACCATCTGCTTCTTGGCTTCTTCGTCACCGGCGGTGACGCGCTTGGCCAACTCGACTTGCTCGTCGTAGTTGGGCATTGGGTAACGATCCAGATCGCGCATGAGAAGGCCCAACATGTCGTTGGTATTCACGGCTGACCGACGGGGGGTGGTCGAATTCACTGGCATCTCCTTGTCTTGGGGGTACAAAGTCGATGCGTCCGCAGACTGGGTATTTCTCCTATGGGCGCCTTACTAATTTACCACTAGGTAAAACCGTTTTCAAGCCCCCACAAAATGGTTAACCAACGCCAAGTTTAGCCTATTTATCCTCTGGACCTAGGTTCGATATCGCCTCAGCCGCTGTGCGTCTTGGCGACCGGCTTGCCCCCGCGAGCCTGATTGACCATATCGGCCAGGGTAAAGCTCGCCAGATGCTCACGCATGTGATTTCCCACGTCAGCCCACACGCCGAGCAGCACGCACTGCCCCTCGTGGTCGCACGCGCCGTCTTGGTGGGGCTCGCCGAAGTCGCCCGCGGCGATGGGTCCATCGACGGCCGCCACAATCTCAGCCAAACTTATAGTTTCGGCGGGGCGGGCGAGGACGTAGCCGCCGCCGACGCCTCGCTTGGAGCGGACGAGTCCGACGCCCTTCAAACTGAGCAGGATCTGCTCAAGGTAGGGCTGGGGGAGTCCCGTGCGCTCGGCCAAGTCCCGCACCGAGGTCGGCGACTGGTAGTTGTCGCGAAGTGCCAGACTCAATAACGCCCGACTGGCGTAGTCCCCCCGAGTTGATACTCTCACGGTCTGCATCCTATCGACGCTTCGCATAGTTTTCTCAGGTCGTGTGGCGCGTCAGGTCCTCTATCTACACTGGGCCAGTGACTGATTCTCCCAGCGACAACCTGAACGTCAATCCCGATCAGGTGCTCGCACCCGGTGAGAGCGACGAAAAGACTGAAGACGCGAACACCGACTACATCTCCCAGCCAGCAAAGGTGATGAGAATCGGATCCATGGTCAAGCTGTTACTTGACGAGGCCCGCAGTGCGCCTCTCGACGAAGCGGGGCGTACTCGATTGCGCGAGATCTACGAGACCTCGGTGCACGAACTGTCGGGAGCGCTGTCGCCTGACCTCGGCACCGAGCTTGGACGCATGGTGATTCCCTTCAGCGCAGAAGTGCCTACGGAGTCCGAGCTGCGCATCGCCCAGGCGCAGCTCGTGGGCTGGCTCGAAGGCCTCTTTCACGGCATCCAAGCGTCGCTCTTTGCCCAGCAGGCGGCGGCTGCGGCGCAGCTCGAAAAGATGCGCGATCGCTCGCTGCCTCCCGGAACGAGCGAGCCTCGCGCCGGAACCTACCTCTGAGGGCCGACAATGGCGAAGGTCGTTGGCTCGTACTAGCCTGCGAATCCCATCCGTGTAGTTTGGGCGTGAGTAAGAGAAAGAGTTCGGCCCATGGCTGAGGGCTTCGTCCACCTGCATAACCACACCGAGTACTCGATGCTCGACGGCGCGGCGCGTGTGGACGATATGGTGCTCGCGGCAAAAGCGGACGGGCAGCGTGCGATCGGCATCACCGACCACGGCAATCTCTATGGCGTCATCGATTTCTATGAAGCCTGTCGTCGTCATGACGTGACGCCGATCATTGGCCTCGAGGCCTACATGGCGGCCAACTCACGTTTCGATCGGCCCACTCGTCGGGGAAAGATTGACGACACGGGTGGCGACACCGAAGGCGGCCAGAAGCTTTACCACCACTTGACGCTGCTCGCGGTATCGAACCAGGGATATCGAAACCTGCGCGAGCTCTCCTCACTCGCGTACCTCGAGGGCTACTACTACAAGCCGCGCCTCGACTGGGAGCTCCTCGAGCGCTTCAATGGCGGGCTCGTCGCTACATCGGGCTGCCTCGGTGGCGTTGTCTTGCAGGCGCTCCTCCAGGACGACTACAAGAAGGGGCTGGAGCTCGCGGGTCGGTTGCAGACCATCTTTGGTCGCGAGAACTTCTTTATTGAGCTCCAGGATCACGGCATCGCGGCTCAGCGGCGCACGAACCCCCAACTGATGCGGATCGCCGCGGATCTGGACGCTCCGCTGCTCGCTACCAACGACTTGCACTACGTTCGTCACTCTGACGCGGAGATGCACGACGCGTTGTTGTGCATTGGCACGGGCTCGCGCGTGGCTGACCCTGATCGCTTTCGGTTCGAGAGCGATCAGCACTACTTGAAGTCCGCCGCAGAGATGCGATATCTCTTCCGCGAGGTGCCGACTGCGTGTGACAACACGCTGCTGATCGCCGAACGAGCCGACGTAACCATTGAGTTTGACAATGACGCATTGCCGGAGTTTCCGCTGCCCGATGAGTTTGTCGCGGCGACGCACATTGAAGGTGCGACGAAGTACTTGCGCGAGCTGACGTACCGAGGTGCACGAGAGCGATACGGCGAGATGCTCAGCGACGAGGTGCGAGAGCGGCTCGATTACGAGCTGCGCGTCATCGGTGAGATGGGTTTTCCGGACTACTTCCTCGTTGTCTGGGACCTCATTCGTCACGCCCGAGAAAAAGGGATACGAGTCGGACCCGGTCGCGGTTCGGCGGCGGGGTGCTGTGTCGCCTACTGCCTGCGCATTGTTGATATTGACCCGCTGCGCTACGGCCTCTTCTTCGAACGTTTCCTCAATCCCGGGCGCCGGTCTATGCCCGACATCGATATGGACTTCGATGAGCGATACCGCGGCGACATGATTCGCTACGCGGCAGAGCGCTACGGGTCGGACCACGTCGCCCAGATCGTGACCTTTTCGACGATCAAGGCACGGGCCGCCGTGCGCGACGCGGCCCGGGTGCTTGGCTACCCGCCCCAGCTCGGTGACAAGATCGCAAAGGCCATGCCGGCGCTGGTGATGGGCCAGGACCTACCTCTCGCCGCGTGCTTTACCCCTGTTCCCGGCTACGAGAGCCGCTACGGCGAGGCGGTCGAGCTGCGCGCGCTCTACAGCAGCGACAGCGAAGTCCAGCACGTCATTGACGTGGCGAAGGGCTTCGTTGACAAGCGTCGTCAAGACGGCATCCACGCGGCAGCGGTCGTGATCACCAAAGAGCCGGTCCTCGAGTATGTGCCGGTGCAGCGTAAATCGGGGCCGAACGGCTCGCTCGACAGTGCGCCGATCGTGACCCAGTACGAAGCGACGGCCATCGAGAAGCTCGGTCTGTTGAAGATGGACTTCCTCGGACTGCGCAACCTCGCCATCATCGAGCGGGCGCTCGAGCACATCGAACGTCGACACGGACTCAAGGTCGACATCGACAATGTTCCCCTCGACGACCCCAAGGTCTTTGAGATGCTGCGCCTCGGCAACTCGCTCGGGATCTTCCAGCTTGAGGGTGACAAGATGCGCCAGCTGATGCGTCGTCTCGCGCCGACGAGCTTCGACGACATCGCCGCACTCAACGCGCTCTATCGACCGGGTCCCCTCAGCGAGAACGTCCACAACGACTACGCCGATCGCAAGAATCAGCGCCAGTTGGTGACCTACGACCACGAGGTGCTGGGAGAGGTCCTCTCTGAGACCTACGGGCTCATGATCTATCAAGAGGACATCATGCGTGTCGCTACGACGGTGGCGGGGTTCTCGATGACCGAGGCCGACGATCTTCGTAAGGCCTGCTCGAAGAAGATCCGCGACATGATTCAAGCCCAACGCATCAAATTCGTCGACGGAACTGAGCGTCAGGGTTACGACCGTGCCTTGGGTGAGGCGCTCTTCGACAAGATTGAGCCGTTCGCCGATTACGCGTTCAACAAGAGTCACGCGTATGGCTACGCGCTCGTGGGCTATCAGAACGCCTGGCTGAAGGCCAACTACCCGGTCGAGTACATGGCGGCGCTGCTCACGTCCTTCAAAGACGATAAGGACAAGGCGGCGGTCTATCTGAACGAAGCGCGCCAGATGGGCATCACGATTGGCGTGCCCGACGTCAACCAGTCGTTCGCGGAGTACGCACCGGCCCTGGCGGCAGAGAACACGATTCTCTTCGGCATGGCGGCGGTCCGCAACGTGGGCGAGGCGCTCGTCGAAAAGATAGTCGCCGAACGCGAAGCGCGAGGAACGTTCGAGAGTGTTTATGACTTCATTCGACGAGTAGATCCCGTCGTTTTGAACCGTCGCTCGATGGAGTCGCTCATCAAGGCCGGTGCCTTCGACTCGTTCGGGGTACCTCGCCAGGGATTTCTGATGAAGGTGGAAGAGATCGTCGACGTCACGCTCAGTCGTCGCAAGGACCTCTCGCTCGGGATCACCACGCTCTTTGCTGCTTTCGGGGGAGAGAGTGCCGACGGCGACTGGGAGGGCACCGAGATCGCTATCTCGGACATGGAGTTCGAGCAGTCGGTCAAGCTCGACTTCGAGCGCGAGATGCTCGGTACCTACATCTCTGATCATCCGCTCTACGACGTCATCGAAGCACTCAGCACCAAGACCGACGGAGCGATTGTCACGATTCGAGAGCGAGCCGAAGAGCTCGCGCGCTCGAACAAGCCAGCCGTGGTGGGAGGAATTCTCGCCGAAGTGCAGCTCCGTCAAACCAAGGCCAACAAGCCCTACGCCCGGGTGATCTTGGAAGACCTCGGTGGGTCGCTTGAGATCAACTTCTCGGTGTCGGCCTTTGAACGCTTCAGCGGTTTCCTGGCCAAGGATTCGATCGTGGTCATGAAGGTGCGGGTCTCGGATAACGACGAGGAGCTTCGATTCAGCGCCGTTGACGTAGAACGCTTTCACGCGGATCGAGGAACGGGTGAACTTCGCTTACTTTTGCGCCCCGAGGATCTCACGCAGCACTCGATTGCGACGCTGCGCGAGATTTTGACGCGTTATCCCGGTCCATCGCCCGTGGTCGTTGATACGGGTGATCAGGGCAAGATGTTTCGATTGGGACCCGAATACAACGTGAATATTCCAGGCGTAGTCGGGGATCTTCGCTCAGAATTTGGGCGAAACGTCATCAAGGCCTGAACCTGGCGAGCACCGCGTGGAACTCCCGTAGAATGGTGTCCTATGGCAATGACGGTCACCACAAAAGACACCACTGCCCTCAGTGACGCGGAGCTCGCCGAAATGGCCGATCTGTGCGTCGACCGGGAGCCAAACTTTGACATCGGGTTTCTCTCCAAGCAGCGAGAGGAGTGGGTGCTCGTCACCCACGTGCGCGAGGGGAACAAATTACGCGGCTACTCTTTCTGCACGCTGGAGCGCATCGGGGGAACGCCTTCCCTCTTGGTCGGACTGCTGCTGATCGACCGCAACGCGAAGTCCGATCAGACGTTAAAGACCATCTTGCATGATCAGTTTCGCCGAGCACTGCTCGCCTTCCCTGATGAGGATGTGCTGTTGGGTGCTCGCCTAACGTCACCTGACGGATATCGCGCCTTCACGGGACTCGACGACATTGTGCCGCGCCTCGACTACCGACCCACTGGTGAAGATCGCGCGTGGGGCCGTCGTCTCGCCAAGCGCTTCGGTTCGGAGAAGTCGATCGACGACAAGACCTTCGTGATGACAGTGTCACCCGGTCCAGTAGGCGGAATGGACTATGTCGCGTCGAAGGGCCCCATTCCCGAAGGCGTCGACATCTTCTTTAAGGGTCTGAAGCCCGAGAAGGGTGAGCGACTGGTGGTCTTTGGTTGGGCCATGGCCGAGTCGCTCGCGACGGGCAAGCTTCCCCGCTAGCTCAACCGCGGGGCAGCAGTCCCGTACAGCTCTTGTAGCAGTGCCCGTCAAGGGGCTGGGAGAGCGTCGTCAGCACGTACGTCGGTCGAAATCCAAGCGCCGTGGCGAGATCTTTCCCCGCCAGTGCGGTGCGCCTGGTCGCTTCAATGGTGCGAATCGCGTGCTGATCCTCGCAGAGCAGCCACACGTCGTCACCAAACCAACCAAATCGCACCCAAGTCGATCCGTCGTCGGGGCGTCGAAGTAGCTGGGGACCGCGGTCGGCGGCGATGAGGGCGACGCTCGGCCGCTCCCCTCGGAACTCCCAGTACGGCGCACTCGGTCCACGGAAGCCAAATAGGGGTCCGTCGGCGGGACTAGCCAGCTGCTCAAGCCACCCTCGCACTCGTCGGCCGCGATACGTGCCGAGTCGTCGTGGCAGATCGAGCAGCGTCACCGCCTCTGGTTGGGCGAGGTCGTTGCGCTCGATGTTCTCCGCGAGCTCACCCTCGACGACGTCGAACGCAGCGAGGTCGGTCTCGATGTCGAGGGGCCAGGGGATGCGCCAGCGCACGATCGCTTGGCTCGCCAGATCGATGACCGTGGTCGACTCATTCGTTGAACCAAGCACGAGACCGTAGACAGGCGCACCCGCGCGAAGATCGACGGAATCGCGCTGCGGCGTCCTGGTGATGAGACGCTTGGTAGCGCGAACGGCGGGATCTCTCGTTAGGAGGGCCACGCGAGGCTCCCTTTCAGATCACGCTCGAGCTCGGCGAGGGACGCGACCGGCATCGCGCAGACCCCGCCGCGACAGACGTAGGCGAGTCCTTCTTCTCGATTTTCGAGCAGGGGAGAGCGGCCGGTGCCGGTGATGACGACGGTTCGCGGCATGGACATCGATCGTACGTGATGCACGAGCTCGTCCCGATCGCCGGGTACGACCAGCTCGATTCCCTCGAGCGCGTAACCGGCCGCCGCGACGAGATCGACGACCGCACCCGGATGGGCAACAATGACCGAACCCGCGATGTCGACGAGTCGTTGAGCGGTAGCGAGCTCGTCCCCACCGCCTCGACAGAGCCCGAGTCGAGCGAGCGCGCGAGTCACGACCGCATGGGCCGACGGTGTCGCGCCGTCAAAGATGTCCTTTGGCCGAGTCGAGAGATCGGTGACGAGGTCGCTCTGGCTGAAGACTCCTCGACCTTCGTTGGGCGAGGTCGCACTCGGAAGTTCCCCGTCCCAGTAGTGCGTGAGCAGAAAGTGGCTGGCGGTTCGCGCTGCTTCAAGCCACTCGTCCTCGCCCGAAATCTCGAACGCGTCGATCTGCGCGTTGACGAGCCACGCGAGATCAGCCGCGGTCGCGTGTGCTTGATGGTGGGTCGTGCGCCACCAGGTGCCTTGAGCGACGTGCGTCGCGGCGAGCGAATGCAGCAGCTCCGTGCCGCGTCGTTCAAAATGCCCGTCGCCACTTCGTAGGAATGCGGACGCCAGCATCGCGTTCCATTCGAGGATGATCTTCTCGTCGCGCCCCGGCTGTATCCGCGTTGCGCGCGCGGCTGTCAAGGCGTCGTGGACGTCACGGAGCGGTTCCGGCGTCAAGAAGGGAGCGTCGTCGGACAGTCGCGGAATGCTTCGTCCTTCAAACGTGCCGCGTTGTTCAATGCGCCAGCGCTGGAGCGCGACGTCGAGGAGTTCGTCGAGCCCGTGCCCGTGCAGCACGGCCGCCACTTCGTCGCTCGTCCAGGTGATGTGTGAGCCTTCAACACCGCCCGCGTCTGCGTCGAGCGACGCGGCGTAACCACCCTCTAGGCGCATCGAGCGGTCGACGAAGCGCAACGTGTCGAGCGCAACCTCGCGCCATTCGGGCCGATTCATCACGCGTGCCGCATCCAGGTAGCACCGGGCTAGCAACGCCTGATCGCTCAGCATCTTTTCGAAGTGCGGTACGTGCCATTCACCGTCGACGCTGTAGCGCGCGAACCCTCCACCGAGGTGGTCATAGAGGCCTCGTCGGGACATTGCGTCGAGTGTGGTCGTCACGGCGCGGCGAGCCGACGGGTCGTCGAACTCGAGGAGCGCCTCGACGAAGCTCGGTCGAGGAAACTTGGGTGCACCGCCAAAACCGCCATTGTCGTCTACTTGAGCGACGAGGTCATCACGGAGCCGTTGGCGCACGGAGGCAAGGTTGATCGACTCGTGCAGCGGCGCCAAGTGATCGACGAAGTGCACCTCGCGGACCAGGGCCCCTTGGAGCTCGCCTGCTTGACGTTCAATGGAATCGCGTTGATTGAGCCACGCGTCGTGAAGTGCATCGAGCAGTCGGCCAAATCCGACCTGACCCCCTCGGTCGACGGGAGGGTAGTAGGTGCCCGCCATGAACGGACGTCCGTCGGGCAAGAGGAAGACGGACATTGGCCATCCGCCATGTCCCGAGACCAGCTGTGTCGCCGCCATGTACAGCGCGTCCACGTCGGGCCGTTCCTCGCGGTCGACCTTGATTGGAACAAAATTCGCGTTCAGGCGTTCGGCGATTCCCTCGTCTTCGAAGGACTCGTGAGCCATGACGTGGCACCAGTGACACGCGGCGTAGCCCACGGAGAGAAAGATCGGCAGATCGCGACGACGCGCCTCGTCGAGCGTGTCGTCGCTCCACGTGCGCCAGGCGACCGGATTGTCGACGTGGTCGAGCAGATAGGCCGAGCCGAGTTCTGTGCGTACGTCTCGTAACAGTGGCATGAATACCTCGGATAAACACTAGGCGGCGCCGAGGAAGGACCGTCTCGTGTCAGAGCGCTGCCCACTCGCTCGCGCGGATGGCGAGCACCATCTCGTCGGTCCACTCGCCCTTGACAAACTCGTTCTCGATGAAGTGAGCTTCGCGGCGCAGTCCCGATTTTTCGAGCGAGCGAATGGACGCGGCGTTTCGCGCATCGCATCGTCCGACCACCCGATGCAAGCCGAACGAGGAGAACGCAAGCTCGATCAAGGCAACGTAGATCTCGCTGGCATATCCCTGTCCGTGATAGTCGGGATGGAGTGAACCGCCGATCTCTCCCTGACGATGCGCGTCCTCCTTCCAGCGCAGCATGAAGTCGCCGATGAGGCGCGAGGTTTCGCGTAGCTCGACGGCAACATTCAGCAGATTGTCGTCGGTGACCGCGTCCTCACGTTCGAGTCGCCGCTCGAGCGTCACATATGTCTCGTCTCGATCGCGTGGTTCTGAGTAGAGATAGCGATTGACGGAGATGTCTTCGAATATGAGCGCCAGCGCGTCGAGGTCGTCGCGTTCGAATCGTCGAAGCGTGAGCCGCGGCGTCGGCACCGGTCGAGCGAGTTGAACCATTCGTATGTTCTACCCCTCGCCGAGGCTGGAGAAAAGTACTTGAATCGCTACTGTGATGAGTTCACCTTGAGCGATGGAGAGAACATGACCGAACCGATTCGATGGGGTGTCCTCGGCACGGGTGGCATCGCCCACACCTTCGCGAGAGATCTCGCGTTTATCGACGATGGTGTCGTGGCTGCCGTGGGTTCGCGCTCGTCGGCGTCCGCCGACGCGTTCGGAGACGAGTTCGACGTCCCGCGACGTTACGACTCCTACCAGGCGCTGGTAGCTGACGACGGCATCGACGCGGTCTACGTGGCGACCCCTCACCCCATGCACTTCGCCAATGCGTCCCTCGCTCTTGAGCACGGCAAGCCTGTCCTCGTGGAGAAGGCCTTCACCATGAACGGACAAGAGGCGAGGGACCTCGTGGCGCTCGCACGATCGAAGAAGCTCTTTCTCATGGAGGCAATGTGGACGAGGTTTCTTCCCCACGTGGTTGCTTTGCGCGAGATCGTTGCGCGCGGCGATCTCGGCGAACTGGTGAGCTTTGAGGCGGATCACGGCAAGTGGTTCGCACTCGATCCCAGTTTCCGACTCTTTGCTCCAGAACTTGGCGGAGGCGCCGTACTCGATCTTGGCGTCTATCCCATCTCGTTCGCTTCGATGTTGCTCGGTCGTCCCGAGCGCATCACCGCGCTGGTCGAGCCCGCGTTCACGGGCGTCGACGGGCAGGTTTCGATGGCCTTTGGCTACCCGGGCGGCGCGCAGTCGGTCCTCTCGTGCACGTCGCTGGCGCGAACCGCCACGAGAGCGTGCGTGTCAGGGACCCTGGCTCGGGTCGAGATTGAAGGTGACTTCTACGCACCAACCACCTTCACCGTCATTACGAAGGAGGGGGAGCGCGACGAGCGTTCGTTCGAAACCAGCGGGCGCGGACTGCATTATCAGGCCCAAGAGGTAGCTCGCTGCCTTCGGGCCGGTCTCCTCGAAAGCGAGGCAATGCCGCTCGACGAATCGGTTTCGATCATGGAGACCATCGACGCCGTGCTTGCGTTTGCCTGATCGGGCACGTGCAGTAGTTCACGTAGGTCGGGTAGAGACGTCACACGACGCGTCGCGGACGGCGAGCGAGTGCTGACGTACCGCCGGAGCGAGGTTGGCGGTTGACGTTGAACTATGGCTCCGAGTTTTGCCAGTTTCACCTGCATCGGGAGCCTGTGGATTTCTCCGATGCGTGCTTTTTTATGTGCTCTCACGTGCTACGTTCTCCTGCGGACGTTGCATGTCACAGGACGTTCATGTAGTAATCACAAATTTGGCATCGTTGGGGTGCCACTGAAGGGTTGGGGAAAATATGAGATTGAAAAAAAGTAGGGCCCTCGCGGCTGTCGCTTTGGCGGGTTCATTCGTCGCCGTAGCGCTGCCGCTGGTGAGTTCTGCGGGTGCGGCGTCTCCGACGGTGTCGGCGAACACGTTCAAGCAGAACTTCTCGACAATGAAGTACCTGACGTCGGTCACCAAAAAGGGTAAGGGCAAGATTGCCATGATCCTTCCGGACACGACCTCGTCAGCCCGGTACGTTGACTTTGACGCGCCAATGATGAAGGAGTCGCTGACGAAGGCGGGGATGAAGTCAAGCCAGTTCATCATCCAGAACGCCGATGGCAGTGACAACACGTTCTACACGGACGCCGTTGCTGACGTCGCCGCTGGTTCGAAGGTGCTCGTCATTGACCCGGAAGACTCTACGACCGGCGAAATTGTCGAAGCGTACGCGCTTTCACACGGCGTCAAGGTCATTGACTATGACCGCCTGACGCTCGGTGGACAGCGTTCGTACTACGTCAGCTTCAACAACGTCACCGTTGGCACGCAGATCGGCCAAGGCCTGCTCGCGTGCATCTCGTCATGGGGCATCAAGAGCCCGCACATCTATGTGATGTACGGCTCGCCGACTGACAACAACGCGACGCTGTTCGGTAAGGGCTACAACGCTGTACTATCGGCCGCGGGCTACGCCCCGGGCGAAGGTGGCTCGGGTAGCTCGAACACGACTGACGAGAGCGTCGGCACGTGGACGCCTACCGTGGCCCAGACGGACTTCGAAGGCGCCTACACGGCAAACTCAAGCATCAACGCAGTGATCACGCCAAACGACGAGAACGCTGCGCCGATCATCCAATACTTACAGTCAAAGGGACTCAAGCCGGACACGATTCCGTTCACCGGCCAGGACGCGACCCCCGTCGGTTTCCAGAACATCATCTCTGGCTACCAGTGCGGCACCGTGTACAAGCCAATCTTCCAGGAAGCTCAGGCTGCTGCGGCGCTGGCGATCTACCTCCGTGCGGGCGTCAAGCCGCCAAAGGGACTCGTCAACGCTACGACAACTGACCCGACCCAAAAGATTGCCAAGTACAAGTCAGTTCCTTCGGTCCTTGAGACCTCCACCTGGGTCACTGCCAAGACGATCGAATCAACGATCATCGCCCAGGGCTGGTTGAAGGCATCGTCCATCTGCACGACCAACTCACCGACGGTGTCTGGTCAGACGGAGCCGACGTATGCTGCTGACTGCCAGACGTACGGCATTAAGTAACAGTCAAAAGGGTTAAAAATGACGTTCGCCCCTGAATCATCGCCTGCAGACACGCCCCGAAACGGGCAGTCGAGCCACGTCGATTCGGGGGCGAACGTCGTCCCTAGCGACGTTTTGTTGAGCTTGCGCGGGATATCGAAATCATTCGGTCCCGTGCAAGCGATACAGGACATCAACCTCGACGTTCCCGCCGGAAAAGTTACCGCCGTCATTGGCGACAACGGCGCTGGCAAGTCGACCCTAATTAAAACGATCTCTGGTATCTGGACGCCGTCAAGCGGTCACGTCTATTGGAACGGTAAGGAAATTCACATCCATTCTCCCCGTGACGCGGCGGAGCTCGGAATCGCCACCGTCTACCAGGACCTCGCACTCTGCGACAATCTTGATATCGTCCAGAATCTCTATCTCGGCAACGAGCCGATGAAATTCGGCATGCTCGACGAGATCACAATGGAACTCGCAACCGTGCAAACCTTGAAGGACCTTGCCGTGTCCACGGTGAAGTCGGTGCGCCAAAAGGTCGGCTCCCTCTCGGGCGGCCAGCGCCAAGCGGTGGCCGTCGCCCGTGCCGTGACACGCGAGTCCAAGCTGGTCATCATGGACGAACCAACCGCCGCGCTGGGCGTGTCGCAGACCGCCCAGGTCATTGAACTCATCAAGACGCTTGCATCGCGGGGCGTTGCCGTCATCGTCATCTCGCACAACTTGACGGACGTGTTCGAAGTCGCTGATCGTGTCGCGGTCATGTACCTTGGCACGCTCGTCTCCAGCGGCCCCGTGAGCGATTACGACACCGGAAGCGCCGTGGAGCTGATCACCACCGGTGCCTCGTCGCGCGTACCGTCGCCGCTGGCGTCCGCTCAATAATCGAAAGGTTCTAACCCCGTGACCGCCTCTCTCCAGGACGATCCCACCGCCCACGTCGACGAGCCAAAGAGCCAGAGCGAATTCGGCGCCATGCTGAAGCGGCTACGCACCGGCGATAGCGGACTCATTCCAGTATTGCTTGGTCTTGCGGCGCTAGTGATTTACTTCTACGTCCGCGATTCGATCTTCCTGCATCCGGAGAATCTCACCAACCTGTTCATTCAGTCGACGGTTTTCATTCTTCTCGGCATGGCCGAAATCTGGCTCTTACTCCTCGGCGAAATTGATCTCTCGCTTGGTTTCGTCTTGGGAATCGGTGGCGCGATTGCCGCAATAACCACCAGCGTCGGTTGGCACTGGCCCTGGTACCTTGGATTCGCCCTCTCGCTGGTGGTGACGAGCGGGATCAGTTTTGCTACCGGACTCCTCGTGGTCTTTTTGAGGTTGCCCTCGTTCATTGTGACGTTGGCGGGACAAATCGCACTAAACGGTGTGCTGCTCTACATGATCGACAGGGAGAACTCCGGCGGCACGGTGCCGGACCAGAGTCACGTTCTCTATAACTTGGTGTACGGCAATTTCACCCCCGTCTGGACGTGGATATTTTTCGCGGGCCTCGTGATTGTTGCGGCCGCTTTTATGCTGCGCGCTTACCAGAATCGCCGGGCAAGCGGGTTAGTGTCTCGGTCTGTGTATTTCACGGTGGCAAAGATTGTGGGACTCGCAATTTCTGCGGTGATCTTGGCGCTCATATTCAACGCGGACCGCTCCACTTTCTCCGTCATTCGTGGGATGCCCTTCGCCATTCCGATCGACATCGCCATGCTTCTCGCGGGGACGTTCATTTTGGGAAGGACAAGGACGGGCCGTTACATCTACGCGATTGGCGGCAACAAGGAGGCGGCACGTCGCGCTGGCATCAGCGTGAACAAATTCCGCCTCCTCGCATTCGTGTTCGCAGGTTTCACCGCGGGCGTTGCGGGACTGCTCTACACATCGAATCTGGGCGGAATGTCCAATGCGGAACCTGGTGGCATCTATGTGCTCTACGCCGTGGCTGCTGCGGTCATCGGCGGCACGAGCCTCTTTGGCGGTCGTGGCAAAATGATCCACGCGGTCATCGGCGGCATGGTCATCGCGGTTATCTATAACGGTATGGCGCTTATTAGCGTGAGTACCGCCGTTGAATACATCGTGATTGGGA
>DASZLS010000093.1:0-13865 GCA_035552255.1 Acidimicrobiales bacterium | reverse complement strand
CGGCTTGGGCGCGATCACGGAGTCCAAGTTTGAACAGCACTCTCCCGACGTGCGTCTTGGTGGTCTGTTCGGCGATGAACAGCTGTTCGCTGATCTCCGCGTTGGAGAGTCCTTGAGCGACCAATCGGAGAATTTCGTTCTCGCGCGGCGTGAGTTCGTCCACTGAGGCCGTATGCGGAGCGCTCGGTCGCTGGCGAGAGAAGTCAGCAATCAGGCGTCGGGTTACCGACGGTGCGAGCAGCGCGTCACCCGCCGCAACCACTCGAACAGCGTGCACGAGCTCCGTCGCGGGCGCATCTTTCAATAAGAAGCCGCTCGCTCCCGAGCGGAGCGCTTCGTACACGTACTCGTCGAGATCGAACGTCGTGAGTATCAGCACCCGCACCGGCGGATCACTGTCATGGTTGCCAAGAATGCAACGAGTGGCTTCGAGTCCGTCCATGACGGGCATTCGCACGTCCATCAAGATCACGTCGGGATGCTGCTCTTCGTAAAGGGCGATCGCCTCTGCGCCATTCGACGCTTGGCCCACGACATTCATATCAACCTGGGCGTTGAGAATCGCTCCGAATCCTTCGCGAACCATGGCCTGATCGTCGACGATGAGACACGCGATTGTCACGACGCGGGCGACACGAGTGCGGAGTGCAGTGGCAATACGGCGGCGACCAGGAAGCCGCCCTCAGAATCCTCCGCCGCAACGAGCTCGCCACCGAGCATGGCGACACGCTCGCTCATGCCCACCAGCCCATGGCCCGCTCGAGAGTAGCCGGATATCGCCGTTTGGCCCACTCCCGGGCCATTCCTCACACGGAGCCGCAGGGCGTCCGTGTCGCCCTCGAGGGTAACGGAGATCTCAGATCCGAGCGCATGTCGATTGGCATTTGAGAGTGCCTCTTGCACGATGCGATACGCGCAAAGCTCCACGCCAGGTGACGTCACGGTGTCGATGTCGGGCATGATGAGCGTGATGTCCACTCCCGCTCGCTGGCTCGCGGCCACGAGGTCGGGCACGTCGTCGAGGCGGGGTTGTGGAGCACGCTCCGCAGGGCCCTCGTTGCGCAGCGCTCCGAGGAGTCGACGCATGTCCGAGAGGGCTTCGCGCGCGTGCTCGCTGAGCGACGAGAATTCGTCGAGCGCCGAGTCCGGGAGTTCGTTCAGACGGAACGGCGCGGTCTCCGCTTGCACGGCGATCAGCGACATGTGATGTGCGACCACGTCATGCATCTCACGCGCGATGCGTGTTCGCTCTTCGAGCACGGCTCGACGGGCACCTTCCAGCTCGGTGCGTTCGAACTGGGCGGCGAGCTCCCGTCGGGCGCGATGCGAGGCGCCGGTCGCATCGAGCGCGACAGTGATCACCATGAGCGCGACTTCCCCAGCGAGGGGCTTCAGCAGTCCCGGGCCTAGCCAGATCCATGCGGGAAGTGCCATGAGCGCCCACAACCACCACAGTGTGGCGCGGCTGTGGCGAAGCCCCGCAACGCACAAGACCGCGACGAGCAGCAGCAATTGCTCGGGCGGAAGCTGGAGATCAGGTGGCAGCGCGCTGATCGGGCTCATTGTGAGTACCGGCACGATCAGCGCCGCGACGAAGCCGACGCGCCACGCGAAGAGCGGATAGCGCCACGCTAAGAACAGCGGACCAAGCCCCACCAGCCCGAACGCCGACCATTTGAAAAGGGCGAGTGAGTCCATCGAGCCAAATGATGCGGTCTTTACGGCGACACCTCTCGGGGCGAGACTCTCTTGAAACACGATGTGTCCGGCCCGCGGCGAGAGATACGAAGTAAATACTTGACCAAGACCACCGGTGCCCAGCGGGACGCGCATCGAGACCGCAATGCCTGCGATCGCGGCGAGCACCACGACGACGCCAATAATCGTTGCAAACGTCGCCGCGCGGCGGATGCGAGACGAGCGCCATCCAACAGCGGGATCGGCGCCCACGATGACCTCGCCGAGGCCCGCACCCAGCACGCGAGTTCGAGCGATGAGCCGAGATGGTGTTTTTTCGTCAGTGGTCATGCTCATCGTCTTACGGTACGCCACCACGGCGCTCGCGTCATCGCGCCAGCGGTGTCATACCCAGGTATGACCTCCTGCGATTCTGGGTGGCTCGTTGTACCGAGGTAGCACCTCGTAATTGGCTCTTTCGAGCGATGGTCTGGCCTCGTGCAACTTCGTAGGTTTTTCAGCGGGCCGAGATGCACTCGGAGTACGAAGAGTGAAAGGAACGCCGTGCTCGACTTTGTGACTTGCCAAGCGGTCTCAAGGACGGAGTGGTGATGACTCGACGGTCTCGACGACCGCGTTCGAAGATCAAGCTTCTCGTCGCCGTCGTCATCGTGGCTGCCGTTGCCGTGGGAGGCACCCTCGGCGGTCTCGCGCTCACCTCATCGTCGGCTCCTCAGTATGTGGCGGTTCCCGCGACGCTCGGAACCGTGTCACAGACGACCTCGCTCACGGGGACGATCGAACCAGTGACGCAAGCTGATCTCAACTTCTCGACCGCAGGAACTGTCGCGTCGGTGCCCGTGAAAGTGGGCGAGACGGTGAAGACGGGCGAAGTGCTCGCGACGCTCGAGACCTCCGATCTGCGTTCGCAGGTGGACCAGAGCGAAGCATCACTCGATTCTGCCGAGTCCTCGCTGGCGACGGCCCGGTCGCCTGCGAGTTCGGTGACCGCGACCGCTCAGCAGACGGTGAGCTCAGATCGCACCACCCTCGCCAACGACGAGGCGACCATGGGCGAGGACGTTACGACCGACGAGCTCAGTCTCACGAGCGCCCAAGGTGCGGTGTCGTCGGCACAGGACGTCGATGCGAGTGCAGCGGAACTACAGAGCAATGACCAGTCCACGCTTGAAGCAGCGCAATCGAAAGAGGAGATCGACTGTGCGGGCGATGGCGTGGCCACCGCCGTGTGCTCGAGTGACGAGACCACCGTGTCGGGCGATCAGAAGCAGCTCAGTCAAGATGACGCGAGCATGTCGGGCGCCGCGTCGACGGTGCAGTCAGCTGAGACATCACTCACCGAGACGCAGCTCAAGAATATGCAGACGAGCCGCCAAGATGGGCAAAAGGTGGCGGCAGATAAGGCTCAACTCGAGAAGGATCTCACGGCGTTGAGTGACGCCAAGGACGGACTGTACGCCGACCAAGTGGACGCCGACGAGATGGCGGTCGATTCCGCGAAGAACGCGGTCGCATCCGCCGAGCAGAATCTCGCCGACGCGAACTTGGTTTCTCCTATCGAGGGTCTCGTGACGGCAGTGAACGTGGCGGCAGGGGACAGTGCGCAAGCGGGCTCCTCAACCGATGGTTCCTCCTCTAATTCCAGCAGCGCGTCGTCGCCCGCTTTCGAGATCGAGAGCCCGTCAACATTCGACGTCGATGCAACGGCGAGCTCTCGCCAGATCTCAGAATTGATGGTCGGCGACCAGGTGCTCATCGTGCCCACCGGTGCGACCGCCCCTTCGCTTGGGACCGTGGTGTCGATCAGCACTATTCCCACGATCAGCTCAGGGGTCGCCACCTTTCCGATCGTCATCGGAGTCACCGGCAAGCCCACCGACATGTACGTCGGAGCCACGGCTGACCTCACCGCCACGGTGCTGGATGTGAAGAATGTCCTGACTGTGCCGACGAGCGCAGTGCACACCTTTGGCAGGTCCAGCTTCGTCAACGTTCTCGCGAACGGCAAAGAGGTCAAACGTCCGGTCGTCGTTGGCGCCGTGGGCGGGGTGTTGACGCAAATCAAATCCGGGATTACGGCGGGGCAAAAGGTAGTCGTCGGCAACCTCGGGGCATCGCTACCTGGGTCACACTCCTCGAGCAACGGCGCAGGTCAACACATCCAGTTCACTGGGCCTGGCGGATCGGGCATCGTTACGAAGAGAGCCCCTTGACGACGCGACCAATCGTGGAGCTGATCGACCTGCACAAGCGGTACCGCCTCGGGGCCATGACCGTCGAGGCGCTGCACGGTGTCAATCTGCGGATCGAGGCCGGAGAGTTCGTCTCCATCATCGGGCCTTCTGGATCCGGCAAATCGACCCTCATGAACATACTGGGATGTCTCGACTCTGCCACGTCGGGCGTCTACGAGCTTGACGGCGTCGACGTGAGCGAAATGGATGAAACGAGACTCGCCCACGTGAGGAATCGGCGCGTGGGCTTCGTCTTCCAGCAGTTCAATCTTCTCGCCAGCCTTTCGGCGTGGCGCAACGTGGAGATGCCGCTCATCTACTCGGGTGTCGCGCGCGTCGAACGAAAGGAGCGCGCACTTCGCTCCCTGCAACGAGTCAATCTGGGCGATCGGGTGGATCACCGACCGAGCGAGCTTTCCGGGGGCCAGCAGCAACGTGTTGCCGTAGCTCGCGCGCTCGTCAACGAACCTTCGCTCGTGCTCGCTGACGAACCAACCGGCAACCTCGACTCGGCCTCCGCCACTGACGTGCTCAGTTTGCTGGGTGAGCTGAATGCGTCGGGACGCACGGTGATCCTGATCACCCACGACGTCGAGACCGCCCAACGCGCAGAGCGGGTCGTGCGCATCAGAGACGGCGAGATCCAGTCCGATGAGAGCACTGCGTCGTGAGTTATTTAGAAACGATTCGCTCGGCCTTCGAGGCGATTTGGAGCCGCAAGCTTCGCTCCACGCTCACGGTACTTGGCATCCTGATCGGCATCGCGGCGGTGATCATGACGGTGGGTCTTGGGGAAGGGGCGAGCGCCACAGTGAACTCGGCGATCTCTTCACTCGGCACCAACGTACTGGTGTTGACCACCGGCAGCGCGACCTCGGGCGGTGTTCGTGGCGGCTCTGGGACGGCGACCACACTCACGTATGCGGACGCGAAAGATCTCGCGTCGCGCTCGGTCTGTCCCAACATTGTGGCGGTCGCGCCGATGGTGGTGACCATAGACGAGGTCAAGGCGGGAACGAAGAACTGGACCACTCAGGTCGACGGCACTTCGGCGTCGTGGTTGAAGGTGCGCGATCGAACAGTTGCCGAAGGCAGTTTCTTCACGCCCGCCCAAGTCAATGATGGAGCCGCAGTAGCGGTCATCGGTTCGACGACGGCTACGCAACTCGGCATCGGCGGTGCGCCGCTCGGCCAAGAGATCAGCGTCGCCGGCGTCCCGCTCACGGTGATTGGCGTGCTCAACACGGCGGGGGACTCGAACGGGATCAACGAAGACGACATGATATTGGTGCCGATCACCGTTGTGCAGAGCGCCATCGCCGGCTCGCAATCGGTTTCACTGGTGTACTTAGAGGCCCAGTCACAGAGTGCCCTCGGCGCAGCGTATGACGAAGCGGACAGCGAACTGTTAGCCCTGCATCAGATCACGAATCCAAAAGACGCAGACTTCACAATCACGGCCCCGTCAACCCTCGAATCCACGGCAAGTTCGGTGAATGACGCCTTGACGTTCCTGCTCGCGGGCATCGCGGCCATCTCGTTGCTCGTCGGGGGAATCGGCGTGATGAACATCATGCTCGTCTCGGTCACCGAGCGCGTCCGCGAGATTGGTCTGCGCAAGGCGCTCGGCGCGACGCCTTCGGCAATTCGACGCCAGTTCCTCGTCGAGGCCACGACGCTTGGCTTGACCGGCGGGTTCCTCGGCGCAGCAGTGGGCGTCCTTGGCGCCGTTCTCATACCGCATCTTGCGACGACTCGCATCGACATTGTGTGGTGGGCCGTCGCGGGATCAATTGGTGTGGCGATGGTTATTGGGCTCGGCTTCGGGGTATACCCCGCCGCGCGGGCCGCGAGGTTAGCGCCCATCGACGCACTGAGAAGCGAATAGGAGTCTGGTGAATCTCTCGCCACTCGACAGAACAGGAGTCCGTCCATGACCACTCGCCATCATGAACGAGCACAAAAGACTCGCGGACTCGCCGCGCGATTGATTGGGCGAACGATGCTCTCGGGCGCGCTCGCGTGTGCCTCGACGTTCGTGCTGCTCGCCACCTCGGCGCAGCCATCATCGGCGGCATCGCCAAATGACTACCTCTGCGCAGTCGGTAGTGCCGTGCAAACAGCGACCGTATCGAGCGGCTTTGCGAACCCCCTCGAGGTCGAGATCAGCACCACGCCGTGCAGCGCGCCAACACCCGATACGTCCGCCGTCAACGTGACCTTCGCGATCGTCGGTACGCCCAGCGCTTCGGCATCCTTCGATACTGGAGCGATCACCAGCACGTCGGGGTTCGTCTCCGTATCGGCGACCGCCAACGACGAGGCGGGGAGCTACAGCGTGATTGCCACTTCGCCCGCGACGGCGAACTCCTCGAGTCCGAGTGCGACGTTTTCTCTCACCAACAGCGACCTTCTGTTCGACTCGATGACCGCGGACGTTGCGTCCTACCAGTCGACTGATGTCAGCACCGCGTTCGCGCTGGCGCTCGCGGTAACGATCGACGACGCCAAAGGCAATCCCGTTCCCTCCGTACCGGTGATCTTCGTGGCGCCGACGTCGGGAGCAAGCGGCACCTTCGCTGGTGGATCGACCTCGTCTTACGTCGACACTGACGCCCAGGGTGTGGCAGTCGCGCCGACGTTCTACGCCAACGACACGCCCGGAGGTTATGCCGTTGAAGCCGAATCGAGCGGGTACGCCTCGGCGGTCGCCTTCGCCATGAGCAACGACGCGCTTTCCGCGACGACGGTTTCCTCGGTGACCCCGACGGTGCTGAGCCAAGGTGCCGCGCAGGTGGTGACCATCTCGGGAAGTGGCTTTCAGAGTGATGCCCAGGTCATTTTCTCGAGTCCCGGCATCAAGGTGGGGTCGACCACGTTCGTCTCCCCGCAGGAATTGAAGGCCGACGTGACGATCTCGGCGTCCGCGCGCGTCGGCGCCAGCAACGTGACGGTGTCCGATCCTGCAGGTTCGAGCGCCACGGGCGAGGAGGTCTTTACGGTCTCGCCGCTCGTTGCAGTGGCGCCCGAGCCGCTGGAGCTCGGGTTTTCCCATAACGCGACCCGCCTGAGCGGGGTTCAGGTGAGGACCCTTCGCCGGTTCGCCCGAGATCTTTCGTCCCGCATGTCCGTTGAGTGCGTCGGCTACGGCACGACTTCGGAGTTGGCGAGCGAGCGGGCCCTCCAAGCGGCGCGTTTCATACGGTCCGTCGATCCTCGCGCCCGAATCTCACAGCGTTCGGTTGTATCTCTGACGGCGGATAGGGTCGAGGTAGAAGTCCGTTAATCGGAGGTTCGGCGACGCTCGCGCACGGGCCAAATCCTCCGAGTGGAGCCAGAAGAGCGGCTCAGACTAGACTTGTTTTCCTGTGCGTTGCCCTTGGGCCGCCAGCCATTTCGTAGAGGAGTACTCATGTCACAGGTCACGTTGCACGCGTCGACGAGCCGCGTCAAGGGCTCAGCCAGCTCCCGTCGCCTGCGTCACGAGGGATTCATTCCGGGTGTCATCTACGGTCACGGCGTCGAACCTCTGCCGGTCGCAGTGAATGCCAAGGAATTTCGCACCGCGGTCTCGGGCGAACAGGGCTTGAACGCACTGATCACGCTCGACGCAGACGATACGACCTACACGGTGATGGCGCGTGAGCTCCAGCGCCACCCCGTTCGCGGCACCGTCTCGCACGTCGACTTCCAGGTCGTTGACCCCAACCAAACGGTCATCGCCGAAGTGCCATTGCACCTCATCGGCGACGCCGTCGAAGTACGTCACGCCGACTGGGAAGTCGACCAGCAGATGTTCAACATCGAAGTGAAGACACGTCCCGACCGCATTCCTCATTTCGTGGAAGTCGACATCTCGGCACTCACGGCGGGCGGAGCCATCCGTTTAGGCGATCTCGTGTTGCCCGAAGGCGTTGAGGCTGTTGGTGACGCCTCGGTAGCGGTCATTGCCACCCACGCTGGACGTGCGGCGGCGAAGACGCCTGGCGCCCCCGACGCCGCCACGCCGGAGTAGTTTGCCGTGGCGCTTCGGCGCAACCGTGACGATCGACGAGGCGAGCAAAGCGTGTTGCTCATCGTCGGGCTCGCCAACCCCGGTACAGAGTATGAAGGGTCACGCCACAACGTAGGTGGCGACGCGGTTCGCGAAGTGGTGGCGCGACGCGGAGGACAGCTCACGCTCGAGCGTCGCCAGCGGGCCCTGAATGCCACGCTGCGCACGCCGCGCGGTCCCGTCACCCTGGCAATCCCCACGACGTTCATGAACGAGTCCGGCGCGGCGCTGCCTCCGCTGCTTCGACGCACATCGGTGGAGGACTACGCGAACCTGGTGATCGTGCACGACGAGCTCGATCTCGAGCCCGGACGTCTGCAGCTCAAATTCGGCGGGGGACTCGCCGGGCACAACGGACTTCGCTCCATTGCTCAGTCGCTCGGAACCCAGGACTTCGCGCGGCTTCGGATCGGCATTGGCAAGCCGCCGCGAAAGGAGCAGGGCGCCGACTACGTCTTGAAGCGCCCGACGGGGAAGCTCCGTGAGTCCATGGCCCTTGACGTGGCACTCGCTGCTGACGCCCTTGAGACGCTGCTCGACTACGACTTCGACGTGGCGCAGCAGCGCATCAACGGATCGTGAGCGACGCCGGGCTACGACGCGTTCTCGAACGACTTGCGCCCGCAATGCGCGCGTCGCTCGCGTCGGGATCCTTCGTTGCGTCGAGTTACTCAACGCCGCTCGCCATCGCGGCGCTGTCGTTAGAGCGAGACCTCGTCGTGGCGGTGACCGCTACCTCGAGTGACGCGGAACACGCGAGCGACGCGCTTCGCGCGTGGCTAGGGGACGATGACGTCGCCCTCTGGCCCGGCTGGGACACCCACCCCCTCGAGCGCGTGAGCCCGGATACGCAAGTGATGGCCATGCGGTCGCTGCTGCGCTGGAGGCTGCGCGAAGGACGCGGACCGCGTGTCATTGTCGCATCCGCGCGCTCCATCGCACAGCTGCTCTCTCCGGAACCGTTGCGCGACCCCTACGTGCTGCGTCGCGGGGACGAAATGGAGCGCGACCGGTTTGTGGCGGGACTCGTCGACATGGGATATCGCCGCGAACATCTGGTCGAACATCGCGCGGAGCTCGCCGTGCGCGGTGGCATCGTCGACGTGTGGCCCGCTCAGGGCGATGAACCGTTACGACTCGACTTCTTTGGTGATGAAGTCGAGCGGCTCACGGTATTCGACATTGCAACTCAGCGTTCGACGCACGACGTCGAGGAGGCCCTGGTTGCCCCCGCCCGTGAATGGTTGCCCCAAGAACTGACGCGTACGCGCGCCGAAGAGCTGGCGCTCAGCGCCCCGTGGGCGAGTGAGACGTTCGACCGACTCGCAACCGGCCAACTCTTCGACGGCATGGAGGGCTGGATGGGGCTCTTCGTTGACGAACCGCGCACCCTCCTTGACGAGATAGCGGACGCTCAGGTCGTGGTCGTCGAACCGAGTCGCGTGCGCACCCGTCTTGAGGAGCTGCTCGGCGAAGAGCGCGAGCTCACCGATGTGGTGGCCGCTACCTGGCGCGCGAGTGAAGAGGTGCCGCTGCTGCACCTTGGCTATAACGAGGTGCTGGACGATCGCATTGACGTGCCGCTCGAGACGAACGCGGCCTCTGCCGACACCGTGCTCACGTCACCTCCTGTGGTGCAAGGAGACGCCGCGCGAATCGCCGCGCACGTTCGCGGATGGTCGAAGGATCGACGAGGGGTCATTCTCACCTCGACGCCCGCCGCCATCGACCGCATGGCCGACCAACTGCGCGCGGAAGGCCTCGACGTCTCGACCGATCCCGCTCGGGTGCTGGATTCACGACTGAGCGTGATGGAGAGCTCGCTGCCGAGCGGGTTCTACTTCGACGAACCAGAAATCGTGGTCTGGAGTGAGAGTGACCTCACTGGTCGACGCACCCAGCGACGGGTCGCGCGCACGCGGACGAGAAACGTCGACGGCTTCTTCGATGACTTGGCGGTCGGTAGCTACGTCGTTCACCGTCAACATGGTGTAGCGAGGTTCTCGGGCACGACGACGCGGGCCATCAATGGTGTCACGCGCGATTACTTGATACTCGAGTTCAAGGACGGCCGCAGCTATTGGCCAACCGAACAGATCGACGCGCTCACTCCCTACACGGGCGGCGACGGCCCTGCGCTCTCACGCATGGGTGGCGCGGAGTGGCAGAAGACGCGCGCGAAGGCTCGAGCGGCAGCGTTCCTTGTCGCCCAAGAGCTCGTCGACTTGTATCGACTGCGGACGGTCGCCGAAGGTCACGCTTTCGGTCCCGACACGGCGTGGCAGCGAGAGATGGAAGAACTCTTTCCTTACACGCTGACCGCCGACCAAGCCCAAGCGATTCTTGACGTCAAGGCGGACATGGAGTCGCCGCGTCCAATGGACCGCCTGGTCTGTGCGGACGTGGGATTCGGTAAGACAGAGGTCGCGTTGCGCGCCGCATTTAAGGCGGTGCAGGACAACTATCAAGCCGCGGTGCTCGTGCCGACCACTTTGCTCGCGAGTCAACACTTCGCCACGTTCACTGAGCGTTTTGCTGGTTTTCCGGTGAAGGTCGCCCTCCTGAGTCGATTCGTTGACGATGTCGAGATGAAGGCGACACTCGAAGGACTGGCTGACGGCACCATCGACGTCGTGATCGGCACGCACCGACTCTTGGGTGAGACCGTGTCGTTTAAGAAACTCGGTCTTCTCGTCGTCGACGAGGAGCAGCGCTTTGGTGTCCAACACAAAGAAGCGATCAAGAGTCGCTCCGTGGGGGTCGACGTCTTGACCCTGAGTGCGAGTCCGATACCGCGCACGCTCGAGATGGCCTTCACTGGCATTCGTGACCTCTCCATGATCACGACGCCTCCGGCTGATCGTCGACCGATCCTCACGCACGTCGGTGAGTACAACGAGCCCGCGGTCGTCGAAGCGATTCGACGTGAGCTCTTGCGCGAGGGCCAGGTATTTTTCGTGCACAACCGGGTCACTGACATTGATCAGGTCGCTCGGCGCCTCGGTCAGCTCGTGCCTGACGCGCGCGTCGCCATCGCGCACGGGCAGATGGATGAAGGTGCGCTCGAGCGGGTAATGGTTGACTTTTGGGAGCGGCGTTTTGACGTGCTCGTATGCACGACGATCGTCGAGTCCGGGATCGACTTGCCGTCGGTCAACACTCTGATCGTCGACCGTGCAGAACGTCTCGGGTTAGGTCAGCTCCACCAACTCCGCGGACGCGTAGGGCGGAGCGGCCAGCGCGCCTACGCGTATCTATTTCACCCTGCGGATCAGGTACTTTCTGAGACCGCCTACGAGCGGCTCCGCACGATCGGCGACAACACCGCCCTCGGTAGTGGCTTCAAGATCGCCATGCGCGACCTCGAGATCCGAGGCGCGGGCAACCTCCTCGGTCACGATCAGTCCGGTCCGGTCGCCGCAGTGGGATATGACCTCTATGTGCAGCTCGTGGCGGAAGCGGTGGCCGACGCCAAGGGCTTTCACGTCCCAGAGGTCACTCCGATCAATCTCGACGTGCCCGGCGAGGCGCACTTACCCAAGGAATACGTCGAAGCGGACGACGCGCGGCTCGAGGCGTATCGCCGACTCGCGGGTGTCACCTCAACTGACGAGCTTGAGGACTTGAAGAACGAGTGGATCGACCGCTACGGTGCGCTGCCCGCGTCCGCGCGGGGATTGCTCGAACTGGCCCAACTCCGGCTTCTCTGTCTCGACATTGGCATCACTTCTGTCGTGGTCATGCCGGCGCGCGTGGGGGTTCGTTCGAAGCCCGTATTACGGCTCGGACCGCTGGTGCTCTCGTTTAGCCAGCAGATTCGACTGCGTCGTTCTTTCGGCTCAAGTGCCTACAACGAGTCGACAAAAGAGCTGCGAGTCGAACTCCCCGCGAAGGACGTCACACCACTGGCGATCGTGACCTTGCTCGATCAGGTGCTCGCGCCGACGTCAGAGGCCTCTGAGTGAATCGGTAGCATGACAGGGTGCGCCGTCTCGTAGTCCTGTTTGTCGTTGCCCTCGTCGGAGCCGCCCTTTATGGGCTCAGCGGAGCCTCCTCGGGCGTCAGCGTGAATCACGACACCGTGTCGGGGACGACCCTTGACTCCGAGCTCGCCGCGATTTCGCACAACAATTCGCTGCAGTGTTTCCTCACTGCCCTCTATCCGAACAACTACGCCCCGGGCGCCGGGGGTTACTCCATCAAGGCGGCGGGCGCTGCCGCGTGGGCCAATCTGCGCGTCGAAGGTCTGGCGATCGATCAGTACGTGACGACGACGTATCACTATCAGCCGAGCGCCGCCGCGCTGGCGAGTGCCAAGGTGTCGCTCGTGAACGAGCTGCAAAATGCAGAGGTCCAGACGCAGTCGACGTCTAATCCACTTAAGTGTCCAGGCACCTCCGCCGACGCAGTTGCCGAAATGCCGAGCGAGATGCGCACTGCGGAGATCGAGTCACAGGCGACGTCGCAGTACCTCGTCAACAAGATAAAGTCGACAATTCCGCTGACGGCGACCGCCATGAAGCAGTACTTCGACGCGCACACTACGGACTACGACACGCTGTGCGTCTCGATCGCGCTCGTCCAGCCTGCCGACGTTGCGGCCTTTGCGAGCGCGGAAACGTCGGGTCAGACCGTCGCGGAGCTTGCAAAGAAATACTCGCAAGACCCCTCATCTTCGAAGGGTGGCGCGTACGGGTGCTACGCCCCCTCGAATTCCTCGTACGCCGGAGTGCGCGCGGACGTTGGGACCGAGGGACTCAATGCGTTCTCGTCGACGCCCCAGTACATCGAGTACAACAGCGCGGAGTACGCGCTCTTCGTCGCGGTCACGAAGCGCACCGCAACCCCCTATGCCAAAGCTTCCCAAGCGGTGCTCGCGGACTTGCAGACCTTGAACGCCCAGGCTGCCTCGGCCGAGAAGGACGAGCTCCTCCAAGTAGCCGCGGTGTACGTTGACCCGGCGTTTGGTCAGTGGGGCATCTCCTCGACGGGGCCTGGAGTCTCCGCCATCACGTCGCCCAGCAAGAGCGGAGTGCTGGGAGCGTCGAGGCTCGCTGCCGCGGCCACTACCTCGTATAAGTGAGACCCGTCGTACGAGTCGTTGGACTCGGGCCTGGCGACGCTGGTCATATAACGCAGGGAACTGTCACACTTATCCGTGAGTCGCCCGTCGTGCGATTTCGCACTCGCGTGCACCCAAGCGTGGTGGAGTTCTCTGACGTCGTGAGCTATGACGAACTCTACGATCGTGCCGAGTCCTTTGACGAGCTCTATGCCGCGATCGTTGACGATCTCGTCGAGCTCGCGAATAGCGCAGAAAACAGCGAAGTGATCTACGTCGTGCCCGGTTCGCCAGTAGTGGCCGAGCGCACAGTGGAGCTACTGCTCGCCCGTGACGACGTGACGACCGTGCTCGAACCTGCGGTGTCGGTGATCGACGTCGCGTGTGCCGTCCTCGGTCGCGATCCGATGACGGTCGGGTTGCGCATCGTCGATGCGCTCGCGCCCGCCAGCAATTTCCGTGGTCCCGGCCCGCTGCTGATCCTCCAGGCGTACGCACCAGAGGTGCTCGCCAGCGTGGCTGATCGCTTGCCGGAGGCGTGCGAGGTCACGGTACTTCATCACCTGGGTCTCCGTGATCAACTCGTGACAACGCTCGACGCGAGCGAGCTTACGACCTTCGCTGCCGCTGATCACCTCACCTCGCTCTGGGTGGAAGGACTGCGTGACGCCGGCGAAGCGATGAATGACTTGGTTGACTTCATGAAGCGTCTGCGCGCCGAGTGCCCGTGGGATCAAGAACAGACGCACGCGTCACTGACTCGTCATCTCCTGGAGGAGGCCTACGAATCGATCGATGCGCTCGAGACGTTCGCGCG
>DASZLS010000092.1:0-14192 GCA_035552255.1 Acidimicrobiales bacterium | reverse complement strand
CCGGCACACGGGCGTAGCGGGCGTAGCGAATGTTGTGAGTACCTAGCACGTAGTGCCCGCTGGCGAGCAGCGTCGCCGCGAGGCCGACCGGCAAATGGGGCGCGAGCGCGATTTCACGCTCCAATCGTGAATGGCCACCTTCGTCGATGATCTTTATGACGACATCGGCGCTCATATAGACGGAATTGGAGTCGCTCAGAATGCTTGCCATTGGTCCAGGGTCGCGACCCAGGGCCGCTGCCGCGATCGTGCGAGCGGCATCGGGATCTTGGCGAAGGTCAGTCACCTGCGGACGCGGAGGGGCGAGGTCGACGTACCTGTCCCGTTCGCTACGGATCCAATTCGAAAATCCGACATAAAGACACCCTACGTAGCTGTGGCGAACGACGGTAAGTCTTTGTCGCACGCCCCACACGCGCATCGGAGGACGTCCCTTCGCTTGGTGAATTTCACCTCGTGGTAGTTAGGTGGCGAAGCCATCGCACTGGGCTCGGCTTCTTTGGCACCAGCGCGGGCTCGCCACCTTCGAGCGTGCCACGTCCCTTCTATCCAGTTCGGATAGTAATTCGAGTTCGGCCTGGAACGGGACGTCGCGTTGCTTTCCTTTGAGAGTTGAACTCAGCGCTGTGAGTGCGCCGCGAACTTCAACGCATCGAGTAACGCAGTGACGACTGGCAAGGGCTTCTTTCGGCCAATTTGAAACAGAGCGCTGATTCTGCGCGAACCGAGATCTGGAAAATCTATGACGCGCACGCCCACGGGAAGGGGGTCATTCAGAGCGAGTTCCGTAGCGAGCGCGACCGCCATGCCGCCTCCGACCAGTGCCAGAGCGGCCGGGAATTCCAAGCACGTGTGCCTAGGGGTGAAATTGAACGAGGTGGCGGCTCGTAGTCGACTGAGTGCTCCACTTATCGCCGATCCCGGTGGTCCGTCCACCCACGGATAGTCGGACAACTCTGACAACGCGGTTGGGACGGGCCATTCATGTGGAATGACCACGCGATAGGGGTCATCGAGCAGCCAGCGCAAGCTGCAGCCCGGTTCGGGGGTTCGAGCGTGTCCAAGGTCATCTTCGACGAGAACGATGTCGACCTCGCCGGCGTGCAACGCCTTGATCGCGGACTGCTCCGAGATCTCGCGCACGATCGGCGTCACACCCCGGTTCGTTTGCGTCACCTGGTTTAGCGCGGGCACGGCTAACTTCGAGATGACGGTGGGAAAGGCCGCGAGAACGATCGGACCCCCCGCTGATCCGGAGAGGGCCGTCATCTCTGTCTCCGCGTCGGCTATCACTTCGGCGAGCCGCGTTGCATAAACGAGAAGCTGTCGCCCAGCCGCGGTCAACGTCGCTGAGCGCTGTCCGCCACGACGCGAGCGGTCCAGCAAGACGAGGCCAGTCTCTCGCTCTAATGCGGCGATGTGTTGAGAGACGCCCGACGGAGCGAGATGAAGTTGGCGTCCGGCCGCGAGCACACCTCCGGCGCTGTCGACGACCTGGAGCATGAGCAATCGTTGTGGATTGATGTGCATTCAGTCCCACTGTAGTCAATGGTCAGTTATATCCACTTTACTTGCACTATGGAATCGGAGATGATTGACGCCATGACCACCCAATACCGCGCGGAATTTGACGCCACAGTGATGTTCAGTAATGGAGGCGGCCTGCGAGTCGACAGATTCCGCATCGACGTTGCAAACGCCGATGCCACCGAGGAAGAAGTGGCGGAACTTTTTATCGCCTCGCTCAATCTCCTCATGACCGAACGCGTCACGTTGGAGAATCTGCTCATCATTGAAGAAGCGCATAAGGGCACGCACCGCGGCCCGAGTGACGTTTCATCTGTGGTCGAACACGATCCGCAGACCGCTCGAGTGTTCGTGGAACTCAGTCACGTGATCTCAGATGGCATGTCTACGTACCCGGGACTTCCCTTTCCGCAAATATCACCCCACCTCACGCGCGAGGACTCGCGACAGCACTACGCACCAGGTGTTGAGTTCACGATTGATCGCATCTCAATGGTCGGCAACACCGGCACGTACCTGGACAGTCCGTTCCACCGCTTCGCAGATGGCGTGGATCTCGCATCTCTGCCGCTCTCGTCATTGGCCGACCTCCCTGCGGTAGTTATTCGCGTCGGCGGAAGCACGGCCCGGGCAATTGACGTTGGGGCGTTGCTCGCGACCAATGTTCACGACCGTGCAGTGCTTTTTCACACCGGAGGAGACCGTGAGTGGGGGACTGAACGCTACGGCCAAAATGCCTTTTACCTCACGGAACGGGCGTCCCAATGGCTGGTGGAACACGGTGCGAAGCTCGTTGGCATTGACGCGATCAACATCGATGACATGTCGAATAATGGCGAGCGACCAGCTCACACACTCTTGCTCGGTGCTGGAATTCCGATTATTGAGCACATGACGGGGCTCGAACAGTTACCACCGACGGGGGCTAGATTCACCGCAGTGCCGCCTCGGGTGGCGGAATTCGGCACGTTCCCGGTGCGGGCGTTCGCGTCGTACGCAGCGGTGAATTGACGACTTTATGATCCAGATTTTGATTGTCGCGTTACCTGTTGTCTTCTGCCGTCGTTGTGGTTGCCGACCTATGACTTGCACATGACTCACGATGCACCGTGATTTGATATTCGCTCGCCGAGAATGACGGATTTCGATGGCATCGTGCGCAAGGGGTCACAAGGCTTAGGCGTGCGCGTTGCAGACTGAGGTTTATCGATGCACAGTCGCCGCGAAGCGCGCGCTCACCTGCTTGCGCTTCTTTAGGATCTTCCCTCGTACGTTGACGTGAATGATCGGGTCAGAGGCGTGACCAGACCAGGTCGGCGTGGATGTGCCTCGCTGGCGTTTCATGTAAGCGAATTGTCCATTTCGTACGAATCGGCGAGTTGGTCAGCGGATCCCGGCCGAGCGAAGTACCAGCCTTGGCCGAAGTCGACGCCAGCGCTTCGCAGCGACACTGCATCGTCCATGGTCTCGATTCCTTCGGCAACGACGCCGGCACCTGCACCGTGTCCAAAGTCAGCGAGGGAGCGCACGAGCGTGCCGAGCACGGGATCGGTCGCGACGCCGGCGACAATGCTTCGATCGAGTTTGATGACATCGGGTCTTGCTAACAAGATATGACGCAGCGACGAGAAGCCAGCCCCGACGTCGTCGATCGCAAGTCGCATTCCTTCTCGCCGTAGCGGGTCCAGCGCAGCGGCAAGGACTTCGTAGTCCTCGACGGGGTCGTGCTCAGAGAGCTCGAGAACGATGCGCTCAGCCGGAAGTTCGGCAAGGAACTCGAGACAGCGACTATTTAGGAGCGATTCTGGGGAAAAGTTGACCGCCAGGTATCCAGAGAAATTCGAGAGCTGAGTGGCCGCACATTGAACGGCGAGTAGCTCAAGCTCAATGCCGATGCCTATCGACGTGGCCTCGCCGAACACTTCATCAGGAGGCTTGCCCCACTCGGTGGGGAACCTGCTCAGGGCTTCGGCGCCGACTCGAACACCGTCGCGAAGCGCAACGATGGGCTGCAGTACTACGTTCGGTCCGCCCGCCAGAATGATTGGTTGTAGCTGATCGCGGATGCCCTCCTCTCGGCGGCGCTCGTGTACGCCCGGCTCGATCAGGGTTGCGGCAGCACCGGCCAGCACCTCCATCAGCGCGCGATCTCGCTTCAACAGCTCATTATCAGCAGTGAAACCTGCCGCGCAAAATGTGCCATACAGCGTCCCGTCACTCAGCGCGACCGGTACTGACACGTAGCTGCGTATGCGCGGGAAACGGGCTGCAGGCAAACGCTTGGCTTCGGGGAGCTTTGCGATGTTTGGGATGACGCTCGGAAGTTTGCCATCGAGGATCGCTTGACACAGCGAGGTTGCCTGCGGCTGGGTTTGTCCGTCGTGGAAAAACGGGATGGATGATTCGACTACTTCGAGGTGCTGGACTTCGCCGTCAAGTCGAGTGAGGAACGTCAAGCTCAACCCGAGCGAGTTCTTCGCGATGCGAAGCAGTTCGGCGACCTTCAGCTCTGTGTCAGATCGCTGCGGTCGATTCGATGCCATCTTCACCGACACTAGGGGCGGATGGATATGAAATGTGGAAGCCGTCCCTGGAGATCGATCGACAGCACCTTAGGGCTGCCAACACCGGCGGCGGCGGCCACGAATGATCCAAGGTCGCGACCAACACAGCAGTCCTTTCAGAACTGGGGAGGATAACGAAGCAGTTCCAGGTCCGCACGTCCGTAGAGGGTCAGGTCGATGCTCTGGAAGTCTGGCAACCAATGGGTAAACCCAATCGGAAAGGCTCGTCACTGTTCACTTCAACGGCAGGATCGGTGATGGCGGGTGGTTCCCGCGACGGCGCTGTTTCTCAACGACCCACTACGAGGAGTCGCAGTGGGTCGCTGAGAAACCACTACACGTCGAGCGTGGTTCCCGTGATAATCATGCCCTTCAGGGTGCCCGTAACCGCAACCAAAGCCCCTGCTTTGAGGTTCTTTGCGGTGCCCATGGTGAAATGCGTCATCGCGTCCCAGTGAACGACGTAGGTGTGCGCGCCGGACTTGAGACTAAATGAACTGGTCGTTCCCATTTTGGCATTGATCTTGGTGACGGTCCCGTGCCAGGTGTGATGCATCGCGACGTGCGCGTACTCGGTGGCGCTAGCTGACGTAACGGTGGTAATACCGACGCCCAGTCCTCCAACGAGGAGCACCCCCGGTATGGCGAAGGCTGCAATTAGCTTCTTCATTCTTTCTTTCCTTCCTGCGCAGGACGCAGCGATGTTGACATCACGGACTCTTTCGTCCACCACTTCTGTCTGTCGAACCTCAAATGTCGTTACAAGCGGGGGATGGGCTTGATCGACTCGCTCGAGTGCGGCGCTTCGCTTAAGGCGCGAACGATTTGAGGTGAGCAATCGCAGCGTCGAGGGCGATCTCGAGGGGACGCGTGTCTCGCGCCGTTTCTGCCATCAGTAAACCACCCTGCAAACTGGCTAAAACGCTCACGGCGAGTTCTTGAGGGTCGGCGTCGGCGCGAAGAGTATGAGACTCGACCATTCGAGTCAGTCCCTCGGCGATGATGCGACCCCAGCTGGAAAATGCCCCACTGAGTTGGTTCCGGGCCACGTCGTCGAGTTCAGCAAGTCCGTTGGCGAGACTGCCGAGTGGACAACCGTATCGACATGATCGCGCGGCTTGGTGTGCGACAATCATGTCCCGCCATTGCGTGAGGTCGTCCCAGCCTTCGAGGGATTGAAACGTCGGGCGGTGATTGCCCAGCACTCGTTCGCGCTGACACTCGATCACGGCGTGGAGCAGATCACTTTTATTGTTGAAGTAGTGATAGAGCTGTGATTTGCTGACGCCGGTGGCCTCGCGAATGTCATCGAGGCTGACCTCTGTGACACCGCGCTCAAAGACGAGATCGGCGGCCGCGTCAACGATTCGTTGTCGTTGCTCTCGTCCCTTTTGGGTCGGCGGTGGGAGTGCCCCAGGTTCGTCGTGCATGGTTTCAGTGTTCCTAAGTTACTGGACTTGACAGTCCACATCCGTACTTATAGAGTGGACTTTGTGGTCCACTCTATAGGAGAACACTGATGACCGGCGCTAGTTCCGCACTGACCCAACAAGAAGAACTTGGCGCAATTACCGCGTCAATACCCGAGGCGATCGGTAGCCGCATCAACAACGGTGTTGCCGAGATCGAGGCGACTGGTGTCGCGCTCGGTCTGGCCGTAGGGGATCAAGCACCAGATTTCACGCTGCTCGACGCACTGGGTGAGTCCGTCACCTTGTCGGAACTCTTGGCCAATGGCCCCGTCGTCCTCACCTTTTATCGAGGTGAGTGGTGTCCCTACTGCAACGTCCAGTTGCGTCATCTGGAGCAGGCACTTCCCAGCTTTCAAAAGTTCAACGCAACCTTGGTCGCCGTGAGTCCCCAGTCGCCGGATCACGCCCTTTCGCTGACGGAGAAGCACGACTTGAAGTTCCCGGTTCTCAGTGACGTCGATCAAGACGTCTCTAGCGCCTACCGAGTGCAGTTCACGCTCAGCGGCGACCTCGAGGATCTGCAGGTCAACGTCTTTCAAAATGATCCGAGTACTCAAAACGCCAACGGGACTCGGTCACTTCCTGTCCCTGCCACCTTCGTGATTGATCGCCAAGGTGTCGTGCAAGCCGCCTTCGTCGATGCCGATTGGCGCGTTCGGGTCGCACCGGAAGACGTTGAAGCCGTGCTTAGGAACCTATCGTGACTTCTAGACCTTTTGAGGGAAAAGTGGCCGTGGTGAGCGGCGCGGGGAGAGGCATCGGCCGCTCGACCGCCATTGCTCTCGCCGAGCGTGGTGCACGGGTCATCTTGCTGTCCAAAACGGGAAGCCAACTCGACGAGGTGGTGAGGGTCATCGGCGAACGCGCAGGTAAGGCGCTGGCAATGCCAACCGATATCGGCGATCCAGTCGAACTTGCGAGTACCACGCAGCGCATCTTGAAGGAAGTTGACGGCGTTGACATTCTCGTCAACAACGCGGGAGTGGTGTGGCCACTCGGGCCGAGTGTGTCAGTCGATGTCAACGAGTGGGCGAGAGCCATCGCAGTGAACCTCATCGGTGCGGTGAGTTTGACGATGGCCTTGCTGCCGGGAATGATCGAACAAGGGTGGGGTCGCGTGGCCAACGTGTCGAGTGGGATTGCGGCGAAGCCCGAGGGAATGATTGGCGCCAACGCGTACGTCACGTCGAAGTCCGCGCTGGAGGCGCACACCGTTAACTTGGCGGCAGAGCTCGTTGGCACGGGAGTGACGGTCAACGTCTATCGCCCCGGCGCCGTCGACACCCAGATGCAGGCCTGGATTCGTCGCCAAGACGGAAGTCGGGTCATTGAAGAGCTGCGCGATCGTTTCGTCGAGTCGTACGAGACGGGAAAGTTGATTACGCCTCATGACTCTGCGGAATCTCTCGTCTTGAATTTGACAACTGATGTAACAGGTCAGATTTGGAACGTCGACCGATGATGACGCCTCGCAAGATCCACCACCATCAATGGAGTCGACTCTCACTCGGACGCGGGCTGACAAATACGCTTGCTCATGTAATGGCCGACCATTCCCCAAAGAGAAAGTGAGATCAATATGACAGTAAAACTCGGACTCCTCGCCCTGCTCGAGGCGAAGCCCGGAAGAGGAAGCGACCTCGCTGCGTTCCTCGAAAGTGGGCGAGCTTTGGCGGTTGCAGAAGAAGGCACGGTGACTTGGTATGCCTTCAAGATAAGTGAGACGGAATACGGCATCTTTGACTCGTTTGAGACCGAGGATGCTCGCGAAGCCCATCTCAGTGGCGAGATTCCCACGGCCTTGGGCCGAGTTGCGGGCGAACTGCTGGTGAAGGATCCCGACATTCGAATGGTTGATATCGTCGCGGTGAAGTAGTCCGACCGACATGAACCGGTCGTGCTCTTAGTGCACGCGTCGGCTGCTATCTGGTCGCGCGGTTGTAATGCTGCGCGACGCGCACGGACTGTCCTGGATTCTTGATCGACACCGGTGCAGGATGACTCGCACAGTAGCTTCGGACGGATTCAACATCTCTGCCGCCGCAACAGCGATGCAGGTAGGTTGGCTATGAAGATGATTCCGAGCCGTCTTGTCTGTAAACAGGCCGTCGAACTCGAGAGCGACTTCTTGGAGGGATGGCTTTCTCGATGAGACCGTCGACGCCTCGAGATGCACATCGCTCAAAGTGACGCGTGCACGACCTACCTTGGGCGACT
The DNA here is from genome assembly GCA_035552255.1 of Acidimicrobiales bacterium. Taxonomy (GTDB): domain Bacteria; phylum Actinomycetota; class Acidimicrobiia; order Acidimicrobiales; family RAAP-2; genus RAAP-2. Next base: position 6,412 of record DASZLS010000092.1, on the reverse strand, counting down.
ACGAGCGCAATCGCTGAGAGCCAGATAGCGACTCCCGACGACGTTGCGCCTAGGGCGTTGGATGCCCTTACCGAGCTGTTTCACGAATTCCATGACGACGAATAACTAACTCCAATTTCGTGATCGCCGTTTCGCTCTTGCGGAGTAATTTGCAGCATCGTGACGCCAGTCGGAGCCATCGGCTTCGCCATCACGTAGTTGTTCACGCGGAAATATTTGCTGGGCTCGGCTTACTGCCATACGCCTCGTGGCCCGCCTGGAGCTCGATCGATGACCCTAGAGACCTTGCACGAACTGGTTGGGTATCTGGTTGGCGCCCATCGTTAGTAGCTACAATACTTAGTGTATGAATGCATCGCGTCAACAGGCCGACCCCGTCATCGACTCGGTATTGTCAGCCAGCCGAGTGCTCGTTGCCGTCGCGGCGAGGTCTCTCTCCGACATCGCCGAGGAAGTCACGTTGACGCAGTACCGAACCCTCGTGGTGCTCGCATCTCGAGGACCGCAGAATGTGGCGGGGCTTGCCGAAGCCGTGGGTGTCACGCCGGCGACCGCAACACGGATGTGCGATCGGCTGGTGAGAAAGAAGCTCATCGTTCGTCGCACCGAACGGGGAGACCGTCGTCACGTGCGCCTCGCGCTTACCAAGACTGGTCTGGTTTTGGTGACCGAGGTGACAGATCGCCGTCGTCGAGAGATCGAGAGGATCATCAGCGCAGTTCCTCCTGAAGAGCGAGACGTGCTCGTCCACGCCCTACGGCGTTTCGCGGCAGCAGCGGGTGAGGTCCCGGAGCAGGATTGGTCCACAGGCTGGGATCTGTAGATGAGACCCCGTGATATTTCACGAGAGCCGCGCGGAATGAGCAGGTTGCAGGCCCGAGTTTCGAGATGGCTCGGTTCGGCAACGTATACCCAGAAGTGGCTGGTGCTGGGGACGATGGTCGGGGTGGTCGCGGGTCTTGGTGCGGTTGTCTTCTATGACGCTTTGCGCCTCGCCTCGTATTTCTTTCTCCAGGTCATCGCTGGGTACAAGGTCCCAGAGCCCATAAGCGAAGGGGGGCGTATCGCCTCAGCTCACTTCGCGCGACCGTGGGCGATCCCCCTCGTGGCCAGCGGGGGAGCACTTGTGGGTGCGATCTTGGTCTTTTGTATCGCTCCAGAAGCTGAAGGCCACGGCACCGACGCCGCCATTGCCGCCGTGCACCACAATCCTCGCGGCGTGCGACTTCGCACGGTGTTCGTAAAGATCGTCGCGTCGGCGCTTACCATCGGCTCTGGCGGATCGGGCGGACGAGAAGGACCGACGGGACAAATCAGCGCCGGTTTTGGATCGTTGCTCGCCCGAACGTTCGATCTCAGCCCCGAAGACGCTCGCATCACGGTAGCGAGCGGCATCGGCTCGGGGATTGGTGCGATTTTTGGCGCGCCACTCGGTGGAGCGGTGCTCGCGACAGAAATTCTCTATCGCGACGACTTCGAAGTCGACGCGCTGCTGCCGGCGTTCATTGCCTCAATCGTCGGGTACGCGGTGTGGGGATCGATCGAGGGGTTCGGACCGCTCTTCGGCTACGTCGGGAACTACCAACTTTCGAGCGCGATGCCGTTGTTGTGGTTCGGTGTTATCGGAATTCTCGGAGGACTTGTCGGGCTGCTCTACGCGAAGGGCTTTTACGGCGCGGTTGCGGCATTCGAACGATTGCCGCTGCCTCGCTGGATTCGGCCCGCCATCGGTGGGCTATTGGTGGGCTGCATCGCGTTGGCCATTCCAGAGGTGTTGGGCACCGGGTACGGCTGGATCCAACAGAGTCTCGGTACGCACCTACTGCAGATACCCCTCTGGATCGTGATCGTTCTGCCCTTCGCACGAATAGCGACAACCGGCCTTTCAATTGGCTCGGGAGGGTCGGGAGGCATCTTTGGCCCCGGCATGGTAATCGGTGCTTTCGTAGGCGCCGCGGTATGGCGGCTGCTCGAACCGGTCGTGCCAAGCCTTGGTCATGACCCAGCGCCCTATGTCATCGTTGGCATGATGGCCTGTTTCGGTAGCATTTCGCGGGCCCCGCTGGCGGTCATGTTGATGGTTGCCGAGATGACTGGAACCTTGTCGCTCATCGTGCCAGCGATGCTCGCGGTCGGCCTCGCCACACTCATCGTCCGGCGCGGCGACGACACGATTTATCGCAGTCAGTTGAAGAGCCGTGCCGAATCGCCGGCGCACCGGATCCTCACCGGACTTCCACTGCTGGCTCAAGTGCCAGTTTCCGAAGCCATGATGCCTCCGCGCTGCGTGCTTGTTGAAGGAGATAACGCCAGCGCCATTGCTCAATGTCTCGTGGATAACAATGTTGACGCGGCACCTATCGTCGACGCTGAGCGACATTATCTTGGCGTCGTCTCTCTCGCGTTACTTCAACCAGACGGCGTGGGCAAACCGGAAACGGATATTCCGATTGACGTTTCGCCGTCGCCCGTCCATCGCGACGTACGCCTTGACGTCGTGCTCGATGTGCTGACCTCGACGCCCCAAACGTGGGCTACGGTCATCGACGACGATCGCCACGTCGTCGGCACCGTTGCGTTATCCGACATAGTTCGCAACTATCAACACACGACCCGGGCCTATCTCCGACAACTCACCGAGATGGGCGGCGCGACCGGCGTGATTGAAGTCGTCGTTGCCGGCGATTCACCGATCGTTGGCCAAGCCATGCGTTCACCGCTCATTCCGCGCGGCGCCCTCGTTACTTCGATCGAACGCAGCAGTGATGTCATCCGACCAACGGGCGACACGCTGGTACGAGCTCGTGACCGTCTCACGGCGCTAGGCGCAAAAGAAGATCTCGATGAGCTCGCGCGAGTTGCGGGTTCCGACGGCAAAAGTGCGAGGGTAAGGTGACTACCGCCGCGCATTATGACGTGAGAATGCAAGCAACGAACACCGCGTAGCCAGCGACAATTACCCATCCAGCCCTCCGCGTGAGCCCACTCTTCACGAACGCGAATACGAGGACGAGACCGGTAAGTACGACGTAGGCGAGCGAGGTGAAGTTGCCCGCAAACGACGGAAGGGCGAGTCCCACGATGACACCGGGCACCAGCAGGCCAACGACCACATTCAGATTGTTGCTGTTAAGGGCCGTGCTGAACGCGGCGGCCCCGCGTCCTCTTTTGGCGAGATAAATCGCGGACACGGCATTGGGGAGACTCGTGACCGCTGCGAGGACGATACCGCCGATGATCGCGTCTGAGATGCGAAAATGATGTCCGAGGGAAGAGGCTCCTCGCTCCATCGCCACGCTCGACAGCACGACGACGACGAGTGAACCAAGGGCCGTGGCGATATCGATGGGGCGTCCGCGCTTTGGACGAATTGCGGTAATCAGCTCGAGTGCCTCTTCATCGACAGCGTCCGCGAGCCACTCCGTCACGGGTCTCCCGAGCGGCAGGCGCCGTATCTTCTCTTGACGAAGTCCAAGTATCGCGAAATAGCAAAGGAGGACGATGAGGGAAATTCCGAGACCGACGGGAACGGGAATAGCTCGGAGCGTTGTCGCGAGACAACACATCGCAACCCACAGTGCAATGACTCCACCGAAAATCACCACCCGTCGATGGAGAGCGATAAAGCCTGACACGATGGCGCCCAGTCCAAGCAGCGCCGCGAGGTTGAACAGGTTTGAGCCGATGACGACGCCGGAACCAATTTCACGTTGGTGCTGCGAAATTGCGGAGATCGACGAGGTTATCTCGGGCGCGTCCGCCGCAAGCGCTGCGATGACCCCGAGCAGCGCTTCAGAGAGTCCGACGCGTTCACCCACGCGCTCGAGACGTGAGACAAGGACCCAACTGAAACAGAGACTGATGAGCGCACCAACGATGAAAGCGACGAGCGAGGGCGCCACGGCAGATTCCTTTCAAAAGACAATTTGCCGACCCGTCTTCCCGGCGCTCCGCCAAGAGGCTAACGCAATGGCTCAACGCGATGCCCGATCTTTCGCCAAGGGTTCTTTCGCGTTTCGACAATCTCCGGGTTTCTCATGACGAGGGGAGTGTTACGTGAAACCCCTCAATATTCGAAAGTTGCGAGGACCACGTTCAGCACGAGACCTCGCTTCGATGCCTTTAGCTCCTGCAATGTCGCGCAGGGATGACGAAGCTCGAAGCCAACAATGATCGTTGCCTGCTTGGAGGCATCAATCGAAGCCGGAGCTACCGTCAGCGCTGGGATCTTCCGCCGACGTATGTCTCGGATTGATCGCGCCAGTTTCTTCCAACCTCAAGTGTTCTTCGAGGAGCGCGAGCTTGTTAACGCGGAAGATCCGATTGAAGACCATCAGTTTTAGGACGAAGAAGATCGCGAAGCAAAGTAAGTTTGCCCCCGTTACGAGCGCGGTGTTCGCGAGATGACTCCATGCGTGAGAATGGACTTCGCTTCGCGCCCAGAACGCGCCGAGTTGGGAAAACGCGATACTGAGAAATGACATGGTCCAGAACGGTACAATCTCGCGACGAAAGTGGCTTCGACCGCGTTTGCCCCAGGTCCACGTCCGGTTGAGTTGATACGCCGGAAGGGTCGCTATCAGGTTTCCCGCCAAGGTCGCCCAGACAACGCCAGGAATTATGCGAAAACCGTAGAGAATGGCGATCGAAGTAAACGACACAGCCGTCGTGACGACCGAGCCCAAGACGTAACGGGTCATCTTCCTGCCCTGATGCGTGTGCGTCCATTCGATAAGTATCAGAATCCGCTCGACCACCTCACTAGCCTAACCAGCTCGTAAATGGACGCTGGGTGTCGCGCGCAGAGCCTGCACCGGACCCGACGGAGTTCGGTGCGCACGGTGATTCGTTAGCGCGCCCGAACACGTTGATCAGGATGACTGCTGCGCTCACGTCGGGAACTCCACCGGCGTCTTTGAATCAGTGGGAGGTGATCACTGATCGCTGACGATCGCACGCTCTCTTGCTGCACGCACCGCACTGACCAAAGCGTCGATATCGAACGTCCCATAGTGGCGAAGCCCATTGATGAAGAACGTCGGCGTGCCGGTGACGCCGCTCAGGTCCGCTCCGTCCACGTCCTCCGCAATGCGTGCCGACCCTTCGTGATCTTCGAGGTCCGCGGTAAAGCGATCAACATCGAGGTCCAGCGCTCGCGCGTGAGCGAGCAACGCCTCGAATCCAAGCTCGCCTTGATGTTCGAGCAATCGGTCGTGCATCTGCCAGAAGGCGCCCTGCTTTGCGGCCGCTTCGCTCGCCTCGGATGCCAATTGTGCGTGCGGGTGCACGTCGGTGAGCGGGAGGTGTCGCCAAACGTAGCGCACGTCGCCAAAGTCGCTTAAGAGTCTTCGCAGTACCGGCTCCGCTCGACCGCAGTGCGGGCACTCGAAATCGCCGTACTCAACAATAGTGACGGGACTTTCCTCGGGACCCCGTATGTGGTCACGACGTGGATCAGGCGGTACCGCCAAGTCGATGATCGAATCTTGAGTGCCCTGTAGCACTCGCACGCGGCGAGCGCCGGACAGCAGGAGGGCAAGCCGAAAGACGAGAAGGGTTATGAGAGAGGCCGCGATCGAGGCGATCAACACTCCAAGTTTCGCCTCTTCGAGTTGTTGACCTCGAAACGCGAGATTTGAGATGAGCAAAGAGACCGTGAACCCGACACCGGCGATCGTGCCACCGCCCGTCAGTGCGACCCATCCCACCGGGGGGCGGATTCGACCGCGGCTGACTTTCGTCGCGAGCCACGTCGAAGCGATCACCCCGACGGGTTTGCCGAGCACTGAGCCGACCACTATCCCGAGTGTGATGGGCGAACTCATCGCATGAGCGAGAAAATTCCCCTTCACGACGACGCCGGCGTTAGCGAGCGCGAAGACGGGCACGATGAAGTAGCTCGTCCACGGGTGGAACTGTCTTTGGAGGCGTTCGTTTGGTGACACCGCGGAATCGAGCCCAAGTCTCGCTGATCGCTGCAACTCTGGAGTTGGTTGCTCACGAAAGCGACGAAAGAGATCGCTGGCTCGTTCGAGTTCGCCACGCCCCGCAGGGGTCGCGGGCGTAAGCAGGCCCATGGCGATCCCTATCACAATCGGGTCAATTCGAGACAATGACAATGCGAGCCACGCACCCACCCCGAGGGCGGCGTAGATAAGTCCGCGGCTGACGCCTGCTACGACGAGCGCGACGATGAATCCGAACACTGCAGCGGCTGCGAGTAGCGGGAAAATCTTTACGCCATTCGAGTAGGCAACCGCGATCACGATGAGTGCAGCCACGTCGTCGACAATGGAGACGGTGAGCAGGAACGCGCGAAGGCGATCGGGAGCTCCGCGACCGACGAGTGCGAGCATGCCGAGGGCGAATGCGGTGTCTGTGGACATGGTGATGGCCCAACCATGTACTGAAG
>DASZLS010000091.1:0-16099 GCA_035552255.1 Acidimicrobiales bacterium | reverse complement strand
AAGGACTCGAGCGATGAATCCCAGAACTCAGTCGCGCCGCCGAAACCGCGCCATTTGGCCATAGAAAAGGCGTAATCGAGTCCCAGATCCTCAGCGAGCCTCGTGATAGCCAAGTTGTCGGCATACGAGGGGTAGTAGGCGGGCGTGTTGGTAGAGAGAATGAAGCCGTTCTTTCCCACGGGCAAGAAGACACCAATTTCTAGTCGTCTCATTCGCCGCCCGGATCTGTCCGCACGTCACTTTTCTGCGCTGTTCTGCCCATCCCGCCCCCCGGTTTTTGGCACGGTCCCGCGCCGCGACACTTGCATGTATCTTAGCAATGTACTTATAGAACAACCATATAAATCTGAGAGGACTGCCGTGGCTAGATCGACGAGTTGGATTCAGCTTCGGCGAGCTCGCTGCCTCCTTCGCCTCGCTCGCTGCCGAGGTACGCCGCACGGACGACGGGGCTTTCGAGTAACTCCGCGGTGGTTCCTTGGAAGATCATGGTGCCGAAGTCGAGTACATAGACCTGGTCACAGATCTGGCGCACGAGCGACATGTCATGCTCGACAATCAACATTCCCGCTCCGGTCTCAGCCACGACACGGGTGAGTATGCGCCCGAACTCGGTCGTCTCGTGAACGTCGAGACCGGACGACGGCTCGTCCAACAAGATGAGATCGAACGGCCCGGCAAGCACCCGGGCGAGCTCAATGAGGCGCCGTTGTCCCGTGCTCAACTCAGCGACGTTGCGATCCAGCAATGCTGCAGTCCCCGTGAGTGTCGTGGCGCGCTCGATCGCCGCGGTCACGATCGCCCTGTCGGACCGTCTCGCGAAAGATTGGTGGAGGGGATTGCCGCCCGCCATCGTTGCTTCTCGACCCATGGCAAGGTTCTCTCGCACGGTGAGGGAGTTGAACAACTGCACTCGCTGAAACGTTCGACCAAGACCCCTTCGCGCACGAGCGGAAGGGCTGAGTCGAGTCATGTCGACTCCATGGAGCAAGACATTCCCCGCACTCGCCTTCACGATGCCGCAACACGCGTTGAAGATGGTGGTCTTGCCCGCTCCATTCGGGCCAATGAGACCCGTAATTTTCCCCGACGGCGCACGGAGGCTTGCGTCGTTGACTGCTCGTGCTCCGCCGTAGCGAACCGAGAGCTGGCGGACCTCGAGCCCGGTGCCGGGCAGTGATCGCGATGACGGCATTGCGGGGGCGCCCTCATCTCGGGGCTGTTTGGCTGGTTTGCGTTGCCCGCCGAGCATACGGTCCAGGCGAGCAGCCAGAAGCTTCAAGCGCACGGGCGTCCCGGCGTACCGATGCAACCAGGCGACTGTGAAGGGGACCATCATCGCGGAGATGCCAAAGAACACGGCGAGATAATTCTGGATGTTGGTCAAATTCAGATACGCCGGCAGCACCGAAAGGGAAAAGGCGGCCAAGATTGCGTACCAGGGATCGCCCACGGTGACGATAACAACGAGCACCACGAGCTCCAGTGAGATGAAGAAATCGAAATTGCCTTGAACCGCGAAGTGGTAGAGGCTCGCCGAAAGAGCCCCGGAGATGCCGGCTAAGAATGCCGAGACACAAAACACGATGACTTTCGCCACGTTCACGTTGGCACCATGCATCTCTATAGCGACCTGCGAGTCAGACATCGCACGCAAAATCCGCCCCAGCCGACCCTGGCGAATACCGAGGGTGAGCGCGACAGCGAGCAACGCGACGGCAAGGCACACGTAATAAAATCCCGTATCACTGCCGACGTTGAGAAAGCTCAGGCTTGGGCGATTCGCGAGGACGTTGCCGTTCGCGCCGAACATCCATACTTGAGAGTAGAAGAGATACTCGATGGCAATGCCAAAGCCAAGCGTCGCGACGGCCAGGAACACTCCCGTTAGGCGGATCGCGGGAATCGCGACGACCGCTCCGATCGGTACGACTATGAGACCCGAAATCAAGAGCGCCGGTAGCCAGGGAATCCCGAGAGTAGACGTGAAATGAGCCATCGCAGCGGCGCCGATACCTGCGAAGGCGCCTTGGCAGAGCGAGACGATGCCCGCGCTTCGGATCAAGAGGCCGAGCGAAAGCACGAGGATGATCTCAATAACGCCGGCCGAGTAGGAAATCAGGTTCGTTCCGGCGAACGCGGGCACGAAAGCAAGCAGCACCAGGAAGATTCCTCCGCACAACACGCGCACCCGAGTTGGCGCGTGCCAGGACTCTGGCCAGGATCGTGGCTGGACAAAGCGACGACTGACGAGTTTCGACCTGGGCGTGACGATAAGAACAACAAACAACACGACAAAGGGGAGTGCGGGTACGACTCCGCCGAGCCACGGGACGGAGGCCGTGAATTTCGTGAGTATCGATCCGCCGATGCCGATTAGGAGAGCTCCGGAGAATGCCAAGGGCATGCTGGAGAAGAAGCCGATCGCAGCTGCGCCGAACGCTTGGACAACGATGAGCGTGAGCACGACCGTGTTGATGCCGTAGTAGGGCGAGAGCAAGATGCCAGCGAGTGAAGCGAAGAGCGTGCCAATCACCCACGCCCAGCGTCGAACGCGATACGGACTCTCTCCGGTCATGCCGACAAGATCGGGATCGTCAACCACACCGCGCATCGCCATACCCAGCCGACTTGATCGGAAGAAAAAGAAGAAGGCAACCGTGATCAATACCGAGATAACGGTGATGATGATCTGGTCGTACCCGACGTAGACGTCGAGCACGTGAACCGTTTTTGTCGGCAAAAACGAGGCGAGCTCTGGGTTGCTCGGAAACCATATCTGTCCGAGCGCCAGAACGGTCAACATGATGCCTATCGTGGATGCGATCTTGATGGTGTCGCTCGCTGCTGAGAGCGCCCGGGCGAGAAGTTCAAGCGCGAGTCCCGTCACAGGTGCGAAGACGACCAGACAGATTGCCAAGGAGACCGGCCAGGCGATGGTGAGATCGACATGAAGGTAGTAGAAGAGAAAGACGGCAAGCGCCGACACTGATCCTTGAGCGAAGTTAAAGATGCCTGACGTTTTGAACGTGAGCACCAAACTGGTGGCGGAGAGTCCGTAGAGCGCTCCAGAAACAATGCCGATGATGACGAAGGGGAGGTATTGGCTCACGCCGCACGCTCCAGACGTTTTGGCCTGCGTTCGAGTTGCACTCGTAGCCTTTCCATTTCAGGCACCGACTCCGAGGTAGCCCGCGTAGATCTCTTCGCTGGTCAGTCCTTTCGCCGGCCGACCGAATACGATCGAACCCTGATTCAGCAAATACACGGTGTCGGACATCTCGAGCGCTTGCGACACGTACTGTTCGACCATGAGGAGCGTCGTCCCCTCTGCAGCGACGCGCCGAAGGAATTCAAAGACACGATCGGTGATCATTGGGGCAAGGCCCATCGAGGCTTCATCGACGAGCACGAGCCGGGGGTTGGTGATGTAGGCGCGTGTGAGTGCGAGCATCTGCTGTTCTCCGCCGCTCAAACTTCCTGCGGTTTGTCCGAGTCGTTTTTCGAGAGCGGGGAAAGATTCCAACGCGCGCGCGAGCGAATCCTCGACTTCGTCCCGACCGGGCGACGCAAAGAGTCGCAAATTCTCCCGGACCGAGAGCGAGGGGAACACTCCGCGGCCTTCGGGAATGTGACAGAGTCCCGCTCGTGCGAGCTCCGTTGGCCTTGAGGACGTCACGTCGTGGCCATTAAATACGACGTTGCCTGAGCGCGGTCGCAACAAACCAGAGATCGCCCGAAGCAGCGTTGTCTTTCCCGCACCATTAGGACCGAGTAATGCAACGACAAGCCCTGTCTCGCACGTGAGTGAGACATCGCGCAGAACGGTCACGGCTCCGTACCCTGCGGTGAGGTTCTTTACTTCGAGCATTGTGTCTGCGAGCCGTACGGTCGGAGGATGTCAATCGAGGCTCGCCTAGCGATCTGGTTCTGGGCTTCGGGCACCTACGGATCCTTCTTAAATTGTTCGCGCTATGAACTCGCGCGAGTACTGCCTGGATGACTACGCAATTCGAACCCGTCTCACCGAGACGGGTTCGAATTGCGTTGGGTAGAGCACTGCTGGATCCTTGAAAATACTGGACAGTGGATCGCTAGCTGGAGGGACAGGAGAGATTGAGTCCGTTGTTGAGCGTCCAGTGACCGCTCGAAATCACCTCAGTGAAGACACACGAGGGAATCACCGATGTTCCGTTCTTGATGGTCAGTGGCGGCGCCATGCCTCCGAACGTCTCATTTTTGAACGTATTGAATCCCTTGGCGACTGCTCCCATCGTGGGGTGATTGCCCAGATTGCCGTTGGTCATCGCGAGCTGAAGCATCTTCCCCGAAATCCAGGTATTGGGAACCTCTTCGCTGAAGTACTGAGACGTGAGCACGGTGGGCTCGTACTTGCCAAGCGCCGCAAATTCGGCCTTCGTGGCTGGCGTACTGCTCACAAAATCCGGAATATCCGCCGAGAACAGCTCGGCCCCGTTTAGGCTCGCGTCGTTCAACCACGCTGGCACCGCCAGTGAGCTGGTGGACACAAAGAGTGGGGTGTACCCCTGGGCGGCGCAGTTGTCCATGACCTTTTGGCCAATCTGACCGGGTTCGAAGACGACAAGCGCTTGAGCTCCCGCTTGCTGCGCGGCGAGGCATTGCGCAGCGTAGTTCGGTGCCGTTCCCGAAATCGAGGCCACATAACTGAGCGACGTGCCGGTGCTCGAGAGGTAGGGTCCGAAGAGTTGGTTGACCACGTTGCACGCGGCATATTCGGCGCAGTAGAGGGCCGCGATCTTGGACTTGCCAGCCTTTTGGATCACAGTCAAGAGATTGACGCCAAGATTCGACGTCGGTGACCCAGTGGTGTGCCAATTATTGTCCTTACCGTAAAGAGCTCCGTTAAACAGAGTGCCTACGACCGGCAGCTTGATCGAGTCCACGTAGGTCTGAAACGCGTAGTCCTCCGAACTGTTGTCAAAGAGGGCAACGATGTGGTCACTCTTCACGAGATTCTGCACGGCAGTGAGCGCAGAGGCGGCGTCGCTGTCCTGAGCCAGAAAGATCTTCACCTTGTGGTGCTTGATGCCGCCGACTGCGTTGACTGATCGTGCCCACGCGTTCATTGTCGGAACGTTCACCGAGAGCGTGGTGGCGCCCGACCCAGTGCTACTCGTGATGATGCCAATGTTGTAGCTGACGAGCTTCGCTTTCGTTGACGCGCCCGACGATGCAACGCAAAAACCTGTCACAAGCAAACAACTCGTCAGCATCGCTGCCGCCGACTTACGGACAAACTGATCGCGTGTCCGCCCGAATCGATGCAAATGTTTCAATTAATTCCCCCTGAATCGTGCGACGTACTGACCGCGTACGTTGCTGTTGTGTGTATTGAGTGGCGAAAGCCTTTCATGAGCAAACTGCGAATGACTGTCTGCCGTCACATAAAGGATCGAAATAGGCGCAGAAACTCGGATTCGTGCAACTGCTCCGCCCCTTAGCGCGACAACTTGCGTCGTTCGCATTATTACCTATTTTTTTACCTATCAGTCAGCCACACCTGCAGCCTACAGGGGACGGGATTCGCAGGCCAGTCAGATCTGAAAAAGTATTCTGACTACTTTTCGGGGCGTTGCCGGCCGCCAGAACGGCTCTCAAGGACAATCAGTGTCCGGGTATTAAGGGGATTTCCTTGCCTGCGGAGCTTAGCGATCACTCGACGCAGATCCCCTACCTGATCGACTCGAAAGTGCACGAGCGCGTCGGCGGTGCCGGTCATCGCGTAGACGCTCTCCACCTCGGCGATGCTGGACAACATCGTCAAGATCTCTTCCTGATCAAGATCGCCGGCGTATCGCAGCTCCGTGAAGGCTTCTACGGTTCCACCGAGCTGACCCTCATCAATGCGCACGGTGTAGCCGGCGATCACGCCATCACGCTCGAGTCGCTCGATACGCCGCTTGACGGGGGCTGCGGAGAGCCCGACTTGTTCGGCGATGTCTTTGATGGTGCGACGCGCGTCGAGTCTGAGAAGATTCAAGATGTCTCGATCCACCTGATCGATCGGACGAGTCGGCCGCATGGGCGAAGTATAAAGAAAAGTGCGTGAGGGAATCGTTCGCGACACTGAACGTGCAGCACGGCTTAGGGAATACTTTCTTTAGAGCAGCAAACGCTCCACTTTGTTGCTTGTGCGTCAATGATCGCTTTTACTCAGCCACATGAAAGCGAAGTTCGCATGACACCCGACCACTCCCTACGACCGCAACGCGAACTCGACGATCGCTACGTAGTGCGATCGGGCGAAATATTGCTCTCAGGCATACAGGCGTTGGTGCGCGTGACCATTGATCAGCGCCGACTCGATGAAGATCGGGGACTGCGAACTGGACTCTTCGTCAGCGGCTACGAAGGCTCACCGCTCGGCGGTCTCGATATGGAGATGGTTCGCGCGAAGCGTCATCTTGATGAGCACGGCGTGATTTTTCGACCCGGACTCAATGAGGAGCTAGCCGCGACCGCGGTCGCGGGCACGCAGTCCCTGGGGATTTTTCCGGGACGCCGCATGGATGGTGTAACCGGGTGTTGGTACGGAAAGAATCCGGGCCTCGACCGCGCCGCCGACGCCATTCGCCACGGTAATATCAGCGGCACCGCACCGCTTGGAGGAGCTGTCGCATGGATCGGCGATGACCCGGCGAGCAAATCATCGACAGTGCCCAGCTCCTGCATTCCAATGTGCAGAAACCTCGTAATCCCCGTGCTCGCCCCAGGCTCCGTTGAGGAAATCCTCGCGTTTGGCCTCCACGCAATCGCAATGTCGCGTCACAGCGGCTCGTGGGTCGGTATGCAAATCGTGACCGATATCGCAGATGCCACGGACACCGTCGACGTGGCGCGAGCGCTGGCGCATGTTTCCGCGCTTGACTTCGAAGTTCGAGAGCAGTTTCGTCCCACGCTGATGCTGCCTCCGAGCAATCTCGACGCCGAACTCGATCTCATGGAGAAGCGCCTTCTTCGCGCTGCCGAGTACGCGCGCGCCGCCCAACTGAACTCGATTACTGCCGACGTCGACCACCCTCGCATAGCGCTCGTCGGCGTTGGCTTTGGCTATCAAGCGATCGTTCGGGCACTAGAGGAGCTGTGCATCGATGAGAGGGAGCGCGAGCGGCTCGGGATTCGGTTGGTGCGACTGGCGATGCCGTGGCCGCTCGAGCACGCTGAGATGCGTCGACTCTGCGCCGACGTCGAGACGGTACTCGTCGTCGAGGACAAGCTGGAGTTCGTCGAAATGCTTGTACGCGATGCGTTGTACTCGACCTCCACGAGGCCAATTGTCCTGGGAAAGCGTGCATCCGACGGATCTCCACTTCTGCCCATGCGTTCGTTTGTAAACGCAGATGATGTAGCGCGCGCAATCGGACGGATCATCAGCCGGAGTGTTCTGAGTGACGCGGCGGCGGAGCGGTTGCGTCAACTGCGTCATCGTCCGAGGATCGATGTGTCCCTACCCGTCTCGGCCAATCGCACGCCGTTCTTTTGTTCGGGCTGTCCCCACAACGTCTCGACGCGTGCGGGGGACGATCAACTCGTCGGACTCGGTATCGGATGCCACAGCCTTGCCAACATGGATGCAGGCACGAGGCGAGGACAGTTGACGGGCATCACGCAGATGGGAGGTGAAGGCGCACAGTGGCTCGGCATTGCGCCATTTACTGACGATCCGCACTTCATCCAGAATCTCGGTGACGGTACGTTCCACCACTCTGGATCGCTCGCGGTGCGTGCTGCCGTGGCGGCGGGGGTCACGATGACCTACAAGATCCTCTACAACGACGCCGTCGCGATGACTGGCGGACAACGTCCAGAAGGCAAGCTGGATGTCCCCGCGATGTGCCGCTTACTCGAAGCCGAAGGCGTGAGCGAGATCGTCATCACGACGCCAGAACCCGAGCGCTATCGACGCGTCAGGCTTCCTCGGCTGGCATCTGTCCACCATCGTGACGACTTGCAAGAGGTTCAGCGAAGGATGGCTCGCGTCGCGGGGGTCACGGTCCTTATTCACGACGACCGCTGTGCTGCCGAGAAACGCCGACTCCGTAAGCGAGGGCGGCTCGAAACGCCGCTCGAGCGCATCGCGATCAACGAGCGAGTGTGCGAAGGGTGCGGCGATTGTGGGGAGCAGTCAACGTGCCTGTCTCTTATACCTATTGCGACCGAATTTGGACGAAAGACGCAGGTTCATCAGTCGTCGTGCAACTTCGATCGAAGTTGCCTAAAGGGCAACTGCCCCTCGTTTGTGCTGGTGACGCCCGAGCCGGGCATTCAACGATCGCGTGCCGTGCCTGCGGCGCCGTCGACGTTTCCGTCGCCACAGCTGCGCGTGGGCGAGGACGTCCTCGTAAGGATGCCAGGTGTGGGCGGAACTGGCGTCGTCACTGTCTCGGCGATCCTGCAGATGGCCGCGTACGTCGACGGTCTTTATGCAGCGGGTCTCGATCAAATCGGCCTTGCGCAGAAGGGCGGACCGGTCGTTTCGGACGTTCGCATCAGCCGCCAGCCGATCGACGGCCAGCTCCGGGCCAGCGCGCGTTCAGCGGACGTCATCCTCGGATTCGATGTGCTCGGCGCGACGTCCGCCGACACCCTCGGCGTCGCTGACTTGTCACGCACGGTGGCGGTGCTCAACAGCTCTGTTATTCCGACGGCGGACATGGTCACCAATGTCCGAGCGGTGACCGCAACCCAGCTCGGCGTCAGCGATGGGCTCGATGCGGTCACCCGTCGGGGCGAGAACTTGGTGATCGATGCGGGACGGATCGCCGAGAACCTCTTTGGCGACCATTTCGCTGCAAACGTCATCCTGCTCGGTGCCGCGTACCAGCACGGCTGTCTCCCCCTGAGCGCCGAATCAGTTGAACGGGCGATCGAGCTCAACGGCGCGTCGGTTTCGACGAACATTCAGGCCTTTCGCTGGGGGAGGGCGTCGGTCGCGGTGCCCGACGTCGTGCGAGGAGCCCTCACGAGCGAGCCCACGCCGCCTCTCGTGCCAGCCGCCGCAGTTGCGCTCGTTCAGAATTGGGGCCTCGCCGACCCTATTGCGGCCGCAGTAGCCCAGCGCTATGAGGAGCTGTCTACCTACCAGAATCGAGCGTATGCCGACGAATACTTGCGCTGTGTCGAGGAGGTGCACAGGTTGGAACGCGTCGTCGACAGCGTGGGAGACCGTGTGCTCACCAGTGCCTTCGCGAGCGGGCTCTTCAAGCTCATGGCCTACAAGGACGAATACGAAGTGGCTCGTCTTCACCTCGCTGAACTCGACAAGCTACGAGCAGAATTCGGGCGCGCGGTCCGCGTGAAGGTGCTTTTGCATCCGCCCACGCTCAAGACGTTCGGACTGCACCACAAGATCGCACTCGGGCGCTCGGCGTTCGTTGTATTTCGGGTACTTCGTTTTTCGCGCCGCCTTCGCGGTACCGGGCTGGATCTCTTTGGCTACACCGCGATGCGAAGGCTAGAGCGGAAGCTCGTCGGTGACTACCGAGACACTGTCCTTGCGGCGGCCGCGTCGCTTACCGCGGACAATCTCCGCTCGGCTGTGCTCCTCGCGGAGCTCCCCGACATCATTCGCGGCTATGACGAAGTGAAACTCAAAAACGTCGAACGTTTCCGCGCGCGCCGTGATGAGATTCTGGTCGAGCGCGCCGCGCGTGTCGCGGCGGAGTCCTGAGGAAGGGTCGAAGGATCAGCGAAGGACCCTAATACGAGCGACGGCTGGACCCATAGTCGGCGAGTCGTTGCATGAGAGAGCCCGCTTGGAGGAGAAGTCGTTTTTCCTTCTCGTTGAGCGTGTTTTCCATTGCTTCGCGTAGCCACGCAGGACGCTGACTTCGCACTTCGGCGATGATCTTTTTTCCCTCTTGCGTGAGGTCAACGTAGGACTTGCGACCATCGTGAAGATCCTGTCTTCGTGCCACGAGACCCATCGATTCGAGGTTTCTCAGCGTCGAAGCCACATTGGGACTGGTCATATGAAGCTCCGCGCCCAGCTGACCTGGCCGGAGAGCACTCTTTGCGCGCTCGATGGTGATGAGCACTTCAAACGCCGTAGGTGGAATTCCCTCGACATCGGGCTGCTCACTGCGGACGCGACGAAACAACCGGTTCAACTGCTTTCGGAGTTGTTCTACGTCGTCGTCAGGCATCTTTCGTCACACTAATAGATATATTGAAGCGAATACTTGATGGCTGAGAACTGAGCGCACTAGACCCTACGTTTGTGTCGATTGACACCTCAAGATACATCTGATTAATATCTATGTATAAGAGCAGTCTGGGATGAACGTGGGGTCTTTCATGAAGGTCGTAGTTGCGGGGGAGGTTGACGGCGAGGAGCCCACGATCCGAGGAATCAAAGTCGCCATCAAGAAGATCTTCGATGACGACGCGCCAGACGGCTTCAATTTCCGTCTCGTGCGAAGCGACTTCCTCACGAGCGATGACGCCTACACGACGCCGCGGCACCACCATGTGTTTCAGCAGATTCGCTGGGCCGAGGTCGGCACGCTCAACTACGCGCCCGGACAGGATCTGCACGAGGGCGATGTCGCGTACTTCCCTCGCGCCGCGTACTACGGACCGCAGCTGAAAGACAGTGGCATTTCCATTGCAGTGCAGTTCGGGCTCAACGGGGAGTGTCAGTACGGCGGAGAGCGCAACAAGCGCCAACGTGCCGAAGCGGCCGAGCGGTTGAAAGTTCGCGGCACTACCGAGGGCGGCATCTACACCGACGTCGATCCCGAGAGCGGTAGCGCGCGTGTCCGCGACTCGGTCCAGGCAATTGACGAAGAGCAGTACGAAACTGCGACGGGGAAGAAGTTCACGTTTCCCGCGGCGGGTTACGAGGGCGCGATCGTGATGCACCCGAAGGCCTTTGACTACTACGAGGTGAGCCCTGGCGTCGAGCTCAAGCCGCTCGGCAATTTCTTCGACCACCCGGGTGCGAACGGCGACGTGCGCATTTCAATGGCTCGTCTTTCGAACGGCGGGGCGTTCACCTTTGTCGAGGATCGAGCACAGATCGCCTGGGCGAAAAGCGCGGGCCTCACGGTCGACGGTTCGGCGCATCCCGAGCTGACCTTTCTCTATATCCCTCGTGGCGAGTCTTCGACGGTGTCCGCTGATGGTGAGGTCGAAATCAACGTCGTCGAATTTCCGCGACTCGACTAGTGCGCAACTCCGTTCCTCGGCCTCCTCTTACCACCACAAGGAATCAGCTATGACGATCAATGATCGCGACGTCTTAGAGCTCTACTGGGTTCACGGGTGCAGCAGCTGCTTGCGCATGAAGGAGTTCGTCGACAAACTTGGCGTGCTCTACCGTTCAAAGGACGTCACTGCTCATCCAGAGTATGCCGAGCGACCTGAATCGCTTGGGTTGCGAATCCCCTCGGCTGTTCTTGGGGACGAAGGCGTGGCGGGCATTGACCTCGAAGGTATCGCTCGATTGATTGGCGTCGACTACGCCGCGCCCGCGATTCTCTCGCCGGGGGTGCTCAAGATCAAGTACGACGAGATTTCTGCGGTCGTTGTCGAGCTCGTCGACCAAGTTTCCGAGGAGGATTTCGACATTCGAATTGAAGAGCTCGGCCGCACGGTTCGTGCACTGATGTTGCACATTGTCATCATCATGCGGGGTTTCGTAGCGATTGAAGAGACCAACGTCTTCACTGACGGGTGGGATTTCATGCCCGCCTACGTTGGTTGGCACGAACGTCTGACCGGCGGAACCGTGTCCAAAGAGGCGCTGATCGAACTCGCCGTTATCTCGCGCACCGCGCTCGATACGTGGTGGCAGCGAGTGGGATTTGATGACAGCTTCGATCGTGTGGTCGAATCAAAGAAGAAGGACCAGACCTCCTATTGGACATTGCACACTGCTTTCGAACGCGCGGTCTGGCATACGGCGCAACACACGCGACAACTGCAGTTCATCCTGGGAGAGAAGTTCGGCCTCGAGCCGCGCGTTCGACTGAGCGGGGATGTTCTTCTTGGTCTGCCGTTGCCTGACGCGCTGTACGCGGAGGACTAGGGGTGGGGACGGTCGAGCAGTGGGCGGACCTTTCAACCGACAAGTTCGATGAGGTCATCGGTTCGAGGGAGCCGTACGTGATCGAATTCTGGGCGGAGTGGTGCGCCCCATGCAGTTCGTTTGAGTCCATCCTTCGCGAAGTCGCAGAGGAGTTCGGTGATCTTTTCAATGTGGCAAGGGTCAATGTCGGCGTAGAAGAGGCCTTGGCTATACGCTGCGGAATCGCGTCGGTGCCGGCTCTGGGTTTGGTTCGTGACGGGGAACTCGCGAGGCGAGTGTTTGGCGCGCGGGGGAGGAGATTTCTGCGCGACGAACTGCAGGCCTTTTTCAGCGTTTAGTCGAGGCGAGGAAACTCAACGACGTTGAGTTCTAGCGGATCGTCGCCCGAGACATCCGCCTGCTCGTTGCGGGGACAGTACACAAATGTGAGCTCCGGGTAGGTGGTGCCGTTGATGGTGAGGCCCGGAGACTTCGTCCAGGCAAGTTGGGCTCGGTCAGCGCCGAATGTGGTCACTCCGCCATTCGACAACCGGATGAGTGAAAGTCGCACGTCGCCGCGCGGGCCTGGATGATCGAAGAAGTCGCCGAGTCGCTTGATCTCAACCCCGGGAGCTGACTCGTAATACGTGAAGGCTCCAGTGTGCAGATGAATTGGTGCATGGTAACCCTCGTCGGGTACGACAAACTCCCGGCCGGTGGCGGCAAAATACTGTTCGTCATAGAGCGCCTGAACGCCGTCGCGCACACGCTCTTCGCCCGACATCGGATCGATGTCGATATAGACGCCGCTTCGAAACGTGCCGTTGGCGTGCAACTTCTCGAGTGCATGTTTTTGGTACTGCTCCCAATACCCGCCCCCGGCCTGCTTCTCACCGTGGAAGCCGAACTGCAAGGTGAGCACGATGCCTTGGTCGCGTACCTGCGGGCCGTAGTAGGCCCCGCGCGGAAAATAGCCCACGTCTCCTTCGACGATGTCCTGATTGGGGCCGTAATTTACCTTGCCCGACTCAGTCCATCGGATCTGCTGAAACGCATGATGGTGTCGAGGGTTGGTTAACACGTGATCATCGCCCGAGAGCCATTGCGAGCGGCTGAAGGTGAAGCTGAGGCCATCTGGCGCGTCATCGCCGAGGAGTGGCTGGCGAATATGCGAGTTCGGACCACCGCCCCGCACCGACGCCGCGTCATTTCTTTCGTCGACGGGCACTTCGGCTGCAACGACTACTTCCATAGGTCCCCCTGTTCGGCTGGACGACCCAGCCGAGATAGTGTCAATAAATAGATATTAATCAGTGATATATCGGATGTCAACGTGGGTCAGCTGTTGACGAGAGAACGTTCCATGATTCTGCGAGCCGCAAGAATGATCGGCATGTCGACCATGTGACCATCGACGGCGTAGACGGCCACTCCTCGAGCGTCCGCTTCACGCTCGCCTTCGAGTATCCGCGCGGCCCACTCGACCTCCAAAGCGTCTGGTGCAAACCCGCGATGGACCGCCTCAACCTGCGAAGGAGAGATGCACGCCTTTCCGTCGAATCCGTGCTCGCATGCGCGCTTCGCTTCACGGTAGACGGTCTCGGGCTCATTGATCAGGGTGCTTGTCACGTCGAAGCATTCAACGCCCATCGCGTGTGCCGTCAGCACAAGGTGACCGCGAACATAATCAAGCTCGTGCTCTTCTTCGGTTCGAACGAGGCCCATATCGACACTCAAGTCGGCGGCACCAAGTAGCAATCCTTTGACGCGGGGTGACGACTGGATCAGCTCGCGAAGGTTAAACAGGGCTGGCGCGGATTCGATCATGGGGCAGAGCTTGATTCCACCTATCGGCAGGCCGAGCTCCTCTTCGCGTCGGGTGAGTAAGTAGTCGGTCGCTATCAGCTCGTCGGCACTGCGAACCTTCGCCGGGATAAGGGCGTCGGGACGACCTTCGGCGAGGGCGAGCACGTCCTTCATTCCGTCCAGGGTGAGCACGGAGTTGATGCGAACCCAACGTTCCTTCGTGCCGTAGTCCCACTCCTTGAGCGCTGTTACCGCCCGTTGACGAGCTACGTCTTTCCCGGGGAGCGAGACCCCATCTTCCAGTTCTAGGAACACAACGTCGGCGTGCGATTCTCGCTGCTTCGCCATGAGGGCTTCGTTTTCGCAGGTGGTAATAAGAAGAGTTCGATGCATGTGATGGTCTCCTATTTGACGATGAATGGAAGACCTCTATATTACATAGATAACTTAAAGAGGAAGTGAGTCGTGATGTCCGAACATGCTCTAACAATTGATCCCACTCGAACGGCTCTACTGTTACTCGACTTTCAAGTAGGGACGGTCTCGCGCATCGATGAATCCGATGCGCTAATGACGCGCGTGAATGATGTGATTGCGGTGTCTCGCAATGCAGGCGTGCAGGTCGCGTTCGTTCGCATGGCCTTCGAAGACTCAGATATTGAGGCGATTCCTGCGCACACCAAGCTGGCAGCGATCATGTTGCAAGCGGGAAAGTCGTATGGTGTCGATTCGCCCGTTACCGCTTTCGATGAGAGAGCCCTGCCACGGGCAGATGACATCGTCGTGCGCAAAACTCGGGTAGGGGCTTTTTCGTCGACTGATCTTGACCAGCAACTTCGGAATCGCGGAGTCGACACGATCGTGGTAGCCGGGCTCGTTACGAGCGCCGCGGTGCTGTCGAGTGTGATCGACGCCTTCGACCGAGACTACGGAATCTATGTGATCGCAGACACATGCGCCGATCACGAGATAGCTCATCATGACTACCTCGTGGAGAAGGTACTTCCGCGTTTCTCGACTCTGATGCGTTCCTCCGAATATGCATCACTTATCCGCAACTGTTGACGTAGCGATTGGCCGATCGGGGCAGCATGAGTGGGCGAGCGTTGCAGTTGCGTGGTGCCGTCATTAATCTTGAAGGTCCCATTTGAGGAGCACCAATGGCACCATCGCTTCAACTAGGTCTCGATACGTTCGGAGACGTCACGGAAGACGCCGCTGGAAACCTGCTGTCGCAAGCACAGGTGGTGCGAAACGTCATCGTTGAGGCGGTGGTGGCCGACCAGCACGGCGTTGACGTCTTTGGCGTCGGCGAGCATCATCGGGAAGACTTCGCTGTCTCGACGCCCGAGACGGTGCTCGCGGCGATCGCCGGACAGACGTCACGGTTGCGCCTGAGTTCCGCCGTGACCGTGCTCAGCTCGGACGATCCCGTGCGCGTGTTTGAGCGATTCTCGACGCTCAATGCTGCGTCGAACGGACGGGCCGAAGTCATTCTCGGTCGCGGTTCGTTTACTGAATCGTTTCCGCTCTTTGGCTACGACCTCAGTCAGTACGAGCTGCTCTTCGAAGAGAAGCTGGCGCTGTTCGTGGAGCTGTTGAAGGGCGGACCGGTCTCTTGGCGTGGCACCACTCGCTCGGGACTCTCCGATCAACACGTGTATCCCGAGCTCGAGACGCCCCTCACCGCCTGGGTGGGCGTGGGTGGCAGTCCCGAGTCCGTGGCACGAGCGGCGCGCTACCAGTTGCCCCTCACACTTGCCATCATCGGCGGCAATCCACTCCGCTTCAAGCCGCTTGTCGATTTCTATCGTCAGTCGCTCGACGCAGCGGGAGCGCAGCAGCTCCCCGTTGCTGTGCACTCTCCGGGTTACGTCGCCGAGACCGACAAAGAGGCGATCGAGGAGTTTTGGCCGCACATGAAGATGACGCGCGATCGCATCGGCGCCGAGCGCGGCTGGGGACCAATGACGCGCGAGAGCTACGACCGCGAAGCGAGCGAGCACGGCTCGCTCTATATCGGTTCACCCGAAACGGTCGCACGCAAGATCGCGCGTACGGTCAGCGCGCTCGGGGTGGCTCGATTCGACATGAAGTACAGCGACGGTCGCTTGCCGCACGAGAACCTCGTTCGCTGCATCGAGCTCTACGGCTCGAAGGTGGCCCCGATGGTTCGAGAACTCATCGGCGAGTAATCACCTCAAGGTGGCGAATTTGTCACGTGTTACAGATCGCTGAAAG